>DFHU01000051.1:0-6381 GCA_002373045.1 Pseudoselenomonas ruminantium | reverse complement strand
CGGAAGACATCTTCATACTTACGGTATTTTTTCTGACCGATAACAAAGGGATGGGGCTGGCCAGGGCGGCGGTGTTTGAGTTTTTCCAGACGGGGAAAGGTATCGTCTACCCAGCCATGGGCGCTCATTTCTACATCAACCTGGAAATCAGCGGTGTATTTTGCGAAGTAGTTTACTGCGCTTAGATAGAGGTAATTCATTTCCAGATTGGCTGGTGTGCCGGTGCCGCCCCAAATGGCCACATGATGTTCTTCACCATGGTCAGTGACTGGGACAATCATGGACAGGCAGCCCGGGGTATGACCAGGAGTGAGTACGAGAAAAATATTTGTGTCGCCTAAGGTTATGATTTGACGGTCATTCAACTCAATGTCAATATGGGGACGTACGCCGGAAAAAGCATTTTGAGCGGGAATTACCGAATACCAGTTGCTGTCAATGATATTAATGCCGATTTTTGCCTGCGGTGCATATTTATCCTTGAAGAACTGGGCACCACCATAGTGGTCGCTGTGGCCGTGGGTAAGGAGAATATAGCGGGTGTCGGCAGGGGATAAGCCTAACTTTTTCATGCTGGCGGCGGCATAGTCTGCATCCTGTTCATCCCAGCCGGAGTCAATCATGATAAGACCTTCACTGGTGCGCACCACAAATTGAGCTACGGAGATGGAGCCAATGTAGAAAAGGTTGTCAAAGACTTGCGCGGGTTCGATGGGCGTGCGGTCAAATAAATAGTGCATGGCTGTTTCACCGGTAGCTTCCTCCGGCGAATGGGGATATTCTGTGGATGCAGCGAATGCCTGTGGGTCACCCAATAACAAGCCGGCGGTTAGAGCCAGACTGCCTTTGAGAAAGTTTTTTCTGGAAATAGGTGAATAGAAATTCATCATTAGATGCCTCCTAACAATAGTATGTTAACATACTAATATAATAGTACGTTGACATACTATTGTTAAGAAAAAAATCACAGCTTAGCCGTGATTTTTTCTTCCAGTCTAGTGAGGGTTTTTGTAAAGCTGGTTAATTCCTCGTCTGTAAGCCCGGATTCGGTTTCCCGCATAAAGTCATAGTCAAGTTTTGCCAGTTCCTTGGTGAGAAAGATACCAGCGGGGGTGGCTTGCAGCTGATAGAACCGTTTATCGCTGTCATCTTTTTGACGGGTCAATAATTCTTTTTTTATCAGTCTGTCCACCAAAGCTTTGGTGCTGTTTTTGTCTTTTTCCAAGCGCGCAGCTAATTCTTGTTGAGAAAGGTTTTTCTCCTTGCTGACAATTTGCAGCACCACCCATTGTTCTGGGGTGATGTCATAATCGGCTAATACTTTTGTCATGAACTGATGAATCTTGCGAGCTGTACGGCAAATGATATAGCCTGTGGTTTCTTGTAGCATAACATTCTCCTCATTACATAACTGAAATCATTATAACATATTTTGAGCAGTCATGAAGCTGTAAAATCGCTTATGTTCTCCCTTTGGGCAGCTTACCAAACCGATAAATTCGCGGGCATTTTAGGGAGCCTGAGATTCAGACAGCGAGAGCCTTTGCGTGGCTGCTAAGTTCAGGTGTGTTATTTCATCGTAGTGGGGGAACGGTGAAACCTTTTTGAATGAATAGTTTTTCCATAGATGAATTGACATTGGTCAACGCTAAGTTTTTGCCCAGTGCTTTTTGTAGGATAAGAAATACACGAATTCCGGCAGAGGTGATGTATCCAAGTTTTGCGCAGTCAATTTCTGCTCCCACAGGCATACTGGTCGTTTTTATTTTTTCCCATGCTGTTAAAAGCTGTGGCGCTGTAAGGCTGTCAAGTCTGCCGCCTATGGATACTTTGAACATATTGTTTTCCAGAGCGTAGTTCATCTCGAAGGGCGTGGTTTGTTGTTCGGCGTTGTCAGCCGGCTGTCTTTGCTCATCCAGAGTGATAATCCAATAATGGCAATCGTTCATAGCGGTTTTGAAGTTTCTGATTTGTTTCTGCGTCAGCTGCCGGTAAATGCTTAAGTTGGGGATGTGTTCAGCTAATGTTATTTTTTTGACTTTCATTCCGTGGCTGTTTATAAAATCCTCAGCTGTTTTTGATGAGCGGATAATATCATCGGGGTTGATGATCAAAGGATTAGACAGGCTGGCTACATTAGCCTGCTGTTGGGCGCTTTCTTTGGAAGCGGCGAGTTTAGCCAGTGAATCCTTGCCAAATATAGAACGGAAGCTATAAAAAAATTGTAGTATAAATTCCGGGTCAGGCGTTATCCATAAACCGCCATGCTGTTCAAGCATGGCACGGATATTGGAAACGACAGTGTCTGCCTCATGTGCGTCAAAATACATCATCATACCCTCGGTGGTAATGCATAGCGGCCCGGTCACATTATGCAGCGCAGTACGGATGGATTCATAGTTGGTGGCATCTATACCGTGAAAGGATATTTCGTCAGAACTGGTAGTAAGCGAGCGGATGATAGGCGCTATTTCCTGCACGACAATGGGCAGATCAAGCCCGATGAAACGCATGCCTGCCTTGGACAGGTGCAAAGCTTTTGGCGTATACCCGCAGGGTAAGTCAACACATACATGACAGCCGGAAGCTTTTATCAAAGAGCACATGGTGCGATATTTTGTTTCAACCACCAGAGCATTGCCCAGTACAACATCAGGGTCCGTCATATTTTGCAGAGGGGCGTGATTTTCAAGTCCTAAGCAACGGACGATTGCGGACGCATCTGAAATATCAGCGGCTGCCATAAGGCAGATGGCGGTTTTGGCCGTTATGAACACAGGATTAGCTTGAGCCTGTGAATTTCGTTCATTTTCAATTGACATAAAGCAGGCCTCCTATAGTTAATCTATGTGAAATTAAGTTTTTATTCGTCATTAGAACGCTTTTTTCCTGTTTGCAGATAATCCAAAATCCAAGATTGCCTGATATTGCAGGAAAATTGTCAAACCGGCGGGAAGTAAAATTTAAATGCAGAGGCTGTGAAGAAATTATTGCATAAATGATAATTTCTTCACAGCCTCTTTTGTCTTAAGATGTGTTGATTATATGGAATTGTGCCTAATTTATCGACATGGAACGCTGATTACGCTGCTGTTCCTGTGCCAATAGTGCGGGGCGGGAATGGCCGGAATAGAGAATGGTGTCGGCGGGAAGGGCAAAAATTTTTTTCAGGCTATGGGCAAGGTCGGTCTTATTGCCGCCGGGATATTCGGTGGAACCGACAGCACCTTTGAATATGGTATCGCCCACCAGTGCATAGTGTCCGTCAGCATTATAGTAAATGACCGAATCCGGGGTGTGGCCGGGGGTATGGAGAACCTTTAGCGCAAGCGAACCATCGGCAAGCTGTATATAATCGCCATCATGGACAAAACTGGCATCATCGACAAGGATATGTTCACCGCAGCAGGCAGACAGATTGAGGGTGGTGTTTTGCAGATAATCCTTCCCGTTTTCGTGAATCAGTATGGGGATGTCCAAATTCTGCCGCAGAAAATTTACGGCACCTGTATGGTCAAAATGTCCATGAGTCAGGAGGATTTTTTCAATCTGCCAATGTTTTTCATGGATAACGGCGAGAATATCCTCTCCCTGTGCGCCGGGGTCAACGAGGAAACCATGTTGGCTCTGTTCATTGATTAGGGCGTAGCAGTTTACGGGAAATACGCCCCGCACATTTAGCGTGTAAATCATCATCGCCCCTCCTCACGCTTAAAAGGAACAGCCGTCAGGCCCACAGGCGGAGCCGGCAGTGGCCGCGATGATTTCCTCCGGTGTGCGTTCCTGTTCGTATACCTTCTGCAGGAGTTCTTTCATGGCATCAACAGGCATAGCACCGGGGACGGCGTATTTGCCTGCAATGATAAAGTAGGGGACACCATGAATGTTTTCCTGTGCAGACGCAACTTCATCGTTTACGACGGCTGCTTCAAATTCCCGGCTTTCCAGTACGGCGCGTACCCGTTTTTCATCCATGCCGACTTGCAGGGCGATTTGCAGAAGAACCGCATGATTCGCCAGTTCCAAGCCGTCGGTGAAGTAAGCCTTGTAAAATGCTTCACTTAATTTGTCTACCAGTTCCGGGCTGTATTCGGCCATGGCCAGTTTGGTCAGGCGGTGGGCATCGCGCGTGTTCGTGTACCGGGTTTGGGCATAGCGGAAGTCCAGTCCTGATCGCCGTCCCATAGCCGAAATATCTTCGATGCGCTGGGCAGCAGCTTCTGTACTGAGTCCGTATTTGCGAGCAAAGCGGTCTACGGTTGTGCCGGTATATTCCTTGCTGGCAAAGGGGTCAAGTTCAAAGGCTTTCATCTCTATTTTTACCTTGTCCGTGAGGGAAAGTTCCTGTAGGGCTGTTTTCATGTGTGTTTCGCCAATGTAGCAGTAGGGGCAGGCATAGTCAGACCAGTATACGATTTCCATAATTTTTCATCCTTTCGTCATTTGAAATAAAACGCGTTCTAATTTTACGACTTGATAGTTAATAGAACTTGTTCTATTTGCTATATTAACAACCATGTGTTATAATGTCAAGAGAAAAATAAAACATGTTCTAAAATTTTTAGAGGTGATATTGTGCCAGCAAAAAGAGGCCGTCCGGCAGGGAATGCTGCTGACGGCGACAACAAAGAAAAAATCATACGTGCGGTTGTGGCGCTGATAAAAAAAGACGGTGCCGGAACGCTGACGGTGCGGCAGGTGTGTAAGGCCGCTGATGTATCTATTGGCACGTTTTATCATTACTTTCAGAATAAAGACGATTTGCTGATGTACTTCGTGCGGGAAGAATCCTTTGCCAAAATTGAATTATGGACGCCGCTGACCGACTTTGCCGGACGTATAACAGAGCTCTATATGTATCTTGTCCGCAAGTATCAAAAGTTGGGGCGGGCGTTTATGTGCAAGTTTTACACGACGGACAATATGGCGTTATCGGCCTATTTGTGCAGTGAAAACAACGCTTTTTTGCAGGGGACGGTTATGGCTCGTTGCCAGCAGGAAGCAGAACTTGCCCGCCAACAGGCCATATTGCGGCTGGACATAGATACATTTCAGCTGTCGCAGGATATATGTACGATTGTCAAGGGCTGTGTGTTTGAATATAATCTGACCAATGAGAAAATGGATTTGGAAGGGACATTGCGGCGTATACTGGAGCGGTATATAGCAGGGTATATGAAATAAAAAGGCAGGCACTAAGCGCGGTGTTAAAGCGATAATTCCGCGATGTAATTTTCAGCCGTACAGATAAATTTATAAATGGCTGAATTTTTATCAATGACTGCCTGTTGGCGGTAATAGATGCCCATAGGGGCATGGGGGGATTCTTCCCAGGGGAGAAAGACCAGTTCCTTATGGGGGAGAATAAGATGCTCAGGAATCAGAGCAAAACCTGCGCCGGCGAGAGCCAGATATCTGCAGAGGAGACGCGCTTTTGGGGCGTCTCTTTTTGTATTTCTGCGCCAATAATTTGAGATTCCTTATTGACAAGTCAAATTTGCTGCGTTATCATTTGCATATACAAGTGATGTAAGAAAAATGTTAGGAGGAATTTGTCATGGGATGGAAGAGAAAAGACTATCGGGATTTTTCGGTTCATGTTTATTCGGCAGGTGAAGATGGCTGTCTGGCGAACAGCTATATTGTGGAAACGGCCAGTCACTTGCTGGTTATTGACACGCAGTGTCTGCTGCCATACGCTGAAAAAGTGAAAGCGATGGCGGTTAGGCTGAATAAGCCGATTGCACGGGTCATAATTACGCATGCACATCCAGACCATTGGTTTGGCACGTCCGTATTTGCCGGAGAGCAGATTTATGCCCTGCCAACTGTCCGTATGGAGATGGAAAAAGATGCGGTAACAGCGTTTCAGAGGAACAAGCCACGGTTAGGTGACAAAATAGGAGATGAAGCTGTACTGCCGAATCATACTTTGGAAAAGGGACGTTTTGTGGTAGATGGAGTGGAAATTTATGTCCACGAAATTCTGAACACGGAAACAAGCTCATTGGCTGTGCTGGAAATCCCAGCAGAGAAAATCCTGTTTGCTTCCGATATGGTTTACGCCCACACGCATATATATGTGGCAGATAATCATATCGAGGAATGGATTGCAGCTTTAAAGTCCTGTCAGCAAAAATCTTTTAAGGATATTTTTCCCGGACATGGGAATGACTTTTCCCCTCAGGTCTTACAGGAGGAAATGAATTATTTGCGTAGTGCTGGCAAGGTAATAGCCGAGGCAAAATCATTTTCTGAATTCCGGCAAAGAATGTTGGCACTATATCCTGACTATGCCGGAAAGCTCTTATTGGAGCTTAATGCGATGTTTTTGGTACTTCCCTTAGGCAGCCACTTGGAAACTGATGCTTGACAGAACTT
>DFHU01000054.1:9459-9907 GCA_002373045.1 Pseudoselenomonas ruminantium | reverse complement strand
TCAATGCCGACACCTTCTGTGCAGAAACGTCCCGGCTGTTTGCGACTGAAGTTTAGTCCTCGCATTTGCTTTAGCGTATAAGCAGTTCTGATTCCTACGGAAAGCCACCAGTTTTCACCGTCAAAGGTTATCCGTGGTTGGGTGTATCTTCCCTTTACAGGAATTCTTCCCTTTTCGGCAAGCCTTATCCAGTTGAGCCGTTGACGGTTCTTTTTTCTGCTGCCAGCTATATTTTCCAGCTTAACATGCGTAGCTGTGAACTGGATTTTTACATTGTCCTGATAGAAACGAAAATCGCCATTCTTTTTGCTGCGAAACTTAGGGTGCCCGTTCATGTCATAGACGGTCGGTTTCCTGTCGATGCGGGCAAAATGTGCCAGCTTCCTGGGTGAATATTTGACATACCCTTTCTGCCTCTGCTTGTGGAAGAAGTTCTTGTACGCTATGC
>DFHU01000054.1:0-9297 GCA_002373045.1 Pseudoselenomonas ruminantium | reverse complement strand
AACAGTGAACTCCTTGCGAAGGTCATAATCACTTTGCAGTTTTCTGCCTTCTCTGAAATTATCCATCTGCTTATCTAAAGCCCAGTTATAGGCAAATCTTGAAGCACCTGCGAACTGAAAAAGTTTAGTTCTCTGCTTGTTGTTTGGCAGTAGTCGTATCCTGACTGACCTTATCATCGCATTCACCTCCCCTATACGAACAATTATACCATGCCTTTATGGGCATTGTACTATTTCTGTATCGGAAAGTAATTTTGCTTAGATTGCTTAGATTTTTATCGGTTTTTATCAACTTTTTATAAGTTATGCTTGGCTGTTAAAAGCCTCCTCAAAATGTTATACTGCACATGTAAACTTTTAACTTACATGTGCAGTATAACATCCACTTCATAAGTTGTCAACACTTTTGTTACAAGCATTTCAAAAATCAATATCCGTAATGCTTTTCAGTCCTGTATAATGAATACCTATATTAGACAGCCTCTCACCTATATAAGTATTTCTTCTCCAGCTTGGCCAGAGTTCCGTCCATTTTCAGTTCTGCCAGAACAAAGTTGATATAGTTCAAAAACTCCTGGTCGCCTTTTTGCATAAGTATGCCGCAAGAATGGCGGGTGAAAGGCGCTTTCATCAGCGGAGCTGCGAGTTTGTCATTCAGTTCGATATAACGGGCGGCCTCCACGGTTTCCGTTATCATGATGTCGGCGTTGCCCTCCGCTACCTGCCGGGGAATGTCAGCATTTTCCTGATGGACAATCAGCTTGGCCTGTTTGAGGTTCGCATGAGCAAATTTTTCATTGGTGCCGCCGGGATTAATCATGACACGCACTTCCGGCTTGTCAATGTCGGCAAGGCTTTGATATTTCTTGGCATCGCTTTTCCGGCACAAAATCGTTTTGCCGAAAGCCCCTTCGCCGTAGGCATCCGACATGGCCATGGTCTTGGCTCGTGCATAATTTCGGGAGATTCCGCACAGGGCTATGTCGAATTTCCCGGCCAATGTATCTGCGGTAAGCGTAGGCCAGCTCGTAGGCACATACTCGATTTTCACGCCCAAAGAGTCGGCAATCAACTGCGAGAGTTCCGCATCAATCCCCTCGTATACACCCGTCTTAGGATTCAGGTATGACATGGGAATGTAATCGCCAGTTGTACCGATACGGATAGTACCTCTGGTGGCAATATCCTCCAAATGCCCTGCAAAAACCGTTCCCACAGTCAGCAGCATCAGTGCTGCCCAACACAGGAAAACACGCATTTTTCTGTTCATAATCATCAGTCCTTTCTCATGGATAATGTCTTACCATGATAATATTCGCTGCATTATATACGTTTCCCTGTGAAATTTCCTAAAAAGTTCCGCAAGGTAGCTGCTGCCGGTGACAGATGACGCCCATGGGGAAATACCAACGCAATGGTGTCGGAAATGGTGGGCGATAATTTTTTGACCGCGACATTTCGCAGATTAAACGCTGTCAATTCCTTTTCCATCAGCAGTGACACACCAGCGCCGGCAGCCACATAGCCCAAGATGGTTTCCATGCGGATAAATCTTTGCCGGATGTGTGGCACAAAACCATCACGAGCGCAGGCATGCTGCACCGAATCAGCAAAGTTTTGCCCCATGTCCAACAGGAAAAAATCCTCCTGCTGAAAATCCTTTAGACAGACTTCTGAACATGCAGCCAAGGGATGGGTAGAACTGCAAACAAACACCAGCTTATCTGTACCCAGCGTTAAGGATTTATAACAATCATCCGGCAGGCTGTTCGCACGCAACACAGCTAATTCCACCAGCTCACAATCGAGCATACGCAAGATTTCTTCTCCCCTGTCCTCAACAATATTGAGCTGGATATGGGGATTTTTTTCTTGAAAGTCCAAGAGTTTTGTATGCAGGCCATATTGAGATAATACAGGGATAGTGCCCAAATTCAAAGCCGCCGTATAAGGTGTTTTATCGTGCAGCCGCCGCATGAAATGGTCAATGGGCAGGAGGTCAAGTATCGGGCTTACCGCAATGTGGTCTATGTCGCCCATCCCAAAAACAAGGCCGCTCAGTCCATGAATATCTTTATTCCGGCAGCTTATTTTGACAACGGCAAAGTCAATGACTATACGAAAAAAAACGCCCCCATCTTCATGCCCAATGGTGTAGGCGGTTATATGTCGGCAAAGCCCCGGCTCTCATTGTAGATTACAAGGCGGCTGTACGCTACTTACGACATAACAAAAAGCGCCTGCCCGCCGGTGACACCGAAAAAATCATTTCCAATGGAACCAGCGCGGGCGGCGCTTTGTCCGCACTTTTAGGCGCGACAGGCAATGCCAAAGATTATGAGCCGTATCTCAAAGAGATTGGTGCAGCAGATGAACGGGACGATATTTTTGCCTCCAGCGATTACTGCCCTATTACTAATTTAGACCACGCCGATATGGCTTACGAATGGATGTTCAATGGCGTCAACAGCTATTATATGGCCATGTGGCAGTTACAGGATTTGGCCAACCAGGGCATGAACGTTCCCGGCGGCCAAACGGGCAAACCTGCCCTGCCGCCCAAAGCACTGGATGCGAATGCAGCCAACAATCCTACGGCAAGCCAGCAGGAAGTGCAGATGACCCAAGAGGAAATCGCCGTTTCCAAGGTCTTGAAAGATGCTTTCCCCGCATACGTCAACAGCCTGCAACTCAAAGATGAACAAGGAAACCTGCTGACCTTGGATAAGAAACAATAAAACTCATGAACCCCATGAATTTTATCGGCAACGGCAAAGCCGTAACTGCCAAACACTTCCGCATTCGCCATGGCGCTATTGACCGCGACACGGCACTTGCGATTCCAGCTATTCTGGCGCTGAAACTGCAAAACAGCGGCGTAGATGTGAACTTCTATTCCCCCTGGAATCGCGGCCATGCCGGTGACTATGACCTGCCGGAACTGTTTAATTGGATGGACAGCATTTGTAAAGCAAAGTAAATAAAAACTGCTAACCGCCTAATCTTCGATAAATGGAAATCCCTGCGTATTTCCCCCAGAACAAATAACGATACACTTGTCCCATTACCGCCCTTCAAAGACCATTTCCTGCAGCCACAGACTTGCCAAGCTCGTATGCTTCCTTCAATTCCTTGCGCTCCTTGATGTCGCCGACCTTCATGACACCCCCGGCCAGCACATGGCCGAGTTCCTTCCAGCCGAGATGTTTCATAAGGTTCTGATAATATCCAAGAGCATCATCGAAACCATACCCCTCCGCTGCCATGAGGAGGACAGAATCCTTCTTGGGATTCCTATAATTGGGGTCGCACTCTGCCACCGCAAACAAACGGTCAAAAGCGGTGCGGAGCTGTCCGCTGAGATTCCAGTAGTATAGGGGCGATGCCAGCACCACTACATCTGCCTCACGATAGGCAGGATAAATCTTGTCCATGTCATCTTTCTGCACACAAGGACTGTCGGGATTTTTACCGCCGCCAAAGCATCCCTTGCAGCCGTGGATTTCCATCTTGTCCAGCACAAAAGCCGTCACCGTACAACCTGCTTCTTCTGCCCCCCGCTTAAATTCCTCCACTAAGGCCGAAGTGTTTCCTTTGGGACGCGGGCTTCCGTTCAAAATCACAATTTTCTTGCTCATGTTCTCGCTCTCCTTTTGATTGACATTTCCTTCTACTTATTTTATTATACGACTAAGGAATCTTAAATCAAGTACTGATTTTTTTGAAAGGTACTTACTTGGAGGTAAGCTATGGAGAAGAAAAGAATTGAAGATGCGGACTTTGAGACAACAGGCTACAGCTATACGCTGTCGCTCATTGCCGGAAAGTACAAGCCCGTTATTCTGTATTGTCTCATGGAATATGAGCCTGTCCGCTTCAATGATATGCGACGCTATCTGAAAAAAGTGGCAGACAAGACACTCAGCCAGAAGCTCAAAGAGTTGGAGTCAGACGGACTGATTCAGCGTTATGTCTATGACCAAATGCCGCCGAAGGTAGAATATTCCTTGACCGAGCGAGGCCATTCGCTGGTACAGGTACTAGACAAACTGTGCGATTGGGGCAACGAAAATCGCCCAGCAAAGTGAGGCTGCCATGAGAAAAACAACTGCTAAAAAATTACTGGACATCATTTTACTGTGCCTGTTCTTTGCGGAACTGGGTGGGATGTTCCTGCCACATCCGGTACATGAACTGCTTGGCTGTCTGTTTATCGCCTTGACTGTTCTGCACAATATCAAGAATCGTTATTTCTATACGCATTTACTTGACGGTACATATCCTCCCTTGCGCTTGGCGAACAATATTAGCATTATCCTTTTCGCTGTGAGCCTCGTCCTTCTCGTCTTATCGGGAATGGCGCTGTCCCGGGATCTGTTTCCGTGGTTCCGGTTGGAAAGTACATGGAACTTGCGTTCCATTCATCTAGGCGCAGCCATCGGTGCATTGGTTCTGCTGTTTGTCCATCTGCTGCTTCATGCCAGACGATATATACACGGAAAAGTGTTTTTCGGTCTGGCAGGAACGGCGTTCGTGCTGGCAGCAGTCGGAATTTTCGGTATGCCCTACCTTGACCGTTGGTATCATCAGGTATATGTAGAAAGAAATGCCGTTATTGCCGGAGACAAGGTTTCGATTCCCGGACGTGTACTGACAGTATATTTCAGCCGTGTGGGCAATACGAATTTCCCGTCCGATGTAGATGCTGTATCCGGGGCCTCCATTATGAAGGATAGACATGAAATCATCGGCAACGCCGAGATGATTGCCTATATGGTGCAGGATGCGGCAGGCGGCGATATTTTCGCCATTCAAACAGAAAAAAACTATCCCGCCGACTATGGCGAGACCACCAAGGAGGGAAAACGGGAACTGGAAAGCGGCAAAGCCCCCACATTAAAAAGACCTTTGCCGCAGATGGAAAATTACGATGTGATTTTTCTTGTTTACCCACTTTGGTGGAATACGCTGCCAATGCCCGTAGAAGGATTCCTGAAGCAATACGATTGGACAGGTAAGATACTGGTGCCTATTGTGACCCACGGAGGCGGCGGCACGGGCGAAAGCCTGGAGGCAGTTCAGAAAGCAACACAGGCCAAAATCCCAGAAAACTATTTGGATATCTACAGCAGCGATATTCCGGCTGCAAGGCAGAAAATCACGGACTACCTCAAAAAACTCAGATAATGATTTGTTTGCACTCCTATTGTACCAAGATTTGAGGCTTTGCGCTTTTTTATCTTCTGAGATTAACTATTTGCTCTTTGTATTCGTTCCATAATCCAACGCTTCAATAAGAATGTTAGTGCATACGGGAAAGTTATGAACTTGTCATTACAGCCAATATTCGTATCGCCTAGTTTTATCCCACGCTGAATATCTGGATAGGCAGTATTATCAATCAAGGCGTTCAGAGATTTGGCTGCCCCGTTCTTTGCCTTGACCTCCACAGGAATCAAAGATTCCGCATCACGGATAAAGAAATCCATTTCCAGCGTAGCCGTTCGGTTGCGGAAAAAATATAGCCCATAACCTTGTGCAACCAGCATCTGCGCCACAATGTTTTCAAATAAAGCTCCCTTATAGACCTCAAAGTTTTTGTTTTGGCGTAAATCTGCCTGAGCTTCATCATCCAGCGAAGCAATAAGCAGCCCCGTGTCTCCATAGTACATTCGATAATTGTCCGGGTCATAGTTTCCCTTCAACGGTAATTCAGGGTGCTCCAAGCAATAACAGATATTGACAATACCTGCATTCTTCAGCCAGTCAGATACGCCAACATATTCACGGCTTCTAGCTCCATGAGCGACCTTGGAAATCTGAAATTTCTTGTTATCCTTGCCCAGAAATACAGGAATCTTACGATATACGTTCAGTATCTTCGTCTGCTCTAACCCTTGGGCATACTTTGTAATATCTTCCTCGTAGTCTAAAAGCAGCTGCTTTTGAAGTGCCAGTGTTCCGCTGTAATTACCTTTCTGGATGAACGACCACACTACCGCTGGCATGCCGCCAAGAATCAGATACTCACGGAAGGCTTCACGCAATACAGACATAGCTGTACTGGGAAGCGGTTTTAATTCCCTCATGTGCTGATATAGTATTTCCACCTGTTCATCCGAATATCCCTTGCCCCACAAATATTCTTCAAAATCCAGCGGATACATCGTGACATTCTCCTTATAGCCTACGCTATTGGATTCAATCTCCTGATAGCTGATGCCCATAAGGGAGCCGGAACAAATGACATCATATCTTCCATCTAACTTAAAAGCCTTCAGGCTGGTAGCACAATCCGGACAGGCCTGAAGTTCATCAAAGAAAATCAACGTATTGCCCGGTTCCATTTTCAGAGCAGGATTCAAGAAAGAAATGTTCCGCAAAATAGCCTCCACTTCATAACCATCATCGAATATACTACGGTATTCCTTTTGCAGAACAAAGTTTATGGCAACGACATTCTGATAGTGCTTATCAGCAAAGTGGCTTATTGCCTCTGTCTTGCCTATTTGCCGTGCTCCCTTGATGATAAGCGGCATACGCTCCTTATTTAATGACCATTCCACGAGAATAGCATCTATTTTTCGTCTTAGTCGGTTCATCACAAAATTCTCCATGTTTTTAAGCGTAAAATCACAAAATTCATAGGTATATACTGTATTATATCACATTTTTCATCACTAAGACCATTTCAGATACAAAAAAGACGCTGTGACGAATCACAGCGCATGGTCATCTTCATCCCTGACCAAATAAGCAATACGCCTATTTTATTATACGTTTAATGACGCATTAACCCTGTCTGCATGAGTATCCCGAAAATATCCGGGCAGCCAACATCCGACACAAACTGCCCCTCCCTGATACCGTAAAAGTTCATGCAGCGTACCTTGAATTTTCTGCCGGTTGCCGGATGCCCCATGAACTCACCATCATGCGTTCCCGTACATGTCCAGCATACGGCAATTTTGCCGGGTTCCGTCACACAATCCTCCAAATGCCATTTTACATCCGAAAACGCTGACCGCATCATGTGCACAATCGCCAGATAGCCTTTCGGCCCCATCAGAGGCTCCGGCTGGGTCGGTGCATAAAAAATGGCATCTGCGGCAATCAGCTTTGCTGCCAAATTTTCATCGGCAGTGTTAATCATACGTTCAAATTCGGCAAGTAATTGTTTAATGTCCTTGTGTTCCACTATAACGACCTCTTTTCTAAATCAGCGTCTGTTATACGCAACCTTCCTGCTGCCCGTCAATTTTGACCAGTCAGCCTGCAAAAAGCCTTCCATAGCCGTCCATGTTACGGGGAAATTGTCGATAAACGCGGAATGCCAGGCTTTGGGAACAATGCAGAGGCTGGCGTTTGGGATATATTGTTCAGCTTCCACCATCGTGACCATTGGCGCATGGTCATCCTCATCCCCGGCAATAAGCAGTACCGGACACGTTATGGTCTTTAGGAAGTCTTCGCCTACTTCCATCTGACTCCAGAACTTCATGTAGTTGGTGCAAAATTCCTGATAGCGTTCCGGCTCTGGCATGATTTTTTTCTGCTGTTCAATAAATTTAGCATCTATTTGGGCTAAATCTTCGACCTTCATTTCCCCATTGAAAAACCTTTTTTCAATGTACCGGCGCCGATGGCAATAACCCTGTCCACGCGCTCAGGGTACATGGAGGCGACTTTATAAGCCGTGTAAGCACCATCGCTAAAGCCAAGAAGTATCGCAGGCTCTTTCGTGACGGCTTTCATCACCGCCAGCATATCATTGGCCTTTTGCTCATAGGTCAGCGGCAAGTGACCGATTTCCGAGCGTCCATGTCCACGGGTAGACACCGCTATAACCTGATAGTTTTGACGCAGCTTGTCGATAAGCTGCCCCATTTCATAGGGCGTACCTACACCGCCACCATGAAAGACAAAAACGGGCTTGCCCTCACCATAAACTTCATAGTAAATCTTTGCATCGCCGGCCTGTACATAATGGCCGGCTTTTTCATTGTTGCCGTAGGGCGTGGTGCTTGCATAAATTCCCGGCTGCTGCATAAAGTAGCGCATAGCCGGGGCTGACTCTGCGGTTCCGTGTGCAGTACCCAAAAGCAAAGCAGCCCCCAGCATCAATGCCGCAAAAACTGATGCAATGTTTTTCCTCCTCATGCCTTTCCCTCCAATTTCCAAACATCTATACCGATAACAGCGTCAAACTGCTGACCGATAAGCCTTGTTTCTTGTGTTTACAGCTACATCATAACAGGCAGCATGCGCTTTGTGAAATGCAATTATCTCATTATTTATGCACAAAACGTATCAATTATGTTATCATGAAACAAATGAGGTGATGAAGATGAACACGCAGCAGCTGGAATGTTTTACCACGCTGGCCAAAACCCTGAATTACGCCAAGACCGCTGAACAGCTTTCCCTGTCGCAGCCTGCTGTTTCCCGGCAGATTCAAAGTCTGGAAACAGAACTCAACGCCAAACTCTTTAATCGGACTACACGTTCCGTCAGCCTTACGCCCGTGGGCTTTCAATTCTTAGACGATGCCCAGCAAATGCTCTCTCTTTATTATCATTCGTTAGAATGGATTTCTACCTTCCATAAGCAAAAACGCACCGTACTGCGCATTGGCTATGCCGATTCCCATGCCAACTGCCTGATTAGCAAAATCCTTACGCCGCTTTTATCCGAAAATGCCAATATCGTGCCGGAACTCACCCTTGACCAGACCGATGCCAACCTGCACCGCCTGAGCGTCCACCAGCTGGATTTAGTCATGGGCATGAAAGATGCAAAATTCACGGCTGATGACATTGCCTTTCAAAAACTCCGCGAAGACGCCTTTGTCTGCGTCGTAAATAAGCAGCATCCGCTGGCGCAGAAATGCAAAAAGAGACGCCCAAAAAGCGTCTCCTCTGCAGATATCTGGCCTTACCGCCAGATTATTGATATTCCGCCCTATCTTTTGAAGCATGTTTTTTCCCGCGGCCATCATATCGTGCCCGTCAATGACGAGCTGGACAACATCATCTGTGCCACCACCAGCGAAGCCTATAATCTGGCTCTTGCCGGCGCAGGGTTTGCTCTGATTCCTGAGCATCTTATTCTCCCCCATAAGGAACTGGTCTTTCTCCCCTGGGAAGAATCCCCCCATGCCCCTATGGGCATCTATTACCGCCAACAGGCAGCCATTGATAAGAATTCAGCCATTTATAAATTTATCTGTACGGCTGAAAATTACATCACGGAATTATCGTTCTAATATCCTCTGCCATCTGCCCGGTGGTTAGATGA
>DFHU01000071.1 GCA_002373045.1 Pseudoselenomonas ruminantium | reverse complement strand
ATGGTTTTGGCCGATAAGGATACGCTGAAAAAAGCTGCCGTAGCGGGCTATTTAACACCTTATCTTTCTGAGGCGGGCGATCAGGTGCCGGAAAGTTTCCGACAGCAGGACGGCTATTGGATTGGGGTATGGTATGACCCCATTGTGTTCTGCGTGAATAAGGATTATCTGCTGACCTTGCCGCTGGTGCCGGATACCTGGAAGGAACTGGCCGCGCAGCCCAAGGTGCGCATCGGGATAACGGACTTTCTGGCCGCAGATGCATCGGCGAATCTCTTTATGAGTATGCTGGCGCAGTTTGGTGATGTGGCGACTTATGATATTTGGCGGCAGATTCACCCCAAGGTCGTGCAGTATGCCCGCTATCTCTCGAATCCTGTCCGTCAGGCAGGCATGGGCGAAGTGGATGTAGCGATTGCCGTAGAGAGCGAGGTCATTCGCTATATGCAGGGCGGCTACCCTTTGAAGATTGTCTATCCGGCGGATGGTACCGCTGCGCTGGTTGCGGGTACAGGCATTGCCTATAAAGCAAAGGCTGCCGACACGGTTGCAGCGAAGGAATTTGCGGATTGGCTGCTCTCGGATGAAGCTCAGCAGGCTTTGCAAAAGCAGGATTTTTACTTTGTGCCGACAAATCCCGGAACAATGGCCTATAAATCCTTTGCGGGCAAAAATATGCTGCTTTTTGACCAGCCGGTGAATTTCACTGCCCAGCAGCGGCATGATTTTTTGGATAGATGGGTCAAGGAAGTCCGCTTTAAGTAAGTTATTTGGCTGTATTGTGATATGCAGAGGGTACTGTCTGCGCTGCAGGCTGTATCCTCTTTCGTAATTTATGCGTAATTAGGAGGTCTTTTTTGTGAAAGCAGGTTTTATCAGTCTTGGTTGCTCCAAGAATCTGGTGGATACGGAAATTATGCTTGGTGAACTGAAGAACCATGGCATTGATTTGACGAATAATCCGGCAGAAGCCGATATTTTGATTGTCAACACTTGTGCGTTTATCCAGTCGGCGAAGGAGGAGTCCATCACCACGGTGCTCAACATGGCCGATTACAAGGAGTCGGGCCGTTGCCGCAGCCTGATTGTAACGGGCTGTCTGGGTCAGCGTTATAAGCAGGAACTCTTGGACGAACTGCCGGAAGCCGATGCGATTCTGGGCACGGGTGCCTGGAGCCGCATTATGGAGGCTGTGGAGGAAACCTTGAAGGGCCATCGTGTGGTCATCGCCGGCGAGGATGATACCCTCTATGACGCCAAGACCCCGCGTATCCGTACGACCCCGGATTATACGGCGTATGTCAAGATTGCTGAAGGCTGTGACAATCATTGTGCCTTCTGTGCAATTCCGCAGATTCGCGGCAAGTTCCGCAGCCGCAAGATTGAAGATATCTGTGCGGAAGTGGAGCAGCTTACCGAAAACGGTGTGCGGGAAGTCGTCTTTATTGCGCAGGACAGCACCAATTATGGTCGGGATATCTACAAGCGTCCGGCACTCGCTGAACTGCTGCGCGAAGTGGTCAAGGTGCCGAAGCTCAAATGGGTGCGCACGCTCTATTGCTATCCGAAATTCTTTACGGATGAACTCATTGATGTGTATGCAACGGAACCCAAGGTCTGCAAGTATGTTGACCTGCCCTTGCAGCACGCGCATAACTCCGTGCTCAAGTCCATGCATCGTCCGGATACGCAGGAGCAGATGATTGCGCTGATTAAGAAACTGCGTGAGCGTATTCCGGGCGTGACCATTCGTTCGACCTTTATCGTCGGTTTCCCAGGGGAAACGGATGCGCAGTATCAGACTTTGCGTAACTTCCTGATTGAGCAGCGTCTCGATAAGGTGGGGGTGTTCACGTATTCCCGCGAGGAAGATACCCCCGCCTATAATATGGAAAATCAGATTTCCGAAGAAGTTATGCAGGAGCGTTATCATGACCTGATGAGCGTGCAGAGCAAGATTTCCGAGGAAGTCAATCAGAGCTTTGAGGGCAAAGTCATCGAAGTTCTGGTGGAAGGCCGTGATGAAGGCCAGCCCAATATTGCGGTGGGTCGTTCTTACCGCGAGGCTCCGGAGGTTGACGGACAGGTTTATATTGAAGGCGACACCACGAGCAAACCCGGCGATGTGATTAAGGTGCGTGTATTGCAGGGCTTTACCTATGATGTAGTAGGCGAGCCGGTAAACGATTAACGATAGATTTTTTGGAGGAACTTTTTGAAACAGGAACTGAAAAACTTTGGTGAGATTGAACTGAGCCGTAAGGTGCTGCAGGCACTTCGGGAGATGGGATTTGAGGAACCTTCGCCGATTCAGGCGCAGACCATTCCGCTGACCTTGGAAGGGCATGATGTAATCGGTCAGGCGCAGACGGGTACGGGCAAGACGGCGGCCTTTGGCATTCCGACGGTGGAGAAGATTACGGAAAAAATCCACAAGGTGCAGGCGCTTATTCTGACGCCGACGCGGGAACTGGCCATTCAGACGGCTGAGGAGCTCAATAAAATCGGCAAGTTCAAGCGCGTGCGCACGCTGCCCATCTACGGCGGTCAGGCTATTGACCGGCAGATTCGCGCGCTGAAGCGCGGCGTGCATATTGTCGTGGGTACGCCGGGACGTCTGCTCGACCATTTGAATCGTGGCACGCTCGATTTGGAAACGGTGCATACATTAGTGCTCGACGAAGCCGATGAAATGCTCGATATGGGCTTTATTGATGATATCGAAAACATCATCCGCCAGATTCCGGACGGCCGGCAGACACTGCTGTTCTCGGCCACCATGCCGGCACCGATTGAAAAGCTGTCCCGCCGTTATATGCAGCACCCCCAGCGCATTACGATTACGAAGGAAAATCTCACCGTTCCTCTGATTGACCAGCTCTATTACGAGACGCGTGAAAAGTTTGAAGGTCTGTGCCGTGTGCTGGATGTGGAAGAGACAGGCAAGCTCATCATTTTCTGCCGCACGAAGCGGGCGGTGGACGATTTGACGGCCTCCTTGGATGCACGCGGTTACTCTGCTGGCGGTCTGCATGGCGATTTGTCGCAGATTCAGCGTGACCGGGTCATGAAGCGTTTCCGCGAAGGGCGCATTGATATCCTGATTGCGACGGATGTAGCGGCACGCGGCATTGATATTGACGATATCACCCATGTCATCAACTACGATATTCCGCAGGACCATGAATCCTATGTACACCGCATTGGCCGTACGGGCCGTGCCGGCCGTAAGGGCGTGGCCATGACCTTTATCGAGCCGAAGGAATACCGTCAGCTGCGTTTGATCATGAAACTGGCGCATACGAAGATTCAGCGCAAGGAACTGCCGACGGCTTCTGACCTCTTGGAGCGGCAGAAGGATTTGGTGCAGGAGCGTCTGATTAAGACCCTGCAGCAGAATCATTATGACGATTATCATGAGATTATCTCGGATGTGGCAGCTGAAGGTTTTGATTTGGTGGATATTGCCGCTGCTGCCCTGAAGCTTTCCTTGGAAGGCTTTAAGGATGAAAAGAGCGATAACAATGGTTTCGGCGATACGGGCGGAGCACCGGGCATGGTGCGCCTGTTCCTGAACATCGGCCGCAGCCAGAAAATCCGTCCTGCTGACATCGTCCGCGCCATTGCCGACGAGGCCGATATTCCGGGCGCGACCATCGGCGTAATCAACATCTATGACAAGTTCACCTTCGTGGAAGTGCCGGAAGATGTGGCTGAGCGCGTTATGAGTATTATGCACCGCAATACGGTGAAGGGCTATAAGGTCAATGTGGAACCTGCCCGCAAACGTTGACATATATGTTATAATTTTATAGTCAGAGAATGAATTTAGGAATCCCATTACGGTACTATAGAGAGAGGTAACATGATGAACAAAAAAGCAAAGATTATCACAGCCTTAGGACTGATGGGAATTGTGATTATGGGGACGGGTATGAATCAGGCTGATGCCAAGAAAAAAGCGCCCAAAACAGAAACAGCACAGGTGCAGACTGTGCAGGCTCCTGCTGAACAGGGCGTAAACAGCTATGTTTATACCAGCACGAAATATGGTTATACCATCAATTGTCCGCAGAAACCGAATGTTATTCCGGCGGATGCTCTGTATGAGGGCAAGGAAGGCGAAATTTTGATTTTTGCCAATGAAGGCTATAACATCAAGCATGCTTGGGTTGTCATTAAAAATGCGTTTGATGACAGCAAGGTGCCGGATTTGAATACGATTGATGAGGAATCGGCCAGAAATTATTTGAATGGTCTGATGGGCTCCAGCGGCTATGAGGCAATTCAGCTGATTAACCGCAATGCGACGGATAGAGCAATTTATGCCATCACGGCTAAGGAAATGGAAGTCGATACCAATGGCGACGGACAGCCGGATACGCTAGTTACAGCGGACCGTCAGATGGCGGTAACGTTCTTCCGTGGGAATAAGGGCGGTCGTTATTCTGTACAGCTGATTGATAATCCGGAACTGCGTGATGCAGCTATCGACAGCTTCCAAAAAGGTGTTGTAAGTTTCGCGGAAAAATAAACAATAAATTCGGCAGGACTTTTTCTGTGTCCTGCCGAATTTTATTTATGTTTAGAGAAATTTTTAGAGAAATAAAGGCATAAGCCATTGGGGGACTAGGTTGATGAAGCAGAGCAAGGCATTAGGAATAGCCGTATTCATAAGCATGATGATGACCGGAGCTGTGACACAGGCGGCAGAGAATCAAGTTTCTACGGTTGACACGGGGACATTATTCCAATCTCACTTAGTGCAGGATGGTAAAGGGCAGAATGCTGAAAAAGCAGCGGCGGCAGTGGATAAGGCTGTTGCCAATCTTCCAGAACTGAATTCCCGTTTGCGCTGGGCGGCTGTGAAATCCCCAGCGGAATTAGCAGAGGAACAGAAAGCGGCTCAACGGAAGACAAAAGCCATTCCCATAATCATTACGGCGGCAGACATTGATAAGGAACGGAAGGCGCAAAAGCGTGGGGAAAAGGTGGAAAAACCGGCCCTTATCTCACCGCGTCCAATTGAGCCGCCCAAGATTACTGCGGCACCACAGCAGCCTGTTGTACCACAACCTGTAAAGGAGCCGGTAAAATCTGCTCCGGCAGCGGATGTCTGGGAACTTCCTCCGGTTCAGCCGATTACTGCAGCACCTCAGCGAAATACAGCGGCGCAGGAAGTTGTGGAACTTTCACCAATTGTGCCGGTAAAAGCCGTGGAAAGTGTGCCTGTGGAGACGATTATGGATGCTATCGTGGAGGCGACCAGTGTTGAATTGGTGGTTCGGGAGATTAAGGATGAGAGTGTTGTGGAGTTGCCTGCGGTGGAGCCGGTAAGGTAATACGCGATATGCTTCTTGATGTAAAGGCGCCCGTGGGGGCCGGTCATATTTTTCCTCTGCTTAGACAGGCTTGTCAAACGCGACGGAAAAACACGACCGGCCCCCACGGGCTTAGTGCGATATAATTGCTCTGCATAGGCAAGCTTGTCAAACGCGACGGAAAACAATCCCCAGCCCCCACGGGCTTAGTGCGATATACTTGCTCTGCTTAGACAAGCTTGTCAAACGCAACGGAAAAACATGACCGGCCCCCATGGGGTTGGTGCGATATAATTGTGTTGCTCCGGCAGGGACGGTTGTTAATGGTGGGTCAGTTCGGTGGTTTCTATGAGTTCGCCGGCTATGGTGTAG
The DNA here is from genome assembly GCA_002373045.1 of Pseudoselenomonas ruminantium. Lineage (GTDB taxonomy): Bacteria > Bacillota > Negativicutes > Selenomonadales > Selenomonadaceae > Selenomonas_A > Selenomonas_A ruminantium_J. The sequence continues at coordinate 6,726 of DFHU01000071.1, read as the reverse complement.
CAGGTGATGATGAGTTTTTCGGCGTTGGCGGAGAGCAGCAGGTAATTTTCCGGTGTGGGTTGGTAGATGGCGGATTTGTCGAAATTTTTGTCGGCGGGGACGTTGTACTGCTGGTTGCCGATGGGGCCGCTCATGATGTAGACGGGGCCTTTGTCGGCAGGTTTCAGGTGGTGGATATGGCCCCGGTTGCGATAGGTGTGCATATGGCCGGTGAGAACCAGGTCAATATGCAGTTCGTCAAAGAGAGGCATAAAGGCATAGCCGATATCGCTGATACCCATCATGGTTTTTGTTCCTTCCTGGTATTCGTCATAGGCCAGCACATCTTTGTGCATCAGAACCACCCGCCATTTGGCCGGGTGGTTTTTTACGTCTTGTTGCAGCCAGGCTTTTTGTTTCTCTAAAAGGTCGGGATGAATGCCGTTTAGCTCTAGCATTTGTGTATTGAGGACGATGAAATGTACAGGGCCGTAGTCATAGGAATAGTAGTAATTCTGCAGTACCTGGCTGCCGTTGGCAGGCAGGTTGTAGCTTAGCTCATAGCGGCGCGGGCGGCAGAATTTCCACAGCAGGCTGTAGCATTCGTGGTTGCCCATTACCGGAGCGAATAATTTTTGTGGCAGGATATCGGCAAGCGCGGCAAAGAAATTTTGCCATTGCCATTCCTGCTGGCCGTTATCGACGATATCGCCGACAATGGCAAAGAAATGCGCACTGGGATGGCGTTGCCAGGCGGTGCGGAAATGCTGCCCCCAGCCGGCATAGGTCTGACCGCATTGAGAATCGCAGAAGATAAGCGCAGAAAAATCCGTGATTTCAGCGGGGGCGGTGGTAAACTCCTGCCACTCGGCAGCGATATTGCCCTGCCAAATGCGGTAACGGTAAGTCGTGGCAGGAGTGAGATTTTTTAGATATGCAGTATAGTAGTAGTTCGTAATCTGGTCTTCGTCTAAACTTTCCATTTTGACCGGCAGGCTTTGCGGAGGATTGTCTGCTGCCTGATATTGCAGACGGCAGCCGTCCAATGGCGTTTTGCTCTGCCACATAATGGTACGGGAGGTGCGGGGGTCAGCGGTGATGAGCTGACGCAGTGCCTCAATGGGCAGTGTCCCGCTGGCAGCAGCTGCCAGTTTTGGGAAAGTGTTTCCTAAGCCAAAAAACAGAGCGATTTTTCCGGTTAAGGCAATGAATTCACGGCGTGAAATTCGCAAGTTAACTCACTTCTTTCTTTGTTCATGGCGTTCATAAAGCCATGCACCAACAATAAGCACGATGGCAAAGATAATGACCACAATCATGCGGGTCGGGTCTTCCTGTTGGGTTATGGCATCGTGGCCGATGATGGCTTCAATGCCGGTAGAGGGAAATTTGCCGACAAAAGAGGCGATGACGTAATCGCGGAATCGCATAGCCGAGAGGGCGCCGATGGCGTTCAGCATCACGGACGGCAGATAGGGCACCATGCGGGCAATCAGCATGACCACAAAGCCACGGCTGCCGCTGTACTTGTCCAGGTTCGCCAGGGTCTTGTTGCGGCTGATGATTTTTTCTGCGGCTTCCCGGAAGAAAAAGCGCAGCAGGATAAAGCTGATGGCTACGCCAACGGTCTCGGCGACAACTGAGATAAAGATGCCCCAGCCAATGCCGAAAATCAGCGTATTGGCGGTGGAAAAGATGATGGCGGGCGGAAAGCCCAGCGCGTTGACAAAGAGAGTCAGCAGGAAGCTGAACACTACTGCTCCGGAACCAAAGGAGGCAATGTAATCCGCTGTTTCCTGAATATCTCCGCGGGCCAGCAGTCCGCACATATGGGGCAGGAAGGCTGGATTGAGCAGATGGATGATGACAAACAGCAAAACAATGGCGGCCAGTGCCCCCAGTTTTACGACTTTTAACGATTTCGTGAATTGCAAAGCGATTCCTCCTAGATGGTGTTGCATTTATGTTTTTAGTATAACACGAATGCGGGAAAGATTACCATTAAATTAGAAAAAGCCCTGCTGGCAGGAGTAAACTGCCAACAGGGCTTAGGATTATTATTTTGTCAAAGATTAATCTCTGCCCAAACGGTCGCGCAGGATTACGTCATGGGAACCGCCTTCCACGATACTGGTTGCCGATACCAGCGTGAGTTTTGCCTTATCGCGGAATTCCGGCAGGGACAGCGAACCACAGTTGCACATGGTGCTGCGAATCTTGGCCAGCGTCGTGCCGACATTGTCTTTCAGGGGGCCGGCGTAAGGAACATAGGAGTCAACGCCTTCTTCGAAGGAGAGCTTCTTGGCGCCGCCCAAATCGTAGCGCTGCCAGTTGCGGGCACGGTTGGAACCTTCGCCCCAGTATTCCTTGTAGTAGGTGCCGTTGACTTTGACCTTGTCCGTCGGACTTTCGTCAAAGCGGGAGAAGTAGCGGCCGAGCATCAGGAAATCTGCACCCATGGCCAGAGCCAAAGTCATGTGGTAGTCGTGAACGATACCGCCATCAGAGCATACGGGGATGTAGATGCCTGTTTCTTCATAGTACTTATCGCGTTCACGGCAGACATCGATGAGAGCTGTTGCCTGGCCGCGGCCGATACCCTTGGTTTCGCGGGTGATGCAGATGGAGCCGCCGCCAATGCCGACTTTGATGAAGTCTGCGCCAGCTTCAGCCAGGAAGCGGAAACCTTCGCCATCAACCACGTTGCCGGCACCGACTTTGACATCTTCGCCGAAGTTTTCATGGATGTATTTGAGGGTGATGCGCTGCCATTCGGAGAAACCTTCCGAGGAGTCAATGCAGAGGACGTCTGCACCGGCCTTTAAGAGGGCAGGTACGCGTTCTGCATAGTCGCGGGTGTTGATACCGGCACCGACGATATAGCGCTTGTTTTCGTCAATGAGTTCGAGCTCATTGTCTTTGTTGGCATTGTAATCTTTGCGGAAGACCATGTAACGCAGGCGCTGGTTCTTGTCGATAATCGGGAGCATGTTGAGTTTGTTTTCCCAGATGATATCGTTGGCCTGACCAATGGTGGTAACTTCTTCTGCCTTGGCATAAATCAGATTTTCAAAAGCCGTCATGAATTCGCTGGCCGGTGTGTCCATGGACATACGGGAAACGCGGTAATCACGGCTGGTTACGATACCCAAAAGTTTGCCGTTAGCCGTGCCGTCTTCCGTAACAGCCATCGTGGAGTGCCCCGTATCCTGCAGCAGGTCTAAAATTTCGCCCAGAGTAGTGGAGGGCTTGATGTTGGAGTCACTGCTGACAAAACCGGATTTATAATGTTTTACCCGGGAAACCATAGCGGCTTCATCTTCGATACTCTGTGAGCCATAAATGAAGGACACACCGCCTTCTTTGGCCAGTGCGATAGCCATGTTGTCATCGGAAACCGCCTGCATGATGGCAGAGGTCATGGGGATGTTCATGGTAATCTTCGGTTCCTCGCCCTTGCGGAACTTAACCAGCGGTGTCTTCAAGGAGACGTTTGCCGGAATGCATTTGTCCGAGGAATAGCCGGGAACGAGGAGATACTCGCCAAAAGTGTGTGATGGTTCTTCAAAATAGAATGCCAACTTAACCCCTTCTTTCTGTAGATGTTCATATTGTGGAAAGCTTTACAGGCGGCCGTTGCCGTCATGTATATTGTGTTATATCTTAATATATCGGGCGGGGGGCTGTCAATCGGAAAATAAAATTTATGTTACAACTTTACAATTAAATAGAAAACTAGCAGCTTTCCTCTTATGGTCAAGCTGCTAGTTGTTTATCATATATTCTGTTTTCATCTTGTTTATGGGTACCAATCTTACGGGCCCATTGGACTCCCCTCCTTCACGAGCCAAAGATGTTGCCAAGTTTGAACTTCCCTACGGCTAGCTATTACCATTTCCGGTCTGTTCAACCTTTAGCTTGGATTAATGATATCACAGAATAAACATAAAGTCAATAATTTTCTGACATGCACCATACAAATAAAACGGCCACAAAATGTGACCGTTAGGAGTTCAAATGGTGGAGACAAGGAGGATCGAACTCCTGACCTCTTGCATGCCATGCAAGCGCTCTCCCAGCTGAGCTATGCCCCCGTGATGTTCGCTTGTGCGTCATCAACGAGTATTAGTATACGGGATAGACGGCTGCTTGTCAACAGGTTTTTTAATTTTTTTTCTAAATTTTTTTCAGCAGGGAAATATGGTACAATAGTGAGCATAGATATTGATGTAAGAGGAGAACGTATTAATGGAAAAACAAGATATCCCCAATTTGCAATGGTTCCCGGGGCATATGAAAAAAGCCCAGCGGCTGATTGAGGAAAATTTGAAACTGGTGGATGTGGTCATTGAACTCTTGGATGCGCGAATTCCTTTGAGTAGTGCCAATCCCATGCTGGCGGAAATCATCAAGGGCAAGCCGCGTATGATTGCCCTGAATAAAGCGGACCTCGCCGATAGTGCGAGCACGAAAAAATGGCTGGATTACTTCAAGCGTCAGAATGTGCCGGCGGTTGCCATCGACTCCATGAAGGGCAAGGGCATGAAACAGCTCGTAAAGGTGGCTGAAGATTTGGCTCGTCCCAAGACGGAAAAATTTGTCAGCAAGGGCGCAAAGCCGCGGGCTGCCCGCTGTATGATATTAGGTATTCCCAATGTGGGCAAATCCTCGTTGATTAACCGTCTGGCCGGCGCTGTAAAGGCCAAGGCTGCCGATAAGCCTGGTGTGACCCGCGCGAAGCAGTGGATTAAAATTGGTACGAACCTTGACCTTTTGGATACGCCGGGTATCCTTTGGCCCAAGTTTGAAGACCAGACCGTGGGCTTAAAGCTGGCCTTTACGGGTGCCATCAACGACGATATTTACGATAGGGAAAAGGTGACGGCCCTGCTGTTGGGAATTATGCGCCGGGATTATCCAGAACGGCTGGCCGAGCGCTTCAAGCTCACAGGCGATGTGCCGGAAGACGGGCTGGAAATTTTGGAGCTTATCGGCCGCAAGCGGGGCTGTCTTGTAAAGGGCGGCGTCGTGGATTTGGAAAAAGCGCAGAATATCGTCTTGAATGAATTCCGTGCCGGAAAACTCGGACTTGTGACATTAGATGAAGTTCCTGCAGAAGATGGTGAAAAAAGTAGTGAATGATTTAAGCAAATATACGATAAAACAAGTAGAGGAGTTTTTTGCGCAGGGACAGGTGACGGAAGAATTTTTGGCGGCCTGCGCGCAGGACAGCCGCAAGGCGATGGGGACGCTCGTGCGCCGCTATCAGCGCGAGCAGCAGGACAGACTGCGTGTCAGCGAATTATACAGCTATGAGCGGGAGTTCTGGGCCAAGGGTTGTGATTTGGTTGCCGGTGTGGATGAAGCAGGCCGTGGCCCGTTGGCTGGCCCGGTATCGGTGGCGGCCGTTATTCTGCCGTATGAGCTGTACTTGCCGAAAATCAACGACTCGAAAAAGATTTCGGCCAAGGTAAGGGAAGAACTCTACGATGAAATTATGGCTAAGGCCGTTGCCGTAAAAGCGGTGTTTGTCGATGCCAAAACCATCGACCGGGTAAATATCTATCAAGCGACGATTAATGGGATGTACGAATCCATTTTCGGCTTGGAACAGGAGCCGCAGGCCGTGTTGATTGATGCGGTGAAGCTGGAGAATCTGAACGTGCCTTCCCTGTCCATTATCAAAGGCGATGCCAAATCGGCCTCCATCGCGGCGGCCTCCATTATCGCCAAGGTCAATCGTGACCGCCTGATGGATGAGTACGACAAAAAGTATCCGGAATATGGCTTTGCACATCATAAAGGCTATGGAACGGCCGAGCATATCGCTGCTTTGCGCCAGTATGGGCCCTGTCCAATACATCGGAAGTCTTTTGAGCCAATCCGTTCCATGGTGGATGTAAGTATGCAAATTCCGTATTAATCCATGTTGAGAATGTAGAGAAGGTGTGATGGGAAATGCCAATGGAAGCATCAATGAATGTAGGAGTCCGTCCCATAGAAAGACCACAAGCTCCATCCGTAGATGGTGTTGGACGCCGTGGTGATGGCGGCGGTTCGTCAGCGGCATTTAGCCCGAAAACCAATGTATCCATTCAAAATGCTGTGGATGATATGGCAGGTGTTTTAGCAAAAATATCCACCAATCAAAAGGATGCTGTGGAAAAAATGCCTGAAGATTTGCAGCGGCTTATAAAAAATGTCATGAAGCAGGCCTTCTCACTGGAAGAAACCTTGGCACAAGGATTGGGCAGCACGTTGGAGAGCCAGCGTTTTTCCATGGAACAGCTGAGTGCTTTTTCCCGGATGTTGACGCAAATGGGAAAACTCATGGAACGTGGGATGACGATGGAAGTCAGCGATACCATGCAGGCGCTGTTGACCAACTTGAAAAATCTGACCAGTACGGAGCAGGGACCTGCTTTAGAACCGGTACTTTTGACGAAAGCTGCCTTTGAGTTATTGGATAATAAACCATTTGCTGAACTACCGAAAGAGGTTCAACAGTTACTTTTGGCTTTAGCACCCCAGGGGATGGTTCAGCAGCTTCCAACAGGGGAGACAAATTCCCTTAATTTCCTCAAACAGCTTGTACAGTATTTTATGCCCCGCCCGGCAAGCAGTGGCGAGATTATGCAATCTCCCCAGGGGCAGGCAATGCCGAATAATATGGGTCAAACGCCACAACCACAGCAAGGCCAGGCGATGCCGAATAATATGGGCCAAATGCCACAGCCGCAACAAGGC
>DFHU01000023.1 GCA_002373045.1 Pseudoselenomonas ruminantium | reverse complement strand
TAGTTCTATTGTAGGAGGAGGGATTCTATCATGAATGGTTTTATGTATTTAGTATTTGTGGTGACGCTAATAGCGTTCATTGTCTTCTGGAGAAAGAAATCTGCTGCAAGAAAGCTTGCTGGTGATAACTACAAGGAAGACCCAACCTACATCGATATCAGCAAAAAGAAAAGACTCATAGGCATCGTTTGCGTAGTTGCCCTGATTCTTGGTTTTGCTACAAGCGGCGGAGACAATAACAAATCATCAAGTAACAATTCACCTAAACAGGTAACCCAAAAGGAATCGACTCAGAAAGCTCCTGAAAAAACGCCTGAAGAAATTGCCGCCGAAAAGGCAGCCAAAGAACAGGAAGATGCTCGAAAAGCTGAAGAAAAGAAAGCCAATGACATCTCTGAAGGATGGGACAAGAGCAATCAGAAGGATGAGGATGGCAAGAACATGAAGAAAGCCATCGATCTTATAAAAGCATATCCAGACTACATTCCTAGTGCACAAGCTGAAGCGCTGAACACAAATTCCGCCATCAAAAAGCCGTGGGATTTCTACGGCAAGGTATTGTCTGTATCTGGCATGATTTATGACATTCAGCACTTCCCACCTGATAGCAACATCGCCAAGTATCTGAAGCAAGATGGTTTTGAGGCAATGCTTCGCACAGCAGACGGTAAGTATATATCTATTTTGGTCGTTGGCTCTGGAGATGGTATAGAGAATAATACTCAGGTAACACTCAAAGGTTATCTTATTGGCCTGACCACCCTCGAGAACAAGCGTGGAGGCGGCCACAGTGATGGATTAAAGTTCGTTCTCCAACAATAAAAAACAAAATAGGGGGCTGCGAAATCCCCCCCTAAAAACAAAGGCGGCTCGCCGACTCCTATTTCTAGTCAACGGGCCGCCTTTGTTATTTGGGATGTGTCATCCCCCCCTTTTATATGCAGTGAATGAGCTATATAGTTTATACCCTTTTCTTTACATACCACCATAACTTTTTGAGCCTCTCCAGCCGTGTCTGTAAAAGTTAAGTAGCTCCAGTTTGGATAGTCGTGGCGCGAATACAAAAAAGACCCCTAGTAAGTATACTAGAAGTCTTATAAACAGCCATTTGACGTGGCTATCATATTTCAATATGGTGACCCAGGAGGGACTCGAACCCCCGACCCTTTGATTCGTAGTCAAATACTCTAATCCAACTGAGCTACTGAGTCATTGGTCAACCGCTCTCGCAATCAACAAAAATTATTATAGCGACTTCGAGAGCAGATGTCAATACTTTTTTGAAATTATTTTTCCAAAGCAGCTTCTGTTTCCACTTCTGCTTCAACATCATCCTGTTTGTTAATCAAGCGATTGAGCATGGGAACCGTCAACGCCATAACCGCCGTTACGCCCAGCGTAACCAGACCAATCTGCGTGAATACATCAGAGTATACGCCCAGTGTCAGCACAGGGTCGGTAACGTCCTTCGGCACAGCCGTAAGGCTGGCTACCCAGCCACCGATAATGGAGGAAATAGCCGTGGTCAGGAACCATGCGCCCATCAAGAAGCCGATGAGTTTCTGCGGCACGAGTTTGGAAATCATGGACAGGCCCAGACCGCTGATGAGAAGCTCGCCGATGGAGCTCAGGAAGTAGGAACCTACCAGCCACCAGGCGGATACGATACCGGCTTCGCTGGCGAAGTTCGCCGAGAAACCCACCACGAGGAAGGAACCTGCCGTCAGCAGCATGCCCAGCGCAAACTTGGCAGGCATAGAAAGATCTTTACCCTGGCTGCCGAAACGGGAATAAAGGAAAGCCAGAACCGGGCTGGCGAGCATAATCCAGAACGGATTGAGGGTCTGGAACACCTGTGCATCGGGAATATTTATGCCCATAATGCTGTGTTCCACATTTTTAATCGCAAAGAAGTTGAGCGACGTCGGCATCTGATTGTACAGCGTGAAGAACACGATAGCTTCCACAATCAGAATCATAGCCGCAATCATGTGGCTGCGGGTAGCACCCGTAGACTGGAAAATCATCTTAAAGAATACGCCATAAACGAGAATACCGATGATGAGCAGCAGCCAATGAGCAACAGACAGATGCGACAGGAGCCAGCTGGATACAAAGGTCATAGCCACGACACCGGCAATGGTAGCGGCAAGCTTCACCATGGACAGCGGCTGTGCCCCTGCCGGAGAATCAATGCCACGAACCAGATAACGGAAGCTGATAAAGCCGCCAATAGCCAGCACCAGACCCATAGCACAAATCATAAAGCCCAAATCCAGGCCATACTGGGCGCCTACGATAGGCACCAAAAGCATGGAAATGAAAGAACCGATATTTACGGCCATATAATACATGGTGAACGCACTATCCAGTTCTTCCTCTGCCCCTTCATAAAGCTTAGACAGTAGGGAAGATGGATTGGCCTTAAAGATACCATTACCGCAGGCGATAGCACCGAGAGCCAGGAACACCATATCCTTGTTGCTGCCGGCCATGCCCATCATGAAGTAACCAATCATCAGCACGACAGCGCCCAAGGCAATCGTGCGCTGCGTTCCCAGCACCTTATCACCGATAAAGCCGCCAATGGATACATAACCGTATACCATGGCGCTGAATGCACCGAATACCACAAAGGACTCTGCATCTTCCATGCCCAGGCTCTTTACAAAGAACCCGGCCAGCACAGCCTGCAGCCCATAATAACCAAAACGTTCCCAGAATTCCAGGAAAAAGAGCATATTAAACGCTTTTTTACGGTTTACTGGATGTGATTCCACCATAATCATTCTCCTAACTTCTTACAAAATACACACACAATACCGCATCTCTGCGATGTTTGTTACGAGTAGACATTATAGCATAAATTTAAGTATCTGCAAACTACTCAAAAGTGTAAAAACTGTTACATAGATAACTATACATTTTTCGCCTCCCCATTTCAAAGACATATGTCCTTTTATTCACCACTAATCTAATAACAGACTAATTTATCCTCCATGAAAGAAATATATGTTATAAAAATAACACAAAAATTTTACCATATGTGTAAATATGTATTTTTTATGCTACATTCCCCTAAAATGTCCACTATTTGTATACACTCATCCTGCCCATAAATTGACATTTAAAGGATATTTGTTACAATAATAGCGGACAATCCGTCCATTATTCTACGGAGAAAGAAAGGTTTTATCATGCTCTACATCGTTACCTGTCTTATAACAGAAGAAACAAATACTGAGTTTTCCATTATCGGTGCCGTTGCCGGCAAAAAAGAGGCCGCTGCCATGGCTGCTGAAGTTTACAAGGACTATAATAAGGTTGCCTCCTTCCAGAATATCGAAATGATTACGGAATGGCTGGCGACACGCAGCAGCTATTCCTTCCGCAAGGACAAAAGTCACCGCCTGCAGCTGGCCATTACGGAAGTTGATACCGAAAAAACTGTTCCCAACAAGCAGGTAGTATTCTCGGCTGCCGCTGAACAGGATGAACTCATGCGCAAGGTCAGCCAGGCGCTCTTTGAGGGCAAACATACCGCTGAGCGCGGCGGCAGTAACACACCTTCCTGTCCCATTTCCTAAAGCAACAGACGCCACAATAAAAAAGGACTATGACAAATCCTTCGTTTGCCATAGTCCTTTTCTTTATGCCAGATAAAATACCTGCTGCATTTTCGGCTGGGCTCCCGTTTCCGGGTCCATTTCCATAACCATAACGTCTTTCATGTACGCATTCCACTTATCCACTACGGAACTGGCCGCCTGATATTTTTCTGCATAGGCCACGCCCTTGTCACACTCAAAATAACCAAACAGCTCATTACCGGTGTTCCAAATGGTGTAGTTGCTGATTCCTGCGTCCTTTAACACCTGTTTCAGTTCCGGCCAGATATTATCGTGGCGTTTTTTATATTCGGAAAGCATACCATCTTTTACCACGGCTTTCCAGGCAAAACGTTCCATAAGCCATCGACCTTTCCTTATTTATGTGCTACAGCATGTGCATGCGTTTCCGGCTCTACCAGCCAGCCATTTTCATCGATTTCATCACCATAGCGGTCATGGGTGATTTCATCGAGGGTCTTGCCGCGGTCATCGCCGCCCCAAATTGCACCTGCCAGCCAGCTTACCACGCAGAAACCAATCATCAGCACAGCAGCAATTCTAAAGCCCAGTGCCTCCATGATAAGCGGTACCGCAAATCCCCAAATCGCAGCCGAAAATCTCGTCACAAAGAAGGTAAAGCCCTGTGCGGTAGCGCGATAACGTACGGGGAACAGTTCGGAACTCCAAAGCTGATAGAACTGCTGCTGCATGGAAAAGCCCCAGACAATCGTGAAGAAGAACAGCATCCAGGTCTGCAGCATTTCACCGGGCAGTGCCCAGACAAACCAGCTGATAACCCCCAAGCCGGAGAAAATCGCGTAAACCTTACGGCGATTGAACTTATCGGCCGTATACATAAAGATAATCGTGGTGACAATGCAAACGGCGAAATTCAGGGCCGTCATGCCGAGTGCCATCGAATTGCTGAGATTGCCTACGTGCTCATACACATAGGGCATGAAGAAACCATTGGTGCTGGCAGCCAGATTCCAGAAGGCATAAACGCAGACACACAGGGCTACCGTCTTAAAGCTGGTACCGCGGAGAATATCGGCATAGCGGACTTTTTTCTGCTTGATGCCGCGAGCAGCCAGTTCTGCTTCCTGTTTCTTGGCAGCTGCCCATTCCGTGGATTCCGGCATTTTAAGGCGCTGATACCAAATCCAGGCAGCCACCACAATCAAATGCGCAAAAATCAATCGGTTGCCCAACAGGCCAAACATTTCATTCATGGGAATGGAAGCTGCAAACACGACTACGGGGCCAAGCATCCACGCTATCTGCGCCGAACCACAGTGTTTTGCACGATTCCTTGAAGGTGCTTCTTCAGCGATAAAGGTCCATGAAGCCACCACATCAGCACCGACCATCAAGCCAACAATTACATAACCCAAAAGGAACATCGGATAATTGGTAGCCAGACAGATAATCGCCACACCAATCATATAAATCAAAAGTGCCCAGTTGTACACGAACTTGCGGCCATACTTGTCGCAAATCTTACCGCCGATAAGCGCACCTATCGCCGCACCGCCGGTATTGGAGGACAGGGCTGCCAAAAGCCCCATCTGCACGCTGCTCATGCCCAGATAGTCCTGCCACATACTAAGGCCTGAAGCCCCCGCCACAATGGAGCCGGCATCAATGTAACTGATGAGACCGGCAATCAGGGTCTTTTTCCAGGCAGACATGTTGTAATCCAGTTCTACGTTTAACACTTCTTACCCTTCCTTTCGCTTCATAAAATTGTCAAGGCTTAAAAGATTTTGATAATTCCTTTTATTGTTACAGGGGCTTTCGCCCCTGCCGCAACCGTAAATCTTAATCCAGCAAATCGGTATTCAGGTCAATATTAAACTCTTTGGCCAAATCCAGGAAATTCTCCTTGGTGATGGTCTGTTTCTTGCCGCCCATGGAACGGACTTTCACACAGATTTCCGCGGCTTTTTCCACCGTATCCATCAAGCCGAAAGCTTCGTCAAAGTCATCGCCACAGACAAAGAGCCCATGATGTGCCCAAACGACTACGCGATATTTTTCCATGAGTTTTGTTGACGCATCGGCAATGGCCTTGCCGCCGGGCACCATCCAGGGAACAACGCCCAGACCTTCCGGAAAAATCACAGGGTCTTCGGTCGCCATTTCCCAAAGTTCCCGGGTGAATTCCTTATCGTTCAGCGGCAGAACAAAGGTCAACGCAATGAGGTTGGTCGGATGGGCATGATAGATAATGCGGTTTTTGCCATCCGTCAATTTCTTTTTGAGCTCATGATTCGCCAAATGGGTGGGCAATTCGCTGGTAGGACGGCCGCCTTTGACCAGCCCCCAGACAATTCCGTAGTTTTCTCCCTTTTCGTCAATTTTAATCAGGGCCACGTTTTCCTCAGGGGCAAGTTCCACATTGCGCATATACTTGCCGCTGCCCGTGACGAGGAAGTATTCTCCGGCCAGCCCCGGCACCGTGTTGCCGATGGGGAGCCATTCCTTTACCTCATGCAGGCTGTCCTTCACGGACTCCACCTCACTTGCCGGCACACGATAAGTCAGATTGCCGCCGTTGCGTTCATGCCAGCCTTTCTTGAATGCATCTGCGGTCAGGCGGATAAAGCCTTCCATAAATTTTGCTGCTTTGATATCCATAAAACTACAACTCCTATCAAATGCGCTTTAACTGCACATTTTCCTCATATTCTTCAATCTGACGGAACCACTCACCATCCTGCGGTGCACCATTGCGGCTGCAGAACTCTGCCCAAATATCGCCGAGCGGCAGCATCTTTAATTCTTCCTGCACCACCATCAACTTGCTGAACTGGCCTTTATCCTGCAGGGATTTGAGTTCTTCTACCGGCTGCAGCATGGCAAAGAGCAGGGCCTTCTGGAAGTTACGGTAGCCGACAGTCCAGGCCGATACGCGGTTAATGGAGGCATCGAAATAATCCAGAGCCATCTTCACCCGGCCATCCAGACCGCCGCAGCGTACGATTTCCCGGGCAATTTCCTTCGTTTCATCATCAAAGAGCACCACATGGTCGCTGTCCCAGCGCACGGGTCTTGTTACATGCAGGGCGATTTCATCAAAGAAGGTCAGCAGGGCCGGAATCTTGTCGCTGACCACTTCCGTGGGATGATAATGGCCGTTATCCATCAGCGGAATGCACTTATCCTTGTTCATGGCGGCATAGGTCAGCGAGAACTCGCCGCTGCCGGCGGTATAGGATTCCACGCCAATACCGAAGACCTTGCTTTCCACGCAGGGTTTCACCTTGTTAAAATCAAAGGGTTCAGAAAGAATGGCGTCAATGCTTTCCTTGTAGCGCTTGCGAGGGCCAAGGCGGTCGCCGGGAATATCCTTGAAGCCGTCACCGGTCCAAATGTTCATGACACAGGGCTGTCCCAGTTTCTCCGCCAGATAAGAGCTGATACGGATAGAGGCCTTGCCATGCTCAATCCAGAATTTGCGCGTTTCCTCATTTGCGGAAGACAAGGTCAGCGGGTCGCATTTGGGATGGGAAAAGAAGGTCGGATTAAAGTCGCAGCCCAGGCCTCTTTCCTTGCAGAACTGCACCCATTTGGCAAAGTGTTTCGGTTCGAGCTTATCCCGGTCTACCCATTCGCCCTTGTCGAAGATGGCATAACTGGCATGCAGGTTCATCTTAGGCTTGCCCGGCACGAGGCTGATGACCTTGTCGATATCGGCCATCAGTTCCTCCGGCGTACGTGCACGCCCCGGATAATTACCCGTGGTCTGAATGCCGCCGGTCAGCGGTTTATTCGGGTCTGTATCAAAGCCCCGCACATCATCCCCCTGCCAGCAGTGCAGGGAAATGCTGACGTTTTTGAGTTTTTCCAAAACCTTTTCCACATCAATGCCCAAGGCAGCATATTTTTTCACAGCTTCTTCAAAACGAGACATCTTCTTACCTCCAGTTAAAACGATAATTTTCCTTCCACAGGCGAAACCGCAAAGGATTTTGCCACCACCTGCCGGGCCTCATGCAAGTCGGCAAAACAGTTGTCTTTAAGCATCTGTGCCATTAAATTGCCTACAGCCGTCGCCTCTATGGGGCCGGCATAGACCTCTTTGCCCGTTTCCGTTGCCAGCAGGGCATTCAGGAACTTATCCTGGCAGCCACCGCCCACCACATGAATCCGGGAATATGTTTTGCCCGTGAGTTCTTCAATCTCTGCCACGGTCTGCACATAACATCTGGCCAGGCTCATATATACGCAATACAGGATTTCGCCTTCCGTTTCCGGCACTTCCTGACCATGTTCCCGACAATAATCCTTTATCGCGCCAATCATGCTTTCCGGTGCCAGGAAACGGTCATCATTCACATTGACCACTGAAGTGAAGTACCTGCCGATATAGGCCAGCTGATAAAGTTCTTCAAAGGTGTACTTATGCTTGAATTCGCGCCGCAGGGACTGCATCATCCACATGCCCATGATGTTTTTCAGATAGCGGTAGCGGTAGTGATAACCGCCCTCATTGGTGAAATTATGTTCCCGGCTCTTTTCCGTGCAATCGGGAATCAGTCGTTCAATGCCCATCAACGACCAGGTACCAGAACTCAGAAAAATCGCATCTTCGGCACTGGTCGGCACCGCCATAACTGCCGCACCGGTATCGTGCGTGGCTGGCAGTACCACTTCCGTCTGGAAACCGACCTCGGCGGCCATAGCCTCTGTGAGCTGCCCCACCACATCTTTCGGCATATGCAGCTTGCCAAAGATTTTGGTCGGCAGGCCCAATTTTTCCAGAAGTTCATAGTCCCAATCCTGCGTTTCAGCATTGACCAGCTGCGTGGTTGTCGCATTGGTATATTCATTGACCATCTGCCCGGTCAGCAGATAATGCAAGTACTCCGGAATCATCAGGAAATGTTCTGCCTGTACCAAAAGCTCCGGCTGCGTCTTTTTTATCGCCATGAGCTGATAGATGGAATTAAAGAGCTGCTTTTGAATCCCATTGCGGCTATACAGCTCGCTCTCGCCAATCACCCGGTAGACTTCCTCGTCCATACCACGGGTTCGGCTGTCACGATAAGCGACGGTATCACCGAGCAGTTTTCCCTCCTTATCCAACAAGACGAAATCAACGCCCCAGGTATCAATGGAAAGGCTTGCCGGAATGCGGTTCAACTTCCCGCACTCCTTTATGCCTGCCTTTACTTCGCTGAACAAATGTTCAATATCCCAGCAAAGATGGCCATTTTTCTTGACCAGCTTATTTTCAAAGCGATAGATTTCTTCAATGCGTATCTTGCCGTTTTCCAGCCAGCCCAAAATATGCCGCCCGCTGGAGGCACCGATATCAATGGCCAGATAATATTTACGCTGTGCCACTTTCTCAACTCCTCGCGCCAAACTCATCTTTAATCCAATAATGTTGTTTTTGTTTGTTTTGTTTGGACTTGTTTTTGTTTACAACCCAATAATACAACACAATAACAGAAAAATCAATAGTAAATACAGATATTTTTGTGGTTTTTTCTGTTTTTATTTTTGTTTCCTTGCGTATTCACCTGTATTTCGCTATAATAAACCCATAAAGCAAGACGAGGTGATTGTATGTTAGGTATTGAACGGCGCCAATTAATTATGGATAAAATTCAACAGGAAAAGAAAGTCTATGTCTCCGAGCTGAGCCAGCTCTTTTCCGTGACGGAAGAAACCGTGCGGCGGGATTTGGAAAAATTAGAAAGCGAGAACCTGCTGCGCCGCAGTTACGGTGGCGCTGTCCTAAATGAACAGAAGGCCAGCGAAGATTTATCCTTTTTGAAGCGCAGCACCATCCACAGCGAAGACAAGGAATACATTGCGCTAAAGGCGCGTGAACTCATCAGCGACGGCGATACCATCATGGTCGATTCCAGCACGACCTGCCTTTCCCTGCTGCAACAGCTCAAAGACCATAAGAACATCACGATTATCACCAATTCCATCCGTCTGGCCTATGACTTTGCTGCCGCGCCCTTCCGCATTATCTCTACCGGCGGAAACCTGCGGCCCAATTCGCTGGCGCTTACCGGCGCTGCCACCTGTAATTCCCTTGAACGCTACTTTGCCGATATCGCCCTCATCAGCTGCAAGGGGCTGCACCAGCAATTCGGCGTAATGGAATCCAATGAGGACGAATCCGTAGTCAAACAGGTCATGCTTGCGCAGGCCAAAAAATCATTGCTGCTTATCGACCATTCCAAATTCGACCAGACAGCCTTTGTGAAAACCTGCGACCTGCAGGCTATTGATACATTAGTCACCGACAGCCAGCCGGACTCCCTCTGGCAGAAAATGCTGGTACAGAAGCAGGTAACACTTATCTGCTAAATTCCTTCATCATACAAGCAGGATTTTTTCCCTGCTGCATAGAATACATGTAGCACAGAGCGAAAAAGGGAGGGACTTCCATGGAAAAGCTAATCGCCGTCTGGCTGCTAAAGCGCGGCTATGCCGATGATGTTGAACAAGGGGTACGCTTTGCCGAGGCTTTGGCAAAGAATGAATGTACAGAGGAAATGCTCGAAACCCTCGGACATAATATTGATGTGTTTATGACCGTCGGCGGCCCGGTTACCGCCGAAAACCTTCTGCCCTTCATGCAGGAAAAATACGAAATGGCACAAAAGCTCATCAAGTTCTGGAGCGAAAATCCCAAAGACACCAACGCCGTCTTCTTCTTTAACGAATGCAGGAAAAACGGTGTCGAAATTGAACAGTAAAAAAATCCGCAAGCAAATTTGCTTGCGGATTTTTTTTCTTGCATTATGCCAGCACATAAACCTCGATGTTTCTCCGACCAAAGTTCATGCACTCGCCGTAAGTTTCCATGCACAGGTCTACTTTCTGTCCACGGATAGCGCCGCCGGTATCAGCGGCAATGGCCACACCATAGCCCGGAATGTAAACTCTGGAGCCCAAAGGAATAACGCCAGGGTCCACGGCCACTACACCGCGGCGGGCAGGAATGCCCGTTGCCGTAATGCCAGAGCCGCTGCCATCCGTAGGCAGGTAAGCCGTTGCTTCCATGGTGTAAACACCGGTGTAATGCAGATTACCCATCTCCGTCTGCACCATGGGTCGCATTTGTTCTTCACGCATACGCTGCAGTGCCTCGCGTTTTTTGGCACTGTCCGTTACTACTATGTCTAAGTTTGCCTGAATTTTCGCATCCAGTCCCAGAGGTGTTTCCACATCCTCCAGATTGTAGCCCAACTCGATCAGGGCGTCGCCTACGGTCTGCTTGCTGGTCACGATCTGTTTTGCCTGACCATTGTACGTTACCGTTACCGGGACCGCGCGGTAAACGGTGATTTTCGTGTTCTTGCCATCCTTTTCCAGATGGTATTCGTCGTTGGCTCTAAGTTTCACGCCATTTTTTCCTAAGATAAATGCTGGATTCGTATGATTGGTTGTGGTCTTAATGGTTTTGCCATCAGCCACAATCGTTACCTGGTGCCAATCGTCCGGCAGCGAGGTATTGGTAAACCCCGTTGTCATCATCATCATAATGGCCAGCACCATGCACATTACGAGTTTTTTTTCTTTATGATTGAATGCTAATAGTTTCGTTAAACTCATTGAAAGCCCCCTTCAAAATTTTGGTGAAGAACTTCGCGTAGTATAACATGAGATTTAATACCTTGTCAAATCTCATGCTCCTATTCTCCCACATTTAGCTGAAAAACACATGAAAAATGGGAATAAAAAAGCGGTGGACACGATTTTCTATAGTGTATCCACCACTTTCAGTCAAAAACAGGCATATTCCCGTTTTAGATGCCGTATAGTTCCTCAGCACTCTCTGAGGTTTGTTTTGCCACGTTTTCCACCGAAATTCCCTTGATTTCGGCGACTTTCTCCGCCACATAGCGGACAAAAGCCGGTTCATTTTGCTTGCCACGCATGGGTACAGGGGCCAGATATGGGGCATCTGTTTCCACCAAAATGCGCTCTAAGGGAAATTTTTCCACAATCTCAGGAAGTTTCGCGGCATTCTTATAGGTCAGAGGCCCATCGACGCCGATATACCAGCCCATTTTGTAGATTTCCTGCGCCATTTCGTAACTGCCGGAGAAGCAATGCAGGACGCCTTTCAGGCCTTTGCCTTCCTTTTTCAGAATCGCCATGGTATCACCATGCGCCTCCCGGTCATGGATGCAGACCGGCAGATGCAGCTGCCGGGCCAAATCCAGCTGATGGATAAACATGCGCCGCTGCAGCGCACGCTTCTCCTCGTCCTTTTCCCAATAATAGTCAAGGCCGATTTCACCAATGGCCACCACCCGCTTTTCTCTCGTCCAGGCAGAGAGCTGTTCATCATCAGCCGCGCCCAGCTCATAGATTTCCTCCGGGTGAATGCCCACGCCGGCATATACGCCATCATAAGCCGCTGCCAGCTCCACCGCCTTGGCGGAGGATTGCAGGGTATCGCCCATATTAATCAGGCGGGTAACACCGGCTTCTTTAGCCCGTGCGATAACCTCGGCTTCGCTGCCAGCAAATTTACTGTCGTTGAGGTGGGTATGGGTATCCACCAGGGTAAAGTCTGCCATCTTAGCGCACCGTGGAGCCTACCGGCATATCCACAGACAAGACCTGCAAATCATCGCCCTGCGAAGCCGCAAGCACCATGCCATGGGACACAATGCCGCGAATCTTGGCCGGTTTCAGATTGATGACCATGACCACGTTCTTGCCGACAAGGTCAGCCGGCTCATAGTGTTTGGCAATGCCGGACACGATTTCGCGCTGTTCATCGCCCAAATCCACCGTGAGTTTCAGGAGTTTTTCCGTCTTGGGCACGGGTTCAGCTGCGAGAACCTTGACCACCCGCAGGTGAATCTTGGCAAAATCGTCAATGCTGATTTCAGCATTTTCGTCAGCCTGTTCTTTTTTAGCCTCTTTCTTTTCCTGCTTGTTTTTCTTCGCCGTTTTTTCCTGCTTGGCAGGAGCTTCTTCCTTCTCCACTTCAATGCGCGGGAAGAGCTGTTCCGGCGTGCCCACCTTGTGGCCGCCTTCGATGCCGCCCCAGGTCTTGATATCGTCCAGCTGTACAGCGGCAAACTCGCCCGACAGGTTGAGCTGCTGCCAGATGCGTTCTGCCGTAATGGGCATAAACGGGCTGATCAGCACGCTGATATGGCGCAGGGATTCGGCCAGATTGTACATGACGTTAGCCAGTTCCTGTTTCTTCGTTTCGTCCTTGGCCAGTGCCCAGGGAGCCGTTTCATCAATGTATTTGTTCGCACGACTGATAAAGGCCCAAACCTTCTTGATGGACAGGGAAAGTTCCATCTTCTCCATATTTTCGGCAAAGTAAGCAACCGTTTCTGCGGCGTCAGCCTTGAGGCTCTTATCCACTTCGCTTTCGCCCTGCGGAGCGATAAGCACGCCATCCTGGAACTTGCCCACCATGTTGAGGGTGCGGTGCAGCAGGTTGCCGAGGTCGTTGGCCAAATCGCTGTTGATGCGGCCAATCAGGGCATCACGGCTGAAGTTACCGTCCTGACCGAGGTTGATTTCGCGGAGCAGGAAGTAGCGGATAGCATCGGCACCGAATTCATCTATCAGGCCGATGGGGTCAATGACATTGCCCTTGGACTTACTCATTTTGTCGCCGTCCACAATCAGCCAGCCATGACCGTAAACTTTTTTCGGCAGCGGCAGGTCGAGGGCCATGAGGATGCAGGGCCAGATGATGGTATGGAAGCGCACGATTTCCTTGCCCACGAGGTGCAAATCAGCCGGCCAGTACTTGTTGAATTTTTCCTGGTCATCGAGGAAGCCAATCGGCGTCAGGTAGTTGGTCAGTGCATCAAACCACACATAGATAACGTGCTTTTCATCAATGGGCACCGGAATCCCCCAGTCAAAGGACGTACGGGAAATGCACAAATCTTCCAATCCCTGCTTGATAAAGTTAATCATCTCATTGCGGCGGGATACCGGCTGAATGAAATCCGGATGTTCTTCGATATAGGCGAGAATCTTATCCTGATAATTGCTCATCTTGAAGAAGTAGGCTTCTTCGGACACTTCCTGCACAGGACGGCCGCAGTCCGGGCAGCAGCCGTTTTCATCGAGCTGATGTTCCGTCCAGTAGCTTTCGCAGGGCGTGCAGTAAAGGCCCTTGTAAGAACCTTTGTAGATATCGCCCTTGGCATAGATGCGGCGGAAAATCTCCTGCACAACCTTTTCATGGCGTTTTTCCGTGGTACGGATGAAGTCATCATTGCTGATATTGAGTTTCTGCCAAAGGTTCTGGAAGCCAGCCACGATTTTATCCGTGTACTCGATGGGCTTAATGCCGGCTTCTTCGGCCTTCTGCTGAATCTTCTGACCGTGTTCGTCCGAACCGGTCAGGAAAAATACATCATCCCCAACCAGGCGGTGGTAGCGGGCAATGGAGTCCGCAATGGTCGTGCAGTAAGCATGACCGATATGCAGCTTGGCACTGGGATAATAAATCGGCGTTGTAATGTAAAATGGTTTCTTTTCAGACATGGAAAATGATTCTCCTTTATTCTTTATTTCTTCGGCAGCATAACCACCGCTACGGGCAGATTGGATGCGCCCGGCGGGGAAAATTCAAAGACGGTTTCGCTTTTGCCCACGCTTTCGCCCAACGGCGCCAGCTCTGTGTTTTTGGCCAGTTGCCAGGTGCCGGCTTCTCGCTGTGCTTGCACGACATCGCTTTCCGGCGCTGTCCGGTCACCAAAGTAGGCACGCTCGCCCGGTGTAGGGAACAAGGTATAGGTCTTGGTCGCCTGGAAGCTGCGCATAGCGCCGGCATAGGTGCCGCCCAAGGGGCTTAAATAATAATCCACTTTCCCCGCCTGCACCGGCAGTTCAATGCGGTAATTGATGCCATAGTTGCCATAGTTCGTCACGCTGCTGCCATCGGTAGCGTCAATCCCTGTACGGTATTTATCCGACTTATCATCCGCCAGCATGAAATAAACGCCGCCGTCCTCACCGGGATTGTAGACCTTCTTGGCCGACAGCACGCGGTTCATGCCCTTAAACGTACCGCGCAGACGCATTTCATCCTTGGGCAGTACGGGCAGATTTTCCACGGCCGTCACGGGGTCGCCATAGGCGTCCAGCATGATAACCGAGACCAGCACACTGTGTTCCGCATGGAAGTCAAATACACCGTAGGTCAGTTCTCCCGGCTGGAGAATGGTCATATTCATATTCTCCTGCAAAAGCTTTGACATGCCTGCGGATAAGTTTATCTTTTGATTTTTCTCACCACTGAAGTATTCGAGCTGGGTAGCTTTGCCCACCTTCAGATAATCACTGCTGGGACGGCCGCTGCCGCCACGCGTGACCAATACTTCATTACGTCCATTGTATTCATTTTTCAGCACAACCGCCAATTTTTTCGGCTCACTGCTATTGTTCAAATGATAAAAGAGCACGCGGGCATCGCCCTGAACGGAATCCTGATAGAGAATGCCATTTTGCTCCACATATTCAGGACTGTCGGAAAAGAGCAGGGTACCACCCTCATCCCGGCTAACCATGTCCCAACGCGCAAGGCCGTTCTTCGTTTGTTCCGGAGCCTCCACCTTGGCTGCTGCAGAACTCTGCTGTTTTTTTTCATTCTGCAAAATATTTTTTATCCGGTCTAAAAGTTTCGTTTCTCCCCCCTCCTTTACCTGTTGCTTTTGCAATTCCCTGTCGGGGTGTACAATTGTTACTGCTCCGCTCACTGCGGCATGACGCGCCTGTACTGGAGCGGACAAACAAACCAGACCTGCCGCCAGCAGCGCAAAAATTTTCTTTTTACCTTTCATGAAATAAAAACATCCTTACTCATTAACAATATGCTGATGAATTCCCAAACGGGTCATAACTTCCCCCTTGAACAAACGCAGCTTGAACTCCAGCAGCCCCAAACGCGGGTGGGGAATATTCGTACGCTGCAAAAGATAGGGATTGGTTTTAAGGGTATTCAAACCGCCATCGCCGGTCACCGCATTAAGGTACTCATTCTCACGCAACAAGTCCGGCATTCCCTCATCATAAGCACCATTCGGATAAGAGAAACTGTAAATGGTTTTAAGCCCATTCCACTCCATCAGAAGTTTTGAAAGCTTCATTTCCTCAGCCTGTTTTTCCCGGTCAAGACTGGTCAACGGCTGATGGTTTGCCGTATGACTGCCAATTTCAATTCCCCGGGCCTGCATATCCCGCAGCTGATTCCAGCTTAAATAATCCTTGCGGCCAATGCTGTTGGTCACCATGTAAACCACAGCAGTCATATGACGCTCCTCCAACATGGGCAGCAGCGTGGTGTAATTATCCTCATAGCCATCATCAAAAGTCAGTACTACAGGCTTTGCCGGAAGTTCCTGCTTGCCTTTTTTCGCCCGCATAAAATCCTGCATGGTGATGGTGGTATAGCCTTCTGCCTGCAGATAATCCAGCTGTTCGGCAAAATCGGCTACAGGCACGGTATAAGCCCAGCCATCATTGCCCACATCATCATTGACATGATGATATTCAAGCACCAGTACTCCCTGTGGCGCCGGTGTCAGCGTCAGCCAGGAAATAAATACCAACAGGGCAAAGGCCAATAGCCCCAGCCCATATTTCACATAACGCAATCTAAAATCCCTCTCTATCCTAGCGTTGCCGCTAATTCCTTCAATTTACGCATCCGATGGTTCATACCGGACTTGCTGATGCCCAGCATTTCCGCCAGTTCCTGCAAGGTAGCATCCGGATTATCCAGCCGTGCTTTCGCCGCCGCTCGCACCTTGGGCGGCAGATTCTTGAACTGCCCGGCTGCCTCCAGGCTGCGGATGATAGCCAACTGACGGCCGGCAGCATCCACAGCCTTTTGCAGATTAGCGGTTTCACAGTTCACCAGACGATTGACCTGCTCCCGGACTTCTTTTACATTGCGGGCTACTTCAAAGCTTTCCACAGCCTCGTCAGCCTCCATCATCCCCAAAAAGTCAATCACCGCATCTCCCTCTTTGAGATAGACAATGTACGAATCCTTGCGGTCCACAAAACCTGCGGGAAAGCCCATTCGCCTAAGCAAATCATAGAGCAGGTTCCCCAGTTCAAAATTCCCGCTTACCAATTCCAAATGGTAAGCGGCCTCAGGCCGGTTCACACTGCCGCCCCCCTGAAAGGCTCCACGCAGGTAGGCAATGCGGCAACATTGCTTCTTGAGAATGCCGCGGTCATTTTCCATATTGAGGCTTTCCTCATGGAGAAAGCCAATCCGCGTGAACAATTCATTTACCTTCATGGAAGGCACCGCCCGCACGGTGTAGCTGTTGTTCTTGTTGAGCTGACGGGAACGACGCACGGTAATCTCCGTCCGCAGATTTTCCCCTTCGCTCTTTAATAGCTGCAGCACCTTACGGGCTACAGCCGCATTTTTGGAGGTAAAATTAAGGCCAAAGGTATGACCGGCACCAATCGTCAGGGTTGCCCCCATACGCAAAAGCGCCGCCAATTCCGCCTCACGGCAGCAAGTATCCTCATAATAAAGCCTTGCTAACTCATTTTTTACTTCCGTGGCAAAGGATGGCATAAGGCTCCTCCTTTTCCAAACTTACATTTACTTGATTTCATACTTTTTCAAGGCACTGGGCTGCAGGTGATAAACCATGTTCATCACAGCCTTGCTGAGCTTATCGGGGTCATGGCGAATAAGTTCCTGTTCATTAATGATATCCGCCTTGACAAAGCCCACGCCCAAGGCATTGATGGCCGCTTCATCCACTTCTACCGGATAAGCGCCCTTCTTGGCATAGTACTCCTGCATGTCCGGAGAAATCGGTGAATCGTTGACCAACATGTAGTCAATGATCCCCTTGCCGCCATGGTCGATAATGGCCTTGGCATGCATGGAAGCCGTATAGCCATCGGTTTCCCCGGGCTGACTCATCACATTGCAAATATAAATCTTGACGGCCTTGCTCTTGCGGATAGCCTCGGCCACCCCATCCACCAACAGATTCGGCATGATGCTGGTGTAAAGGCTGCCCGGCCCTAAGATAATGGCGTCGGCATTTTTTAAGGCATCCAGTGCCGACTGTACCGGCTGCACATGCTCCGGGAACAGACGCACCCGATGAATTTTCTTATGGACTTCCGGGATTTGCGATTCCCCTTCGACCACGGTGCCGTCTTCCATAATGGCATCCAAGCGCACATGGTCTTTCGAGGCCGGCAGTACCTGCCCCTTTACGGCAAGAACCTTGGACGATTCCTGCAGGGCCTGTTCCATATCGCCCGTCACTTCATTCATGGCCGCGATAAAGAGATTGCCAAAGCTATGGCCGGCCAATTCCGATTTGCCCTTGAAGCGGTATTGGAATAGTTTTTCCATCAAGGGTTCCGTATCGGCCAGAGCGACCAGACAGTTGCGCAAATCCCCAGGAGGGATAATGCCAAATTCCTCCCGCAGGCGCCCGGACGAGCCGCCATCATCAGCCACCGTCACCACGGCCGTGACATTACTGGTGGCCTCTTTTATGCCGCGCAACAGGACAGACAACCCGTGGCCGCCGCCCACCACAGCAACATTCGGCCCTTTGCCCAAACGGCGCTTTTCGTAGATAATATCCACCAGCCGCTCAGAATTATCCGGCAGCAGCACCATGATGACCGAGCGAATCGTATAACGGGTAGCCGCCAACATCAGCACAATCCCGCAAATCACCACCAAAATCCCAATAAAGGTGGTGATGGAATAATCGTAAGTCCCCTTCCAGAGGTATACCGCCTGAAAGATTGCCTCTTCAATGGCATCCAGATATTTATAGTTAAATACTAAGGCCAGCCCCAGGCTTACCAGCATAACACCGGCGGCAAACAGCAGGAACCAGCGCTTGAATTTCATGCCCGGATACAGCCATTTTAACAAATGCATGTCTTAGCACTCCTCACGCACGTGTTCCCACACATCGTTTTTCATCAAATCCCGGTGTTCCAGTTTTACAGGCAAGCCCTTATCCTTTAAGCGGTCAAAGATATGTTTGGCGATAAAGACACTGCGATGCATACCACCGGTACAGCCCACAGCGATAACAAACTGGCTCTTGCCTTCCTTCACATACTGGGGCACCAGGAAATCTACCATATTGTCCAGATGTTCGATGAACTGCTGCGTTACCGGCCATTTGGCAATGTACTCGGCTACCTCCGGCACCGCGCCGCTCTTATGGCGCATGGATTCAATATAAAAGGGATTCGGCAGGAAGCGCACATCCAACACCATATCGGCATCCAGCGGCATCCCAAACTTAAAGCCGAAGGAAAGCACGTTGATGCTCATCTGTTCCCCATCGCTGTTGCCGAAGATGCGATGAATTTTATCCCGCAATTCCACCTTCTTGAGTTCCGAGGTGTCAATGATATAAGTCGCCTTTGCCCTTGCCGGAGACAAGCGTTCCCGCTCCTTGGCAATACCGTCTGAAATACGGGAGGACGGTGCCATCGGATGACGGCGGCGGGTTTCCTTGTAACGGCGGATAATCACCGGGTCAGATGCATCCATAAAGAGCATTTCATAAGGTACATCATCCTTATCCATATCATCGAGCACATGAATAAAGGTGTCAAAGAACTCCCGGCTGCGGGTATCCACCACCAACACTACTTTTCCTACATGGTCGCCGGCATGCTTGCAAAGTTCCACAAATTTTGGGATAAATACCGGCGGCAGATTATCCACCACAAAGTACCCCAAATCTTCCATATAGCGGCAGGCCTGCGTCTTGCCGCCGCCGCTCATGCCCGTAACGATAACCAAGCGAAATTTATCTTCTTTGGGCTGTTCCAAAACTTCTGTTGTTTCTTTTTCCATTACGTTCACCTGCCTTCAGTTCTGCTTCAAAACATATTTGTAGATAGCCTGTGCCCAGCCATCATCATCACAATTCCCGGTTACGGCATCCGCTATAGCCTTAACATCATCCGTGGCATTGCCCATCGCCACACTGAACCCTGCCGCCTTTAACATGGGCAGGTCATTGTTGGCATCGCCAATCGCCATTGTTTCGCTGATGTCTATATCCATAATTTCCGCCAATTTCACGAGAGCTGACGCCTTGGACACGCCAGGACTGATAATCTCAATG
This sequence comes from Pseudoselenomonas ruminantium, assembly GCA_002373045.1. GTDB lineage: Bacteria > Bacillota > Negativicutes > Selenomonadales > Selenomonadaceae > Selenomonas_A > Selenomonas_A ruminantium_J. The sequence continues at coordinate 14,311 of DFHU01000023.1, read as the reverse complement.
AAATCCGCCGAAGACTGCGTTAAGGTTACGCTATCGCCGAATTCAGCGGTAAGCTGCGCCATCCAGTCCTGAGTCACAGCCGGGTCAGGCGTGATAATCAACATCTTGTACATCTTGCTGACTTTATTACGCATACCCTCATAACCGATATCTTCACCGACTACCTTTTGACTGTTCTCATAGCGTCTGGAAAATTCGCCGTAATCGGAGTAATAAAGTCCATCACCGCTGTAAGTCTGCAAATACCAGCCGCGCTGCGCCGCAAAATCCGTAATCCGGCGGCAAATTTCTTCATCCAGATACTGTTCATGGTAAACCTTGCCGGATGTGGACTTTATGAGTGCACCATTATAGGTAATAATCGGCACATCAAGACCAAGAGCTTCTGCAATCGGCAAAGCTGCGCGGTACATACGCCCCGTAGCAATGGTCACAATCGTCCCGGCTTTCGCTGCTGCCTGAGCCGCCGCAATATTACCTGCCGACACAGGCTTGCCGCCCCGCAGCAACGTACCGTCCAAATCCGTAGCCAACAGTTTTATCTTCATAAAAATGCCCCCTTGTGGTATTTTTATTTTTCCTAAATATAATCAGTACTTCTATTTTCTCACATCCCGCTGAAATTGCAAGGGAAAAGTCGAATATGTTATACTGTTGATGTAAATTCGTAAAATTCACGAACAGAGGGGATTTAATCCAATGATAAAAAAAATTTTCATCGCCATCGGCCTGCTGCTGATGATTACCGGCATCTTCGGCCTGTCCTACACCTGGCATATCGACCACCGCACAGCTGAGAGTCTGTCTGCCTACTGCCGCATTGACTTTCAGACCTCCCATACTGCGCAGGGCAAACTTGAAGGCGCAGTGCTCACCATTTGGGACTGGCGCTATGACAGTGCCAAGCTCAAGAACGAAGCCATCCTCTACACCGATGGTGACGCCTGGGAAATGAAAGCCGCCACCAAACAGACCCCGCCGCCCCACGACAGCCGCGACCATGCCTGGCAAAATGAAAACAAACTGTTCGTCGAACTGCCCCGCTCCAGCCTGCCCGCAATCAAAAAAGCGGAAACCGTACGGTTCCGCTTCTATTACGATAATGGACAGACAATTGATTTGCCGCTGAATGAGCCGGATTTAGAGTACTGGAAAAGACAGGTACAATAAATTCGTTGTAAGAAGATAGTCCGGCGGGGGCGGGCAGCTATTTACCCCGACTGCGCTTAGACGGCAGGCTAAACAGATTTTTTGCCTTGATTTAGCGGGAACGGCTTAAACTCACTTCGTTCAAACAAAAGCCTTTTCCCGCTAATATTTAGGTGGGCAAAAAATCTGTTCTTCACGCCTGCCGCCCAACGCTTCGCTGGGGCAAATAGCTGCCCGCCCCCGCCTCCTTCTTTTTTACATGCCGTATTGCAAAACCGCAAATCTCCAAAAGCCTTCTCCTCTAGTGGAGTTAGGTGCCCAAGCCCCGAACGAGGTAAATCACAAAAATGAAACCTGCCAACTAGCCGCCAGCGGTGCTGCTTGCCTAAGCGACGCGTAGAAGTTGTGCGTTAAGAAACGGCTCTCTTGCCAAACCTTAATATCCTGTATAAAAGTCTACTGTCTGAGCGCAGCGAGTTTTGACTTTTATACAGGCTTAATTAAAGGCAAGAGAGCCGTTTTAGCACAACTTCTCAGCAGAGCGTGGCAAGCAGCACCGCTGGCGGCGTACTTCGTACTTCGCACTTAAAAGGGCTTAACGGTATACCCGCGGCACCCGCGCACTAAGCAAACACGGCACCTCGTAATTAATGGTATTGCCCCAGCGCGCCACCTCATCAATGGTCAGGCTTTCACTGCCAAACAGGGTAACCTCATCCCCAATCTGCACATGGGGAATGTCCGTCACATCCACCATCACCTGGTCCATGCACACGCGCCCGGCAAGCGGCGCTTTCTTGCCATGAATCTCCACAAAGCCCTCTTTGCCATAGGCACGGATATAGCCATCGGCATAGCCAATCGGCAGGGTGGCAATGCGACTTTCGCGTTTCGCCGTGAACTGCCGCCCATAGCCAATACTTTCGCCCGGCTGCAAGGTCTTGACCCAGACCACTTTGGCTTTTAGACTCATCACTGGCTGCAGGTCAATCGGATGGGTAACTTCCTCAGACGGCCACAGTCCGTACTGGATAACCCCCGCCCGCACCATATCGAAATGTGCTTCGGGGATTTCCAAAATCGCCGCCGATTCTGCAATATGCTTTAGGGAAAGTTTTATCCCACGGCCTTCTACCGCCGCAATCGCATCCTTAAACGCCGCCAGCTGCTGCTTCGTATACGTCTTATCCTTGCTGTCTGCCGTGGCAAAATGGGAGAACATGCCCTCGATTACCAGCCCCGGCAGCTCGGCAATCTTAGCGGCCAGTTCGCCGATTTCCTCCGGACGCACACCGATACGCCCCATGCCCGTGTCCACTTTCAGATGGATGCGGGCTTTTTTCTGCTGGCGCTGTGCCTCCTCAGATAAAGCCTTAGCTAAGGACAATTCACAAACCACCTGCGTCAAATCATAATCCACAACATCCTTGGCATCTTCCGGCATAACCAAACCAAGCACCAAAATCGGTGTAGTAAAACCTGCCTGCCGCAGTTCTATACCTTCGGACAGGGTTGCCACGGCCAGATATTCTGCCCCTTCCTCAACAGCCACTCTAGCCGCCGCCACAGCACCATGACCATAGGCATTTGCCTTGACCACCGCACATAGTTTCACCCCTGCCGCCAGCTGTTTTTTGATTTCTCTATAATTATGACGTAACGCCTGCAGATTGACTTCGGCCCAGACCGGACGATTTGGCATTACCCCCACACTCCTTTTACGCAAATTTCATTTCTAAGTATAGCAAAATGGTATAGTTAAGTCTATAATGTAGATATGAATAAACTGCTTAAAAAGACGGATATTGTGCTAATTGTCCTGTTCTTTGCCCTCTCCCTGCTGCCGCTCGGCAAATTCGGTCAGCCGGAGCTTGCCTGTTATGCCGAAATCCGGCAGGCAGACAAGGTCATCGAACGCATCCGGCTGACGGGACATACAGGTGTTACAGAACTTACGCTGCCCTACGAAACAGACGGACAGGAAAAACACAACCATATCCGCATAGAAAACGAACACATTTCGGTGACAGATGCCGACTGTCCCGACAAAATCTGTATACAGACAGGTGCCATCTCCCACGCCGGAGAAATCATTGCCTGCCTGCCCCACAAATTAATCATTGAAATCAAGAGTGAATAGCCCCATGAAACTACGAAACTATCTCCACATTGCTCTGCTGACCGCCATATCTTTGGTGCTTTTTTTAGTGGAAGGACTTATCCCGCTGCCCTTTATCGCCCCTGGCGCTAAGCTGGGACTGGCCAATATCGTCACCGTCTGTGCGCTTTTTTTACAGGGGCCCCGCGCCTGTCTGTTCATCATCATCCTGCGCACAGGACTGGCCTCCTTTTTTGGCGGCGGCCCTGTGATTTTCCTCTACAGCATTGCCGGCGGTCTGCTAAGCCTTGCCATGATGACAGCCCTCAAAAAAAGCGCCCGCTTCTCCATTATCGGCATTAGCGCTGCCGGCGGCTTTGCCCATCATTTGGGACAGTTAATCGTCGCTGCTTGTGCCGCTGATACTCTGTCAATGTTCCGCTATCTGCCCATTTTAGGCCCCTGCGGACTGCTTACCGGATTCATCATCGGCGGACTAAGTGCCCGCATACTAAGCCATAAATTTGATTGACGAACACCTTTTTTTCTGCTACTATCAAGGTAGAGGTATTGTCTATAAATACAATTGTAAAGGAGGAAGTAACATGGATGTAAATGCTATTACAATTCTTCCGCAAAATCGCATGGAAGAACTTAACAGTCAGCAAGACCGTCTGTTAAGTGAGATTACGGCCGTAAAGACGGAAAACCAAAAAGCCGCCGCAAGTCTGCCGCCCTTACACTCGTTAATGGCGAATCTCGACGCCGTTCAAGGTTCACAGGAACTCAATGCACTCGGAGCTGCTTCCTCATCGCCCGCTTTTGTTGTGGATATCAATAGCGAGCACAAGGAATTAGCCGCATATGCCCAAGCGGCCTTTGCCGTTGAATTGCATACGTTATGAAAATAACCCGCCAGCACGCACTTTAAACGTCACTGGCGGGTTATCTTTACAAATCACCAAAATTACTCAATAGGATGCCCTTACGGGACAATTTTTCTTGTACATCCGCATCACATACGGCATGGAATTCAGCCTCATAATCATGCTGCCAGCCGGTTGCCTTAATCAAAGGCGCATTCTCCAGCCCCGGATGCAGCATAACTTCCACGGAACCAGCCGTGAAGTCTTCGGCCAGCTCTTTCATGAAGTCAGCCGACACCGCACCGCCGGCCACCTGACCAACGAAATTATCCGGACAGGCAAAGCCCTGTGCTTTGGCCTGCCGGCGGTCAAGCCAGGACAAGGTTTCCAGACCAAATTTCCCCACCAAATCGCCGATACCAGGCCAGGGCGTGAACGGATTGCCATAAATCCCGCGGGAAATCCGTACGCGTTTAATCCCACGCTCTGCCGCGAGTTTCAAGACCAGCGGAAATATCCCCGGCAGCATATGCATATGCTGATGGCTGTCCACATGAGTCGGCGTAATACCTGCCTGCAGCACCTTATCCAGCTGTGCCGCCAATTCCCGCTCGATGTCTTCATGGGCAATTTTCCCCTGCACATAATGCTTTACAAAGGCACCATGGTCAGGCAAAAAACAGCCCTCATTTACAGCTAGCGTAGGGATTTCTTCTGCGGGGAGCACTGGCCTGCCGTCCACCAGCGTCAAATGCACGCCCACACCTAACTGTGGGCGTTTTTGGGCAATCTCAACGGCTTCGGCAAAATACGGCTCACCGGCCATCAGACTGGCTGACAATACCCCCTTTTTATCCACTGCCTCGGCCACCGCCTGATTGATTAGCGGCTGACGACCAAAATCATCGGCATTAACAATCAGCTTTTTCACTTTTCTACCTCTTGATTCTTAATCAGATACAAGGGACGATTCTTGACCTCCGTATAAATACGGCCCAGATATTCCCCCATAATGCCCAAAATAATCAGCTGTGCACCGCCGAACAGGGACATGCACACCATAATGGTCGTCCAACCGGATACGGCCTCACCGTTGATATATACATAAAGAGCATGCACAGTAAAGCAAACACTGAGAAAGGCCAGAAAAATGCCCATGATAAAAGCCGTTCGCAAAGGCAGTACCGAATACCCCACAATGCCATCGACAGCCAGCTTCACCATCTTTTTCAGCGAGTACTTGGACTCACCGGCAAAACGTGGCGGCGCCACAAAGGGAACTTCGGCAAAGTTAAAGCCCAACAGCGTAACAATGCCCCGCAGGAAACGGTCATGCTCCCGATACTGATTCATGGCATCTACAGCCCGCCGGTCAAGCAAGCGGAAATCCGAGCCGCCGGGACGAATATGTACATTGGATAAATTATTGATAAGCTGATAATACATTTTCGAGGTTTTCTTCTTTAACCAGGAAACCCCCTGCGTATCCTGCCGAATGGTCTGGACAATCTCATAGCCTTCCTCCCACTTAGCCAACAAAGTTGGAATAAGTGCAGGCGGATGCTGCATATCGCCATCCATGGAGATGACTGCATCTCCTTTGGCATGGTCAAGACCACAGGTCAACGCAATCTGATGCCCTCTATTGCAGGATAATGCCAGCACCTTGATATTCTCATACTGTGCCTGCAGGCCCTCCAATAGTTCCAGACTGTTATCCCTTGAGCCGTCATCTACAAATAACAAGTCCCATTTATACGGCTGCTTGTCCATAACCTCCTTAACCGCATTGGTAAAATGCAGGATATTCTCCCCTTCGTTATAGACTGGCACAACAATCGATACACTTTTCAATGTTTGTCTTCCCCCTAGTCAGCTGCTCGATAGTACAAACTATTTCTGCGTCCCTTCTCCAGTAACGTCCATTTGCCCGGCAACTTTTTCTGTAAATCTTCGAAACTTTTTTCTCCTACAATCACGAGCATCGGCTTATCTCTTTCTACTGCCTCAAAACTGAACTTAGGAAGTATATTCGTTACACTCCAATCCAGCTTACGCTCCTCATCCAACTCTTCCTGCGATACAAGGTCCTTGATAAAGTGCCCACTGTAATAAGTGAACGCCACCACGCCATCGCTCCGCCCAAAGCTATATGGCTCCACGCCCTGCTCCAGATAAGGCTTTGCCGCCATAGCCATGCCATAGGACGAATGACGCTCCATCTGCGGAACTGCTACCCCAAAAAGCAGCCCCCAATAAACCACCGTCATCACAGCCACACCATAAAGCAGTTTCTTTCCCCAGTTGCAGAAGTGGCGCGCCATCAAAAGAACCACAGGGAACATATACGGAAAAGTATAGGTAACATATTTTGTAGCGAAACACTGAAAGAGCGCAAACACCGTTACCGCCCACACCAGCAGGAAACGTGTATTCGTATCCAGTTTCAGGCGCCAACCTCTGCGCCATCTTTTGATAAAAGCAGGAATGGCTGCCCATGCCCACGGAAAGAAACCCGCTAAAAAGATGCCAATGTAGTAATACCAAACATCATCACGAGGGTGTTCGGACACAGTTGCCCGCATCACATTATGAACCCCCAGGAAAATATCAATAAAATCCTGTCCATGCTTCATATACATGGGCACATACCAAATGCCTGCGACCAACCCGAACAAGACAAAGCCGCCCAGCAGTTGTTTTACCAACAGCGCCTTGAAATCCCTCTGCCACAGCAAAAAGAGCACAATGATAAGCCCCGGCAGAACCAAACCAATCGGTCCTTTATCTAATACCGCCACTCCTGCAGAAGCAAAGGCCAGATAATACCAGTTATAATTTTTCTGCTGATAACCACAATAAAAGGCAATCAAGGTCAAAGACACCGTCAGCAGCAAGGTCATATCTGTAATAACCGCATGGCCCACATACCAGGTTTCCAGGGAAGTCGCAAAAAGCAGCGACGCCGCAAAGGCAATTTGGGCATTATACAGCCTTTTCCCCCACCAATAAAGCAAGGCTATCGATGCCAGTACCGTCAACGCCGGTGCCAAACGCGCAGCAAAATTAGTAACCCCAAAAAGATTAAATGCTGCCGCTAATTCCCAATAGAAAAAAATCGGTTTATCAAACCAATAATTCCCAAAGATACGCGGAGAAAAATAATCATCATAGAGCAGCATTTCCCGGGCTGTTTCTGCATAGTTGCATTCCACAGGGTCCGTTATGGTCAACAGATGATTCCCCACTATATAAAGCAGAAGCCAAAGGCCTCCCAATATCCAAAGATGCTTTTTCTCATTTAACATTCTTCTTTGCGCCTCCAAAAGCAAAATACTTCACCAATACATAAGTGATAGGCACCGCCAATACAGCCGCCAGCAAATAGCTGACCACTGGAGGCATCCCCAACAAATTGTAGCAAAGCCCCACCACCAAATTTTCACAGATAAAATTGGGAACATAAGACAAAGCAAACTTGCCATAACCCTTCCATGTCAGCGAACTCGGAAAAATCCATACACCATTCATGATATAGGCCATCACATTACTGGCAAAATACCCAATCACAAAAGCGATATTGGCATCCAAAACGATATCCAGACACAACCACGCAAAGAATGAGCAGGAAAATGTATTAATTATCCCCACCAACACAAATTTTATAAATCGCCAATCAAAAAGTTCTTCACGAACCTTACGTAAAATCATATCGGCCAAAAACGTCCCTCCATAAACGCTATTTAAAGGTCACCACCAAACCATAATACTACACCGACTCCCGCTAGTCAATGAAGTTTCCTTAACATAAAATTAAATCATTTTCCTCCAATATATGCCAAGCCCGCTAATACAAACAAAGCCTGCTACAAACAAAGCCCGCCGGACCGGTGATGTTTTTCCGTAGCTTTTGACAAGCTTGTCTATGGCGAAGGAAGGCCATTCCCCGCTAATACGAACAAAGCCCGCCCTGCGGGTAATGGTTTTCCGTAGCGTTTGACAAGCCTGTCTCAGCGAAGGAAAGCCATTACCCGCAGGGCGGGCGTCTTCTGCATAGGATGTTACCACTTAATCCCCAAAATCTTCTCCAGCAACTCCTCCTCCGAGCTTGCCTCAATCTCCACCAGATTACGAGGCTGCAGCTTCGCCTGTTCCTTTTCCTTCTCCTCTGCTTCTTTGGCGGCTTTCTCCTTTTCCTCAGCCTTCTTTTCCTTTGCTTCTTCCAGCCGTTCCTGCTGCTCAGCATTCATCTTTTCCAACTGGGCAAAGAGCTTCATATTGCCTTCATCGTCAAAGGTAATCGCCACCTGCTTAAAATGCACGCCTTCACCGAGCTTGCCACTGTCTTCAAGGCGCTTGGTCATATCAATGGCCGATTCCATCTGACCGATAACCTTTTCCGCATATTCATCATCACTGGCCATATGCTCCAATTCTTCTTTGGTAAAGACCACCGAATACTGCTTGGTGCCCTTATCCATATAATTCTTCATGTCCTCCTGATTTTCGGCCACGAAAAAATCATAATCCCCGTACTTCTCCTGCAGCTTGGCAAACAAATCCTGCGCCTTCTGCGAAAGCTGCATACCGCCGGCCTTCTGCTGCCCAGCTAACGCCAGTCCATCCGCCGACAACTCCACCTGCGTCTCCGGCATATACGGAGAAAACGGCTCCTGTGCCTGCTCCTTCTTCTGCGCACTCTGCCCTTTCTTCCCCACCTGCCCCATATTCTGATAAAACGAGGCCGCAAAATTCGTACTGATGTTATTCGTCATGACAATCTCCTCCTGTGATACAAACGAAATCCTTTTCAACGCCCCCAACAGGACATAGATAGTTATTATCAGTATAGCATATATTTTCAGACTTTTACAAGATGCAAACGATGTATACAGATACTTTTTTATTCGAGGTACAAGGCGGCGGGGGAGGGCGGCAATAACTTTCGTCTGCTTATGCAAGCTTGCCTAACGCTGCCGAAAGCCATTGCCGCCCTCCCCCGCCTTAGTCTTTGCATAAATCGGGCATCATAATGCCTTTGACAATTTCCTAAGCAGCTATCGCGCTGCCAATCCTACAGATTACCTAACAGAAGGTAACGTATGTCCGCAGCAGCTTACAACAGACAAAAGCCGTGGGGGCAGATGATGTTTTTCCGGCGCGTTTGACAAGCCTGTCTAAGCAAAGGAAAAATATTATCTGCCCCCACGGCGTCTTCCCGCATAGATGTAAACCAAAGTATATACTACGAAAGCAGCCCGGCGGCTGATTATGCTTTTCCGCAGCTTTTGACAAGCCTGTCTATGGCGAAGGAAAAGTATGATCAGCCGCCGGGCGTCTTAGCATATCGATGTAACTATATCCCTTTGCGTTCTCGCGCCTTTGCAATTAAAGATTCCGCCTGAGAAAAAGCCCCCGGCAAGTAATCTTCCTCCCACTCCCGTCCAGCTTTCTCGCTCTTTTTAATCGCCTCCCAGTCAACGGATTCGATAGCCGCCCCCGCAAACACATGCGGGTGCCGCCGTTCCATCTTATCGCTGACGGTCTTAGCTACATCATCCAGATTAAACAGTCCTGCTTCTTCTGCCAGCCGGGCATGAAAGACGACCTGCAACAGCAGGTCGCCCAATTCCTCTTTGAGATTTTCCGCCTTACCCGTAGCACTTAGGATATCTATGCCCGCCAAAACTTCAGCGGCTTCCTCAATGCAGGCTGGCTTCAAGCTTTCGTGGGTCTGTTCCCTGTCCCAGGGACAACCGTTCTCCGAGCGCAGGACTTCGACAATTTTTTGCAATCGACGAAGTTCATCTTGTTTCATTTCAGCGTCACCAGTTCATATTCACGCGTACCCATGCCGATTTTTTCTGCATGTTCCAGCGTTTCCTTCCAATGCACATTCGGATTGTTGTCCATAAATACATCATGGTGATGATGCCAATCCTCCTTGGCCAGATTATCACCTAACTGACTGTCACGGACAGGCGTTGCCTTCTGGCAGGCATCAGCACTGGCCTGGTCAATGGCCACAGGGTCAAAGGACGCAAACATACCGATATCCGGCAGAATGGGCGCATCATTTTCCCCATGACAGTCGCAGTTCGGCGAAATATCCATCGCCAAGTTAATATGGAAGCAAGGTCTGTCCTGCACAACCGCCTGCGTATATTCAGCCATCTTCTTGTCGAGCAAATCACCGGCATCCCACTGCTCATTTTGAATAGCGGAGAAACCGCAGGCCCCAATGCAGCGGCCGCAGCCCTTGCATTTTTCCGGGTCGATATAGGCTTTGCCCGTGTCAAAGCTGATGGCATTCGAGCCACATTCCTTGGCGCATTTATGGCAGTTGCGGCAAAGTTCCTGATTGACCACGCACTTGCCGGAAGAATGTTGTTCCATCTTCCCGGCGCGACTGCCGCAGCCCATGCCCAGATTCTTGATGGCACCGCCAAAGCCCGTCATTTCATGGCCCTTGAAATGCGCCAGCGAAATCACAATATCGGCATCCATGACCGCACGGCCAATCTTGGCTGTTTTAACATATTCACCATTTTTCACGGGAACTTCCACATCATCGGTTCCTTTCAGTCCATCGCCAATGATAATCTGACAGCCCGTCGTCATGGGATTAAACCCATGCATATTGGCAATATCCATATGTTCCAAAGCATGTTTACGGCTACCGGGATAAAGCGTGTTGCAGTCCGTCAAAAACGGCAGACCGCCCTGCTCTTTGACCAAATCGGCTACAACCTTGGCATACTGCGGACGCAGAAAAGCCAGATTGCCCATCTCGCCGAAATGCATCTTGATGGCCACAAATTTACCTTCCATATCAATGTTCTTAATGCCAGCAGCAATGCACAAACGGCGCAATTTTTCCAGCCAGCTGGTTCCCACCTGCGTACGGAAGCTAGTAAAATAAACCTTTGACTTTTCCATTATAAACCTCCTCGCCTTACGGCAATACACATACACATTGTTTTATTTCGCGTTTTGCGAAAAATCTCCTGCTACTTTTTATCCGTTAACAGCTTCTCACGCTCAGCATCGGCCTTCATCGTCAGATACCCGACTGCCTCCAACGGCGTAAGGGTACTAGCGGTCATGCTATAGGACTGAAAGGTCAGCAGATTCCCCTGCCCATCATAAATTTCCTCTTCCAATACCAAACGGAAATTAGCCTGTTCATTCTTTATTCGCTTTCCACGAAAACGTTCAACCAAAATAAATTTTGCGCCCCGCTGCCGCGCTGTCCCAAAGGGCTCTTCCCCGTCCTTGCCAAAGACCAACGGCTGATAAGACTCCCGCAAGATTCCCTGAGCCACCTGCTGCATATAAGGCTTATCATCAAGCAGCATATCCCCCAAGTCAAACTGCAGAGGAGCGACATAGACCAGCCCCTTAGCCTGCTCGGCAGTTCCACTTATCAATGAGGGCCCTTTTTCATCCCCCTGCCGCTCCTGATAATAATGGCGCAAAGCCTCATCCAAATACAGCGTCATATCGTGGGGAAAGCGCTCCAAATGGCTGGACCAGACCACCTTCTCACCAAACTGAGCATAACTGCCGGACAGTGACTGCAAGGCCGCCTTTACCGGGTCGCCTTCCATCGTTATGCGAGTCAACTGCATGCGCTTTTCATAAGCCCGCGCAAATGCGGTATTGCCCACAGCCGGAGCACCGAAGGTAATCACCCGGAGCTGCTGCGGACTGACACCCATATCCGCAAGTCTTGCCGCCGCTAATGTCGCTGCCGCGCCCCCCAGACTATGACCGGTCAAATAGAGCGTATACGTGGGATGTGCGCGCAAATCCCGCGCAATAACTTCGCCCAGCGTCAGATTGCCAAAATCCGGCAGTTGCTCGCTAAACATTGCCGCCTGCGTAAAGTCGTGAAAGCCCTTATGAACCAAAGGATTAGCGCCAGATTTATGTTCTACATCTGCTGCTACCGCATTAAACTCTGCTGGATTGCTTCCGCCAAACGGCACACGGGTTACGCGCAAATCCACAATGGCATCCTGCTTGCGCTCCGTCCCCGGAAAAGCCAGCACATAGACCTGTTCCCCATCGGGAAACTGCCGGGCTAAGATATGCACCCGGCCATCGGCCAAAGCCGTGGCGTATTCATGGGTATCAATCAGCCAGCCCAAATCCGCCAACCATTCGCGCGCCAACACATTTAATTCCGCACTATAGGAGGACATGGAAATCAGTGCCGTGGCCAGGTTCAGTTCCGCCCGGTCAATCTCTCTAGCCTCCCCCCTGCCAAACAAGAGCAAAAACAACATCGGCAGGAGAAACAGTTTCCGCCACCACATAAAATCGCCTCCCCGCATATACAAGAAAAGCTCAGACAATCCACAATGTGAAACTCGTCTGAGCTTAAAATTCAAATGGTGCGGTCGATGGGACTTGAACCCATACGTCTTGTGAACACTACCCCCTCAAAGTAGCGCGTCTGCCAATTCCGCCACGACCGCGAATATGGTGCGGACGAGAGGACTTGAACCTCCACGATGTCACCACCACTAGTACCTGAAACTAGCGCGTCTGCCGATTCCGCCACGTCCGCTTATTCAATTATCGATGAAAATCACCGAATCAACAAAAAGTATTATAGGGTACTTTTAGACTTCTGTCAATAGTTTTTTTAAAAAAAATTCAATGTCCTGCAAAAATTAACTGCGCATTGGCTAAAAGGCAATAAAAAACTTGTCCCATGAAATATATCATAGAACAAGTCTTAGGTTCAAAATAAAAATGGTGCGGTCGATGGGACTTGAACCCATACGTCTTGTGAACACTACCCCCTCAAAGTAGCGCGTCTGCCAATTCCGCCACGACCGCGAATTTATCAAAAAACAGTAGTAAACATAAAAATGGTGCGGACGAGAGGACTTGAACCTCCACGATGTCACCACCACTAGTACCTGAAACTAGCGCGTCTGCCGATTCCGCCACGTCCGCATTATATCAGCCTCAAGGGCTTAACAACGATATGAAATTGGTGGTGCCGAGGACCGGAATCGAACCGGTACGGTTGTTTCCAACCGACGGATTTTAAGTCCGTTGCGTCTGCCAGTTCCGCCACCCCGGCAGTATCATTACTGGAGCGGGTGATGGGAATCGAACCCACGTGACCAGCTTGGAAGGCTGGGGCTCTACCATTGAGCTACACCCGCATAATACCAAAAAGTGGAGCTGGCGAGAGGAATTGAACCCCCAACCTGCTGATTACAAGTCAGCTGCTCTACCAATTGAGCTACACCAGCCTAAAAAAAATGGTGCCTTCGAGCGGAATCGAACCACTGACACGGGGATTTTCAGTCCCCTGCTCTACCAACTGAGCTACAAAGGCACATATATATTTAACGCCCGTAGGCGTTAATAACAAGTGGCGACCCGAAGGGGACTTGAACCCCTGACCTCCGCCGTGACAGGGCGGCATTCTAACCAACTAAACTACCGGGCCATAAAATGGTGGGCGATAACAGGATCGAACTGCTGACATCCTGCTTGTAAGGCAGGCGCTCTCCCAGCTGAGCTAATCGCCCATATAATGGTGACCCACCACGGAATCGAACCGTGAACCTACTGATTAAGAGTCAGTTGCTCTGCCAGTTGAGCTAGTGAGTCATAATATTGGTGACGCGTATGGGATTCGAACCCATGAAGCCGCCGTGAAAGGGCGGTGTCTTAACCACTTGACCAACGCGCCGAAATTAATGGTGGCTCACCCGGGATTCGAACCCGGGACACCCTGATTAAAAGTCAGGTGCTCTGCCAACTGAGCTAGTGAACCATTATCTGGCTGGGGTAGCTGGACTCGAACCAGCGGATGCGGGAGTCAAAGTCCCGTGCCTTAACCGACTTGGCTATACCCCAATCACCCCAGAGGTATATCATAATTGGCTCCCCGAGCTGGACTCGAACCAGCGACATATGGATTAACAGTCCACCGTTCTACCGACTGAACTATCGGGGAATCAAACTGGCAACGCCCTATCCTCCCAGTCCGTCTCCAGACAAGTACTTTCGGCGTATGAGTGCTTAACTACTGTGTTCGGTATGGGAACAGGTGGAACCACTCAGCTATCGTCACCAGATATTTATTTGAATGTTATGCACATTCAAAACTATACAGAAGAAATTTTGTATTGAACATTTTAGCTCTGAAAGATAAGCCCTCGATTTA
>DFHU01000076.1 GCA_002373045.1 Pseudoselenomonas ruminantium | reverse complement strand
TTTCGACTACTTAACGGTTCGTCCCCTCATTATTCATCAATCAGTCTGCCTTGTCAGCAGGTATCCTGTCCAGAACAATCTTATAACCATCCGCGCCATAGTTCAAACAGCGTTTTACCCGGCTGATGGTCGCCGTGCTGGCACCGGTACGGGCCACAATATCATCGTAGATATGCCCCCCCTGCAGCATACGGGCTACCGCCAAGCGCTGGGACAATGCCTTGAGTTCACTGATGGTACAGATATCCTCGAAGAACTGATAGCACTCCTCCACCGACTTCAGCGACAGGATGGCTTGAAACAACATATCATTCTGCTCATCCCGCAGTTTTGGATTAACCAATTCCCTCTCCTCCTCTTATGCTTTTTATCTTTAATCCTTTAGTTTGTGAAATTATGTCATTCATTATAACATAAGCGTAAACAAAAAAAAAGCCTTGGAATGATTTTTTTACTTTCCAAAGCTTTTTGTTTCACAATATCATCTTATTGAATACATTTATCCTCAACAGGTGCATTTTTCTTTACCCATTGGGAAAACGTTTGCACGTATTGCGTTTTGCGATTGGCCTGTACATAGGCATAAAATCTGCGTATTTGCTGAGCGCGTTTCCGCATTTCCCTGCCCTTCCAATTGTCCTTTTTGGCCGGAGCAAAGAGATTCGCTCCTCCCAGAGCATATTGCCGTGCCACAATATCTTCCAAAGCCACATCCGGATTGCTTAAAATATCATAGAAGACCGCAAAGGTTGTCGTGCGGCCATGTCCGGCATGGCAATGAAAATGCAGCCAGGCCTTCATCCTGCTTTTCGGCAGCCTGTGCTGCTGTCATCAGCATAACCAGCAAACAGCAAATTACTGCTAATATCTTGCAGCCTGATTTTTTCCATTGATGACTTCTTCTCATCATATCGATACAGCCTCCCATAAAATTCCCGCATTATCACGCACAAAACACTGGACATTTTCTACCTATTATATCCGATTCGGCACCAATAGAAACAATTCCTGCTCTTGATATTTTTGACTAATAAACAAAGTCAAAAACTACCCTTCCCACAAAAGGAAAAGAGCAGTTTTAACAGGGGTTTATTCTTTAAATTCGATTTTTCCGCTCATCCCCGATTTAATGGTAAAGGACGGATCAGCGGGCAGGGATATTTTGACAATGGTCAGGGATTTTGACTGGTCCGTTTCTGACTCGTCACTTTCCGGAGCTGCGATATCCTTCACTGTGCCCTGAAGCTTATGGCCGTCAATCTCGTAATTGACAAACTCACCCAAACGTACTTTTGCTGCCTGATTTTCCGTGAGCTTAGCTTCCAGCCAGGCATCATTGCTGGACTGGATGCGGGCCACTTCCTGTTCATTCTTGAGTTCGCTGTCAGCAGCCAGCCCCTCGGCCAGGCTGATAACCCCGCTCGCCGTTGCCACAATTTCTGTGGCCTGCTGGTCGTTTTTAGCATTGGACAGCGCAATCTCTGCCTGTTTCACCTGTAATTCTGCCTGCTTCAGCACCTCAGGACTCGTTGGAATCACTGTGGTCTGCGGCGCAGCAGCTGGGGCAGGAGCAGCATTAGCGGCTGCCTGTGCAGCCGCATACGCAGCAGCTGCTTCATCGCGCTTAGCCGCGCTGATGGCGCCCATGCTAAAGAGTTCATTCATGCGCTGCATGCGGGCATAAGCATTAGCTGCCCGCTGCTGGGCACCGCTGTCTACCACTGGTGCTGCCGGTGCCTGCGCAACCGTCGTTGTCCCTTTTTGCAGCTGAGCATAACTTTGCTGCGCTAGCTGTACATTCTGCTCTAACTGGGCGATATCTTCCGGCGTAATCTTGGACTCTACCCGCGCAATTACGGTGCCTTCTTCCACATAGTCACCGTCCTGCACCAGCACTTCCGTAATCTTGCCATCACCTTTAGCGGTAATCACAGACTCACTACCTACCACCATCGCATCGCTTACCACAAAGCCGCGATTGCTGTGCTGATAGAGGTACAAACCGCCGCCCGCCAAAGCTGCGAGCACAATCAAGCCAATTAAGCCAAAACGGATAAAATTCTTCGCTTTCTCTGTAACATCTACTTCCATCTATATCCCCCCTTGGGATGATAAACATTAGACTACCCAAAGGCCCGGCGTAACTTTTTTACAAAGGTTATGCCGGGCCTTATTGAGCCTAACTTACTTTATTTTAGCCCAGCTGAGCCTTAATCACTTCTACAGCCTTATCAAATGCCTGCGGCAGTGCTTCTGCATTCTTGCCGCCAGCCTGAGCCATGTCCGGACGGCCGCCGCCGCCACCACCGACAACAGCAGCTGCTTCCTTGATAATCTTGCCGGCATGGATGCCCTTGGCATTGGCTTCCTTCGTGGCCTTAACCACGAGATTTACCTTGCCGCCACTCACGCAGGCCAGAACCACAACGCTCGGCGTATCGAGCTTGGAGCTCGTCATATCGGCCACTTCACGGAGTTCGTCCATGCTGCCGGCATTGGTCTTGCCGCAGACAACGTTCACACCGTTAATATCCTGCAAACCTGCAATGAGTTTAGCCGCATCGGCCTTGTCACGCATAGCAGCGACTTCGTCGAGCTGCTTCTGCATAGCCTTCATTTCGCCCTGCAGTTTTTCAATCTGAGCAGGTACTTCTTCTTCCTTGGTCTTGAGCTTGCCAGCAGCTTCAGCCAGCACTGCCATCTTGGCGTTAGCATAGTCGAGTGCAGCCTTGCCCGTAATGGCTTCGATACGGCGCACACCGGAAGCGACACCGCTTTCGCTGACAATCTTGAACATGCCAATCTGGCCAACATTGGCTACATGGGAGCCGCCGCAAAGTTCCATGGAGAATTCGGGAACCTTGACCACGCGTACCACATCACCGTATTTTTCGGAGAACAGCGCCATAGCGCCAGCGGCTTTAGCTTCGTCGAGGCTCATATGGGAAATTTCCACATCCTGCCCCTTGAGGATTTCGTTATTGACCAGTTCTTCCACATCAGCGAGCTGCTGAGCCGTCACCGGTTCAAAGTTCGTGAAGTCGAAGCGCAGGCGTTCCGGCGTAACGGAGGAACCGGCCTGGCTAATCTGGTCGCCAACAACCTTCTTTAGAGCAGCCTGCAGGAGATGCGTAGCCGTATGGTTGCGGGCAGAAGCCAGTTTCTGTGCCTTGTTGACCGCAATCTGTACTTCATCACCGACTTTGAGCTGGCCTTCTTCGACATAAGCTACATGGTAAACCGTACCGTCCGGCAGTTTCTTGGCGTTGCTGACGCTGATATGACCGAATTCAGAAGTCAAGATACCTTCGTCACCAACCTGTCCGCCACCTTCTGCGTAGAACGGCGTCGTCGTGAGGATGACACCGGCTTCCTGACCGTCGGTGATTTCGTCCACCAGCTTGCCATCCTGCCAGATAGCGACAACCTTGCCAGTCGTAGCCTGTTCATCAACCGTCAGCTTGCTGACATCAATGGAAGAAAGGTCAGGCACAGCCACGCGGGTGTTTTCAGCACGAGCGTTGCGGGCGCGGGTGCGCTGCTCGTCCATAGCCTTGTCAAAGCCTTCTTTATCGAGTTCCAAACCATTTTCATGGAGAATTTCTTCCGTCAGTTCCCAAGGGAAACCAAAGGTATCGTAAAGGCGGAAAGTAACTTCTCCGTCGAGCGCCGTCTTGCCGGCAGCCTTAACCTTTTCGATTTCGGCGCCGAGAAGTTCCATACCCTGATTGAGGGTAGCAGCGAAACGGTCTTCTTCGAGGCTGATAACCTTCTTGATGTAATCAGCCTTGTTGACGAGTTCTTCAAAGTCCTTAGCACCGCGGTAGATTTCCACAGCAGCATTGACTGCACCTTCGAGGAACTTGTCCTTGATGCCCAGCATACGGCCATGACGGATAGCACGGCGCAAGATGCGGCGCAGCACATAGCCGCGGCCTTCGTTGGAAGGCAGAATGCCGTCCATGATCATGATGGCCATGGAGCGGGCATGGTCAGCGATAACCTTGAGGGAGATATCCTTTTCGGCATCTTCACCGTATTTTACACCGGCAACGCCAGCAGCGTATTCGATAATCGGGTACAGGAGGTCGGTTTCAAAGTTGGTTTTCTTTTCCTGCACAACCGAAGCCAGACGCTCCAGACCGCAGCCCGTATCGATGTTCTTATGGGCGAGGTTCTTGTAGGAACCATCTTCCTGCTTGTCGTACTGCGTGAACACGAGGTTCCAGATTTCGAGATACCGGTCACAGTCGCAGCCAACAGCACAGTCCGGCGAACCGCAGCCGCGTTCTTCGCCCAGGTCGATGTAGATTTCGGAGTCCGGACCGCAGGGGCCAGGGCCGATTTCCCAGAAGTTATCTTCCATCTTGACGATATGATCCTGCGGGAAGCCCGGCTGGGATTTCCAGATTTCGATGGCTTCATCATCATCCGGATAAACCGTAACCCAGAGTTTGTCTTTCGGCAGTTCCACAACTTCCGTCAGGAATTCCCATGCCCAGGGAATAGCTTCGCCCTTGAAGTAATCGCCAAAGGAGAAGTTGCCCAGCATTTCAAAGAACGTCTGATGGCGGGCGGTGCGGCCGACATTTTCGATATCGCCGGTACGCACGCAGCGCTGACTGGTCGTCACACGCGTGCGGGGCGGCTTCATCTTGCCCGTGAAGAACGGCTTCAACGGCGCCATACCTGCACCAATCAGCAGCAGGGTCGGGTCATCCTGCGGAATCAGCGAAAAACTCGGCAGGCGAAGATGCCCTTTCTTTTCTGCAAAGAACTGCAAATAAGCTTCGCGCAGTTCGTTACCACTCATATACTTCAAACAAATCTACCCCCATATAGGTATTTTGCAACAGAGAGACTCTGCTGTAATTTACAAACTTAACGTTCCTATTTTAGCACAAAACAGGCAATAAATAAAAGGGCTTACGGTAATTTTTGCAAATTATCCGCCAAGCCCTTGCTCTTATTGATGATATTACCGCTGCAAAGTCAGCTTTTCTTTAATATCTTCGTAAAATGTATACTTCCCTCGATAATGTTTCTTCGTGTAATACAGGGCATTATCACTGCGCTGTAACAACGTGTCCGGGTTTTCGACAGTTAAATAAA
>DFHU01000072.1 GCA_002373045.1 Pseudoselenomonas ruminantium | reverse complement strand
TGCGGCAAACTATAGTCTGTCCGGTACCACTACAGGAGCGGGTACAATCACTTTGCGGCCTGTTATTCTGACGGCAGAGGCAACAGAGATTATTCGCGGCGAGGCAATTCCTGAATTAACAGGCAGTGCTTCGAATATGGTAGCCGGTGAACCGGCACCCACCTGGAGTACGACAGCTGACTCGTCCAGCCGTTCCGGGCAGTACCCCATAATCGGTGCATTGGACAGCTCTATTGCCGGTAACTATGAGGTTACGCAGGCCTCAGGCAATGCTATAGCATTGACCATAAAGGTCAACCCGGATATCCCTGAAGGACCTACTCCGGAAGAACCTACCATCATTCCCACGGAGCCGAAAGAGGTTGCCGGTGTAATGGCTGACAGAAGTATTTATCGGAATAATCCGGTCAATGTCGGTCAGGATGCTGCCGTTGTTGCTGCGAAGGAAAGCAGTACCCCTGCTTCGCCACAGGCAGCTGCAACAAGCGTTACAAGTGGTGAAAACACTTCGGTGATGACTGTAACGGAAGAAACGGGCACCACAGAAGTCAAAGACAATGCCGACAGTGAAAAAAACAAATGAAAATTCTACGGACAATATTGAAGGCGAATAAGCATAATGGTTAATTTTCAGGTATATTCTCCTCGGTTCACGGGGAGAAT
Organism: Pseudoselenomonas ruminantium; assembly: GCA_002373045.1. Lineage (GTDB taxonomy): Bacteria > Bacillota > Negativicutes > Selenomonadales > Selenomonadaceae > Selenomonas_A > Selenomonas_A ruminantium_J. The sequence goes on along the minus strand of DFHU01000072.1, from coordinate 8,161 downwards.
ATACCGAAAATAATAGCTATTCAAAGGAGATTTTTTCAATGAACAAACAACTATCAAAAGCAGCACTTACAGCACTTTTGTTATTGGTACCTATGGAATGTAATGCAGCAACCGCCTTAGAGGAACCGGGCGTAAATTTGCCTGCTGCCAAAGAAGATCCTGCAATAGGCAGCGAGGAAACTGCTAAGAAGGACGCGGTCAGTGGTGCTGAATTTTACCTGCACAAGGTTGAACTCATGGACAAAGGTGGTATTTCCGTCAGTGAAAGCAAATTGTTAACTTTTGCTACGCCTTATGTCAAGCAACTTACCGATATGGCAAAACTGAACGCCATGACCGAAGAAATGACTCGCTACGTCCGTGCGCATGGTTATCCAACGGCTTTGGTATATGTACCTCAGCAGGAAATAACCCGTTCAACCTTGAAAGTGGCAATCCTGCCGGGACGTATTGACAAGGTAAACATCGACAATCAGGCCAAACTTGATGGCAAGGTAGTACAGCGCCTCACCAAAGGCCTGCGTTCCGGCGATATTATCACTTCCCGTTCTATGGAAACTGCGCTTTATAATCTGAACAACTTGCCGGGAGTGAAAGCAGCGGGAGTTCTCTCTCCGGGGAGCACTCAGGGAACCAGTGATCTTACCATAACGGTACGGGATGATAAGCAAAACCAAACCCTGCTTTACGCAGAGAATTATGGCAGCAAATATTCCGGTCGTTATCGTTATGGATTTCAGGAGACATTCAACAATCTTACTCGCCAGGGGGATATGCTCAGAGTGGGCACGCTTATCTCCAATGGCGATTTGCGCAATTATTATGCTGCTTATGAAATGAATGTGGGGCGCAGTGGTTCCACGCTGGGCTTGAGCATCAGTCACATGAACTATGAATTGGGAAGTTACCTGGCGAATTTGGGGATGAAGGGCAAGGCAAATACAGTGAGTCTCTATGGGAAAACGCCCATTTTTCAAACTTCCAGAAGGTCATTGGCCGTAACTTATGGTTATGATTATCGGAAGCTGGAGGATAAGATAACAAATCCTTCATGGGACAGTGAACGCCATTCACATGCGTTGCATGTGGGACTTAGTGGCTCGGCGCGGCAGTCAAATTCAGCAGTTTTCTACGATATCACACTTACGCATGGAACCTTGGGCACGGATTCGGTTAATGCCGAACAATCAGACAATATCAGTCATTTTTCCGGAAAGTTCACCAAGGGTAATGCCAATATCACCGCTGTGCAGGCATTGGGGCATAGTGTGGATATTTTGTTCAAGGGTCAGGGGCAAATGGCCAGCAAAAATCTCGATAGTTCCGAGCGATTCTATTTGGGTGGCGCTCAGGGAGTCAGAGCGTATCCTCAGGGCGAAGCCTCCGGTGATCAGGGAATTTTAGGAACTGCAGAACTGCGGTATCATACACCTGTGCGAGGGTTGACGCTGAGCTGCTATTTGGATGGTGGTGAAGTACGTTTGCAAAAGAGTGGCACTGACACGACATCTCTTATGGGCTGGGGTATCGGCGTAAGCTACAGCAAGCCGAACAGCTGGTTTGCCCGTCTTGACTATGCAAGACGTATCGGCGGGGATGCTAATCTGTCCGATGCAGCCAAAGCTAAGGACAGAACATGGTTTATTCTGGGGAAAATTTGGTAATAATTTCATATAAAAGGGGCTGTTGCACGTGCATATCACTCATGCAACAGCCCCATTTTTTTTATGGATGAAAATTTTAACGATAAGGCGCAACATTACCCCTTTGCGCTCATTTCGTTGGCAAATTCGTCTGCCACATACTCTGGCCCATTTGCCCATAACGAAGTCTCGCTATCGTAAAGCATATCTGCCGTTCGGGAACCTAATAAATCCAGCAGGACGTTTTCTACTGATTCGCCAGTTCTTTGAGCGTAGGATTCAGCGGCCATTGCAGCCGTCATATCCATAGCCATATACAAACTGTCTTTGCTTAATTCTGACATAATATTTCCTCATACCCCTTGTATTCCAACGCTCTTAATGCCGCTTCAGTTCTAAAACATATCTGATCCTGCAAGCGGTCAGGAAGCAAAAAGCCTAATGCGGTTTCGGTGGCCTTGCTGCTTTCTATAGTACCATAACCGCCATTCATAAAAACTGTCAAAACCAAGTTAGTGTTATCATTAGCTATTTTGCCAACTAGGATGTCAAAATCTCGCCAAGATTCTAATTCACGAACAAAATGTCCAGATTTTCTATGAGCGACGACGCAGTGAAGCCAACTTGCGTCAGTAGTGGCAAATTCGTGTATGGTAAGATTACCTGATTTAAAAAATTCAAAGGACGAAACATACCCTGAGCGCGTATCCGTAGGAAGTTCGCCTCTGCGGATGGCTTTGCGCACAGATGTTCTAGCAAAACGTACAGCCTGCTCATGACTGGTGGTAAGGTAAAAACCTTGGCCAAAATCTTTGTGTGGGCGACACATGGCTAAGTCTGGTTTATCGACCACTACGTAACTTCCATGATATAGTGTTGTTTTGTCATTTAGCATCATCTACAATAGCCCCTTTTGCAGTCAAGTATGCCTCAATATCCTCTATGTTGGCTTCATCACCCTGCTCGTGGAATTCCTCATAGGCATCAGCTATATAGCCAAATATATCATATTTCCTGAATAGGAAGGCGCATTCCTGTCGGCTCAAATTCCAACGTTCTATCGCCAAACGGAAGAGTCGGACACTCATAAAGAGGCGTTCCTTTTGGATGGACTGTTTATTATCATTAATGCACTCGTTAAAATTGCACATTATCATCGCCTCCCTAAACCGATTATACCATAAATTTATCGATGATGGTAAATTAGTAAGAAAGGAATTAGCGAATTTTGTTATTGACAATTCCGTATTGATTTGTTATCATTTATCTTATAAGAAGCGGGATGGTTACGCAAGTGCGGCCAAACCTTGCAGGCGAAGTATGCCTCTTGGTTAATCCACGCTTTTTTTGTATGTTTAGGATGGTTACATTCAGTTGGCCAAACCTTCAAAGTTATTTAATTTTGGAGGGATTTATGATGAAGAAGTATGAAGAGCTGGCAAAGGACATTGTCCGGCATGTGGGCGGCGAGGAAAACGTCATCAGCCTTGCCCATTGCATCACGCGGCTGCGGTTCAAGTTGAAAGATGAATCCAAGGCCGATACCGACTATCTGAAAGCCCGTGAGGGTGTAGTGACGGTCATCCAAAGCGGCGGCCAGTATCAGGTGGTTATCGGCAATGAAGTGGCCGATGTTTATGACACGGTGCTCGAGGTCAGCAATATATCCGGCAATGCGCCCAAAGCAGGCGAGGAGGATGAGGACAAGAACCTCAGCCCGCTGGATAAATTTATCGATTTGATTTCCGGCGTGTTCCAGCCGGTACTCAGCGTGCTCGTGGCTACCGGCATGATTAAGGGTTTTACGGCGCTCTTTATGGCTACAGGACTGGTAGCCAAGGACAGTGGCACCGCGCAGATGCTCAATATCTTAGGGGATATGTTCTTCTATTTCCTGCCGATTTTCCTTGGCCTTACCGCCGCCCGCAAGTTCAAGATGAATGAATTCACGGGCATGGCGATTGGTGCGGCGCTCGTTTATCCTACGGTTTCGGCCATTATGAAAGGCGATACCCTCTATACGCTCTTTGAAGGAACAATTTTCCAGTCAGCGATTCATATGGAACTGCTCGGTTTGCCGGTTATCCTGATGAATTACGCCTCCAGCGTTATTCCTATCGTCGTGGCGGTATGGTTCGGTGCGAAGGTGGAACGGCAGATTGCCAAGGCTATGCCCACGATGCTCAAAGGCTTTTTGACGCCGTTTTTCACGCTGCTGATTGTCGTTCCGTTGACCTTTATGGTGATCGGGCCGGTGGCAACCTGGGCTGGTCAGCTGGTCGGTGCAGCTGCGATGGCGATTTACAACGTCAGCCCGGTTGTGGCAGGTCTCTTTATCGGTGCTTTTTGGCAGGTATTCGTCATGTTCGGCCTGCACTGGGGCCTGATTCCCATTATGATCAACAATATCACGGTATATGGTTATGACCCTCTGGTGGTTACGTATTTTGGCTGCTCCTTTGCCCAGATTGGCGTTGTGCTCGGTATCTTCCTGCGCACCCATGACAAGAAACTCAAGAGCATTTCCCTGCCGGCCTTTATCTCCGGTATCTTCGGTGTAACGGAACCCTGTATCTACGGTATCACGCTGCCGCGGAAAAAATATTTCGTGATTTCCTGTATCGGTGGTGCTATCGGCGGTGCCCTGATGGCGCTCCTGTCCGTCAATCTCTATATGTTCGGCGGCTTGGGCATCTTCGGTTATCCGACCTTTATTGACCCGAAAACCGGTGACCTTGCCGGTATGTACGGCGGCATGATTGCCTCGGCAGTTTCCTTTGTCTTTGGTCTGGCCGTAACGGCAGTGATGTATAAGGATGCCGAGCCTGCTGAAAAGCTGGCTGTTGTGGCCGAGAAAAATGACGGCACGGCACAGCGTGAAATCATCAAAGCACCGCTGGCCGGCAAAATCGTGCCGCTGGCCGATGTGCCCGATGAAGCTTTCGCCATGGGCGTACTGGGCAAGGGCGTAGCCATTGAACCCAGTGACGGCAAGGTGGTGGCTCCGGCTGACTGCACGGTGATGACGCTTTTCCCCACGGGCCACGCCATTGGCCTTGTTACGGATAAGGGCGCAGAGCTCTTAATCCATATCGGCATGGACACGGTAAAACTCGAAGGCAAATATTTCACCACGAAAGTCAAACAGGGCGACCATGTAAAGGCCGGACAGACCCTGATTGAATTTGACAAGGATAAAATCGCCGCCGAAGGTTATCCGACCATTACGCCGGTGATTGTCACGAACCATGCCCAGTATATGGATGTGGTGATGACGGACGAAAAAAATGTAGCCGAAGAAGCAAATCTGTTAACGGTTATTGCATAAGGAGACTTTGATATGACATTTCCCAAGGAATTTTTATGGGGCGGCGCAGTAGCCGCCAATCAGTGTGAAGGTGCCTACAACGAGGACGGCAAGGGACTCGATATTCAGGATATCATGCCCCGCGGCCTCAAAGGTGCGCCCACGGCAGAGCCGACAGAAGACAATATGAAGCTGGTCGCGATTGACTTCTACCACCGCTACAAAGAGGATATCAAACTCTTTGCCGAAATGGGCTTCAAGGTGTTCCGCACCTCCATTGCCTGGAGCCGGATTTTCCCTAACGGCGATGATGCCGAGCCGAATGAAAAGGGCTTGCAGTTCTATGACGATTTATTTGACGAATGTCATAAATACGGCATTGAACCGCTGGTGACGATTTCCCACTATGAAACGCCGCTCAATCTGGCAAAAAAATACAACGGCTGGGTCAACCATGACCTCATTGGTTTCTATGAAAAATATGTGCGGGTGCTCTTTAACCGCTACAAGGGCAAGGTCAAATACTGGCTGACCTTCAATGAAATCAACTCGGTGCTGCACGCACCACTCATGAGCGGCGGCATTATGACTCCGCTTGCTGAACTGAGTAAGTCTGACCTTTATCAGGCCTGCCACCATGAACTCGTGGCTTCGGCGCTGGCTACAAAAATCGGCCATGAGATTGACCCGGATGCCAAAATCGGCTGTATGGTTCTGTCCATGCCGACCTATCCGCTGACACCGAACCCCGATGATGTGATTGCCACTATGCAGGCCAACAATCTCAATGACTTCTTTGGCGATATGCATGTGCGCGGCGTTTATCCTGGCTATATGAAACGCTACTTCCGCGAAAACGGCATTGAAATCAAGACCACGCCGGAGGAACTGGCGCTCTTAAAAGAGCATACGGTGGATTTCGTATCCTTCAGCTATTATGTCAGCATTTGTGAGTCGGCGGACAGGAAGGAAGAAGGCAGCGGCAATATCATTCAGGGCATCAAGAATCCCTACCTCAAAGAATCCGAATGGGGTTGGCAGATTGACCCGCAAGGCATCCGCTATGTGCTCAACCGCTTCTATAACCGCTGGCAGAAACCGCTCTTTATCGTGGAGAACGGCTTAGGTGCCAAGGATGTACTCGTAGATGATGGCAAAGGCGGTAAGACGGTCAATGATGATTACCGCATTGCCTACCTCAATGACCACTTAAAGCAGGTGGCAGAAGCCATCGAGGACGGCGTACCCGTGATGGGCTATACCACCTGGGGCTGCATTGACCTTGTCAGCGCTTCGACCGCAGAACTGGCCAAGCGCTACGGTTTCATCTATGTAGACCGCAACGATGATGGCACGGGTACGCTCGAACGCCATCGCAAAAAGTCCTTCTATTGGTATAAGGACATCATTGCCAGCAATGGGGAGAAACTGAAATAACCTAAAACGTAAAACAGGAGCTATGTGCGTGGAAAATAATCCAACTTCACATAGCTCCTGAGTCGTGTAGGGAATTAACTGCAAGGTTTACGCCGCCAATCGACTGTGCAGGATGGCAGGCTTTCCTTGCGGATTAGTTTCGTGCGTGCTGCTGGACTGTTTATCGGCAAGCAGCATTTTGTATTTCCGCAGGCGCATGTCCTGGGCGATGGTGTAGGTGGCAAGGCAGACCACCAAAACAATCAGGACAATGTTCATAATTACTTCGTAATGGATGATTGCGTTAGTCATAGTGATACCTCCGTAAAATGATATGGGGAAAAATCATACGCGAATTTTTTTGAGAAACTGGCTGTCAACACTGTCGCTAGGACGGATATCGTAGCCGAGCTTGGCCATTTCCTGCAATTTTATCAAGGTCAGATTGATGTTGCAGTTCATCTTCTGGGCGAGTGTGAACTCATCACAGCCTTCCTTTAGTTCGGCGTAAACCGCATCCGTATCCATCAGCAGGTGGGCGGCAAAGGCGTTGGCTTCGTATTCGGTGCGGCTGTTCAGGCGGAAAAGTTCAAATTCGTGCATCTGCTGATGTTTGGCAATGTCACGGTGCAGTTGGTCATGGCCGATTTCGTGCGCCAGAACCATGTTCTGCCAAATATCATCCAAATTGGTGTTGAGGAAAATAAAGCGGTGTCGCCATTGGCAGAAGTACATACCCAAAAGTTTTGAGAAGTTTTCATTATAAAGAACCTTGATGTTGAGTTCCTTGGCTACCTGTCGCATATCCCGGCGGCCAACCTGCCGGATGATTTCCCGGGCACGTTTATGGCACTGTTCTGAATCCATGGAATCACTCCTTAGATTTTTTTCGGTACTTCCGGTTTTCCTTTTTTGCCAGCCAGTAAGCTTCCTGCAGAGATTGCATCACGGCATCGCGGTCTTCTTCGCTGAGCTCGCCTCCTGCAAAGAGGCCGGATAATTCATTGACCAGCATGGTGGCCTGTTTCATGCCTGTGCGGCCGTACTTTTCTCTAGCCTGACTCAAAAAGTCTTCGTTTTCGGTGTAGAGGTAGTTGGTGTCTACACCAAACAGCTCAGCCAGCTTAGCATAACGCTCTCTGGTTTTGGGATAGCGCCCATCACGCTCGTAGGAAACATAGGTACGGCGGGTGACGCCAATGGCTTTGGCTGCGGCCTCCTGGCTTAATCCTTTCTGATTGCGCAGCTGGCGCAATTTTTCGGCGAAGTTCATAGTGCTCAAACTCCTTTTGTGATATCTGTGTAACTGAATTACTCAAAGTGTAACACAGTAAAACGAAGAAAGCAAGCAGAAAATATTTTTTACAGGATGGCAGGGATTTTTCTGTTTATGGCGAATTATATCTAATATGCGATTGTGAAGGAGGTGTTAATGATGGCAGATTGTATTTTTTGCAAGATTGCAGGCAAGGAAATTCCGTCCACGGTAGTCTATGAAGACGAAACGGTGCTGGCGTTTAAGGATTTGGAACCGCAGGCCCCTGTGCATGTGCTCGTGATTCCGAAAAAACACGTGGAAAGTGTAGCCGCATTAAAGGCTGAGGACAAGGAATTGGCAGCGCATATTCTGGTTGATGTGATTCCGCAGATTGCGCGCGATTTGGGCGTAGCAGAATCTGGGTTCCGCGTGGTTGCCAATACGGGTGACGAAGGCGGCCAGACCGTGAAACATCTGCATTTCCATCTCTTAGGCGGTCGCTCCATGCAATGGCCCCCAGGCTAACGATTTGTGCGG
>DFHU01000067.1 GCA_002373045.1 Pseudoselenomonas ruminantium | reverse complement strand
TGTCTATGGCGAAGGAAAATATTACCAGCTCCCACGGGCGCCTTTGTACAGCAATGCAATACACAAACTAAGCCCGCGAGACTGGTGATGTTTTTCCGCAGCTTTTGACAAGCCTGTCCATAGCGAAGGAAAAATATTACCAGTCTTGCGGGCGTCTTAGCAACCAGATGTAAACCGCCCCTTTACCAATCACCGCATTAGTGCTAAAATATGACTCATGGCAAAAGATGACATCATTGCTGTGAGTCATACTTTTATGAACAGGATTAATCTTAGCATATAAAGGAAACTGCCCGGATTGTCAGAAACCGGGACAGCTTTAGGGGAATATGCTCTATTAAGGTTATCTTCCGTAATCAGTAAACAACAAGGCTGTGAAAGCATCTTTGCCGTTCTTGCGGGAACGCATTGCTTTACAGCCTTTTTCTTTTGCCTAAAAAGTATTCATCTTTATGAGGAGGTTTTTTTGTGCAAAAAATCATTAAAAAAATTGTGGACAATCTGGCACTGCTCGTAGTCGCCATTGGCATCTTGGGCGCCTGGCGCCCGGAAACGCTGACCTGGGTTGGTCCTTACGTTTCGTGGATGCTGGGCATTGTCATGTTCGGTATGGGCATGACGCTGAAGGTAGAGGATTTTCAGCGCGTCCTTCAGCACCCCAAAGAAGTGGCTATCGGCGTAGGTGCCCAGTTCATCATCATGCCGCTGGTGGCACTGGCTCTGGTCAAGGTCTTTGCCCTGCCGCCGGAACTAGCTATCGGCGTTATCCTCGTGGGCACCTGCCCCGGCGGTACCGCCTCCAATGTTATCGCCTATCTAGCCAAGGGTGATGTGGCACTCTCCGTATCCATGACGATGACCACGACGCTCCTGGCGCCCATCGTAACGCCGGCGCTGACCTATTTCCTCGCCGGTGCCTGGATTGATATTTCCTTCACCGCCATGATGATTTCCATTGCCCAGATGGTACTGGCGCCGGTAATCCTCGGCCTGTTGGTACACCACTTTATGGCTGACACGACAAAAAAAATCATGCCCGCCATGCCTTTGGTATCGGTAATCTGCATCGTGCTGCTGGTCGGCTGTGTGGTGGCACTCTCTGCCAGCAAGCTGGCTACGGTTGGCCTTACCATGGCTGCTATCGTCATCCTGCACAATACCTTCGGGCTGGCGCTCGGCTTTACCGCCGCCAAACTTTTGCACATGGATGCCCGCAAGGCGCGTACAGTCGCTATCGAAGTGGGCATGCAGAACTCCGGCATGGCTGCGAGCCTTGCCGTCATGTACTTTAACCCCGCCGCCGCCCTGCCTGGTGCCATCTTCAGCGTCTGGCATAATGTTTCCGGCTCGCTTGTGGCCAACTTCTGCGTGCGCCGGGACAATCGTGAATCGCAGGAAGACCCTACCCCTGCTTACAACAATTAAGGAGAATCTGCTATGAAAATTTTAACGACCATTCAAGAGATAAAAGCCTACGCCGCCGACTGCAAAGCCCAGGGCAAAACCATCGGCCTTGTGCCCACTATGGGCGCCCTGCATGAAGGCCATCTGACGCTTATGCGTGCCGCCCGTGAAAAATGCGATATCGTCATCGCTTCGGTCTTCGTCAATCCCACACAGTTTGGACCTAACGAGGATTACGACGCCTATCCGCGCCAGTTTGCCGCGGACTGCGAAAAACTCGAAAGCGTAAACGTCGACGCTGTCTTCCATCCGGAACCCGCCGAAATGTACCCGGAAGGCTACTGCACCTATGTCAACGTGGATGGCGATATCACCCACAAACTCTGCGGTGCCCAGCGCCCCGGCCATTTCCGCGGCGTAGCTACGGTTGTCACCAAACTCATCAACCTCGCTCGCGCTGACGAAGCCTTCTTTGGACAGAAAGACGCCCAGCAGGTCACGGTTATCCGCCGCTTTGTCGAAGACCTCAACATCAACGTGCACATCAACATGGTGCCCATCGCCCGCGAAGAAAGCGGTCTTGCCCGCAGCTCCCGCAACACCTATCTGTCCGCTGAGGAAAAAGAAGCGGCCCTCGTACTCTCCCGCAGTCTGAAAGAAGCAAAAACGGCTTTTGCGCAGGGTGAAACAAAAGTAGCGACGCTGGAAAATATCGTCAAAGACGAAATCAGCAAAGAGCCCATGGCTTCCATTGACTATGTCAAAGCCTACGCTTACCCTTCGCTCAAACCGCTGACCGAAGTAAATGAGGACACCCTGCTGGCCATCGCCGTAAAAATCGGCAAGACCCGCCTGATTGATAACGTAATTCTCACCGCTTAACGAAAGGATACCCCAAAATGCTCTTAAATATGCTCAAAGGAAAAATTCACTGCGCTACCGTTACGGAAGCTAACCTAGCCTATATGGGCAGCATCACCATCGACGAAGAACTGATGGAAAAAGCCGGCATCCTGCCCAACGAACGGGTACAGGTTGTCGACAACAACAACGGCGCCAGACTCGAAACCTACACCATTCCCGGCCCCAGAGGTTCCGGCGTAATCTGCCTCAACGGCGCCGCCGCCCGCCTCGCCCAGCCAGGAGATATCGTCATCATCATGGCCTATGCCCTGTTCACCGAAGAAGAAGGCCGCGCCCATAAGCCGAAGGTTGTTATGGTGGACGAAAAAAATAAGGTCAAAGAAGTCCGTACCGTAGAGTATCACGGACAGACGCATTAAATCTTTATTAATTTTTCCCTAGTACAATGCTATAATACAAGCAACAGAGAACATAGAATCAGAAAGTCCCCGCGATGGCAGTCACGGGGGCTTTTAGATTATAAAAGTTTTTGCCCGAGCACAGCAGGAATTTGCCCTTCTCTTTCGAATATACTATACTTAGGGATAAGAGAAATGACAAAGGAAGGTAAGGCAATGGTTACGATAAAACAAATCGCGGAACTCTGCGGAGTGTCCCGCGGCACAGTAGACAGAGTCTTGAACAAACGTGGCAACGTCAAGCCGGAAAAAGAACGGCTGATTATCGAAATGGCCAAAAAACTCAACTATCGGCCAAACCCTGCGGGCAAGGCCTTGGCGGCCCGTAAAAAACACCCGGTAGTGGGTGTATTGATTGCTTCCGAAGGTGTACAATTTTTTGACGATGTGCTCGCTACCATGCATCGTGCTGCCGATCGCTTTTCCTCCTATGGCATGGAGGTCATCTGGCGCAGCATGAAAGGCTTTGATGCCGCCGAACAATGCCGTGTTATCGACGAACTAAAGGATAAAATCAGCGGTCTGATTATCAACCCGGTCAATGACCCGCTGGTCATTGCGAAAATTGATGAATGTGTAGACAACGGGATGTTTGTCGTAACGCTGAACAATGACGTAGAAGCCAGCCGCCGCCATTGCTATGTGGGCAGCGACTACCTGCAGGGGGGACGCACCGCTGGGGCGCTCCTCAAGATGATTTGCCCCACCACCTTGAAGGCAGGCGTACTCTTAGGCTCACTGAATATGCTGGGCCACAATCAAAGGCTCGAAGGATTTCAGGAGGTTATGTATAACCATCCCGATTTCACCCTGATGGGCGTAGCCGAAACCGCCGATGATGACCTGCAGGCTTACGAGGCTGCCCGCCAGCTGATTGCCGACAATCCGGAAATCAACGCCATTTTCGTGGTATCCTCCGGCGGCTACGGCACGGCCCGTGCCATTCAGGCGGCCGGCCGCGAAGACATCATCATTGTGGCCTTCGATACCATCCCCAGTACCATCGAAATGATGAAAAAGGGGCTTATCAAAGCCGCCCTTTACCAGCACCCCCACCAACAGGGCCGCCGTGCCATGCAGGTGATGTTTGATTACCTCGTAAATGGCAGCCTGCCAGAGAAAAAAGCCTATATTATGCGCAACGAAATCCGTATTGCGGAAAACGTTGCCGATTAAAAAAATCTCCACAAGTACAACATACTTGTGGAGATTTTTGTTATTGCATTTTTTCGCGTACAAATTCCCGTAACAGCTGCAAATGCATGTTCATATAACTGGCAGCATCATTGGCGCGCCCTTCCTGAATCGCCTGGGCAATTTTGCGATGATAACGGATGGTATTGCTGTCCCGCTGAATATCCTGCGTTATGGCAATATTTTGGGCTATAGACGTATTGAGCACATAGGTGAGATTGCCGAAAACCTTGTTGCCACTGGCCTCAGCAATCAAACGATGAAAGCAGGTATCCGCAGCTACATAGGATTCACCTTCAGCAATACAGCGCTCCACCTCTGCCGCCTGCTCCAGAATTGCCTCTTTTTCAGCCTCTGTGGCCCTAGCAGCCGCCAATCTGACTACATGCGGCTCAAACAGCAGACGCACATCCAACAAATCCACAATCAGCCCGCTGTCCTCTTCAATAAAAGTCAGTCCCAACGGGTCATCTGGAATCCCTCGTCGATGCGAAACATAAGAACCTGCCCCCTGGCGAATGTCCAGGATATTCCGCGCAGCCAGTAATTTAATGCCTTCCCGCAGGGTACCTCTGCCCACGCCCAATTTTTCCATAAAGATTGGTTCCGTAGGCAGTTTATCGCCGGGTTTTAACCGATTCTCAATGATGTATCGGATAATAGCCTGCGCCGTGTCCTCCGCTAATGTTGCCTTAGCCATTATTTTTCAAACACGCTCATATCGAGACTCGTAAAGCCCGTGAGCAGCTCCTTTACTTTATCGGCGATAACCTGTACACCGCCCGCCTTACGGCTTTCGACATTCAGCGGCATATTGGGGTCATGCAGGGACATACGCAACAGCGCCCAGCCATCCGGGAATACCAGACGCACGCCCTCGTAGGACGGCTTGGCAATCTTAATGCCCGCAGCCTGCGCTCTTTCTTCAAAGGTTTTGAGGACATTGTTGCCATAGCTGCGGAAATCCTCTTCGCCCTTGATTTTCAGACGATATTCACAGCCTTCCACTGGCTCGCCCAGCTTAGCTACGAGGTCAGACAGCTTCTTGCCTTTCGCTCTTGCCTTGGCTGCAGCAATCAAAAGTTTCACAGCCAGATAAGCACCATCATCGAGATAGTAGTTTTCAGACAGAGCACCGTGGCCGGAAGTCTCAATCGCCAGCGGCGAAACCGTTCCAGCTTTGTTCTGGCGAATACATTCGTCAATGACATTCTTGTAGCCACGCATATAGCGCAGGTGCTTGAGGCCCAATTCCTTTTCGAGGAAGATGGTCAGTTCATCACTGGTAACGGAGTCCGTGATAATCGTGCTGCCCGGATAATCCGGAGCCAAAATAGCCGCCATCATGGCAATCAGGGCATTGCGGCTGATTTCCTTGCCGTTTTTGAGGACGGCGCTCATACGGTCAACATCCGTATCGAAGATAAGACCGAGGTCAGCACGGCTGTCCAACACAGCTTTTTTGATGGCTGCCATAGCCTGCTTGTTTTCCGGATTGGGAATATGGTTGGGGAAATTCCCGTCCGGCTCCAGGAACACTGAGCCAGAGGTGTTAGCCCCCAAGCGGCTCAACACCTGTGTAGCAAAGAAGCCGCCTGCACCATTGCCGGCATCCACGACGATATGCATGCCCTTCAAGGGTTCATTTCCCCCGCCCAAAGCCTGACGGATTTTCTTGCGCAGGTGATGGCCATAGCGCTCGATGAGGTCATACTTCTGAACCTTGCCCAAATCCCCTTCCACAACAGGATTGCGGGAGGCATTTTTGAGGATAGCAATAACATCATCATGCTCTACGCCGCCATCCTTGGTAAAGAATTTTAGCCCATTGCGGTTGTATGGCAGGTGGCTGGCCGTAATCATAATCGATCCGTCCATTTTCGTTTCCGGGAAAACGATGGACATAAACATAGCGGGCGTAGAGGCCAGGCCACAATCCACTGCTACCACACCTGCTGCCGTCAAGGCGTTTAAGACGGCTTTTTTGAGGTCGCCGGCCGACAGGCGGGAATCATGGCCTACCGCAATACGCAAATCCTTTTTCTTCTTGCCGGTCTTATCGGCCAGGAAATCCAGGAAACCGCTGGCAATCACGTTGGCTGCCTCACAGCTCAGCGTCACCGGCTCGTCAGCCACACCTTCAATGGCCACACCACGCACATCACTGCCGTTAGCCAGTTTCATGAGATTCTTTTCCGGAATAATCATAGATAATGCCTCCCCTGTTGTTGTCATATAATAGATAAATTCGTCATATACTGGATGATTTCCTGCAAGGAATATGATATATCCGCATGGCTACCGAACTAATCACCATAAAGGCATAAGAAAAGCCGCCTAACGACGTCCAATCAGCAGGCGGCAATCCTTATTCATTGTCATCTCTGTAGGGCTGACCGTCACCGGTAGCCTTTCTTGTGTTTTATATTATCACGTTTCAACGGAAAAATCAATGTTTCAGCATTCGCCAAAAAATTCATTTTCCACCGCAATGCACAGCATATGGTACACCGGCAGATGCAGTTCCTGAATCTTGAACGTTTCATCTTCGGGCACGCAGATATTGATATCGGCAAGACCGCGGGCCTTGATTTTGCCGCCGCTGTGTCCGAGCAGGCCGATAGACTTCACGCCTTTGACCCTCGCCATTTCCAACGCGTAAATCACATTGGTGCTGTTGCCGGAAGTGGAAATTGCGACAAGCACATCCCCTGCATCCCCCATGCCCAAAAGCTGCTGAGCAAAGGAGAGGTCAGGCGCCTGGTCATTGGCAAAGGCGGTATTGAGTGCCACCTGATTGACCAGCGAAAGTGCCGGCAAAGCGCCCTGCAGATTGTCAATGAGATACTGCGCATCTTCACCGCAGTTTGCACGGATTTTCTCGGCCAGTTCGCCTTTGATTTCCCGCTTCAAGAGGAAGCCCTTCATCAATTCGCCCACAATATGTTCGCTGTCCGAAGCACTGCCGCCATTACCGCAGGCAATGAGCTTATGGCCCTTGCGATAGCTGTCGCAAATAGCCTCCACAGCCGCCTGCAAATCAGCGCGGCACTCCGCCATCTGCGGGTAACGGGCAATCAAATCTTCGACACAATTTAAGGTTGATTCTTTAACCAAAATAGATACTCCTTTTAACGATTACGATATTTATCTGCCGTGTTGCGGGCATCATAACCGTCCTGCGGGCCACGAATGTCCTGAATCGGCTGATTGTTGCGCGGCGTGATATCAATCGGCTCATTCGGACGATTGTACGAATTCATCTGCGACGCATATGCATTTTCCTTGCCGCGGTTGCGAAACTTATTCCAAGCCCAGCGAATCAGCATAAATACAGCCAGGAACATCACCACATTGGCAATGACACCAAAGATATCCCCGAGCATCGAGCTGCCAAAGAGATTGCCCAGCATCGAGCCCAGCAGCATACCACCGGCCAGCAGGCCTACCGTGCGCAGGGCATTGCCCCAGCGGCTGCCACTCTGCGTATTCGCGGCGGTGTTCGCATTGGCATTACTCTTGCTGCCCGCAGTGGGCGCATTCTTGTCCAGACTCTTGGCATCTTTGGACGGCTTATAGGTATCGCCGCTGCCCGATACGGATTTATGGGTATCGCTATTGCTCTTGGGGGCAGCTTTCGGCGCAGCAGCCTTGGGTGCACTCTTGGCACCACCGCCCAGCTTGGCACCACCCTTAGCGGCATAAGCCGTAGCTGCCAAATCAGCATTTACCATCGGAACCGTTGTCATAACCATTGCCCCTACCATCAGCGAGGCGAGGATTTTCTTCATCTTCATGTCAATTTCTCCTTTGACTTGTCCATTATTCCTTATAGGATTTGATATCTTCCGGGAAAGCGTAGATTTCGCCCACCGTGTCCAGCTCACCGGACAAATAGCGGTCAATATCGTCCACATCGATGTAAAGCTTGCAATCGAGGTCAAGATAGCCCTGCTCCGCGCCATTTGACAGGTCGCGAATCGCCATCAGTTTTTCCCGGAGCTTCAAGAGCTCACTGCGGGTGGCATGAATATCCAGCTTAATCTGCGGCACGCCATACTCTTTCAATACTTCGTCCATGGTCATACGCTGTGACATAGTGTTCATCCTTTCGTCTTTGACTTTTTGATGTTTATTATTTTAACAAGATATACTGAAAATAACATGAACATTTCACTTGTTGTTTATTTTTTCCTTCATGCGGTCAAGAATCTGCTGCAGCTGCCGCTTTTGCCGTAAATGAGTTTCATAGTCCAAATCATTGGAATCAATGACCATCCGTTTGTTAATGGCATCAATACGCGCCTGCAAGCGGGCCATGGCTGCCTGTTTATCGTCCATTTATCTTCCTCCATCTCTTACCTTACTAATTATAGCAAAATTAGTAATAACGCTCAATATCATGTATAATGAAGGGTAATAAACGAGTTACAGGGAGTGATGATATGAAACAGGATTTTTATACCAATCTACAGGCAGAAAAGCAGCACCATTGGGAAGCTGCTGAAAAGCAGTCCGCCCGCTATACACTATATCGCACCATTTGTTTTTTTGCCTTGGTCTTTGCTTGTGCCGGTGCCTATGACGGGCTGACTGGTGCCGGCATTTTGGCTGTTTTGCTGCTGTTCCTTTTTATCGGACTTGTGCGGCAGCACAGCAAATTGAAAAAACAGCTCCAACTCACGCAAAACGCACTCGCCGTCATTACTGAATATCTGTCCCGCTTCAACGGAAAATGGCAGGAATCAGGCGACAAGGGTGCAGACTTTCTATCCAAACGTCCGCAGGATATCGACCTGCACATCTTCGGCCCAGCCTCCCTCTACCAATATCTCTGCTGCTGCCGCACGGCCTTGGGCAGACATAAACTGGCCAAGGCCCTGACCGTAACACCGCCACAGCCCGCAGCAATCACCCAACGGCAAAAAGCGGTAGCCGAACTGATTGAACGGCAACGGCTCTGCGTGGAACTTTTAGCCCTTAGCCGCCGCCTGCCCGCCGGCCACGATACCACCACGCTGATTGCTGAAATCACGAGCGAACGGCCACATTCCATCAGCTATGTCCTGCAACGGACAGCCTGGCTTCTCCCGCTGCTTACCTTGAGCAGCGGCGGCTTAGCTCTGGCGGATTTGCTTAACTGGCAAATCCCCGGCTTACTCGTGCTGTTGCAATTTGCCCTCGCTATGTTGTTTCATCGGCAAAATCAGGCTATACTGGCGCCTTTAATGTCCATCAATCAGGAACTTCACGCCTATCAGGACTTGTTTATCCATATCGAAGAAACAAACTTTACCAATAAATCCCTGCAGAAAATTGCCGACGCATTATCCAGGGACGCAGCCCCGGCATTACAGAAATTAGCCCGGCTGGCTGACCACGTAAATCTCTGCCGGAATCTCTTTTTCTTCGTTTTCGGCAATGCCCTGCTCCTTTGGGACTGTCATTGTGCCGCCCGCTTTGGCCGTTGGCAGGATAACGCCGCCCAGAACCTAAAGAACTGGCTGGACTGCTGGGCCGAAATGGAACTTTATATATCGCTGGCGATGGTTGGACAAACACGCGAGAACTATACATTTCCAAAACTCCTTGCCGGAGCCCCTGCCCTGAAGACAACAGGCCTGACCTCCCTGCTGCTCAACGAAAAAAAAGCCATCCCCAACGACAGCACTATGCAGGCAGAAACCCGCATTATCACCGGCTCCAATATGTCCGGCAAGACCACCTACATGCGCACATTGGCCAGTTCTCTGGTACTGGCCTATGCCGGCGCCCCGGTCTGCGCCAAGACATTTGCCTGCTCACTCATGCATATCTTTACCTCCATTCAGGTGCACGATGACCAGAGTCAGGGCATTTCTACCTTTTACGCCGAACTTTTGCGCATCAAGCAGATGGTGGATTTCAGCCAAAAGAAACTGCCCATGTTCATTGCCATTGACGAGATTTTCAAGGGCACCAACTCCGCCGATCGAATTATCGGTGCCCAGGAGGCCATCAAACGCCTGACCCGCCCTTATGCCATCACTTTGGTTTCCACCCATGACTTTGAACTCTGCGAT
Organism: Pseudoselenomonas ruminantium; assembly: GCA_002373045.1. Lineage (GTDB taxonomy): Bacteria > Bacillota > Negativicutes > Selenomonadales > Selenomonadaceae > Selenomonas_A > Selenomonas_A ruminantium_J. The sequence goes on along the minus strand of DFHU01000067.1, from coordinate 1,672 downwards.
TTGCAGTCGCCCAATGAAATTCCCGTAACCAACTATCATTTTGCCGAATACTATGAGGACAACAAGATAAAATTCGACTATAAAATAAAGAATGGCCGCTGTCAGACGACAAATGCCCAATATTTATTGAAAATGGCCGGAATTCTGTAGACAAATGTTTTTTTGTATGATATTATAGGGACTATCTTATCTATGAAGTATTTGTGTTTATTCACAGTAGACACAGCCTTGTTTATATCATGCGAGGAGGACACTATCTATGGAATCATTCATCCCTATGCTTAATGCCATCGACTCCTTTATGTGGGGACCGCCGCTCATCACCCTGTTGGTGGGCACAGGCATTTATCTGACGCTGCGCTTAAAGCTTTTGCAGGTAGTACGTCTGCCCAAGGCGCTGTCCCTGATTTTCAAAGCCAAAAACCACGGCGAAGGCGATGTATCGAGCTTCAAAGCCCTCTGCGTGGCACTGGCGGCTACCGTTGGTACAGGCAATATTGTTGGCGTGGCTACGGCGGTGAAAATCGGCGGCCCCGGCGCCATCTTCTGGATGTGGATGGCAGCCTTCTTCGGGATGGCCACCAAATATGCCGAAGGCCTGCTGGCGGTAAAATACCGCAGCACCGACGCCAAAGGCAATATCGCCGGCGGCCCCATGTACTACATCCGGCAGGGCATGGGCGAAAAATATAAGCCGCTGGCGACCTTCTTTGCCGCGGCTACGATTCTCGTCGCTTACTTCGGTATCGGTACCTTCCCGCAGGTCAACGCCATTGTGGACAGCGCGGAAATTTCCTTTGGCCTGTCCAAAGTGCTGACCGGCTTTGTGCTGACAGTGCTGATTGCAGCCATTACCATCGGCGGTCTGCAGAGCATTGCCAAAGTTGCCTCGAAAGTCATTCCTTTTATGGCGATTATGTACATCGCCATCAGTCTGGGGCTTATCGTGATGAACATTGATGCCCTGCCTGCGGCTGTGGCACTGGTTCTGGAATCAGCCTTCACGGGCACGGCAGCCGCCGGCGGTTTTGCCGGTTCCACCATTATGATGGCCATGCAGAACGGTATCGCCCGCGGCGTGTTCTCCAACGAATCCGGCCTTGGTTCTGCTCCGATTGCAGCAGCAGCTGCCAAGACCAAGGAACCTGCCGAGCAGGGTCTTATCTCCATGACGGGTACCTTTATCGACACGCTAATTATCTGCACCATGACCGGGCTGGCTCTCGTCCTCACCGGCGTATGGCAGGGTGATGCCGCCGGTGCTGCCATGACCAGTGCCGCCTTTGCCTCCGCTTATGGCAATATCGGCAGCATGCTGCTCACCGTGGCTTTGGTTCTCTTTGCCTTCACGACAATTCTGGGTTGGAACTACTACGGCGAACGTGCCTGCATCTACCTCTTTGGCACCAAAGGCGTGATGCCCTATCGTCTCATCTTCATCGCCCTGATTGCCAGTGGCGGTTTCCTGAAGCTTGAAGCCATCTGGATTTTGGCCGATATCGTCAACGGCCTCATGGCCATCCCGAACCTGATCGCCCTGATTGCCCTCTCCGGTGTAGTTGTGGCGGAAACCGAAAGCTATCTCGCCCGCAAGGGAGAATTAGACGAGGAATCGGATTCCACCATAGTCGCTGAATAAACAAGCACAAAAAAAGGGGCTGTTGCATGAGTG
>DFHU01000019.1 GCA_002373045.1 Pseudoselenomonas ruminantium | reverse complement strand
GGAATCTACGCCTGTGGAGAGAGTATAAGTCGCTGCAACTCTTCGGAGTCAGTGGTGCTGTTCTCGTGGAAGCAGGAAGCTCCCACCTCTATAGGCGGGGGTACGTTCACTTGTTCTGCACAACAGTAATAATCTATTTAGGGAGGCATACCTTATGTTAAGCAGAAGAAATTTTTTACAATTGTTACTCGCAGGTGGCATAACTGTTGCCATTGATGGACTTCCCGGAGTGAAAGCCCTGGCTTCAACAGGAGATACGACACAGCTTACCATTCTGGGCACTAGTGACGTCCATGGACGGTTTATGCCCTGGGACTACGCTACGGATACGGAGGATCGTTCTGGCAGCTTAGTACAGCTATATACCGCTATAAAAAAGATTCGACAGGAAAATCCTAATGTTATCTTGGTCGATTGCGGCGATTCTATTCAGGACAATAGTGTAGAACAATTCAACACCCAACCGCATCAACCCATGATTGTTGCCATGAATGAAATGAACTACGATACATGGACCATGGGCAATCACGAATTCAATTTCGGTTTGGATGTCCTCAAACATGTTACCGACCAGTTCAAGGGCAAAAAACTTTGCGGCAACGTATACCATGAAAATGGACAGCGTTATCTTCCGGCCTATGCCATCATCGAAAAGGACGGCATAAAAATTGGTATCATCGGCCTGAACACCCCAATGATCACAGAATTTGAAAAAGATACCGACCACCTGAAGGGCGTAACGGTAACAAACCCCACCACAGAAACACGCAAGGTTATCGAAGAATTAAAAGGCAAAGCCGACATCCTCATTGGCGTTATGCATATGGGACTGGAAAATGAAAATAACCGGCCCGATACCAGTGTCACCGATATTGCCAATGCTAATCCGGAACTTACGGCCATTGTTGCCGGCCATATGCACAAAAACATCAGCAGCGCTACGGTAAACGGTGTATTGATTTCCGAACCCTACAAATACGGCCAGGCACTTACCCGTATCGATTTAACGCTGTCCCGCAAGGATAATCGCTGGGAAGTCATCGATAAGAAGGCGCAAACAATCCCCATGAAAAACTCTGACAGTGATGGCCGGTTAGTGGAAACTCTTGCCCCCTTCCATCTCGCAGCTCGTAAAACAGCTAATGAAGAAATCGGCAAAATCACAGGCATGAACATGGTGCCGGAAGATTCTATGCCGGGCATTAGCGAAGTACAAATAACCGATACACCGCTGACTCATTTTTTCAACGAAGTACAGCTTTACTACAGTGGCGCCGATGTAACTTCTGTCATCATCAGCCGGGATAACGCCCAAATGGCCGTAGGACCGGTACGCCGCAAAGATATCGCCTTCAATTACCAATATACAGGCGGTGAAACCACGGTGTATGAAGTTACCGGCAAGGACTTGCGCACTTACATGGAATGGTCCGCAGCCTATTTCAACCAAAAACAGCCAGGTGATATCGCCCCCAGCTACAACCCTGCCCGCCGTGCTTCCAAATACAGCACAAATGATATTTTCGGCGGTGTAAATTATGTGATTGACTTAAATGAGCCAGTAGGCAGCCGCATCAAAAATCTACGTCTCAGCCGTACCGGAAAAACAATTAAAGATACCGATAAAATCAAGCTCGGCATGAACGCCTATCGCATGAACCAGCTCACAGCTAAAGGCGGTATCTTTGAAGGTCAGCACTTCAAGCAACTATGGACCAGTATCGAGGCCTTTGGCGAAAATGAAGGAACTATCCGTAATATGTCCATCCGTTACATAAAAGACGTCAAAAAAGGCGTGCTGAATGTCAAACCGGTAAACAACTGGCATATCGAAGGATTTGACCGGAAATCTGCAACCTACCAAAAAGCCGCAAAATTGCTGCGCGAAAAGAAAATTACACTCCATAATTCTGCTGATGGAAAATATACCAACATTGTTTCCTTGAACGAAAAAGATATTGCTACTCTGTGACCCAATAGCTAAAGAGGAGGACTTAACGCAATGGTTAAGCCCTCCTCTTGTTTTGATATCGACCTTATTCCGGACAAAAAACTTATCAGGCTATTTCACTGCCATTGTTGGTAACTTCCTTCACCTTATCAAAGATATGCGCAACTTCTGCAGTGTTCCCCTTGAACAATTGGGCAACATTGTTCATGCCCGCAAATGCAGGTTTCTTAATGTCCTGTGGAATCATCTCTCCATTCTTGGCTAAATAGTCAATGATACGCTTGACAAAATCAATCTGACGAACATTTAAGCGATTTTCCTGCAAAAATTCGGCGAACACTTCTTCCAAAGCTGTCCTGTCCATGCCCACAGTCTTACGCACCATAAGCCCTACAGGCCGCTGTCCATAAAGATTCCGATAATCTTCCTGTGTTCCCAATTCTTCCCACAGCACCCGCTCCAGTTCCCGCAAGTCCACAGAAGTCAGCCGCTTATTCGTACGCAGCTTATGAACGGCGATATTATCCTGATGTTCCTTGAGGTAGCGCTCCACCTTTTTCTTGTAGCTTTCCGAAGTCTGTTCCGGTGTAACCACATGAGGTTCCTTGACCATAAGGAGATTGTCGGTAAAATCCGTGTAGTAGATTTTCGTAGTCTCAGGTTCCAGGAACTTTAGTAAATCACGCAGTTCTGTCCGTACTTTTTCGATTTTATCCACCGTCACATCATCCCAGTATTCAGGATAACGCACCTGTTGAATAAAGGCCTGTTTCGCCTTTATCTGCGGAATGGTCTGCAGATTCGGTGAACTAAGTTTGTCGGCAGTTTCCTCCACCTGCACGGCCTTCGTCGTAATATCCTTGGCCATCAGATAATCGTACATAATGCCATACATCTTTTGGTCAAAGAAGCGGGCCATTACATCATCATCCTGTGCTGGAATGATGGGGGCTATATGCTTGGCAATCTCCGCCACATCATCCGCAGTCAGACTGGCCCAGCTGCTTTTATCCCGATACTTCTCTACCTGCTGGCGATTCTGAATGACACGGAAGCTGTCATTATCCAGTGCCATTACTGTGCCATGCAGCTCTGTAAAGAGCTTTTGGGCAAACTTCTGCCGCTCCTCATCTTTATCCTTGTAAAGCAACAGATAGAGATTGGCCTGCAAATTGTAAATGCGTTCCACCAGTGACGGCTGATTCTTGGATTCCTTCAGCTTATTGCCTTGGAGACTGAAGTATTCAAAGTTTCCGCCATAGTCAAAGATATAAAAGTTCTGCTTATTCTGTCCCGGACCAAAAAGGTCAAGGCAAAGACGCGTGCCGCGTCCTATCATCTGCCAGAACTTGCTGTAAGAACGCACCATCTTGAAGAATACAAGATTCAGTACTTCCGGCACATCAATACCCGTATCCAGCATATCAACGGAAACAGCAATCTGCGGCATCTTGTCCGGCGTACGAAAATCATCAATAATCTGCTCGTGATAGTCAATGCTGCCATCTACCTGCTGAATGAACGCATCGCCAAGCTCGGGATACATTTCATGGAAAATATCCACGATGAATTTAGCATGCTTCCTGTTCTTGGCAAAGATGATGGTCTTGCCCAGCTTATCCCCGCCAGCAATATACTGCCCCATGTCCATCAAATCCTTGATGACCATCTGCACCGTCTGACGATTGAATACATACTTGTTGAAGGCCGAACTCAAAATATCCGGGGCATTGTCACCAGCCAGTCCAAACACTTCCTCATAATGCTCTTTATCCTCTTCGCTGAGGTCTTTATAATGGAGTCCATTCTTCATCAGCTCTGTGGTACGCTCAAACTGTTCATAGGGAACAAGATAGCCTTGCTCCACTGCCTCATCATATTGATAAGCAAATGTAGGATTTCCTGCCTCCAACTCGAACTGACGATAGGTATTCTTGTCCACTTCATTCTTAGGCGTTGCCGTAAGGCCCAGCAGCATAGCATCAAAATATTGAAAAATCGCCTGATACCGCTGATAGATACTGCGGTGACTCTCGTCAATGATGATAAGGTCAAAGGACGCTGGCGAAAACAATCTGCGCCCCTCAGGATTTTTCGCTGTATCAATGGCGTTCATCATCGTAGGGTAGGTGCTGAAGATAATCCGTGCCGTCGATGCATCATCCCGGCTGTCCATCAGACTGGCCAGAGGAATCTCATTGCTGAAAAAATCCATAAAACTGCGCTTGGCCTGGCGCACCAGCGCGGTACGGTCAGCCAAAAACAAAATGCGTTTTACCCAGCCGCCACGAAATAACACATCCGACAAACTGATGGCTACTCGGGTCTTGCCTGTCCCCGTTGCCTGCACAATCAGCGCTTTCCTGTGCTTGTGGTCAAACGCCTCTTCCACCGCCTTGACCGCTTCTATCTGGTAAGGCCTGCCTGCAATATCGTGATTCGGCTCAACCTCTGCCAAAGTCTGCTGCATACCGCGCCTGTCCATGCGCATCTGCAAATCATCCTGCGTAAAAAAGCCCGACACATCCCGACGGGGATAACCGCCCTGCTCATCGAGAAATACCGTGCGCAGACCATTGGTCATAAAGATGAATGGACGGCGGCCATACTTCGCCTCATAACTATTGGCATAGAGTTCTGCCTGCTTTGCCCCTTTCTCCGGGTCGAAACTCGTACGCTTGGCCTCCACAATGGCCAAAGGCTTCTGGTCTCTGCCATAAAGCACATAATCCGAAAAGCCTGTATTGGAGGCATTAGGCATGCCGGAAACTTCTTCCTCAATATGGCAGTTATCGCCAATTATCCAGCCTGCCGCTTCGAGGTCATAATCAATATAGCGCTTGCGGGTTTCCGCTTCCGTAATCGGATTGACATGGAACTCGCCCTGTGCCTGACGTTCCTTGCGCAGACGAATAAGCTCCTGTTGCAGCTGCTCGTTCTTCGCCCTTATATCATCCAGTTCCTGATTCTTTTCCTCCAGCTCATGCTGTTTCTGAGCTAGGGCAGCATCTTTCTTCGCGATATTCTCTGCCTGCTTTTGGATTTCCTGCTGACTGACCGTTGCCTTATCATCAGGCGAGGGCAAAAGACTTTCATCGAAAACCATTTCTCCCTGAATTGCTGTATAGCAATAGGCCATCCAGCTCAAAAACTCAAAGAGGATTCTAAGGGCCAGTACACCATCCCCATGTGTAAGCGGACTGCCGCCATGTGCAGCCCTGTTGCCGAACAAGCGTAGCTGGTCAAGCATGTGAAGCAGCTTATTATCCCCCACCACTTCACAAAAGCCCCTATCTTTCAGCAGGGCAAAAAGTTCTCTATCCTTGCCGTATTTATATGGGTCACTCGTATCCATGCCCTCTGCACGATAAACCCACTTGATGCCCAGTTCCATAGCCGAACGCCCAAAGATAGCCGCCACCTCCGGCGCAATCGCCATCCCCTGTTCTGCTTTTATGGCCCGTTCAGCTATATTTATCCATTGAGATTCCTGATTTACAAAGTCAAAATTTGAGGCCATAATTCCCCTCCCTGTCATTTAACAGAGCACTATTCCTCATTCCTCGTTATAGCAGAAAAACCGCCCTCATACGAGAACGGTCCTCTCCAATCAGAATAGCTATCCGGCAGGCGTCCGCTTCTCCTGCATCTACTCGAGTTTCCTCTGTCATGCCATCGGCGTGTGGTCCGGACGAAATCTACCACCTCAGATAACTATTCCTTTCTTACTTACATTGTACTACTTATCCTCACGCCTGTAAAGAATTTTCTTGTTGCGTACAATTCTATTCCATTCTCTTGTGTCTGTTCTTAAAAAAGTTATTATTGAATTTTTGAAGTTAGCTGGGTCTGTAGAAGTTTTTAACCGTAAAATCAGCTTAAATACTCGTTCCTCTATCCTTATTTCCTTCAAAATCAACGCCGTATTAGGTCGGTTGGCTTCCACTATGTAATCGGGGCATTGTATTGCTTCCAGCATATACTGTTTATATCTTTCATAATCTCCCGGATGATGCAATGCTATATGTTCAATTCGTTCATCTGTAATTATGACTTCATCACTGTCAATATCTGCTGTTACTACCTGATAAAGTTCTTTGTTTAATTTCCCTATGTAATGTATATCTATCAAGTTCTACACCTTAATTCATAAGTTATGCTGTGGCATCTTTATCGCATGTAATGATTTTATAAACTGGTCAATGGCATATTTCGATTTGTCGGTGAGTTCGACAAAGGCATAATAGTCATCTTGAACCTTGGTCAGCGGCTTGATTATTTCCAAGCGTGACACAATAGGAACATTCAAGTTGGGCATGGTCTGGCCAACTGCCATATCCTCAATCGTTTTCTTAAAGGACGGAAAGGAGATAATTTTTTGCAGGAAGTCGGCTCTTACTTCTCCATATGAACGGATAATCATGCTCCCCGTACCACATAGCAATCCAGATTCTTTGACAACGGCACACCGCCCCATCTCTCCCCGTCTGCCCATAACAACATCATTCTCGGAAAGGTGGTAAGCTGACAATTCCGCATATTTTTCATCAGTAATTGTTAATTTTTCATCCGTGACAATATTGCCATCATGTATATGCGAAGGATTCACTAAGGCATGACCGCCTGTAATATAGTCCTCTTTGTGTAATAACGTCCCAAATGGACCTATCTTGATTTCTGCTAGGTCTGACAAGGGAACTTTATCCCAACCATGCGGATTCGTCACTGGGTCACCAAACATCTCGACAAACCGTGATTTGAAACTACGCTATATACTTACGATGGGAAATTTTCACATTATTTTGGTCAACCATAGCATATTCCATAGTTGTATCAATCTTGCTATGGCCTAAAAGCTGCTGAACCTGTTCTATAGGCATTCCTTTGTCAATAGCTCTTGTAGCAAGAGTTCGCCGAAACTTATGTGGATGTACTCTCGTAATCCCCAATTTACGCCCCATGTTCCGCAGGCGTATCTCAACGCCGCTGATTTGCAAACGATTATGCGGATTTTGTATCGAAACAAAGAGTGCGGGATTCTTGTCCGTACGACTATCCAAATAATTTTTTAGATGTATCTTCGTCCTTGCATCAAAGTAAACAGGGCGCTCCTTGCTACCCTTGCCGAATACTACGCATTCCCGGCTTTCGAAATCCACATCGCTACGATTCAGGCGCACCAACTCTCCCACACGCATTCCTGTGGAAGCCAACAGGTCTATTATTGCCAAGTCACGGATATTGGTGCAGTTATCACGTATTTGTTCCAACGCTTCATCAGAATAAGTTTCTTTAACCATCTTCGCCGTCTTAATTTTATGAATGCGACGCACAGGGCTTTTCAGAATATAGTTTTCTTCCTCCAACCAAGCAAAGAAACTGGAGAGAATACGCCGGATATTATCAATATTTGCCTTACTACAACCACGAACCTCCTGATAATCCGAAAGATATTTCCGTAAATGCTCCGTTGTAATATGCGTCAGGTGTATGTCAAGCTGTTCCAAAGCCTTGACAATGGTAGACTGATAATATTTTAAGGTTCTATCACTACAACCTTCTACCTTTTTAGCCGCAATAAACATTTCCACAAACGCATCATTGCTTGTACCCGTATCATTATCTACCATGCTACCATCTGTGACCACTTTATTCGACAGGCATTCGGTCAACTTTTCACGGAGCCGCATCAACTGTGCATTATCTAAATAAGGAAGCATCCCCTGCATAATTTCGGTGATAAGGTAATCTTTCATGTAGGCTTTCCCTTTCCACCAACCTCCGGCACCTCTTAATCTATTACACTCATTATATACAATTAGCCAAAATAATCCTGCATAAGTTTTGCCTTTAGCATCTGCAACGTTTCAATGCTTTGTTGAACAGCAAGTTTCGATTTGTCGGTGAGGGCTACGAAGTCAGCGAATTGGTTTTGAAGGTCAAGCGGCGGCACAATTATCTCGTAGTTCAGTATATCCTTGTTGGAAATGTGCGGCACAAGTGACCCTGTTATCTGACAATGATCTGCAAACCATGCGCTATCCAACAGCCTATACAAGAATTGCGTAGGTATATCTTTACATCTGATGCAAGCAGTACGCTGAATCAGAATAGCTGGCAAGTCGGCTTTTTCGATGATTGCGATCTTAAAACCGCTCCCTACCCATGGACGATCCATAGCAATAACAATATCCTTGTCTTTCAACAAATATTGCTCATATCCCTCTGGGCTAGGCCAGAATTTACTGTTTTCCCATTGAACGAATCCCTGCATTAGATTATATCCACCAACGATAGGAAGTCCGTCTGCTGTGTATTGGGAGCTTGCAAACGGATAACCAACTATGACATCAGCGTGATTTTTGAGTTTGTCTTTCGGCCAACCTTTATCGTTGATAACCGGATCTCCAAATATCTCGATAAACCGTGATTTGACCAAATCATTATATATTGATAACTCTTCCTTCTTTAGGCGAATAAGTTTTGTTACCAAATCAAGATTTGTTATAACTTTTGTTTGTATACTCTTATTTGGAATGCGTATTTCTATTTTTCCTAAGTTCTTTCTGCTTATCCTTTTTCTAGTTGTGCCAGCAAGGCTATTAACCAATTGATTATAATAAGCAGTTGACTGCATAAAGTAGCATAAATATTCCTTTAATACTTTTTCTTCATTTGGTCGACAAATTGTACAATCTACCGCTGTTATCATTCGTTCATCTTTATAAGGAATAATACAGGCTCTTCCAACCGGCTCCGGTAATCTAGATATTAAAATATCTCCTGGAAACACCTCCGTACATTTCAAATTTTCAAATGTATCTTCCGATACATATTTGGCTTTATTGTCTTTCTCTAAGTACTCTCCAATACCGATATTACCTGTTTGAATTAGCCGTATCCCTATATTCGATTGGTCTTTGCTTTCTATCCAATCTCCATCTATAAAAACTGTACACGCATCCTCTAATTTCATATTAAATCTCCACATATATAAGATCTTAGGAAAATTTTAATCATTTGCCATACCTCTGCCCTATCGTGAAAAGTCTACTGTTTGAGCGAAGCGAGTCTTGACTTTTCACGATACTTAATTAAGGGCAAAAAATAGTTTTAGCCCCACACATAAGCGAAAGGCAACCGCCACCTGCCCTGCGCCTTGTTACCACGAATCAATCCCGCGAACTATTATTCGCTGAGCATTTCCCTTAACTTCTCCATATCGCTGCTGATTTCCATATTGAGCTCATCCAGCTTAGTCATCAACTCCAACGTGCTAGGATATTCCATCGGCACATATTCAATTTCCTTATATTTATTGATGGAGAGGTCATAGCCGTTTTCACGGATTTCTTCTACCGGCACAAAGAAGCTCTGCTCCGTGCGTTTGCGGCCTTCTTCCTGTTCCAGATTCTTGTAGCGGGCGATAATGTCGGGAATATCGTTCTCCGGGGTCTCCTGCCGCTTATCGTCAAGACTGTAACCATCGGCCTGCATATCGTAGAACCAAACCTTATCCGTACCGCCTGCATTGGTCTTGGTAAAGAAAAGGATTGCCGTTGACACGCCTGCATAAGGCTTGAACACACCACTGGGCATGGAGATTACTGCCGTCAATTTGTTGTTATCCACAATTTCCTTGCGCAACGCCTGATGTGCCTTGGAAGAACCAAAGAGCACGCCATCCGGCACGATAACCGCAGCCCTGCCGCCCAATTTCAAGATGCGCAGGAACAGCGCGAGGAAAAGCAGTTCTGTTTTCTTCGTCTTGGTGACACGCAGCAGACTTTCCTCCACCGTTTCACTATCCAATGAGCCCTTGAACGGAGGATTGGCCAGGACAAGGGTATAGAGTTCCTTGTCGGGATTATTCTTGGAAAGGCTGTCCTTATAATCTATCCCCGGATTTTCTACGCCGTGAAGCATCATATTCATGGTACCAATACGCAACATGGTGGGGTCGGTATCAAAACCGTGGAACATGGCAGAATTAAAATGCTCTGCCTGTTCATCATCCAAGAACATATCTCCATACTTTTCACGAACAAATTCCTCGGCGGCGACCAAAAATCCTGCCGTTCCCATGGCCGGGTCAACGATGATATCCGAAGGCTGCGGCGCTGCCATTTCCACCATCATCTTGATGATATGGCGGGGCGTGCGGAACTGTCCGTTGATTTTGGAAGAGGCCAGCTTAGACAGCATGTACTCGTACAAATCACCCTTGCTGTCCCGCTCCGTCAAATCCAGCTTGTCTATTCCCTCAATGATTTTCGCCAGTTTGTCCGGCGCAGAAATCTGGAAGGTCGCATCCTTCATAAAACGGGTATAAGATGCCTCATCATCTGGATGCAGATTCTTGATAAACGGAAAAATTTCCTCCTGCATAAGCTGGAACTGCACAGCCGGAGCTAAGTTCTTGAACCGGCTCCACCGATAATTCTGCTGGTCCGGGCCAAAGATTTTCTCCTCATTCTCAAAGCCCAACAAGGCCGCATTTGCCTCGTTCTCTGTCTCTATATCATCCAACTGCTTAATAAACAGCAAATAGGTAAACTGCTCGATAACCAAAAGGGGGTTGGTTAACCCGCCTGTCCAAAAGGTATCCCAAATCTGGTCTACTTTATTTCTTTCTTCACCAACTAACATCCGGCGTTCCTCCTGCTTTAACAATATAAACTTATTGTATAATTTATCACCATAGATGTCAAAAAAGCCTTGCAGACTGTCTTTCCTCTGCAAGGCTTTTCGCTATTTTGACCGGTCAATCTGACAGGTCAAATCTGTTGACTCGTCAATGTTGTATTGGTCTTTTTTTCAGTGTCGATAAGTTCCTGTGCGGCGTTCAGCTGCAGTTTTACCTGCTCCGTTGACGTACCGCCCAAGGAAATGCGCTGATTGACGCAGGTTTCCGGCTTCAAGGCTTCGGCAATATCGGACTCAAACAACGGCGAGAGTTCCTGCAATTCCGGCAGGGTCATATCGGCAAGATATTTGCCCTCGGCAATGCATTTGTGCACGGCCGTACCGGATACCGCATGTGCCTGACGGAAGGGCATGCCCTTCTTTACCAGATAATCGGCAAGGTCGGTTGCATTGGAGAAGTCCTCCTCCACGGCCTTGCGCATGACATCTTTCTTGACCTTCATGCCATGGATAAGCTGAGCATAGACACCCAGGCTGAATTTCACCGTGTCGATGGCGTCAAAGATGCCTTCCTTGTCCTCCTGCAGGTCCTTGTTGTAGGCCAGCGGCAAACCTTTGACTGTGGTCAGCATGGCCATCAGGTGACCGATTACCCGGCCCGTCTTGCCGCGCACAAGTTCGGAAACATCCGGGTTCTTCTTCTGCGGCATCATGGACGAGCCTGTGCAATGGGCATCATCAAGTTCCACGAAGGAGAACTCACGGCTGCACCAGAGAATGGTTTCTTCTGACAAACGGGAAAGATGTACCATCAGAATGCTGGCTGCCGACAGGAATTCCATGATGTAGTCACGGTCGCTGACCGCATCCAAACTATTGCTGTAAATCTGCTCAAAGTTCAGCTGCTTGGCCACAAGTTCCCGGTCAATCGGGAAAGTGGTTCCGGCAAGCGCGCCAGCGCCTAACGGCATGATATCCGCCCGCTGATAAACGCCGCTGAATCGTGCATAGTCACGGGAAAGCATGCCGAAGTAAGCCATCAGGTGATGGGCAAAGAGAATCGGCTGTGCCCGCTGCAGATGCGTGTAACCGGGCATAATCACATCCTGATTTTTCTTCGCCGTTTCGAGCAAGGCTTCCTGCAGATTGATGATTTCTTTCTGCACAGCCACTACTTCCCGGCGGATGTACATATGCGTATCGAGAGCCACCTGGTCATTGCGGCTGCGGGCGGTATGGAGCCGCCCGCCAGCTTCGCCAATGGCCTCAGTCAGACGCTTTTCGATATTCATGTGGATATCTTCCAAATCCACCGAGAAGTCAAACTCCCCGGCTTCAATCTGCGCTTCGATATCCTTTAAGCCCTGCAAAATGGCCCCGCAGTCATCGTCGGAGATAATGCCGCATTTAGCCAGCATGATAGCATGGGCAATGGAGCCGGCAATATCTTCGTGATACATGCGCTTATCAAAGTTTATGGAGGCCTGGAATTCGTTGACCATTTCATCTACGGTCTTGGTGAAACGGCCTCCCCACATGGCCTCACTCATTTACCCGTCTTCTCCTGCATCAGGGCACGAACTTTAAGCGGCAAGCCGAACAGGTTGATAAAGCCCGTAGCATCAGCCTGATTGTACACATCATCATGCTCGAAGGTCACAAATTCCTGGCTGTAGAGGGAATACGGAGACGTAGAACCTGCAGAAATGATATTGCCCTTGTAGAGTTTGAGCTTAACCTGACCGGTAACAGTCTGCTGCGTGCTGTTTACGAAAGCATCGAGTGCTTCACGCAGCTGGCAGAACCACATACCATCATAAACGAGTTCAGCATAACGGATGCCGACCTGCTGTTTGTAATGATAGGTTGCGCGGTCAAGGCAGAGGTATTCCAGTTCACGATGTGCATAGTAGAGCAGTGCTCCGCCCGGATTCTCATACACGCCGCGGGACTTCATGCCCACCAGACGGTTTTCGCAAATATCTACGATGCCCACACCATTGCGCGCACCGATTTCGTTGAGTTCGGTCAGCAGTTCCACAGCGCCGAGTTTCTTGCCGTTGACGGCAACTGGTTCGCCCTTTTCAAAGTCAATCGTCACATATTCCGGTTTATCCGGAGCATCCTGCGGAGCCTTGGAAATCAGGAACATGCTGTCTTTCGGTTCATTGGCCGGGTCTTCAAGGTCAGCACCTTCATGGGACAGATGCCAGATGTTTCTGTCCATGGAATAGGTCTTGTTATCCGTGGCAATGGGAATATCATGCTTTTTCGCATATTCGATTTCGGCAGAACGGGAATCGAGGTCCCATTCACGCCACGGAGCAATCAGCGTGATGTTCGGAGCCAGCGCCTTAACGGTCAGTTCAAAACGCACCTGGTCATTGCCCTTGCCGGTAGCGCCGTGAGCGATAGCATCCGCGCCTTCCTGCTTAGCGATTTCCACCAGTTTCTTGGCAATGATGGGACGGGCAAAAGAAGTGCCTAAGAGGTACTTGTCTTCATATACAGCACCGGCTTTAAGCGTCGGCCATACATATTCTTTGAGGAATTCTTCCTTGAGGTCAGCGATATATACCTTGGAAGCACCGGATTTCAGCGCCTTGTCATGCACGGCATCCAGTTCATCGCCCTGACCTACATCAGCGCAGCAGGCGATAACTTCGCAGCCATCATAGTTTTCCTTGAGCCAGGGAATGATAACGGAGGTATCGAGACCACCGGAGTAAGCCAGAACTACTTTTTTAATCTGTTTAGCCATAATAGAACTTCCTTTCCACTTCTAAATCTCTACTCGCCTTAACCCATTGTCAGTGCCATAATGGCTTTTTGGGTATGGAGGCGGTTTTCTGCTTCGTCAAAAATCACATGGGCATTAGCTTCCAAGACTTCCTCGGTGATTTCCTCACCGCGGTAAGCCGGCAGGCAGTGCATTACGATGGCCCGCTTGTCCGCATGTGCCATAAGCTCCTTGTTGACCTGATAGGGCGCGAAGATTTTCTTACGCGCATCGTGCTCATCTTCCTGTCCCATGCTGGCCCAGGTGTCCGTAACCACGATATCGGCGCCTTTAACCGCTTCCACCGGGTCGGTTACGAGTTCAATGCTGGCGCCCGTGAGTTTGGCATCTTCTTTTGCCTGCTTGGTCACCGTGGCATCCGGCTTGTAATCTGCCGGCGTAGCAGCCACAAAGGTCATACCGGCCTTGGCACAGCCATACATATAGGAGTTGGTCATGTTGTTGCCATCGCCCACATAGGCCATCTTGAGTCCCTTGAGGTTCTTACCCTTATGCTCCTGAATGGTTAAGAGGTCAGTCAGCACCTGACAGGGATGGAGTAAATCCGTCAGGGCATTGATGACCGGGATATCGGCGTATTTTGCCAGTTCTTCCACACGGTCATGACCGTAGGTACGAATCATAATGCCGTCCAGATAGCGCGACAGCACACGTGCCGTATCCTTAATCGGTTCGCCGCGTCCCAGCTGCAAGTCGCGGTTCGAGAGGAACAGTGCCTGCCCGCCGAGCTGGTACATACCAACTTCAAACGAAACTCTGGTGCGCGTGGAAGACTTTTCAAAAATCATGCCCAAGGTCTTGCCCTTTAAGAGATGGTGTTCGATGCCTGCCTTCTGCTTGGCCTTGAGTTCATGGGCCAGCGCCAGAATCTCCTGTACTTCATCCACGGATAAATCGTGGATGGACAACATATCGCGTCCTTTTAACATCCAAAGCCCCCTTATTCGGCGTATTTGCCGATAACTTCGTCCATTACGGCAAATGCTTCATCAATCTGTGATGTAGTGATGATGAGCGGCGGGATAAAGCGCAATACCTTGCCCGCCGTGCAGTTGATAATCAGCCCCTTGGCCAGACAGTCATTGACGATATCCCGGCCATGTTCGGCACCGGCAAGTTCAGCGCCGAGAATCAAGCCCTCACCACGCACATCTACAATAAATTTTGGATATTTTTTCGCTAATTCCTGCAATTTATCTTTAAAATATTTGCCTACAGCCTGAATATTTTTCAAAAATTCATCTTTTGGTACCGTATCGAGTACCACATTGGCTGCCGCGCAAGCCAGCGGATTGCCACCGAAGGTCGTTCCATGGTCACCGGGCTTAAAGGCTGCCGCTACCTTGTCGGTGACGATAAAGGCACCGATAGGTACACCTCCCGCTAAGCCCTTGGCCAGCGTTACGATATCCGGTTTGATGCCGTAGTTTTCATAAGCAAAGAACTTGCCGCTGCGGCCGATGCCTGCCTGTATTTCATCGAGAATCAGCAGGGCGCCATGCTTATCGCAGAGTTTCCGGACCTGTTTGAGGTAGTCCGCATTCGGTGTATGAACACCGCCCTCACCCTGAATGGTTTCAAGCATTACCGCCGCCGTCTTGTCGCTGATTTTGCTTTCCAGTTCGGCGATATCGTTGTAATGCACATAGGTGAAACCTGCGGGCAATGGCCCCAAACCTTCATGGTAATGCGTTTGGCCTGTAGCCGTCAGCGTAGCCAAAGTACGGCCATGGAAGCTGTCCCAGGCGGAGATGATTTCCGTCTTTTCGGGATTGATGCTGTAACCATACTTGCGGGCAATCTTGATGGCCCCTTCATTGGCTTCCGCGCCGGAGTTGGCGAAGAACGCCTTATCGAGGCCGCTGAGCTTCACGAGCTTGGCCGCCGCATCAGCCTGCGGCTGGGTGTAATAGAGATTGGAGCAGTGAATGAGTTTTCCTGCCTGCTCCGTCACCGCCTGTACCAAGGCCTTGTTGTTATGGCCCAGCACATTTACGGCAATGCCGCCCAAGAAGTCCAGATATTTCTTGCCGTTTATATCCCAAACCTCGGCCCCTTCGCCGTGGTCAAGGACGATTTTATAGCGGTTAAAAACCGGCAGATAGCTTTGCTGGTCCTCCGCAAAAATTTCCTGTTCCTGCATATTGTACCCCCTTACCGCACCACCTGGGTGCCAATGCCCCGGGAGGTAAAGATTTCCAAGATAATGGAGTGTGCGAGCCGCCCGTCAATGATATGGGTCTTGCCTGCGCCCTGCTCCAAAGCCGTCAGGCAGGCTTCCACTTTGGGAATCATACCCCCGGCGATAATGCCTTCTTTGATGTACTGCTTGGCCTCAGGCAGATGCAAGGTGGAGATGAAACTTGACTTGTCATTGAAGTCCTTGTAAATCCCCTCGATATCCGTCAAAAGCAGGAGTTTTTCTGCTTTCAGCGCCCCAGCAATCTCTGCCGCCACATAATCGGCGTTGATGTTGTAGCTCTCGCCGTTATCGCCTACACCAATGGGCGCAATAATGGGCACATAACCCTGTTTCAGCAGGTCTTCCAAAATACCTGTGTCCACCTGCTCCACTTCGCCGACATAGCCGATATCCACCTTTTTGGTGTCCTCGCCTTCGTAAACCGTGGCCAGTTTCTTGCGGGCCTTAATCAGCCCTGCATCCTTACCGCTGAGCCCCACAGCCCTTACGCCGCGGCGGTTCAGGAGATTGACAATCTCGGAATTGACCTTGCCGTCGAGCACCATTTCCGCAATCTCGATAGTTTCCTCATCGGTGACCCGCAACCCTGCCACAAAATCCGATTCCTTGCCGACTTTTTTGAGAAAGCCCGTGATATCCGGGCCACCGCCATGAACGATTACCGGACGAATGCCGACATATTTCATCAGGGCGATATCCTGCATGACCTTTTCCTTGAGGTCATCATTAATCATGGCATTGCCGCCGTATTTAATGACGATGGTCTTGCCGTAGAACTGCTGGATATAGGGCAGGGCCTCCACCAAAATGGCGGCTTTGTCTTCTGCTGTAAACATCAGCCTGCCTCCTTAGGTGTGGTATTCCCCGTTAATCTTCACGTATTCATAGGAGAAGTCACAGCTCCAAATATCGGCTTTGGCATCACCTTCACCCATATCAATACCGATAACGATATCATGAGCCTCCATGACCTTCCGCAGTTCCGCTTCATCATAAGCTGCGCCTACGCCATTGGCATAAACGGGAATGTCACCGAACTTCACGATAGTCTTATTCGGGTCCATCGGTACGCCGGCATAACCTACGGCACAGATAACGCGCCCCCAGTTGGGGTCTTCACCGAAGAACGCCGTCTTGACGAGCGGGCTCTTGGCAACGCTCATGCCAATCGTCTTGGCTTCGGCAAAGTTTCTCGCGCCCGTCACGGAAATGGTCAGGAACTTGGTCGCGCCTTCACCGTCAGCGGCAATCTTCTTGGACAGTTCCTGGCAGATATTCTGCAATGTGGACTTAAAGAGCTTGTAATCCTCGTTTTCCTCGGTGATTTTCGCATTACCTGCGGCACCGTTTGCCAGTACGATAACCATATCGTTGGTGCTCATATCGCCATCAATAGAAATCATATTGAAGGAAACTTCGACGATTTCCGACAGGGCCTTCTGCAGGAGTTTGCTGTCAATGGCCGCATCCGTCGTGATGAAGCAGAGCATGGTGGCCATATTGGGCTGAATCATGCCCGAACCCTTGGCGATAGCACCAAAGCGCACTTCCTTGCCGCCGAGCGTGATTTCCGTAGCGCAGGACTTGGAATAGGTGTCGGTAGTGATGATGGCCTTGCCGGCATTTTCACTGCCTTCCGTGGACAATTCCTTAACCGCCTGCTTGATGCCTGCTTCCATCTTATCCATGGGCAGGTTCACACCGATAACCCCCGTAGAGGCAACCACTACATCATCTGCCTTACAACCTAAAGCCGTAGCTGTGATATCCTGCATGGCAGCGGCATCCTTATCCCCCTGCTCACCTGTGCAGGCATTGGCACAGCCGGCATTGGCGGTAATGGCATGCGCCATGCCCGTAGCCACAACTTTTTTGGAAGCAAACACCGGAGCGGCAGCTACAGCATTTTGCGTAAAGGTACCAGCTATGGCAGCTTCTTTTTCCGTGTAGATAACGGCCAGGTCAAGGTTGCCGCTTTTCTTTATGCCGGCCTTGACACCGGCAGCCTGAAAGCCCTGCGGGTAAGTAACTCCGGCTTTTTTATGTGCATCACTAAACATATAGTTTCCTCCTCAGAGTTGTTTTTCGTTTTTATCAGGGATAAAGGGGAACAAAATCAAGTCCCATGCGCTCCTCAAGACCGCAGGCGATATTGAAATTCTGCACCGCTTGTCCGGCTGCCCCCTTCACGAGGTTGTCAATGGCCGAGAGCACAATCACGCGGCCTGTGCGGCTATCCACATGCCAGGCAATATCACAGAAGTTGGAACCGCGTACTTCCTTGGTAGAAGGATATGCCCCTTCGCCCAACAGTCGGATAAAGTATTCCTTGCCATAGAGCTTTGCAAAAGCGGCACTAACCAAATCCGCAGTTACGCCCTCTTTGAGGTTAGCGTAGCAAGTGGAAAGAATCCCCCGCGACATCGGCACGAGATGCGGCGTGAAGTTCAAGAGAACCTTTTCTCCCGAAATATCGGCCAATGCCTGTTCAATCTCCGGCGTATGTCGGTGCTTGGCTACATTGTAAGCCCGGAAGTTATCGTAAAGCTCCGGGAAATGATTGGCCTGCTTGGCACCACGTCCCGCTCCCGATACACCGGACTTAGCATCAACGATAATCGTGTTCACATCAATCAAATGCTGCTTGGCTAATGGTGCGAGTGCTAAAATACTCGCAGTGGTAAAGCAGCCGGCGTTGCCGATAATCTTGGCGCCTTTTATCTGCTCCCGATAAAGTTCAGCCAGACCGTATACTCGTTCAGCATCCTGATGAGTATGCGGTACATGATACCAGGCTTCATACACCGTTGTGTCGCTAAAACGATAGTCAGCACCCAGGTCAATGATTCGCACCGGCATCCCCGCAAGTGCGCGCCCCACTTCCATGGCATGACCATGGGGCAGACCGATAAAGACAAAATCGCTGTCTTTGCCGATACGCTCGATATCCTTCATGGACTCCAGCTCCATATCGTAAAGCCCACGCAGATGCGGATAAAGGCCGGCAATCTTTTCGCCGGTATGACTTTCCGAAGTGATATGTACCACTTCTGCCTGCGGATGCTGATAGAGCAGCCGCAATAGTTCGGCTCCGGCGTAACCGGTAGCACCAATAACGCTGACCTTCATTGAGATTCCTCCCTCGGTACTATTTTGACCTGTCAACACGGATTTTCATTTCATTCATGTTCACATTTCAACTGTACCCTGTAAACTATGTTTATAATTATACATCTATCATGCATAAAATTGCAACCCCTATTTATAAAAAAACATATGGTAATACACCTAATAGATATTTTGCCGCTGGCAAAACCTGAGCATTGGCGTTATACTATAATAAGTTTTTATGGATAGGAGTTTATTATGAAAAAACATAAAAAACGACGAATTTACCGAAAATTTTTCCGCTTTATCTTCCTTTTAGTTCTGATATTCTTTATTGCCTTCTTTCTTGCCGGCGGCACCTCCTTTTTCTCTCCCCGCACCTGGCAAAATGTGGGCGATTTTCTGCCCAAACCGGAAGCGGTCCTGCCGGCCAACCAACAGACAGATACACACAATGAAATCTCCACCATTGACCGGCTCAGCCGCATACTCTTCCTCAAACGGGCCGTTAATGCTCGCATTGATAAAGAGCACTATGTAAAGCTCCGGGATATTCCCGAAGATATGCAAAACGCCATTATTGCCGTTGAAGATAACCGATTCTACAGTCACTATGGATTCGACGTGCAGGGCATCATGCGTGCCACGCTCGTCAATCTCCAGTATGGTGAGGTCACGGAAGGAGCTAGTACCATCACCCAGCAGCTGGTCAAGAATCTCTTTCTCTCCCACGAACAATCATTTGGCCGCAAAGCCGAAGAACTATTGCTCTCGCTCGATATGGAGGTGAATTACAGCAAAAGCGAAATACTGGAACTGTACCTCAATACCATCTACTATGGGTCAAATTTCTACGGCATAGGCCCGGCTGCGCAGGGATATTTTGGCAAAAAGCCCAATGAGCTGAAACTGCCGGAGGCTGCCATGCTGGCCGGCACTCCCAATGCACCTTCCCTCTACTCACCATATGTAGACTTCATGCTGGCGAAAAAACGCCAGATTGTCGTCATAGATGCCATGAAAAGATGCGGCTATATTGATGAAACCACAGCAGAATCGGCCAAGATAAAACCGATTTATCTGGAAAAAACAACGAAATAGACATATAGCAAAGGAGACAGTCCTCCCGTTCTTGGAAGGCTGTCTCCTGTTTACTTATTTCTTTTTGCTATTGGCTTTAATCTGTTCTTCTGCAGAACGATCCAAATGTTTGTAGAACTGTTCGCAAAGATTGTTAAACGTAGTTACCGTATCCCCTTCGCTTCTGTTGGCACGAATCTCATACGTGTAAAGAAGTTCATTGGTACCAGCTTTGAACACATCAAAGAAGAAGGTCGTACGGCTGTTGTTTGCCACCGTCAGCACAACATAAGCATCTGCATAATTAGCTGCGTTTTCCTTGTACACTTTAGCAGCCTGACGACGATCAAGGGACTTGATATCAACATTGGTTGCTTTTTTGATTCCTTCAGCTACAGCATCATAAGAAATGACATAGCTGCGGGATACACGGCTTGCATCCGCCACAATCTGCGTCAGCATTTCCTTGTTCGGAGCTTTTTCATCAACCGGCGTATACAACGGCGCAGCTATAGCGATACGCTTTACAGTCGTAATATCGGCACCTTCCTGAATAGTTACCTTGTCAGAGTTGGCAAAGGCTACCTGAGCACTAAGAACAATCATGCATACAGTCAGCAGCATTTGTACAATTTTTTTCATGGATTTTTCCCCTCCACACTTATAAAAATTTCGCGAAAAATCGCACCACTACTATTGTACACTATTTTTCAAAAATCTGCCAGTATTTATCAAGCTAATTTAACAATAAACCGCAATAGCCTGCGGAACCGTTTCAATGGTCAACGGCAGCAACGGCCCCACTTCCCCATCCAAATCGCTTTGCATGTTCTCTACTGCAGCAACCTGGAAAGTCTTAGCCTGCAAATGCAGTACACCGTCTTTTTCCGCTACCGGACGCCCTGCCACCAAGTCAGCTGTAATGGACATGAGCTGAGGAATACTGCATTTTTTTATCGCCAATAAATCCAGCATACCATCATCCACGGCAATATCCTTGGCCACATTTTTCATACTGCCTACCACACCGCTATTGATCACCACAAAAAGGAAAGCTTCCAATTCATGTTTTACACCATCTGCAGTAATGGTCAGCGGCACGGCCCGGAACTTGGGAATCTCGCCAATACCTTTAAGATAATACGCCATCTTGCCCAGCGCATTTTTCAGGCGTCTGTCCACTTCATGGGCAATGCAGGTCATCATGCCGGCGCTGGCAACATTGATGAAGTATTTGTCACCAACCCTGCCGACATCCATACGCCGGATACTTCCTGCTGCAATTTTATCAAAATAGGCTTCCATATCCTCATTTATCTTAAGATATGTAGCAAAATCATTCGAAGTACCGCTGCCGATAATCCCCAAAGGCAAATCCAAATGATTCTTTACGAGCAGATTAACGCATTCATGTACGGTACCGTCTCCACCGGCAGCCAAAACACCATCCGGCTCGACCTCCCGTAAAAAATCAACAAAATCTTCATTGCCTTCTTTTTTGGTGCGGTAAAGAATCAGCAAAATGCCCCGCCGCTGAAACGCTTCTACAATCCAATCCAGCTTATTCTTAAAGGCTGCATGTCCCGATACCGGGTTATAAAACAGCACCAGCTTCTGCAAAGTTTACGCCTCCTGTTTTTCCTCCGCCTTGAAAACGCCTATTTTTCGCAGGAATTTGATTCCTATGCGGCCAATCATAGGCATACGTTCCAAATCATCCTCTTTAAGGCCACCGATTACGAGCATCACCGCGATATACACAGCACAGCCAAAGAAGACCGCACCAAAAGTAGAAACAGCCCCCATCTGCCACCAGGCCATGGTGAAATCATAGAAGAAATACACGGCTGCGGCCATAATCGCAGAGGCTACAATAGTTTTAAGCAGCTGCGGGATTTCCATGCGGTAACCAATGAACTTGTAGATAAAAATCAGATTGATAATGGCGGCCACGCCCATATCCGCTGCCGTCGCCCAGGCGGCCCCCATGATGCCCAGCCAGGGAATAGCCGTAAGTTCCCAGTTCAATATAACTTTGGCCACAGCTGCCAAAATCATATTCACCATTGGAATAGTCGGATGGCCCAGGC
Organism: Pseudoselenomonas ruminantium; assembly: GCA_002373045.1. Lineage (GTDB taxonomy): Bacteria > Bacillota > Negativicutes > Selenomonadales > Selenomonadaceae > Selenomonas_A > Selenomonas_A ruminantium_J. The sequence continues at coordinate 10,232 of DFHU01000019.1, read as the reverse complement.
CCTGCAAAATGCCCGTAGACACCTGATGAAGTCCCAAAAGAATAATGCTGACTGCCGAAATCATTACCGCAGGACCAGCCCCCGGCGCATTGTAGATAAGCGACGCAATGGGCGTAGCCAGTACAAAGACGATGACAAAAGCCGGGAAGCAGACGAAATTGGAGATACGCACAGACGCTGCCGTCTGGTTATATACACGCTTCAGATCCTTCAACGCTCTGGCCTCAGAAATAGCCGGTACAATGCTCATCGCCATGGAAGCCGTAATGATACAGGACAAGTTTACCAAGGGAACCGCCATACCGGTCAGATAACCGAAAAGCTCTGTTGCCTCATTAACGCTGTAACCTGCCACTTCCAAGCGCTGCGGCACAATCATCAAATCCAGATTGGACACGACTGGCAGCATAATGCTGGCCGCCGACACCGGCAGGGAAAGCTTGAAAATCCGCTTGATAATCGACCAGGCAGGCTCAGCTTCCGTCCCCGGCAGGGGCTGCAAGTCATGCCCATAATCCCGTTCGATATCCTTTTCCAATTTCCAATGGAAGTACACAAGTACCATAAGCCCGGTAACAGCACCAGCCAAGGCACCTAACGAAGCACCGGCAGATGCATAATCAAGCCCCCAGGGGAGCAAGAGCTCTGCCAGCAGAATCATGGTGATGACCCGGAAAATCTGTTCCACAATCTGGGAAACCGCCGTCGGCGTCATCCGCTGCCAGCCCTGCAAATAACCGCGGGAACTGGCCAAAAAGGTGACGAAAAACACCGTAGGCGCCAGCACGACAATGGACTTATACGCACGGGCATCGCGGACAAACTGCCATTCAATGAGCCAGTCCGCCGCAAAATAGGTCATAAACGAGAAAAAGAGGCCCGTTACGAGCATCAACGCCATGGAAATATGGAATACCCGCTTAGCGCCATAAATATCTTTCAAGGCCACACGTTCCGCCGTGATGATGGAGATAGCCACTGGCACACCAGCCTGAGAAACCGTCATGGCAAAGAAATAGATAGGAAAGGCCATCTGGTAAAGGCCGATACCTTCACCGCCTAAGATTCGGGAAACAAAAATCCAGTTCAACGAACCGATGACCTTGACCACAAAACCAGCCACGGTCAGGATAAAGGTTCCTTTAAGGAAGGACTCTCCCTTACTGGATTTAGTTTCCGTTGTTACTTCCTGCTTACTAATGAGAAACACCGCCTATATATGACGAGTACATTTCCGTACCCCAAATAATCTGCCGCACTGCCTGTATAGAAAAGGCACGCAACGTATGAATTATACCACACATTGCGCGCCTTATCCATAGTAAAGCTAAACGAAAAATGAATTAAGCGTGTGCCAGTTCGTCGTTTTCATCGTAAACCGGCAGTTGGTCATCCACCTTTCATCAGCCCTTACACGAAATCTAAGCGATTCTGCACCTTATAGGCTTGACTCGCCAAGATTTCATAGCAAAAATGAGATGTCTGTAATCATAACAGTTTTCTTTCGAATTGTCAAACTCTCGTATTTTGCCCTGAGCTGTGCTAAACTAGCATTGAGAAAAATTAACGAGGTGTTAGCCATGAATTACGTTTTAATCCTGCTGATAGCACTGCTATCCATTATTTTCCTATTGGAAATGCGCCACTCTTTGCGCCGTTCCAACGCCAACAGCCGCCTGATTGAAAAATACCGCGATGACCTGCAAAATAAAGAACTGCTGGCAGAAATCTATGCTTTCTGCCAGCAGGATTACAAACTGCGCCGTATCGTAAAGAAACACAACCTCACGCTTGAAGATATGGAAAAAATCTACCAAAAGCTGCTGCTTTGGGGCAATTTTCACAAGGGACGCCGCTTTGTCCCCATTACTTCATTCCTTTATGTTTATACACTAGATTACCTATGCCAGCATAAAGATGGCGATGCCAAGGAGTTAACGATGAAGTGCATGAACTTTCTACATATATAATTTTCTAACCAATTCTTACTGCTTATCACAGCCAAATACAATCCCTGCGGCTTTCCGTGCTTTTTCAGCGGTCTTCATCACCGCCACGGACACGTTAAGCCCTTTTTCCATGCCGGCATAATCCCCTTCCTGATACATTTTGGCAAACGCCTGGAATTCATGCACCATACGATGGTTATAACGATTTAACTCGTAGCGGGTCGTTGTCTTGGAACCATGCAGGGATACTTCAAAAGCTTTTAGTTCATTTGGGGCACCTATGGTGCGCAGCCAGCCCTTCTCGCCCTGCACGGTGGCAAAACAGGGGCTTTCCGAATCCTTTGCGCCCAAAGCTGTCGCGGTAAATCCCGGATATTGGAGCATGAGTATTCCGGATGTATCAATGCCGTTAAAACCGATATTCGGCATATAAACCGCATCTTTTGGTTCACCAAATAAGCCAATAATTAGATTGAGGTTATAAATATTGATGTCATACAAGGCGCCGCCGGAAAGTTCCGGGTCAAAGGCCGGCTGAACCACACCTGCCAAATACTTGTCATAACGACTGGAATATTGGGAATAATTTGCCTGCACTGCCTTGATTTTTCCCAGTTTTGGCAAAGTTTCCCGGATAGCCTGGAAATTCGGCGTATGCAAAAGGGTTACCGCCTCAAACATATACAAATGACGGGCAAGCGCCAAATCGCGCAATTCTTCCACCTCAGCCACCGTAGAGGCAAAGGGTTTCTCCATGATGACATGCTTGCCAGCCATAAGGGCTTTTTTGGCATATTCATAGTGGACACTGTTGGTCAGTCCCACATAGACAAAATCCACATCTGCACTGAACAACAATTCATCATAGTCCGTATAAACCTGCGGAATGGCATATTTTACGGCCAGAGCATCCGCCTTTTCCTTACTGCGCGGGCGGGCAAATATCGCCGTTACTTCAATCTCCGGCACACTCTGCAATGCAGGCAAGGCGCCCTCATGAACAATAAAGCCGGTACCCAAAATAGCCAGTTTCATAAAACATGCCTCCTCAAACATTTTTTTAACAAAAAAGGATTTTTACGCATACAACGCGAATAATATACCTAGGTTACCAATCAACGTGCGTTTTTAGCCGGTCTCCCCCCTTATGCAGTTAGACCGACAGACAAACGCAAGCGTTCCCCTTCTGCAAGCGATGTGGCTCTGCCGCATCGCTTTTTTTATGCAGCTTAACGGACAAAACGCGATTTTAAAAGCAAGGTCACAAAGAAAATAATCGCCGACAAGACCACGATGGTTGCTCCCGCCGCCATATTGAAGTAGTAGGCCAGCAAAAGTCCAGCTATGCCCGCTGTCAGGGCAATAACCACGGATAACAGCTGATAGCTCTTGACATTATTGGTGACATTGCGGGCGGCAGCTGCCGGCAGCACCAACAGGGCGTTGATAATCAGAATCCCCACCCACTGAATGCTGATAGAAACCACCACCGCCAGCATGGCGGCAAACATGCTCTCCACCCAAAACGTACTGATGCCACGGCTGCGGGCAAAGGCCGAATTAATGGAAAGCACGAGCAACCGGTTAAAGAGCACCGCCCAGCCAACCAGAACCAGCAGTACTACAAAGACAAGTGCCTGCAAGTCCTCCACCGTGATACTGAGCACATCACCAATCAGGAAAGAGGAAAACTTATTAAAGCCGCCCCCCTGGCTCATAATCATCAAACCCAAGGCAATGGCGGTTGACGAAAACACGCCAATAATGGTATCGGTTGATGCCGTACTTTTGTTCTTGATGTAGGTGATGAACACCGCAAAGGCAATTGAAAAAACAATTAACGACAATAATGGCGATACCGCCCCTAAAAGCACGCCAATGGCAATACCAGTAAACGCCCCATGTCCCAGCGAATCCGAGAAAAAGGCCATGCGGTTGGAAACCACCATCGTACTGAGCAGACCGAAAAGCGGCGTAATGCAGAGGATGGCCAAAAAGGCGTGTTTCATAAACGTATAATGCGCCCAATCAAAGGGCAGCAAGATATCCAGCAGGGCGTAAAGTTCATTCATCAGGCATTACCTCCCTGCGTTTCTTCTTGGTGAAATCCCGTCAGTAAGCCAAATATCTGCCTTGTCCGCTTATCGGCAAAAACTTCTTCCGGAGTACCGCTGGTAACTACCGCCTTATTCAGCAGGACCACCTGATCTGCGTGGCGGGCAACCATGTTCAAATCATGGGAGATAAGCAGAATGGACATATCCTCCTGCTCCCGCAGTTCCGCCAAAATATCATAAAAGAGCTCCAGCCCATTTTGGTCAACGCCCGATACGGGCTCATCCAAAAGCAGTAAATCCGGCAAAGGGTCCAGCGCCAACGCTAATAACACCCGCTGCAATTCGCCGCCCGATAACGCCCCTAAACGCCGGTCAATCAAGTGTTCGGCATGAACCCGGGCAAGATTCTTCAAAATGCGGGGCCGCATTTTCCGGCCGGAAGTCAACCATACCGGCTTTTCGGTCAGACAGGCCAAAAAGATATCCATCACGCTGATGGGCGCGCTGACATCAAAGCGAAGATACTGCGGAACATAGCCGATAATCGGCTGTCCCTTGCGCCGTCCGTCAGCCGCCGTATACTGCAAACTGCCCGTGTGCGCGACCTCGCCCAAAATGGCCTTTAAGAGCGTACTCTTACCCGCCCCGTTGGGGCCAATCAAGGCCGTCAGCTGTCCGCAATGCAAATGCAGGTTCACATCTTCAAAAATGGTCAGATTGCCAATTTTGACACGAAAATCTTCGATTTTTGTACAACACAATTTGGCACAATCACTACAGGATGATGCCCTATGGTGCATAATATTCTTAAACAATATTCCCGCTCCATATCCAAACGATTCTTATTCCTTGGCAAAGAGTGCCTTGGCAAAGTCTTCCGCCACAAAGGGACGCAAATCCTCAATACCCTCGCCCACGCCAATCCATTTCACCGGCATGGAAAGCTGGCTCTTGATGCCAATGACCACGCCGCCCTTGGCCGTTCCGTCCAACTTGGTCAATACCACGCCGGAAATCGGTGCTGCCTTGGTGAAAAGTTCTGCCTGACTGATGGCATTCTGCCCCGTGGTGGCATCGAGCACCAACAGGGTTTCATGGGGCGCACCGGGGATTTCGCGGCCAATGACGCGGTTGATTTTCTCCAGTTCCTGCATGAGGTTGGACTTGTTCTGCAGGCGGCCGGCGGTATCGATAAGCAAAATATCAATTTTGCGGGCCACAGCTGCCTTTACGGCATCATAAGCTACTGCTGCGGGGTCAGAGCCTTCCTCATGCTTGATGAACTGAGCACCGCTGCGCTGCGCCCAGACTTCGAGCTGGTCGATAGCTGCCGCACGGAAGGTATCGGCCGCCGCTAACATAACCGTTTTGCCCTGTGCCTTGTAATAGGCAGCCAGCTTGCCGATGGTCGTGGTCTTACCGGCACCATTTACACCGATAACCAGGTGCACCGTTGGGCCGTTTTCTGCCGTGCGGGTAGTATCCTCACCAGCGTTAAGGATTTCGGCGATTTCCTTTTCCAAAAAGGGCTTCAAATCTTCAGGACTGTTGATTTCCTTTTTCTTAATACCCTTGCGCACAGCCGTCATGAGTTTTTCCGTAGTCTGCATGCCCACATCGGCCATAATCAGCGTTTCCTCGAGTTCATCCAGGAACTCATCATCAATATCGGCATAGCCAATAACCAGCTTTTCAATCTTATTGGTCAGGTTTTCGCGGGTCTTATTCAGACCCTTTTTCAATTTGTCAAAAAATCCCATGTTACTACTCCTCAATTTCGTCTAGTTTTACAGACAATATCTTCGATACACCAGCATCTTCAATCGTGACGCCGTATAAGGTATCCACAGCTTCCATCGTGCCTTTACGATGGGTAACCACGATAAACTGGGTGTTATCCGCAAATTCCTTCAGGAAGGAACCAAAGCGCACCACATTGGCCTCATCCAGCGGCGCATCAATTTCGTCCAGTACCGAGAACGGCGACGGACGATAGCGCAGGAAGGAAAAGAGCAGGGCGATAACCGTAAGCGCTCTTTCCCCACCGGACAGCGCCGAGAGGTTCTGCCGCTTTTTCTGCGGCAAGGTCACGAGGATATCCACGCCGGAGTTAAGCACATCGTCTTCATCCAGCAGTTTCAGTTCCGCCTTGCCGCCGCCAAAGAGACGAATAAAGATATCGGCAAAGTACACCTGAATCTGCGCAAAGGCCTCCTTAAACTGCTTGGTCATGGCCTCGTCCATATCTGCCAGGATGCGCTCCAAGTCCTCCTTGGCCGTGGTCAAATCCCCTGCCTGCTTGGCCATAAAGTCGTGGCGTTTGGAAAGTTCCTCGTATTCTTCCAGTGCGTTGGGGTTTACCGGTCCCAGGTCTTTCAACCTGCGCTCCAGGCTCTGCATCTGGCTGCGGATTTCAGCTGGTTCGCCCTCCATGGCCTCTTCAGCCGCCCGCTCTGGCGTCAGACCGTAATCCGCCAGAATCTCTTCCTGCAACTGTTCCAAATGCATCTGTAACTTGTTATCCGTCAATTCATGTTTTTGAATCGTTTCCTGCAGACGGTTGCGCTTTTGGGCAGCCTCATGGGCTTTCTTATCGGCAGCCTGGCTGGCTTCCAGTTTGTCCATGCGCTCTTTGTAGATATCGCCATGCTTGACCTGGCCTTCGTCATAGACATCCTGCCAGGCCCGTTGCTGGCCCTCCAGCACCTTCAGCCGGTCCACGCTGTCGGCCAGGCTGCTGTCCAAATCCCGTTCTTCCCGTTCATTGTCCCGCAGGGCGTTTTCGCTATTGGCTTTGGCCTGCTGACGAAGTTCCAAAAACTGCCGGTTGCCCATGGCTTCCTGTTCCAAGGTTGCCCGCTTGACTTCCCGTTCATGGATAAACTGCGCCAAGGCATCTGCATCCTGCTCGATATCGGCCATAGCACTGCGAATACGTTCTTCTTCCTGTGCCAGTTCCTTGTACTTTGCCTCCGCAGCAGCTGCAGCCCGTTTGGCAAAGATTTTTTTCTCCTGCAATTTGGCAAAGGATTTTTCCATTGCCGCCATCGCCTGTTCCAAATCGGCAATCAGACTGCCTTGCTCGGTCAGGTTCTCCGCCAGGCGCTCCAAATTGGTACTTAACTCTGCCCGGCGAATATGCGCCGCCTGCAAAGCATGCTGCAAATCCTGCTGCTTTGCCTCAGCCTCTGCTACGGCCTTTTCCCTATCCTGTCGGCTGTTGGTCAGCTCCTGCTGCTTGGCGGTAAGCTTACCCAGTTTCGCCTTCAATTCATCAATTTCGCCGCTGCGGTTCAAAAAGCTAGCCTCTGCATGCTGACGGCTGCCGCCGGACAGCGAACCGCCCGGATTTAAAAGTTCACCGGACAAGGTGACAATCCGCAGACGCTGTTCGTGATTTTTAGCAATCTTCAATGCGTTATCGAGATTATCCACTACCAGTGTCCGCGATAAGAGAAAGTCCACGGCCTTTTGATACTGGCCGTCAACCTTGACCAGACTATTAGCCCAGCCGATAACACCATCACTTTTGCCTTCCTTGATGCTCTGCGGCTGGCGAACCACCAAAGTAGACAAGGGCAGGAATGTAACACGCCCCTGCCGCTCCCGCTTCAAGTAAGCAATAGCGTCTTTAGCTGTATCCGTGTCCTTGGTGACCACATTTTGCAGATTGCCGCCCAAGGCCACTTCAATCGCCGTAATGTAATCCTTCGGTACATCAATGAGTTCCGCCACAGCACCAGCCACGCCGCTGCGCCAGCTTTCCTGCGCTTTAAGCACCGCCTTGACTGCCTTGCCGAAGCCCTCATAGGCCTGCTGCATCTTCTGCAGGAATTGCAGTTTGCTCTCCCCGCTCTTTAACTGCTGGATGCAGTCGTTTAACTGGCGGACTGCCTGCTGCTGCGCGTTTATCGCAGCCGTTTTTTCGCCAACAGCCGCCTGGCTTTGCGCCTGCAATTGTTGTATCTTATCTTTCTCACGCTGTAACTGAGCTGCAAGTTTATCCTGCAAATCCTCTAATTCAGCCAATTTATCCTTGGCCTGTTCAAGTTCGCGTTCCCGGTCTTCCTGCCCATCCGTGCCGTTTTGCAAATCCCGCTCCGCCAGAGCATATTCCTGCTGCTTGGCATTCCAGATGGTTTGCTGTTCCTCGCGGCTTTTTTGCAGGGCTCGTGCCTTGTCTTCTTCCTCGTGAATCCGCTTGGCCAGTTTCTTTTCCTTGGCCCGCTCCGTCTGCAACAGTTCATCCAATAACGCCAAATCCTGCTTATGATGGCTGGCCTGTTCCGTAAGACGGGCAATATCGGCTACAGCCTTAGCAATCTCATGACTAAGTTCCTGCCGCCGATCCAAAATCTTTTGACGGGCACCATCGCTCTGGTCCTGACGCTCGTGGAGTTTCGCCAGTTCCTGCGCCGCGCCTTCCATCTTCTGACGCAAGGCCTCATTTTTTTCCGCCTGCTCCTGCAAGGCTCGCTCCAAATCAATGATTTCCTTATTGAGCCGCTCTTTCTCTGCTACCACCGCCTGCACCAGCGTATCGGCACCCACGGCATCATCACGCAGCGCAGCCAGCTTTTCATCGTTTTCCTGCTTTTTTGCCGCTTCCTGTGCATAATCATTAGCCAATTTGCTGAGCTTGCAGCGCCGGAATTCTTCCTGCAAGCCATTGTAAATCCGCGTCTTTTCCGCATGGCGGGCCAACGGTTCAAGCTGATTTTCAATCTCGTGGATGATATCCTGCACACGCACAAGGTTGTTTTCCGTATCCGTAAGCTTTCTAACCGATTCGCGCTTGCGGTTGCGGTACTTCGTAATTCCCGCCGTTTCCTCAAAGAAGGCCCTGCGTTCTTCCGGACGGCTGTTTAAGATATCGTCAATGCGATTCTGACCGATTATACTCATGCCGTCATGACCGATGCCCGTATCCGCAAAGAGATTATAGATATCCTTCAAGCGGCAGCGGGAACGGTTGATGTAAAACTCGCTTTCCCCGCTGCGGTACAAGCGGCGGGTCACGACCACTTCACGGAAATCCACCGGCAGAGTGCCGTCATTGGCAAAGAACAGGGAAACCTCAGCCACGCCCAAAGCCTTGCGGGACGCCGAGCCGGTGAAGATGATGTCCTCTGCCTTGGTGCCGCGCAGGTTGCGGACATTCTGCTCCCCGAGCACCCAGCGAATGGCATCGGTGATGTTGCTCTTGCCACTGCCGTTCGGCCCCACAATGGCCGTTATCCCCTGGTCAAAATCTATGGTTATCTTATCTGCAAAGGACTTAAATCCATAAGCCTCCAAGCGTTTTAACTGCAAACTCTACACCTCATTCACGATTCACACATATCTTATATCATAACATATTTACGCCCTTTGCGAAACCGTGTATAATAGATGGCAGATATATCTGAATTTTCACCTATGCAGAGGAGGATAGCTTATGAATCCCAATACCTTGTTCAACATTTCCTATGGACTTTACGTCCTCACCGCCAATCTGGATGGCAAGGACAATGGCTGTATCATCAACACCGTCACACAGGTAACCTCCGACCCCAATCAGATAACCATTGCCGTTAACAAACTGAACCATACCCGCGATATGATTGCCGCCAGCAAAAAATTCACCGCCTCCATCATCAGCCAGGATGCAACCTTTGAGCTGTTCAAGCGCTTTGGCTTCCAGTCGGGTCGCGATGTGGATAAATTTGCCGGCTTTACCGCCACACAACGGGCAGCCAGCGGGGCACTGATTATCAACGAAGGAACCAATGGCTATATCTCCGGCTATGTCACGCAGGAAATCGACCTGGGTACGCACAGTCTCTTTATCGCCAGCGTCACCGATATGGACATTCTAAGCAGTACACCCTCTGCAACCTATACTTACTATCACCAGAACATCAAACCAAAACCACAGGCGCCAGCCCCCAGCAAAACCGGCAAAACCATCTGGCGCTGCAAGATTTGCGGCTATGAATACGAAGGCGATGAACTTCCCGCAGATTTCATCTGCCCCATCTGCAAACATCCGGCATCGGATTTTGAAAAAGTGAATTAATCTGTTATGACAAAAAACCTTCTGTTGTGAGCAGAAGGCAAACATGATATACTGTTACTGGTGCTACCTAAACGGTCGGCGGTTGCCCTTCTCCGAAGGGACTGTGACCCTTCGATGACATAGAAATCCCACAGGGAAATATGTACTGAGCCTGCAAATAAAAAGTCA
>DFHU01000005.1:7840-61357 GCA_002373045.1 Pseudoselenomonas ruminantium | reverse complement strand
AAGCTGCGGAAAACATCACCAGCTCCCACGGGCTTAGTATGATGAATTTGTTTTCTTTATTTCTTTTTACTCTTTTTGAATTCGTCGAGAATCATGCGTTTGGCGATTTTGCCTGTTGAGGTGCGGGGGAGTTTTTCCATGAGGTGGAACTCGCGGGGGATTTTGTAGAGGGCGAGGTTGGCCTGCAGGAATTTTTTGAGTTCGCGCACGTTGATGTCCTTGCCGTCGTGGGTGCTGTAGAAGCAGGCACCGGCCTGACCGCGCAGTTTGTCCTCGATACCGATAACGGCGGCTTCGAAGATGCCGGGGAACTGGTAGACGAGTTCTTCGACTTCGCGGGGATAGATGTTTTCGCCCATGCTGATGATCATGTCCTTGATGCGGTCGACGATGTAGATATAGCCTTCTTCGTCGGCGCGCGCTACGTCACCGGTATGGAACCAGCCGCCGCGCATGGCGTCCTGGGTCACATCCGGCAGGTTCCAATAACCGAGCATGATGTTTTCACCTTTGACGATGAGTTCGCCGGCTTCGCCCTGCGGAACTTCCTTGCCTTCGCCGTCAATGAGTTTCCAGGAGATACCCGGCACAATCTTGCCGCAGGAACCGACAATCGGTTTTTCCGGCGGATTCATGGTCACAACCGGGCTGGTTTCGGATAGGCCGTAGCCTTCGCAGATATCCACGCCGAATTTTTTGATGAAGTCCTGCTGAATCTGCAGGGGCAGGGTAGTGCCGCCGCTGACTACCAGGCGCAGGGTCTTCATATCTTCGGTGCTGGCCAGCTTGGTGAGCAGGCTGCAGATGGACGGTACGATGTAGAGGTCGGTGACTTTTTCCTCGCGGATGACGGCGATGGTTTCCTTCGGTGTGAAGGAGTCGAGAATGACCACTTCAGCACCGCAGAAGAAGGAATAGAGTACGGAGCAGGTCCAGCCAAAGGCATGATACATGGGCAGGACGCAGAGTACGTTGTGTTCCGGCTTACAGCCCATGCCGTTATCCCGCATCTGTTCGCAGTTGGCTACGAGGTTGCGGTGGGAGAGCACTGCCCCCTTGGGGTTGCCCGTGGTGCCGGAGGTGTAGATGGTCGCGCAGGGCTTGTGCTCATCAAAGTCAGCCCGCAGTGCCGGAGCTTCGGCAATTTTTTTGTTGGCCTTGCCCATGGTCTTGATATCGTATTGGGTGACCTTGAGGTCGCAGCGCAGGGCAGCGAGTGCGTCCACCAGATTCAAGGGCTGATACGTCAGCAGGAAGCGAATGCCGGAGTCCTTGATGATGTAGGCGATTTCGCGGTTGCTGAGCTGGAAGTTGATGGGCACGGCAATGGCACCCAAAGATGTTGCGCCCATATAGGCAAAGACGAAGTCGGCGCTGTTGCGGGAGAAGATACCCACGCGATCGCCTTCGCGCACGCCGGCTTCATAGAGCCGGTTGCGGCAGTTTTTTACAGCCTCCTGGGCTTCTTTATAGGTAAAGCGGCGCTCATGGTCCACAATGGCCATAGCCTCAGGTTTTCCCTGCATAATTAAGTCATGAACAAACATGATGATACCTCTTTCTTTTTTTACTACATTAATTAGCTCATACAAGATAAATTTTATACCAGGTCATAAAAAAAGTAAAGAGAATTATTGATTAGCCAGTCGGTAAATCGCAATGGCGGTCTGCTTGTCAATGGGATGGAAATTGGCGACGACTTTAGTGCCGCCGGCGGTGCAGGAGTCGGCCAATGCTTCCAAAACGTCATCGCTTTGTACGCCAATGCCCAGTTCAGTGAAGTTTACGGGCATGCCGATTTCCTTAAAGTAAGCGATGGTTGCTTCAATGCCAGCCTTAGCGCGTTCTTCCTCGCTGCCTGCCGTAATGCCCCAGATTTTGGCGGCAAACTGGGCAAAGCGGGGGATATCGTCCCGATAGACATAATTGGCCCAGGCGCCCCAGACCGCCGTCAGGCTGGCGCCGTGGGTGACGTCAAAGCGCCCGGAAAGTTCATGTCCCAGTTTGTGGCAGGCAAAGTCTTTGCAGCGGCCCAGTTCCGTAAGCCCGCAATGGGAAACGCTGCCTGCCCACATGATTTCGCTCATGGCATCGTAGTCCGTCTGGTCTTTGAGGGCACGGCGGGTTGCATCGATTACGGTCACCATCAGGGCTTCGGCAATCCTGTCGGTCAGCAGGTTTTCTTCTTTGACACTGGTGAAATACCGTTCCAGCGTGTGCATGAGTATATCGGAGGTGCCGCAGATAAGCTGTTTTTGCGGAATGGTGTAAGTAAGTTCCGGATTCATAAAGGCCAGTACGGGGCGGTTGAAGGGCGTATTGAGTCCCGCCTTTTTGCCCGTTTCCTCATTGGTGATAACGGCCGAATCACTGGTTTCGCTGCCAGCGGCAGAAAGTGTCAGCACGGCACCAACCGGCAAACTTTGGGTAAGTTTTGCCATGCCGTTCCAGAATGACCAGACGTCGATTTCGGGATTGGCCGTGCCATGCGCTACGGCTTTGGCTGAGTCGATAACACTGCCGCCGCCGATGGCCAGGATAAAATCGGCCTTAAAGGCAATAGCCTCCTTGACCGCTTCGCGTACCCAGCTCAAACGCGGATTGGGTTTTACACCGCCTTTGGCCTGCGTAAACAAGCCTGCATCCTGCAGGGCTTTTTCGATTTTCCCCAGCAGGCCGTTTTTGACCACACTGCCGCCGCCATAGACGATAAATACCCGATGGGCATTATAGGCAGCGAGTTTTTCGCCGACTTTATTCTCAGCACCGCGGCCAAAGACGATTTCCGTGGGAACCTTGAAATTAAATGCTTGCATATTCCTGCCTCCTTAGATTGTTTACTTGTCGAGACCCTCAAAGAATTTTTCCATGGGAATGGGCTGGGCAAAGAGGAAGCCCTGTGCAATATGGCAGCCGGCAGCCTGCGTCAGCCGGCTTTGGGCATCGGTTTCAATGCCTTCGACCAGTACCGTCATATTGAGCCGTTTGCCCAGTTCGATGACCTGCTTGAAGATGATTAAGGCGCGTTCAGAGGTCTCGGCAGACAGCAGCATACTGCGGTCAATCTTCATGACGTCCATGGGCATGGTACGGAGCATGGCAATCGAGGAGTAGCCGGTGCAGAAATCGTCCATGGACAGGGCGTAGCCCATGCTTTTGAGGCGTCTGGTTATATGCAGGGCATCTTCCTTTTCGGTTTTGGACGTTAAATCAATGAACGTCGTTTCCGTCAGTTCCAGTTCAACAAGCTTGCGGGGAAGTTTATACTGTTCCGCAATGGCCTGCATATTGGCCAGATAGCCCCGCTCGGAAATATGCAGACCGGACTGGTTCACGGAAATGGGGACTACAGGCAGCTTTTTCTTCAGCCTGTCCTGCAGGGCAGCACTGATTTTTTTCAGCACATAATAATCCAGCTTCAGGATAAAGCCGTTGCGCTCGAAGATATGGATAAAGTGATTCGGCGTGAGGAAGCCCATTTCGGGGCTCTGCCAGCGAATCAAAGCCTCGGCACCGCAGATGGCGCAGAGGTTCATATCGTATTTGGCCTGCAGATAGATTTCAAATTCCTCATTTTCCAGAGCTTTTTCCATATAGAGCTCAATCTGCTGATGCTTGAGCATTTCGTCATGCATAAAGGTGTTAAAGAGCCCGATGGATTGGTTCTGGCTGATGATTTCATTGCGGGCCATCATGGCGTTGTCCATCAGGATTTCAGCATCAATTTCGCCATGCCGTGGCACCGGGCAGATGCCGATATAATAGGTAAAACTGGTGGGGACGCCATTGATGTCGATGACGTGGGCAGACTTTTCAATGCGCTCGGCAGCCTGTTTCAGGGTATAGCCCTTAGGTTTTTGGCAGAGCAGATAGGCATGGGTGATTTCTGCCGACAGACCATGGAGCAAAATCCAGGGTAATTTGCCATGAAGCTCATTGATGATGTTTTTGACCGCCTCGGCAAAGACCTTGACGCCATAGAGTTCCTTCAAAAAGGCAATGCGCTGTGCTGAGATGACCAGCACAAAGAGCTCGCCGGATTCCTGGGCTTCTTTGTTCGCGGCAATGACCCGTGGCAGCTGCTGGTTGAACCAGTGCAGGTTATAGATGTCCAGACCTTTTACCATATTGGCTTGCCGCCACAATTCATTATCGTGCTCCCGGTGCATTCGCAGCACATAGAGCAGGGCGAAAATAATGACCAACAGGGTCCCGCCCAGCAGGCATAGTGCGGCTACGGGATTGCGGTAAATGAGTGCCTGTAGGGTATCTTTGGCTCGTACGTTGTAAACTTCGCTGTTGATGATACTGGAGATATCCTGTGGCGGGATATGGGCGATTTCTTTGTTCAATATGCGAATCAGAATCGGATTCGCGTGGTTGCTGACCGCCATGGATACGCTGTGGGAAAATACAACATTGCCGTTGGTGTAGAGATTGTAATAATTTCCTTGATAAATGTCACTTTGCGCGGTGATGGACTTGACAAAGGTAATATCCGCTTCGCCGTTATTGACCGCCTCCATGCAGTCTGCGACATCATCATAATAACGCAGCTGCTCTGCCGGGTAGGCCCGCTCGACGTGTATCTGACTGTAGAAATGCGCACGGGCGCAGGCAACGATGGGCTTTTCCGGCAGGGCCTTATCCTTACGCTGAACGGCTATATAGTTCAATTTTAGGTAGGGGATGGTCAAATCCGCGTTATGCGCCCGTGCCCAGTTGTAGTCGGTGTAAAAATCCATGACCATGTCGATTTCCCCATTGGTCAGGGCATCCATCATGTTTTGATGTGTGGTTTCCGGGGCAATGGCCAGTGTAATACCTAAATCATCTTCAATTCGTTTGATGATATGGGCAATAATCCCCTGGGGCTGACCGTCCTGCAAATAGGTATAGGGCGGCTGCTTGGGGGATACCATGATATGGACAACGGGATTAGCCTCCAGATAGTTTTTTTCCTCGGCGGTCAGTAGCAGTTTTGTGCCGGTAGTATGATATTTTTCCTGCAAATCGCTTTGATAAAAGCTGTTGACCTCATTGATGCTGGCGACAGCTGTTCGCAGGCGTTCGACAAGCTCCGGACGGTTTTCGTCAGCCAGCAGCCAGCCGATGCCTTTGCCGAGTGCTACGGAAATGGTGCCTGGTGGCTGGTCAGCTGGAGCTGGTTCAGTATAGCCGGTAATAAAATCGCCGTCGGGAATCATGATGAGGTCAATGCTGCCGGCTTTCAGACGCAGCAGGTTTTCCTCCATGGTACCGTTGGTATAGCTGTTTTTCATGCTCATATAGGTGCTGATGGTTTCGGAATATTCGTAGGCGGCACCGTGATAGAGCAGA
Source organism: Pseudoselenomonas ruminantium (assembly GCA_002373045.1). GTDB lineage: Bacteria > Bacillota > Negativicutes > Selenomonadales > Selenomonadaceae > Selenomonas_A > Selenomonas_A ruminantium_J. Next base: position 56,017 of record DFHU01000005.1, on the reverse strand, counting down.
CGGCTGTCCTGCCAGATTTCGCCCTCTTTATCCGTGAAGCCGATGCGCAGCGTAGGCCGCAAAAAATCCGCACAAAGCCCTGCGGCGGTAAACTGCGTCCAAGCCAGTGCCGCAATGATGAGCAATCGTAGCCAAAAACTCATGGAACACCCTCCTCCTTGGGGAATTCTGAGCGATTATTCTTACAAATATTATTCGTGATGGAACGGGAGAATCCTGCAAGAAAAAAGATAGCTTGACTTTTTAGCGCATTATCCCTAAAATAAAAATTATTAATCCCGACAATTTTACTAAGGATTAAAATGAGCGAAGTTTTTACAGTGGTTCCCACTGTTGTTTTAGAAGGAGAGTTTAGTAATGGCAGAGCAGCTTTTGGAAATCAAGGACCTCCATGCCGGTGTAGAGGATAAGGAAATCCTGAAGGGGCTTTCCCTGTCCGTGGGCAAAGGGGAAGTGCATGTTATCTTAGGGCCGAATGGTTCCGGCAAGTCTACGCTGATGAACATCATCATGGGCCATCCGAAATATACGGTAACCAGCGGTTCCATGGAATTCGAAGGCGAGGACATGACGGAGATGAAGACCTTCGAGCGCAGCCGCAAAGGCCTGTTCCTGTCCTTCCAGACCCCGGAGGAAATCCCCGGCATTACCGTGGAAAATATGCTCCGTACGGCCAAGCAGGCTATCACAGGCGAAAAGGTAAAACTCCTGCCCTTCCGCAAGGAACTCAAGGCCACCATGCAGGAACTCAAGATGGACCCCGAATATGCCCAGCGGTATCTGAATGTCGGCTTCTCCGGCGGTGAGAAGAAGCGCACGGAAATATTGCAGCTGCTCATGCTCAAGCCGAAACTGGCGCTGCTTGATGAAACGGATTCCGGTCTGGATGTCGATGCGGTGCAGATTGTGTCCGAAGGTGTGGCCAAGTTCCATAACGAGGAAAATTCCTGCCTGATCATCACCCACAACACGCGTATTCTCGAACATTTGAAAGTGGATAAGGTTCACGTGCTGATGAACGGCCAGATTGTGGAAGAAGGCGGCCCAGAACTCATTGAGGACATCAACAGCCGCGGCTTTGCCCATATCCGTGAAGAACAGGAAGGTTGAGCGCTATGGCTGAGAAGAAGAAAACCTATGTAGAGGATATCGAGCGCACCCTCTACGATATCAAAAATGAAGACCATTCGGTCTACAAATCCCATAGCGGCCTGACGCCGGAAATCGTGCGGGATATCTCCAAGCGTAAAAACGACCCGGAATGGATGACCGAGTTCCGCTTAAAATCTCTGGAAGTCTACAATTCGCTGGAACTGCCCACCTGGGGGCCGTCCCTCGAAGAATTAAATATGGATGATATCGTGACCTATGTGCAGCCCGATGCCAAGATGACCGGCAGCTGGGAGGAAGTACCGGAGGATATCAAGGATACGTTTGACCGGCTCGGTATTCCCGAAGCAGAAAAGACCTCTTTGGGCGGCGTTGGTGCCCAGTATGACTCAGAAGTGGTTTACCACTCCATTCAGGAAGATATGGTCAAACAGGGTGTTATCTACACGGATATGGAAACGGCACTCGTGGAGCATGAAGATATTGTAAAAGAATACTTTATGACCCTTGTACCGCCTAAGGACCATAAATTTGCGGCCCTGCATGGTGCTGTTTGGTCCGGTGGTTCCTTCGTCTATGTGCCGGAGGGCGTCCATGTGGAAATGCCCTTGCAGAGCTACTTCCGTCTCAATGCAGCTGGTGCCGGTCAGTTTGAACATACGCTGATTATCGTGGAAAAAAATGCCAGCCTGCACTTTATCGAAGGCTGCTCGGCACCGAAGCACAATGTGACCAACCTCCATGCCGGCTGCGTGGAACTTTTCGTCAAGGAAGGCGCACGCCTGCGTTATTCCACGATTGAAAACTGGTCGCGCAATATGATGAACCTCAACACCAAGCGCGCCTTGGTGGAAAAGGACGGCATTATCGAATGGGTGTCCGGTTCCTTTGGTTCCCATATCTCCTGCCTCTATCCCTGCAGTGTGCTGCACGGCGAAAATGCCCGCTGTGAATTCACGGGTGTGACCTTTGCCTCCAAGGGGCAGAACCTCGATACGGGCGCGAGCGTCATCCATGCGGCACCGCATACCTCGGCCAACATCAACACGCGTACGATTTCCAAGGCGGGCGGCAAGGCCACTTACCGCAGTGCGGTAAAGGTGACGAAGAACGCACCGTTTGCTAAGTGCTCCGTGAACTGCGAATCCCTGATGCTTGATAATCTATCTCGCAGTGATACATTGCCGGTTATGGATATCGAAGGGGACGAGGCTGATATCGGGCATGAAGCCAAGATTGGCCGTATCAGTGACGAGGCCATCTTCTATCTGACCAGCCGCGGCATTGACGAAGAAGAAGCCCGCGCCATGATTGTGCGTGGCTTTGTGGAGCCGATTGCCAAGGAACTGCCGCTCGAATATGCACTCGAAATGAACAATCTCGTCAACATCGAGCTTGAAGGTACTATGGGTTAAGGGATTAAGGAGGAAAAGACAATGTTAAATGAAGAAATTTTTTCCGCCATTCCCATGCGTACCTGGCGGTGGCTGAAGGTCAATGAAGTTCCCGTTCCGGCTGGCCTTAGCGAAAATGTCCAGACGGAAAAAATCCTCGTGGAAACCGGCGAAAGCAAGAGCATTGTGCTCGACAGACGCGAGGGCGGTGCGCTGGAAGTACAGGCCCATATTGCTGACGGCGGGGAATTGAATTTAATTTACGCCCAGCTGGTGGGCGAGGAACAGGCCGCCACGAGCCGCATCAAGGTCTATGTGGGCAAGGGCGCAAAGTTCAACTATACGACTGTGGAAGCCGGGGCCAAACATACGGCGGCAGAACTGACCGTGGATATGGCTGGTGACGACAGCTTTGCCGATGTCTGGGGCCTGTACTTCGGTGACGGCGGGCGCAAGATTGACCTCAACTACATCATCCGCCAGCAGGGCAAGCGTACGGATGCCAATATGCAAGTGCGCGGCGCGCTGCTCGGCGGTGCGGAAAAGACCTTCCGCGGCACGCTGGATTTCCTTGAAGGTTCCAAAGGCTCGGTGGGCCGTGAGGACGAGGAAGTCATGGTGCTGTCCGACCATGTGCAGAACCGCAGTGTACCCATCATGCTGTCCCATGAAGATGATGTGGATGGCCATCATGCGGTAAGCATCGGCAAGATGGACGAAGAGAAGCTCTTTTATCTGATGAGCCGTGGCCTGGATTTGGCCGAAGCGCAGAAACTCGTGGTGGAAGCGAACTTCCAGCCGGTTCTTGACCGCATTGATAACGATGAATTAAAGGCAGAAATCGACGCTTACCTGCAAAGGAGGCTTTCTAATGGCTGATGCACAGGAGTTTTTGAAGGATTTTCCCTTACTGAATCATAACATCAATGGCCGCAAGGTGGCGTACCTCGACAATGGCGCGACCACCCAAAAGCCGGAACAGATGATTCAGGCTATCTGCGGCTACTATGGCGGCTGCAATGCCAACCCGCATCGCGGTGCCTATGCCTTGTCCATCAAGGCCACGGATATTTACGAGGGTGCGCGCAAACGCACGGCGGAATTTATCAAAGCAGGGCGTCCGCAGGAAATCATCTTTACGAAGAATGCTACGGAAGCGCTGAACCTTGTCGCTTACAGCTATGGCCTGCACAATGTCAATGCCGGGGACGAAATCGTGATTTCGATTTCCGAACATCACAGCAACTGCGTGCCCTGGCAGATGGTCGCCAAGGCCAAGGGCGCAACGCTCAAATACATCTATCTCGAAAAAGACGGCAACTTGTCCGCAGAGGATATCGAAACGAAGATTACGGAACGCACGAAAATCGTCGCCGTAACGCAGGTGTCCAATGTACTGGGACTCAAAAATGACGTCAAGGCCATTGTGAAAAAAGCCCATAGTGTCGGGGCTGTCTGTGTGGTGGACGGCTCCCAGAGCGTGGCCCATATGGCTGTGGATGTGTCCGATTTGGACTGCGATTTCTTTGCCTTCTCCGGTCATAAGATGCTTTCGCCCATGGGCATTGGCGTGCTCTATGGCAAATACGAGTTACTCGATGCGATGGAACCCTTCCTGCGCGGCGGCGATATGATTGAGTATGTGGAAGAACAGGATGCCACCTGGGCCGAAGTGCCGGCTAAGTTCGAGGCCGGCACGCAGAACGTCGGCGGCGCGGCAGGTCTTGTCGCTGCTATCGACTATCTCGAAAAAATCGGCTTTGACCGCATTGAAGCCATTGAGGCGGATTTGTTGAATTATGCTCTGCCTAAACTCAGGGAACTGCCGTTTATTGAGCTGTACGGCTGTGACAGCACGCAGGACAACAAGACGGGCATTATCGCCTTCAATGTCAAGGATGTGCATCCTCATGATGTGGCTTCCATCCTCGACAATGACGGCGTAGCCGTGCGGGCAGGTCATCACTGCGCCCAGCCCCTGCACCGCTATCTCGGGCAGAATGCGACCTGCCGGGCAAGCTTCTACCTGTATAATACGCGGGAAGATATCGACCGCTGGATTGAATCGTTAAAGAAAGTAAGAGGTGTACTTGGTTATGGCGCTTGATGATGTGTATACGGAAGTTTTAGGAGAACATAGCCGCAACCCCGACCATAAACATAAACTCAGTTGTGCTACCTGTCAGATGAAGGGCAAGAACCCCAGCTGCGGTGACGAAATCACCATTGAACTACAGGTGGAAGGCGGCGTCGTAAAAGAAGCTGCCTTTACCGGCATTGGCTGTGCCATTTCGCAGGCCAGCACAGATATTATGGCCGAGCTGATTCGCGGCAAGAGCGTCGAAGATGCCCGAAGACTAGCCAATAAATTCATCTCCATGATTAAGGGCGAACTGGTGGACGAGGACGAACTTGAAGAACTCGATGAAGCCTTGGCGCTCAAAAACGTGGCGCATATGCCTGCACGGGTGAAATGTGCTGTTTTGGCCTGGCATACGCTGGACGATGCGTTGAAAGACCAAAAATAAACAGAACGAACAGATAAAAGCAAGTTATCCACAAAATATTGGGGATATCCACCATGAAACTGTGGATAACTACAATGTTTTGTGGATTTTGTGTAGAATTATACATACCTATTGTGGATAATTGTGGAAAAGAGAGGATGTTTCAATGGCAGTAAAGGAAATTCGCCCCGATGATTTTAATGAAAGCGTATTCAAGGTAATTGGCAAGGACTGGCTGCTGATTGCCGGTGAGGCCGAAGGCAAAAGCAATGCCATGACGGCGTCCTGGGGCGGCATGGGCATTATGTGGGGCAAGCCGGTGGCCTATATCTTCATTCGTCCGTCCCGCTATACCAAGGAATTTGTGGATAAGTCCGAGGGCCTTACGCTGTCCGTATTCGGCGAAGACCGCCGCAAGATGATGAATTACTTTGGTACGGTGTCCGGCCGTGATGAAGATAAAATCGCCAAGAGCGGCCTGACGGTAAAACACGACAATGGTCGTACTTACTTTGATGAAGCCCGCGTGACCATGCTGTGCCGCAAGCTCTACGCACAGGAACTCAAACAGGAGTGCTTTGTGGATAAGGCGGCGGATGAACGCTGGTATCAGGATGATTACCATACGATGTACATTGTGGAAATCGAAAAAATTCTCGTGCAGGAATAAGCTATGGCAGCTACAGTGAATGAGTCGTTGCTCTCCCTGCTGAAACAATGCTCATTGGCACAGGGAATGAGTGATACGGAGGTGCAGGAGCTTTTGGCTTCGGCACAGGTGCAGCAACGGGAATATCCCAAGGGGAAAATCATCTTTCATGAGGGAGATATGCCCAAATCGCTTTATATTCTATTGGCAGGTGAAGTGCATATCCTGAAAGATACGTTTTCCGGGCGGCGTATTTTCCTGTCGGAAATCAATGAGCCGGGAGATATGTTCGGTGAGGTCTACGAAGTCTTAAAACAGCCCTACGATATGTATGTGGAGGCGGTTACCCCTGTGAAACTGCTGGAAATATCCAGTGACCTGTTCTCGTTTGATGCCGGTGGGGCGTTGAGCCGCAGCGCCCTGAAAATTCAAAGAAACCTTATGCGCATCTTTGCCCGTAAGGCATATTTTATGCACAATAAGATAAAGGTGCTGGCCAGCGGTTCCCTGCGGGAGAAAATCATCCGCTTCCTGTTCATTGAATTGCAGGGCAGGCGGGAATTGGAGCTGACCGGCAGCCGGGAATTTATGGCTTCTTATCTGGCGGTAACAAGGCCTTCACTGTCCAGAGAACTTTCGGCTTTGCAGCGGGAAGGGATTCTGGCGGTTGAGGGGAAGAAGGTTCGGGTGCTGGATATGGAGAGGTTTGAGGAATACCTGTAACGCTCTAACATCGTGCTATAAAGGCGCCCGAGGGCCGGTAATGGCTTTCCTTTGCTTAGACAAGCTTGTCAAACGCTGCGGAAAGCCATCACCGGCCCTCGGGCTTAGTGCGTGATGAATTGCTTCGCTTAGACAGGCTTGTCAAACGCTGCGGAAAGTCATTACCAGCCCCCGGGCTTAGTGCAGACTTATATGTTTTTTAATCTTTTTACAATATTGGCATGACTGTACAGAATATCGGTTATGGTGACGATATCTTTATCGATGTAGTAGAATATGGAGTAATTGTCAACTAGCAAACGCCGGAGTTCGTATTTAGGATAGAGTGTTTTGCTATAAATTTTGCATCGTTTGGGCATGGTATCAAGGGATTGTATTTTTTCTTGCAGACGGGTGAATTGTTTGGCGGCGTAGTCGGGTTCTAAAAGTTCAAAGGCAATATATTCATAGATTTGAGCAAGCATATTTGATGCGTGAGGCGTGATGTTTACCGGATACTTTTTCATAGTTTGTACTTTGCCCTCATTTCAGCAAAGACCTCAGCAGCGGGGCGGGCTTTGCCGTCAATCGCTTCCTGATAGCCGATAAGCAGGTGTTGTTGCAGTTCTTCGTCCGTCATTTTATCCGCATTGACTGATTGGGGAAGATTGTCTAAATTCGTTTCTGTATCGTCAGCGGCAATAATGTCAAAAGGAATGCGGTTTTGCCGGACAATTTGATGCGCCAAAATGTTTACCATAGTAGACATATTGAGCCCCATGGATTTTAGTTTTATTTCGACTTGCTGCTTGAGGGCAGCATCCATTCTAACTTGTACAGTAGTAGTAGACATGAAAATCACCTCTATTGTAATTATATCATAGGGACAAATAACATACAATAATAGGAAATGGAGAAAAGCGGAGGTATCGACAAGGCGGGGGAAAAGTGTTACAATGGGGGCTGCTGAAGGGAGGGCGTAATGGATAAGATTACAATAATTGTTCCCTGTTATAACGAGCAGGAAGTACTGGAGAAATTTTATACGGAAGTATCTCATGTCTTGAATGAGATACCGGGATGTGAATTTACATATTTGTTTGTTAATGATGGCAGTCGGGATAATACGCTTTCGTTATTGCAGGCGCTGTCGGCGCGTGAGGCGGTGGTGAATTATCTGAGCTTGTCGCGCAACTTTGGCAAGGAGGCGGCCATGATGGCTGGCCTTGATTATGCTGATGGTGATGCGGTGATTATCATGGATGCGGATTTGCAGCATCCGCCGGAGCTGATTCCGGAGATGATTGACTGGTGGCACAAGGGGTATGATGATGTCTGCGCCAAGCGTACGGACAGGGCGGATGAAACCTGGTTTAAGCGCAATATGGCGAATTTGTTTTATCGCTGTTTGCAGGCGGTTTCCCGCTTCCGGGTACAGCGGGATGTAGGCGATTTCCGTCTGCTTGATAAACGCTGCGTGGCGGCGCTGCGTCTGATGCGGGAGAATCAGCGGTTTACCAAGGGCATGTTTACCTGGGTGGGCTATCGCAAGAAAGAAATTCCCTTTCATGTGCGGCAGCGCGCTGCCGGTACGACGACATGGAGTTATTTCGCCTTGTATAATTTGGCAGTGGAGGGCATTACCTCCTTTACCACAGCGCCTTTGCGTATGACCACAATTTTGGGGCTGGGCGTATCGGGGCTGGCCATGATGTTTATGTGCTGGGTGTTGTTTAATGCCTTGTGTTATGGTGACCCCGTAGCAGGTTATCCTACGATGATGACGGTCATCCTCTTTTTGGGCGGCGTACAGCTGCTGTCCCTGGGCATTATCGGTGAGTATCTGGGACGCGTGTTTACGGAGAGCAAGGGGAGGCCGGTCTACCTGATAGATGAACACAACGGGAAAAAGATGATTTATGGCAGCCGGGCGGAATGGCTGCCTCATGAACGCAATTGATGACAGGGGAGTGTGAGGATTTGTCGCAGAGTAAAAATCATTTGGGCAGGAATTTACTGGTGCTTGCCGGAATTTTTCTGCTGATGCTGGTATTGAATGCTTTGATGCCGCTGCATCGTGATGACTACGATTACTCGGTGGTATGGATGACGGCAGAGCACCTGAGCAGTGTGCAGGATGTAATCTATTCTGCCTATCGTCATTACATGCTTCATGGCGGGCGCATGTTTACGGTGTTATGTTTGAATTTCTTCCTTTGGCTGGGCAAGTTTGCTTTTGATATTGCCAATGCCTTGATGTTTACGGCATTGGTGGTGCTGATGTACTTTCACGCCCGCCGCTCGGTGGAATGGCGGCAGGAGCCATTGATGCTGGCGGTTACGGGCCTTTTGGCCTGGCTTTCCTTCCCGCACTTTGGTGAAGTCGCTGTCTGGAAAAGCGGCTCGACGGTTTACCTCTGGTCGGCCGTGCCGGCTGCGCTCTTTCTCCTGCCCTACAATATTACGCTGGCCAAAGATACGTCGGTGTTGGGCAAATGGGCAATACTTCCCATGTTCCTGTTGGGCATTATTGCAGGCTGGTCGGTGGAAAATCTGGCTGTGACCGTAGTCGCGCTGACGGCTGGTATCAGCTGGTATCTGCGCCGGCAGGGAAAAATAGCGGGTTGGATGCCTGCCGGCGCTTTGGGGGCATTGCTCGGGCTTATCGGCCTTGTAGGTGCGCCGGGCAATTTTGTCCGTTATGATGACCAGGGGGCCGGCAAAGGCATTTTGGCTCATATTGGCAATCAGTTTGCGGGCAATGGTGAAATGTTGCTTTACATCCTGCCAATGGTTCTGCTCCTGCTTTGTGCATGGCGCATTTTTAAGCTCGAACTGGCAAGCCGCAAGGGCGAAGCGATTGAGCGTGGGCAGATGCGTTTTGGCTGGCGGCAATGGCTGATTTTAGGGCTTATCCTGCTGCTGGTCGTTTCTTACTTCAACGGCAGTTTCGTGGCTTGGACGGTAAGGGATATCCTCTATGCGGCTGTGATGGTGCCGCTGGGGCTGACCAAACAGAAGACCATTGACCATTTCGATAATCTGTTCAAAGGCTTTGATGAGATGGCCATTTACTGGCTGACCATCTTCTTTGTCTATGCTTTGGTCAAAAAGCAGTTGGGGCTGACCACGCCGGTTATCAAGCTGCTGGCTGAGAAGGTCAAAGCAAGAGATGTTTGGCAGGCATTCCCCGCTGTGCGTTATGCGGGCTGTATGCTGGCCTTGGCTTTGCTGAACAATTTCGTGATGATTGCCGCACCGACCTTTCCGGCCAGGGCAACCTTCAGTTCGGTGGCCATGATTATCATTGCGGCGATTGCCATTTTGCGGGAGCCTTTGATTCGCGGCTATTTCGCTAAACATGGACAAAAGGTTTTGACCGCAGGGGCTTTGGGGCTGGCGGTGTTTACCATGTCAGCAGCCATCCTGGTTACCTACACGATGCGCCAGGAAAACGATGCCCGCCTTGCCATCGTGCAGGAGGCGGCGCAAAAGGGCGAGCCGATTGCCTATATGGAGCCGATTGCGATGCAGAACCGGGCTCTGCGTCATGTCTTCTTTGCGGATTTCGATAATGGTGTAACCAAGCATGGTCTGTGCATTTTCTATGGCATAAAAGATATCCATGTGGACAAAGATAAATAAACATACCAAAAAGGACATGCTGTGGGGGCATGTCCTTTTTAGCAGAGAATTAGAGAATTTAGGAATCGAATGTATGTATAATCCTTCGTGAGGAAGAATTATCGAAAATTAAAATCAGGTGTTCTTGGCGATGATTGCACCGACTACGGCACCGACAATAGCGGCCGTGTTGCGTTCACCTTCCGAGTACTTCTTCGGATGAGAGCGGTGGTGCTTGCTGGCCAGTTCCTGAACTTCATAGTTATGCCCGTGATGGAACGGGCTGGCTTCTGCTGCCGTGGCGGTGAGAGAACCAATCCCCAGGCTCATAACACCGACGAGGGCAACGGCTGTCATTTTTACATTTTTCTTGCTGAACATCTTACACATCTCCTTTAAAAAGTTATGTGAGTTGTTAATTCCTTACTACATGGCTCATTATAGGCGGTCAAGATTAAAATACAAGAAGAAGGGCATTAAATTTCCATTAAAAAATTAACTTGGTCAACTTTATGATTTATTTTTGTTCATAGCCAATCTTGACCAAAAGCGTTATAATAATAAAGTATGTTTATGATGTGGAGGACGGATATGTTAGCGGCAGAAGAGTATAAGGATATAGAAGAAAAGATTGAGCGCGGGGAAAGGCTTACCCGTGAGGATGGCATACGGCTGTTTCACTGCCACGATATCGCCTGGTTGGGCGCTATGGCCGATAAGGTACGGAAGCGCAAGTGCGGGGATATCGTCTATTACAATGTGAACTGCCATGTGAACCTGACCAATATCTGTACATCGCATTGCAAGTTCTGTGCTTTTGGCCGGGATTGTGATGAAAAAGGTGCTTATGAGATGACCAAGGAACAGGCGTTGAATCTCGTGGCCGATGCCATGAAAGACCCGAATCTTGCCGGGCTGCATGTGGTCAGCGGCCTGCATCCGACTTGGAGTTTTGACCATTATCTGGGGATTGTCAAAGCCATCCATGAAACTTATCCCCAGCTTTATATGAAGGGCTTTACCGGAGTCGAGATTACCCATTTTGCACAAATCTCCGGGCTGTCGGTGGAAGAAGTGCTGATTCGCCTGCGTGATGAAGGCGGCCTGCAGGCCATTGCTGGCGGTGGTGCGGAAATCCTCTCCGACCGGGTGCGGGATGAACTCTGCCCCAACAAGGCCACGGCTGATGAGTGGCTCGAAGTGGCCAGAACGGCGCATAAGCTCGGCATCAAGTCAAATGCTAGCATGCTCTATGGCCATATTGAAACCTTGGAGGAACGTGTCGACCACCTGCTGCGCCTGCGTGAATTACAGGATGAAACCGGCGGCTTCCAGACCTTTATCTGTTTCCCCTTCCTGCCCAAGAACACGGAACTAGGACGCAAAATCAAGCAGACCTCGCATTGGGATGACTTGCGCACCATGGCGATTTCCCGTCTGATGCTCGATAACTTTACCAATATCAAGGCATATTGGGTCATGCTCACGGTACCTGTGGCACAGGTGGCTTTGGGCTTTGGCGCCAATGATATTGACGGCACTGTGCACAAGGAGACCATTCTTCACGATGCCGGTGCGGAAAGCCCCACTTCGCTGTCTGAGGACAAGATTATCCGTATTATTCGGGAGGCCGGTCGCATTCCGGCGGCCTGTGACTGTAATTTCAACATCTTGCGGAAATTTGCTTGAGGAGGACGCATGGAGAAGATAAAACTGGCGCGAATTAAAGCGGCTGCCGGTGAACGGCTGACGCTTGCCGATGCGCTTGCGCTATATGAAGATAATGACCTGTTGTTCCTGGCCAAATGTGCCCGCCGCATGAAGGAAGCCAAAAGCGGCAAAAAGGTCTTTTATACCGTAAATCGCCATATCAATTTGACCAATATCTGCAGTGCAAACTGTCCCTTGTGTGCCTTTCAGGTAAAGGACGGGGATAAACGGGGCTTTGTGCTGGAAACAGACGATGTAGCAAAGATTTTGGACAGCGCCAAAGAACTGAAAAATCTCTCGGAAATCCATATCGTCAGCGCCCTGCACCCCGATAAGGATTTTGCCTATTATAAAAATATTGTCAGGCAGGTGCGGGCGGCACTGCCGGAAGCGGATGTCAAAGCCTTTACTCCCGTGGAAATTGTGAACTTTGCCAAAATCAGCGGCAAGAGCATTTTGGAAGTGCTGACTGAGCTTAAAGAAGCAGGACTCGACAGCCTGCCCGGCGGTGGTGCGGAAATCCTCTCCGACCGGGTGCGGGAGATTATCTGTCCGAAGAAAGCTACCACGGCGGAGTGGCTGGACGTTATGCGCACGGCGCATAAGCTTGGAATCCGCACCAATGCGTCCATCATGTATGGCCATGTGGAAACGATAGAGGAACGTCTGCAGCATTTAATCACCCTGCGGGACCTGCAGGATGAAACCCATGGTTTTCAGGCGTTTATGCTGTTCCCTTTCCATCCGGCCAATACGGAATTGGGCGAGGAGCAAAGCTTAAAGCGCGTTGGTTCCTGGGAGGATATGAAGATGCTGGCGCTTTCCCGCCTGATACTCGATAACTTCGACCATATCAAGGCGTTCTGGATTATGCTGACCATGCCGATTGCGCAGCTTGCCTTGGGCTTTGGCGCGGACGATTTGGACGGCACCATTGGCGAGGAAAAGATTATCCATGCGGCAGGCGCCCAAACCAATACGGGCATTACCCGCACTGATTTGGAGCGCTTTATTCGCGAAACAGGCTATGAGCCGGTGCAGCGGGATACCTTTTATCGGGAGGTGCAGCCATGAAAGCGAAAGGGAAAAACCAGAACTCGCGCCTGTCTGTTGAGGAAGGCATTCGCCTGCTTGAGGGTGGCGACCCTATTGAGCTGGGAATCCGCGCTGATGAAAAGCGGCGGCAGCTGTTTGATGATACCGTGACCTTCATCGTTGACCGCAATATCAATTACACCAATGTGTGCAAAAATGAGTGTAAATTCTGTGCGTTTTTCCGCCGCAAGGAATCCAAGGACGCTTATCTGCTGACCAATGAGGAAATCCTGCAAAAAGTAGGCGAAACCGTAGCCGCAGGCGGCACACAGGTCATGATTCAAGGTGGCCTTTACCCGGATTTGGGACTTGACTATTACGAAAATATGCTGCGCAGTATCAAGGAAAAATACCCGCAGATTACCATTCATTCCTTTACGGCCACGGAAATCCAGTATTTTGCCCAGCAGGCGGGACTATCGATTCTCGATACGCTGAAACGATTGCAGGAAGCAGGCTTGGACAGTCTGCCCGGCGGCGGGGCGGAAATCCTTGTGGATGAAGTGCGGCAAAAGGTCAGCCCCAAGAAAATCATGACGGAAGACTGGCTGCAAGTGATGGAGTGCGCCCATAGCATTGGCATGGAGAGTACGGCCACCATGGTTATCGGCTTTGGCGAAACCATGGCCCAGCGCATTGCGCATATGGAAAAAATCCGCCGCCTGCAGGACAAGACCGGCGGTTTCCGCGCTTTTATCACCTGGACCTTCCAGCCCGGCAATACGGAATTGGGTGGCAAAAAGACCAGCGGCTGGGATTACATGAAGACGCTGGCCGTGACCCGTTTGTATATGGACAATATCAAGCATATCCAAGGCTCCTGGGTTACGCAGGGCGAGCGTATTGGCCAGCTGACCTTGGGCTTTGGTGCCGATGACCTCGGCAGTATCATGCTTGAAGAAAACGTCGTGCGGGCTGCCGGCACACAGTATGAAATGTCCATCCAAAAGATGGTGGATATGATAAAAGGTGCTGGCAAACAAGCAGCTCAAAGAGATACAGAGTACAATGTAATAAGACGATTTTAAAAGCCTTCCCATTGAGGGAGTGGGGAAGGCATGCGTACGATAGGAGAAGATATAACGATGATTGAAGCAAAAATTCCCGCAGCCGCCTACGCTGTTGTCGGCGGTTCGGGTACACTTTCCAGTAATTTCCCGGCAAATGTCAAAGCCGATGATGTGGAAATTCTGGCCGATAATCTGCGCTTTGACACGCCTTACGGCGAAAGCCCGGCTATGCGCCTGTTTCGCGTGGGCGAAAAGCGCGTACTCACGGTCAAAATGCACGGCTGGCGCAGCGGCGTAACCCGTGCGGATGCTTCGCGGCAGGTATTCTGGGTTTTCCGCGAGGCCGGCGTCAAGCGCATTATTTCTGAGGGCGGTGTCGGTACGGTCAATAAGCTCCTGGACTTGCGGGATTTCATTATCCCCGACGATTATCTCGACCTGTCGGTGCGCAAGGATGTTATGCTGGACGGCCGTTATCTGCTCGTGATGCGCGATGCCCTGTGCCCGGAAATGCGGCAGGCTTTGATTGCGGCCACCAAGAAGCGTTTTGACGGGCGGGTATTTACTCGCGGTACTTATGCCGTGACCGATGGCCGTCATTTTGAAAGTCCGGCAGAAGTGGCCATGATGAATGGCCATGCCGATATCGTAGGGCAGAGCATTTGCCCCGAAGTCTATCTCGCACGGGAAATCGGTGCCTGCTATGCAGGGCTGTACTTCACGGTGAACTACGGCGAGGGCATTAAGGAGAAATGGTCCCATCAGGATATGGCGGATATCTTCTACGATGATGCGCCGATGATTGGTGAGATTATCCTCGAAACCATCCGTAATATTGATGCCGAGGAACGCAAGTGCGAATGTCAGTCCCTGCGCAAGGAAACCCTGCTCAAGGACGTCTACAACGAGGTATCGGCGAAGGGATAGGGGATAGTCTGCTGTCCTTTGATTGTGTACGTTATGTAATTGTGGTAAAATAAGGTCATCTCCTTGCGAAAGGAGGTGAAATCCTTGTCTCTTGAGGAGTTAATACGGACGGTACTGATACCACTGATTGTGGGAATCCTGGTTGAATTATTCAGCTATTGGTTGAACCACTAAAAAGGTAAATGAGGTACAAAAAATCCCCTGCGACTGCCATCGCGGGGGATTTTTCTAATCCTTGTCTCTTGTTAGCTCCTATTATATCATTGCCATATCCAAAAAACAATACTTTATGCAACCAAGATGAAAAATCTCTCGATTTTTTATCAAAGTTTGAACTTGTTCATTTCCGTCTGCAAATCGCTGGCCAGTTTGGCAAGGTTGCGGGCGGCATCAGAGATTTCGTGCATGGAGGCACTCTGCTCCTGTCCGGCAGCCGATACGGACTGGGCTTCGTCGGAGTTCTTGCCACTGGTATTGGCAATGGTGATGCTAGCCTGCAGCATATTCTCGTTTTCTTTGGCCATGGATTCAATGCCTTGAGCGATTTTTTGGATTTGCTCGGTCAGGTCATCAATCACGGTAACGATTTCGGCAAATACCTTGTCGGCAGACTGGACGGTTTCAATACCTGCCTGTACGCTTTGCGCCCCGCTGCTGCTGGCTTCGACGGCAGATTTCATATCGCTGAGGTTGCCCTGTACGAGCTGAGCAATCTGCTGGGAGGATTCATTGGAGCTTTCGGCAAGTTTCCGCACCTCATCGGCAACGACCGCAAAGCCGCGGCCGGCTTCGCCAGCGCGGGCGGCTTCGATTGCCGCATTGAGGGCCAGCAGATTGGTCTGCTCGGCAATGCTCGTAATCATCTGCACGATATCGGCAATCTGCTGGGAACTGGTGTTCAGCTTGTTGATGGATTCCTGAATGCTGTCGGTAGTAGCCGTGATGTTGTTCATCTGCCGAACTGCTTCCTGAATAGCTCCGCGTCCTGTGTCGATTTTATCCCGGGCACTGATGGCATGCTCCAGTACTTTTTGGGTGCCGCTGACGATATGCTGCGCCGTGCTGGTCACTTCTTCAGCGGTATTTTGAATGTTGCTGGCTTCGACAGCTTGTTCGCTGGCACCTTCGGCAATGGAAACGATGCTTTCGGCAACCATATGGGAGGCCTGGGCCGACTGGTCAGCACTGGTGGTGAGCTGTTCGCTGGCCTCCGCTACATGCTGAGTCATATCGTTTACATGACCGATGACGCCGCGGATATTTTCAATCATATGATTGAGGGAGTTGCCCAATGTGCCCATTTCATCATCAGCAGATATATTTACCTTGCGCGTCAAATCGCCGCCAGCCACTTTGCTGGCTTCTTCCATCAGATGGGAAATCGGCGAACCTACACGTCGGTTGAAGATGGCAATCATGGCAGCACAAAGGATAATCATAACCACAATCGCCATGATGATGCTCGTGTAGATGGCGTTGGTAATCGCTTCCTGATAATCCGCCTTGGGAGCGACCAGTACGAGTTTCATATTGTCAATGCAGAGGGGAACACCCATAACATAGCTGTCTTCACCGAAAACATCGGTTTCCACGAGTTCAAGATTTTTGAGACCGACAATTTTCTGACCTAAGGCACTTAAATCCTTGTTGCTCTCCTCGGTAATCTTGGTCTTCATGTTCTTGCTGTCATCCTTGGAGGCCAGATAGTAACCTTCCTGGCTGACGAGGAACGCATAGCCGCTGTTGCCGATGGTAATGCCCTTGACGTAATCTTCCAGTTCCGTAATGCCGATATCCACCGTGACCGTACCGACAGCCTTGCCGTTTTTCTGGACAGCGGCTGCTGACGTGAGCATGGTGGTATGACTTACTTCGTCGAGATAAGGCCCTGTCCAGGCAACGGTACCCGGTGCCTTCATGGCATTCAGATACCAGTCAAATTTGGTGTAACCGTATTCGGCGTTGCTGTAGCTCATGTCGAGGGAAACTTTGTTATCATTGCCCTTGGTACGATAAGGCCCATAATATTCAATACTCGTATCATAGGCAAACGGCTCAAACCAAAAGCCGCTGCCGATAATCAGCGGGTCGGAGAGCACATAACCGTCCGCCATGCCAAACATGACATCTGTATCGTAGCTTTTGAGCTGGCTGACCCCTAAGGCAAGGCCGCTGGTTTTCTGCGCTACCTGTAAAATCCGCTGGTCGAGCTTGCCGGTAATTTCCCCGGCGTGGCCTTCCAAGGTGGCCTTGACCTGTGTTTCCATACTGCCTTTAAACTGGCCGATGTTGATAAAGGTCTGTATGCTCAACAGTATACCGGTGAGCAGGATGATACTGAGCACAAATAAAGTCTTAATACTGCCTTTGGGCATAGTAATCACACTCGCTTTCTTCCGTGATAAATAAAAACGAACTGGTTTTTTATCAATACTTCGCGAAAAGAGGAAAATTTCCTGCCGGATTTTGAAAATGGTGTTGACAAGTTTACACTTCGGTGCTAGTATGTGTTATGTGATTTGGAAAAAACAAAAATCTACACATAGAATACAACTGATGATAGGAAAGAGTAAATTTGTCTGCGGATTGCCAGCGAGTCGGAAAGGTGGAAGCCGATAGTCCAGCGCAAATGGAAAATCATCCTTGAGGTATGGCGCTGAAGTCTTTTTGTTCAATGCAGTAAGCGGCCACGGGCGTTTCCCGTTACAGAAACCGCGTATGATGGTACGTTGCAGAGTGCCCTGCTCTTGCGCAGGGAATTTGGGTGGTAACACGGATAATGAGTCCGTCCCTTCGCGGGACGGGCTTTTTTTTTATTTCATTATTATAAAGGACTTATATTGGGGAGGAATCATTATGGAAGCTGTAAATCTTGAACGCTTAAAAAGCAAACGGGACTGGCGCATCATCCTGCCAGTGTTTTTGGTATCCATCATTGCCTGCATTGACCGAGTCAATGTGGCTTATGCCAAACTCACCATGACGGAGGATATGCCTTGGCTGACTCCGGAAATCTTCGGCATGGGTGCCGGGATTTTCTTCATTGGCTATCTGCTCTTTGAAGTGCCGGGATCGCTGGTGGCAGCGAAGTTCTCGGCAACGAAGTGGATTGCCCGTATCATGTTCACCTGGGGATTGGTGTGCGTGTATATGGCCTTTGTGAAAACGCCGTCGGAATTCTATCTGTGCCGTTTCCTGCTGGGCGCGTCAGAAGCCAGCTTGTATCCGGTAATCTATTCGGTGCTGTTCCCGCGTTGGTTTGCCGCAGGCGAGCGCGCAAGAGCCACCTCGCTGATGCTGACGTCGCTATTGATTTCCACGATTGTCGGTGCGCCGCTGGCTGGCGTTCTGCTTGAAACCTCTTTGTTTGGCCTGCATGGCTGGCAGGAACTCTTTATATTGGAAGCTTTGCCAGCACTGCTCTTTGCGGTTTACTTCTTCTTTGCCGTCAAAGACCGTCCGGAACAAGCGAATTGGCTGACCGCCGAGGAAAAAGCCTATCTGACTAAAGTATATGAAGAAGAACAGGCCGCCATGCACCGCGTGAAAAAATATACCGTTTGGCAGGCCTTCTGCGAACCGAAAGTGTTGAAACTCTGCCTGATTTACTTCCTCTGGGTTGTCGGTTTCTGGGGCTTCAACTTTTGGATGCCCACCGTGCTCAAAGGCCTTTCCGGCTGGTCTACATCACTCCTGGGCGGCGCTATTGCGATTCCGATGTTGGCAGCGCTCGTGGTGCAGGTCATTATCGGCCATACCTCCACAAAGACCGGCGATAAGGTTTGGCATGTAGCAGGGGCACTCCTGGTCGGTGCCGTTGGTCTTGGCTGTTCACCGCTTGTGGACAGCATGGGCATGGCCCTGTTCCTCGTCTGCCTGTCCGCTATCGGCATCTACGCCGCCATGGGCGTATGGTGGACGATTCCGACTACCTTCCTGACCGGACCCGCAGCTGCCGCCTCTGTTGCCCTCATTAACTCCTGCGGTAATATCGGCGGCTGGGTTGGCCCCAATATGATGGCCTGGGTGCAGACAAATACTGGCGCCTTTGACTTAGGCTACTACATCATGGCCGCCTTCATGCTTGCCGCCGCCGTACTGGTACTGACCGTGAAATACCGCTGGAACGGCCAGGTCCGCGAGGATATGGCTCAGCTGAAAGCGGAGGAAGAAGCTGTTTTGGCAACGGAATAAGATAAAGAAAAAAGACCGCAATGTCCATGTGTTGCGGTCTTTTTTGTGATAAAATTGAGGAGAGTGTTATTAGACGCATAAATGGGGGAGGTTTGCTAAATGCTTGAAAATAAGGAATTAGGTGGACAAGGGAATGTGATTATTTACCAAACTGAGGACGGTAGGACCAAAGTTGACGTAAGATTTGAGGATGAGACGGCATGGCTAACCCAGGCACAGCTTGTAAATTTATACCAATCCAGTAAGTCTAATGTTAGCGAACATATAAAACATATTTTTGAAGAAGGCGAGTTGGAGGAAAAGGCAGTTGTTCGGAAATTCCGAACAACTGCTGCTGATGGGAAAAATTATAGTGTTACGCATTATAATTTAGATATGATTATTTCTTTAGGGTATCGCATTAAGTCCAAAATCGCCACGCAATTCCGCCGTTGGGCCACGGAACGTCTTAAAGAGTATATCATCAAAGGCTTTACGATGGATGATGACAGGTTGAAAAATCTTGGTGGTGGTAATTATTGGAAGGAACTTCTTGACCGTATCCGTGATATTCGTTCGTCAGAGAAAGTCATGTACCGGCAGGTGCTTGATTTATATGCTACCAGCTTGGATTATGACCCCAAAAGCGCAGAATCAGTTCGTTTTTTCAAAATCGTGCAAAATAAGCTGCACTATGCCGCCCATGGACATACTGCCGCCGAAGTAATATATGAGCGGGCGGATGCGGAGCAGCCTTTTATGGGATTACGAACTTTTGCTGGCGATTTTCCTGTACTCAAGGATGTGAAGATAGCTAAAAATTATTTGGACGAAAAGGAACTCAAGGTTTTGAGTAATTTGGTGTCGGGCTATTTTGATATCGCAGAAATCGCAGCCTTAGAGCATCGTCCGATGTACATGAAGGATTACATTGCGCAATTAGATGCAGTGCTGACCTCTGGAGGGCGGGAGATATTGAAAACTGCTGGAAAAATAAGCCATGCAGAGGCAATGAGCAAAGCGGAGACAGAATATCGGAAATTCCAAGTACAAAACCTTTCGCCGGTAGAGCGTGAATATCTGCAAACAATCAAAGATGTAGCAGCAACAGCCAAGAAGAAGGCACATAAATAAGAAAAATAGGCATTTCGATTAACAGCAATCGAAATGCCTATTTTTTTATGTCCATTTTTTCCGCAACCGTAACTGGCTGCATTCCCAGTGCATAGGTTTTTTCTTTTACATCAAATGCCATATGGGCAATATACCATTCCTGCGTATGCAGCGGCAGTTGATTGAAACTCTTGAGCAGACGCAAGGCCTGATTGGTGAGCTGCAGGCTGTTGGACTGCTTTACCTTATGCCCGGTCAGTTCATCCAGAGAAATGCCGTAAATATCGGCTAAGTTCATCAGAATGCTGAGGTCAGGTGCTCTGCGCCCGGATTCATAGTTGGCATAGGTAGAACGGCTGACGCCTAGGGCCTTGGCTACATCCTGCTGTTTCCAATCACGCAGTTCCCGTAAAAACTGTAGTTTGTTTTCGATGTGAATCACTCCTTGCAAGTAAAACTACCTACATTATATGTAAACATTGTCCGTTGTGGTAAAAATGGGGTCATAATGAAACATATTATATTGACTTATGATGCATTGAAACATATAATAGGAGTTGCAAAATGTGACAAATAACAATACAAGAACACATAATGACACAATAAGGAGCGAAGTTTAACCATGGAAAACGAAGAAAGCATTGACCTCGGCAGATTAATGCATATCCTATACGACCGCCGCAAGACTGTAGGTGCTATCGTGGGCGGCTGTACAGCACTGGCACTTATCGTGTCATTTGCCTTGCCTAAGACCTATGAATCCACCACGTTGGTGCAGACACGCAGCAGCGCAGGCGTTGGTGGTGCGTCTGCTATGGCCGCTATGTTGGGCGGTGGTTCGGGCGGAGCAGAGCTTAACTTCATCGAACTGATGAAATCCCGTACTGTTCTGGAACCGATTATTGACCAGTTAGAATGGGATGACGAAAAAGATAAGCCGGATGCCAAAAAATTCGCCAAGAAATATCTCAAAATCGAGAATACCAAACAGACGAATCTGATTACCGTCACAGCTACCGGCAAGAGTCCGGAAGAAGCACAAATGATCAGCCAAAACGTTGTGGATAATTTCCTGGCGATGCAGACCGATAAAGCCAAGCAGACTCAAAGTACTTTTGTAAAGTTCCTTAACGAACGCATAGACGAAGCGAAACAAGAAGCCGAAGATGCCCGCACGGAATTTGCGAAATACCAGCAGACACATAAAATTTACAGTCCGGATGAACAGGCAAGAGCTACGGTGTCGAAGATGAACGCCTTTGATGACGCTTTAGGCAATATGGCTGTTCAGCAAAAAGCTAATCAGGCAAAACTCGAAAGCGTTTCGGCAAAACTTGGTGATATGCGCAGCAGCAGTCAGGCTTTTCATATCAATGATAATGCAAATGTCATGGCACTGCGTAAACAGATTGTTGATGCCCAGGTGGGCTTGGTCGGCCTGCGGGAACGTTACACAGAAGAACATCCCAGTGTGGTTTCTGCTCAGGAAAAAATCGCTGCACTGCAACAGAAATTGTCCGAAGAAGTCAATACCATTGTCGCATCTCAATATACCAGTATCAATCCTGCTCAGGCTGACTTAATTAAAGACCAGGCCAATGCAGAAGCCAGCATAGCGGTTGCGCAAGCTAGTGAGGCAGCCATTAAGGAACGTAGAGTGGAAAAAGAAAAAGAACTGGAAAATTTCCCACAAGAAGTATTGGAATACCTGAAACTTCAAAAGGAAGCCAGTATCAAGGAAGGGACATATGCTGGTTTGGTTAAACAATGTGAAGACGCAAAGATAAAAGAAGCCATGGAGTCCATGGACATCCAGATTATCGACCCGGCAGATTTGCCGGATGAGGATAAGCCGGCAGGCCCAAGGAAGAAGCTTATCACTGCCATTGGCTTTGTCATCGGCTGTTTAATCAGCTTTGGCTACGGACTTATTCAATACAAACGTGAAGAGGCATGATTGTGAGTTATTTCGGACAAATTCGAGACAAAATCAAATTAATCCTGATTGATGCAGTTATTTTGGCTGTAGTTCCCATAATGGCACTGCTTTTGCGTTACGAAGGGGCGATTCCGGAAGCAGGTTATCTGACTTTCCGTAGCTGTCTGCCATGGATGGTGCTGATTAATATCGGTATCTTTTATTTCTATGGCTTATATCACCGCATTTGGCACTATGCCCGTATACGGGACTTAATTGCCATTGTCGGCGCAGTGACACTGGCACAGGCTTTGATTTTTATTGTGACCTTAATGGCGGAGATTCCTGTACCCCGCAGCGTGATTATTCTCACCTGGTTGCTCAGTATCAGTGCGATTGGCGCGATTCGTCTTATGTTCAAAATTAATCTGGACATGGTAACGGAATCCAAAGGCGGCAAAGAAAATCTGCTTATCGCCGGTGCCGGCGATGCGGGGGCATTGCTAGTACGTGAATTGGAACAAAATGCCGCTGCTACCACGAACATTATCGGCTTTGTCGATGATGATGAAAAAAAGAAAAAAGGCCGGCTGGCTGGTTTCCCCATCTTAGGCACGATTAACGAATTGCCGCAGATTGTCAAAGCCAACAAAGTAGATGAAATCGTTATCGCAATTCCCTCGGCAGACGGCGATACCATCCGGCATATCGACAACCAATGTCGCCAAACAGGGGCAAAAGTGCGTATTATGCCGGGCATCTATGAAATGGTGACGGATGAAACCAATATGGGGGAAATGCGCGAAATTCGCTTGGAAGACCTTCTGCGCCGTGACCCTATCCACTTGGACTTTGCGAAAATCACCAACTATATCGCAGGCAAGACGGTACTGATTACCGGCGCAGGCGGTTCCATCGGTTCCGAAATCAGCAGACAAATCAGCCGCGTAGGAGCGAAAGAAATCATCCTGTTGGGCCGCGGTGAGAACAGTATCTACGAAATCCATCAGGAACTAAAGCGCAAATTCCCAGAGCAGACCTATCATACAGTTATTGCCAATATCACCGACAAGGAACGCATGGCACGAATCTTCCAGAAGTTCCAGCCACAGGTTGTATTCCATGCTGCTGCCCATAAGCACGTTCCCTTAATGGAAATCCAGCCGGATGAAGCGATTCGCAATAACGTATTCGGCACACAAAATGTAGCGGAATTAGCAGATAAAAACCATGCGGAAATCTTTGTGTTGATTTCTACCGACAAAGCGGTTAATCCCACCAGTGTAATGGGCGCAACCAAGCGCACGGCAGAGTTGGTTTTGCAGGAAATCAACCAGCACAGCAATACCAAATTTGTAACGGTTCGCTTTGGCAACGTTCTGGGCAGCCGCGGGAGTGTTGTACCCCTCTTTGAAAAACAGATTGCCGCCGGCGGCCCGGTAACCGTCACCCACAAGGATATGACGCGTTTCTTTATGACTATTCCCGAAGCGGTTCAGCTTGTTCTGCAGGCCGGAAGTCAGGCCGAAGGTGGCGAGGTATTCCTCTTTGATATGGGCAAGCCCGTAAAAATCAAGGATATGGCCGAAGACCTGATACGGCTTCATGGCCTGACACCGGGCAAGGACATCAAGATAACCTACACTGGCCTGCGCCCAGGCGAAAAGCTCTACGAAGAACTCTTAACCAGTGAAGAAGGTACAACCAGTACCAAACACAAGAAAATCTTCAAGGCACATATCCAGCCTTTGGATGAGCAGGACCTAAAGATAAGCTTGCAAACCTTAAATGAAACCACAGATAAGCTGACTATCCTAAAAACATTAAAACATATGATACCAACATATAAAAGCAAGCAGCTTGAGAGTCTGAATGAAAGAAGGAAATAAAATTATGAAATCCCGTCAAATTAGTTTCTCTCCTCCTGACATAACGGAAGCAGAAATCGAAGAAGTAGCCAATGCCCTGCGTTCCGGCTGGATTACGACCGGCCCAAGAACGAAAAAACTCGAAAACGAAATTGCCGAATACTGCCATACCAGCAAAGCCGTCTGCTTGAATTCTGCTACCGCAGCGCTGGAACTGACCTTAAGAGTATTAGGCATTGGCGCAGGTGATGAAGTAATCACCAGTGCCTACACTTACACGGCATCCGCCAGTGTAATCGACCATGTAGGCGCAAAAATTATCCTTGTCGATACGGCAAAAGATTCCTTTGAAATGGACTACGATGCTTTAGCTAACGCCATTACCGAGAAAACCAAGGCAATTATTCCCGTAGACTTAGGCGGCGTGCCTTGTGACTATGCAAAGTTAAAGAGCATTGTAGAGGCAAAGAAAAACTTATTCCAGCCGAGCAATGAAATTCAGAAAGCAATGGGCAGAATTGCCATCACCGCTGATGCCGCCCATGCATTTGGTGCAAGCTGGAACGGACAGCCCATTGGTTCCGTAGCCGACTTCACCAGTTTCTCCTTCCATGCAGTGAAGAATTTCACCACTGCTGAAGGCGGTGCTGTAGTCTGGAATGACATTGACGGCATTGACAATGAGGAAATCTATCATCAGTACCAGTTATTGAGTCTGCATGGTCAGTCCAAGGATGCATTGGCTAAGACAAAACTCGGTGCATGGGAATACGATATCAAAGGCCCGTGGTACAAATGCAATATGACCGATATCATGGCAGCACTGGGCCTTGTGCAGATGAAGCGCTATCCGGCAATGCTCGAACGCCGCAAAGAGATTATCGGTCGATACAACGAAGCGTTCAAAGAACTCAATGTACAGGTGCTTGACCATTACACGGAAGAACATCAGAGCAGCGGCCATCTTTATATCCTGCGTCTGCTAGGCAAAGATGAAAACATAAGAAATGAATTCATCACCAAAATGGCAGAACGCGGCATTGCGACTAATGTCCATTACAAGCCGCTGCCGATGCATACGGCATACAAAAATATGGGCTTTGACATCAAAGATTATCCGAATGCCTATGAGCAGTATAAGAATGAAGTGACCCTGCCGCTGCATACCAAGCTTACGGATGAGGATGTAGAGTTTATTATCGAGAATTTCAAGGAAGTTTATCAGGAAGTGAATGCATGATTCTGCGCAATTGGGAAGACCTGCCCAAAGAAATGCAAAATGAGCAGGTTCGTCCCTACTACGATTATTTGGCCAGACACAAAATGAGTCTGGCGGCAAAATTTCTGTTGGATAAAATCTTAGCAGTAGTCCTGCTATTAATTTTATCTCCGATATTTCTTGTCATAGCAATATGGATAAAATGCGATTCTGCAGGAGAAGTGTTCTTTCGGCAGGAGCGTGTAACCCGCTATGGGAAGAAGTTCCGCATCTATAAATTCCGTACTATGGTGAAAAATGCGGAGTCCTTGGGCAGTCAGGTAACCACTAATGCGGATATGCGGGTAACTAAAGTTGGCAAAAAAATAAGAGCTTGTCGTTTGGATGAAATTCCACAGCTAATTAATATTCTAAAAGGCGAAATGAGCTTTGTCGGAACACGTCCGGAAGTGCCAAGATATGTTGAATGCTATACCGAGGAAATGTATGCGACACTTCTGCTACCGGCAGGTGTAACTAGTGAAGCCAGTATTGAGTATAAAGACGAAGAACGACTTTTAGCTGAAGCAGATAATGCAGATGAAGTTTATATAACCAAGGTGCTGCCAGAGAAGATGCAATGGAATTATAAGAGTCTCGCAAATCAAGGCGTATTTGAAGATATAAAAATAATGCTTCAGACTTTAGGAGCTGTGGCCTGAAAAAAGTAGTATTTACTAAAAAAGGATAGATGAATTTTAGATGTGCGTAAAAGGATTAGTTTCAATTATTACACCCACATATAACTGCGGTAGGTTTATTGGAGAAACCATTGAATCAGTACAGAAACAAACATATACGAATTGGGAAATGATAATTGTAGATGATTGCTCGACTGATGATACCAAAAGTGTAGTAGAAAAGTATCTGCAACAAGATGAAAGAATAAAATATCATTGCCTTGCAGAAAATAGTGGAGCTGCTGTTGCTAGGACTAAGGCAATGGAATTGGCTGCAGGTCAATATATGGCTTTTCTTGATAGTGATGACTTATGGATGCCGGATAAGCTGGAAAAGCAATTGGAGTTTATGCAGAAAAATAATTATGCATTTACCTGTACGTCCTATCAGCATATGTCCGAAGATGGAGAAATGATGCCCAAAATCCTTCAAGCGATTCCTAAGACGGATTATAATCGTCTGTTGCTCGATTGTCCTGTAGGAAATTCTACTGTCATGTACGATGTAAGCAGAATGGGGAAATTTCAAGTGCCAAATATTCGTAAGCGCAATGATGATGCTTTATGGTTGGCTATGTTGAAAAAAGAAAGTTATATTTATGGGCTTTCAAATGTTCTAATGAAATATAGATTAAGAAATAATTCTATTTCTAGTAATAAATGGTCACTTGTTAAATATACATGGCAATTATACAGAGATATTGAACATCTTTCTGTTTTTACATCTGTATGGCATATATGTTGGTGGGGCGTAATTAAAATATTTAAGTTAAAGTAATTGTTGATATATTGAGAGTAAAGAAATGATTAATATTTTATATGTAATAGATAGCTTAAAGCAGAGGTCTGGAATTACATCAGTAGTAAAAAATTATCTTTTGAATATGCATGATGATAATATACATGTTGATTTGATGACATGTAATGATAGTGAACAACAAATAATAAATATTTTTCTAGACAATGGTAATAAAGTGCATTATATGCCGTTTCTAAAAATGGACAATATTTATAGTTATTGTTGCTTTTGGAGTAATTTTTTTCAACATAATAAATATGATATTGTGCATTCACATTTTAATCAAATAGATTATATTATTTTTAAAATTGCTTCTCAATATGGTGTTAAGGAATTTATATCACATAGTCATAATACAAGAATGTCCGATGATTTATGGAAGGCTGCTCGAAATTTTATCATGTGCTATCCTGCTAGACATGTTGCAACAAGATGGGGGGCATGTTCGGAAGCTGCAGGAAAGGCACTCTTTGGAAAAGATTTTTTAAAATCGAATAAGAAATTACTGATACATAATGCCATTGATGTAAATAAATTCAAATATGATGATGTAATTCGTAACAAAATAAGAAAAAAATTAGGTGTATCAGGAAAGTTCGTTATGGGCAATATAGGTAGATTTAAATACCAAAAAAACAAGATGTTTTTATTGGAAGTTTTGGCGAAAGTTAGAGAGTATAATAAAAATGTAATTCTTTTAAATTTAGGAGATGGAGAAGAACGTAAGCCTTTTGAAAAAAAGATGAATGATATGGGATTACGTGATTGTGTAATATTAACTGGGACTGTTAATAATCCAGAGGAATATTTACAAGCAATGGATGTTTTTGTTTTGCCGTCAATTTATGAAGGGCTTCCAGTAGTCGGAATAGAAGCTCAGACCTCAGGTTTACCTTGTGTTTTTAGTGAAAATATTACAAATGAAATAAATTTATTGGACTCAAATGAAGTTGTTTCGTTAAAGGCACCCTTAGAGGAATGGAGCCGTGCGATATTAAAGTATGAGAATTTTCCGAGAGAAGATAAAAGTTGTGAAATACAAAAAAGGGGGTATGATATTCGAAAAGAAGCTGATAAGTTGGCACTATATTACCATGAAATAATTGGAGATACCCTATGAAATTGTTATTTTTAGCTTGTCTTACAAAAAATAAAAGTGGAAATTCTTTTGGTGGAGCTGAAAAATCTATTATACAGTTAGCAAGTTGGATTGCTGATACTCAAGATGATATGGAGGTTTATTTAGCATCTGTAGAAGGTGATGAATTAGCTTTCAAGATAAGTGAAAACGTTAAATTCTATGGCTCTAAACAATATGAAGGAAAGCTTAGATCGCATTGGCACATGTTGGTAAATACATGGAAAGTAATAAAGAAAGTGAAACCTGATATTGTTGTTGGATTTTGGATACATCCACTTTTTTATGCTCTTCCAATGAAACTTTTTAAGAATATATCTATTATATATTCTGCAAGAAATGATCCAGCGACTGGATATGGGAAAATTGCTAGAATAATGCGTTATTTTGTAACGAAATCTTGTAACGGTTGTGTATTTCAAACACATGATGCTATGAATTTTTTTTCTGAAAATGTACAGAAGAAATCTAAAGTGATATTTAATCCTACATATATTGGGTATGATGATTATCCGTTACCAGAAAGAAGACGAAATGTGATTGTTAATGTGGGACGGTTATCAAAACAAAAGAATCAAGCGTTGTTAATACAGGCTTTTGCTGAAATCCATAAGAAATATCCTTATATGCAACTTGAGATATACGGTGAAGGTGAATTGCGTGGTGAATTACAACGATTGATTGATGAATTGAAATTGTCAAATTGTGCTTTTTTAAGAGGAACAACACCGGATGTGCTAGATAAAGTATATGGCTCTAAATTATTTGTTCTGTCCTCTAATTATGAGGGGATGCCTAATGCACTTATAGAAGCTATGTGTGTGGGAACACCAGTAATAAGTACAGACTGCCCCTGTGGCGGAGCTAGAGAATTAATAGATTTAGCGGGAGCGGGTAAACTGGTGAAAACAAATAATTTACCAGAAATGATTTATAATATGAATTCTGTATTGTCAGAAGGCCAAGATGGAAGAAAGCTCAAGACAATCTGTAATTATTTGTCTAAAGATAAGATATTTGCTGAATGGCTAGAGTTTTTGATGGGAAGTTTATCCAATGAATAAATTAGAAGATGTGAATGGAAAATCTAAAATATTAACCTGTGTTATGGTTTGTTTTTTATGGGGCGGTTTATGTTTTACAACTTCGGATAATATTCTTTTATTATCACTTATTGTTAGTGTCGGATTATTTTTTTATATTTATAAAATTTTAATGGGGAGTTTATATCTATCGATAAACAAATATATCATATGGTTTGTTATGTTTAATTTTTTGTTAGGCATTTACGGAAATTTGACATGGTATGGCGGCTATAGTTTGCCCTATCATATTTTGATTTCAATTATGGGGACGTTGTTTTTTTTATTTTTGCAAATAAATGAGAAGCGTATATTAGCGTTTATGTGCAGAATATCTATGATAGCAGGATGGGTTACTGGTGGTTATGTCTTGTATAGTGAATTTGCGATGTTACAAGAAAAAATCCCTCTAATAATAATGAAGCAAAGTTGGTATAGACTGGGAGATGCATCTAATTGGAATCCGAATAGTATAGCGATTTTGTTTTCACTGTTGTCAATTTTTACTTTTGCTTATATGGCGAAAAATGGATTCGATAAATTATATTTTTTATCATACGTATTTCAGGTATTTATTGTTTTGCTATCAGGGTCAAAAAAAGGCATAGTTGTGTTGTTGTTAACATATGCGTATTTTGCTTTTTCTACAAACAATATAAAATATTTAATCAAAAGATTGTTACTATCATTAGTTGGTTTGATAATTATAATGATTGTGATATTTCAAGTTGATTTATTTTACAACTTATTGGGGTATCGTATAGTGGATATGTTAACAACATTAGGGCTATCAGATGGTGGAGATTATTCAAATAGTACTGATTTGCGTGCTGGTATGATAGAAAAAGCGTTAGAAATGATTCCTGAAAATTTATTTTTAGGAGGTGGATGGAATAGTTTTGCAATAACGTCAGGGTATTATCTTTATTCACATAATACAATGACAGAAATATTGTTGTCTATGGGATTGCTAGGTTTTAGTTGTTATTATTCATTACATTTATGGTTGATTGGGAAAAATATATTATTATGTAAGTATGAGCATGCACGATATAATCTTTTTTTATTGGCTGTTTTATTGTTTTTGGATATGGGAGCAGTAAATATATATGGCTCTATGACAAGCTTTTTTATGTTAGGATTTGTATTTTTGAATAATAAAGAGGGATATAATGCATAGGATTAAAGATAAGGAAGATTTAATATCGTGGATTGAATATGAAAAAAATAAATATGGAATAAGAAATACGATTATAGCGAGAATTAAGCAATTAATTGGTTGTGAAAAAGAGATATTATTTTTCTTTCAACGCAGATTAAGGCTGACAGAATATCATAAAAATTCTGGTCATAAATTACGATATTATCTATCGATGATAATGTTGCAATATTATCAAAGGAAATATTTTCTTAATATACAGCCAAATGTATGCGGTAAGGGACTTAAGATAATGCATTTAGGTCCGATTTTGACGAATGGTAATGTGCGTATGGGAGAAAATGTTTCATTGCATATAAATACGTGTTTTGTCGCTGGCGGAAATACGGATGAAGTACCGACAATTGGCAATAATGTTGTAGTCGGTGTGGGAGCAATTGTGCTAGGGGGGGCTACGGTGGCTGATGGAATAGCTATTGGAGCTGGTGCTGTGGTTAATAAGTCTTTTCTTGAAGAAGATATAGCAATTGCTGGTGTGCCTGCACGAAAAATTAGCAACAATGGACGAAAAGCATGGGAAAATAAAAAGCCAAACCAAATATAAAATCATAATAGTTAGCATGGCATAAATTATTTTTATAGTAAAGAAATTATGGAGTAGTAAATATTCTGTTCATACTTTCATTATGACGCTTTATAAGCTATAAGTGTATTGAAAAAGGCTTTTTTTATAAAGGTCTTCTAATAATTATGTGAAAAGAGGTTGTTTTGTTTTGAAAATCGCAATTGCAGGTACAGGCTATGTCGGCCTGTCCAACGGTATCTTATTGGCGCAGCATAATGAAGTTGTTGCGCTGGACATTGTGCCGGAGAAGGTGGAAATGCTCAATAAGGGAATTTCTCCTATTGTGGATAAGGATATTTCGGATTTTCTGGCACACAAAGAACTTAATTTCCGTGCGACTTTGGATGCGCGGGAGGCTATTGAGAATACGGATTTTGTTATCATCTCGACACCGACCAATTATGACCCGGACAAGAATTTCTTTGATACATCTTCTGTTGAGGCTGTTATTGAGGAAGTTCTGGACATTAATCCGCAGGCAGTGATGGTTATTAAGTCTACTGTTCCTGTTGGTTATACGGAACAGATGAAAAAGCGGTTTAAGACGCAGAACATCATTTTCTCGCCGGAGTTCCTGCGGGAAGGAAAGGCGTTGCATGATAATCTGTATCCTTCGCGGATTATTGTCGGTGAACGCTCGGAACGTGCAAAGGTATTTGCTGGTCTATTAGCAGAAGGTGCGGTGAAAAAGGATATTCCTACGCTTTTCACTGGCTCAACAGAGGCGGAAGCCATTAAGCTTTTTGCGAATACCTGCCTTGCGCTGCGAGTAGCTTACTTCAATGAATTGGATTCCTATGCGGAGTCGCGTGGTTTAGATACTGGTGAAATTATTCGTGGTGTCAGCCTTGATCCGCGTATAGGGGATTTTTATAACAATCCCTCCTTTGGTTATGGCGGCTACTGTTTGCCAAAAGATACGAAGCAGTTATTAGCCAACTATCGGGATGTGCCACAGAATCTAATCGGTGCAGTAGTCGAGGCTAACCGTACGCGCAAGGATTTCATCGCTGATGCGATTATTGCGAAAAAGCCGAAGGTTGTTGGCGTTTATCGTTTGACGATGAAGACGGCATCGGATAATTTCCGCGCCAGTGCGATTCAGGGGATTATGAAACGCATTAAGGCAAAGGGGATTCCATGCATTGTTTACGAGCCGACGCTTAAAGAGGATAATTTCTTCCGTTCCGAGGTGGTTAATGATTTGGCGGCATTCAAGGAACGCAGCGATGTGATTGTGGCCAATCGTTGGAATGATGTGCTGGAGGATGTGCGGGACAAGGTGTTTACGCGGGATATTTTCAGCCGGGATTAAAAATGCCGCCTATATTTAGGCGGCAGCAGTATCAAGGCATTAATTCGTATTTAGTTTGTCTGCAATATTGGATGGAGAGTAGGCAACGCGAGATACATTTACTGTGTGCTCGTTGATGGTAAAGAATACAGAATAATTATCTACCAATAGCTGCCGGAATTGTTTATTGGGCCGTTTAGCATCAGTCATGACTTTTATTCGTTCAGGAAAAATGTTTAGCGTTTCAATGGCATCGGCAATCCGGTTGAACTGAGCCATGGCAATTTGTGGCATACCAATGGTTGTGTAGATATAGTCATATATATCGGACATATCTTTAGCAGCTTGTTCGGAAATTATGATTTGGTATTCAATCATTGGCATGTTGTCTCCTGAAGTTGGCGAAAAATTCCCTTGCAGGCATGGCATGACCGTTTTCAATATCATCAATACCTTTATCGAGGAAAGAACGTACATCATCAGCCGACATTAAGTCTGTGTTGAGGTGGTTAGGCCCTTTACTGAGAGATAATTCAAAGGGGATAGCTCCTTTGAGGGCAATTTGTTTTAAGTAAATGGTGATAGCTGCGGTCATAGACAGGCCTAAGGCAGAGAGGACAGCTTCGGCGTTGTGCTTTACCTCTTGATTTATGCGCAGATTGAGCGTGGCAGTTTTTTCCATGGTGAAAACCTCCTTATTGGTATTTGTTTTTATTGTAACGCATATGTAACGAAGAAGTCAACATGGAGTTATAAGAAAGGGGCTTATTAAGAGTTGGCAAGTTATAAAGAATTTGATGCAAGTAAAAGGGTGCTTGTTACTGGTGGGGCAGGATTTATCGGCTTTCATCTGTCGAAGCGATTGTTGGAACTTGGCGCGAGTGTGGTCGGTTTTGACAACTGTAATGATTATTATGATGTATCTCTAAAAGAGAGCCGCTTGCAAATTTTACGTGAATATCCGAAGTATGAGTTTATTAAAGGCGATTTGGCGAATGAGGCAGCGGTCAAGGCGCTGTTTGAGCAGACAAAGCCGGATATTGTGGTGAATTTGGGGGCACAGGCTGGCGTACGCTACAGTATCGACCACCCGCGCAGCTATATTGACTCCAATGTGATTGGTTTCTTCAATATATTGGAAGCTTGCCGTCATAATCCGGTGGAACATTTGCTCTTTGCATCCAGTTCTTCGGTTTATGGCAATCAGGAGAAGACACCTTTTTCCACGACGGATAATGTTGACCATCCGATTAGTCTGTATGCTGCAACGAAAAAGTCCAATGAACTGATGGCCTTCACTTACAGTCATCTTTATGGCATTCCGGCTACGGGACTGCGGTTCTTTACAGTGTATGGGCCGTATGGTCGTCCGGATATGGCTTATTTTAAATTTGCGAACCTGATTCGCGAAGGAAAATCCATCAAGATTTACAACAACGGTGATATGCTCAGGGATTTTACCTATGTGGATGATATTGTAGCTGGTATTGAGCATATGCTTTGCAATCCGCCAAAAGCTAATGCGGATGGCGATAGGTATAAGGTTTACAACATCGGCAACAATAGCCCTGTGAAGTTGATGGACTTTATCGAGACGCTGGAAAAGGCCTTGGGAAAGACCGCTGAAAAGGAATATCTTCCCATGCAGCCAGGGGATGTTTATCAGACCTATGCGGATGTCAGCGAGTTGGAGCAGGATTTTGATTTCCGACCATGCACTTCCATAGAAAAAGGGTTAGGCAAATTTGCTGAATGGTATCGGGACTACTATAGTGCATAAGAAGGAGATTTT
This sequence comes from Pseudoselenomonas ruminantium, assembly GCA_002373045.1. Taxonomy (GTDB): domain Bacteria; phylum Bacillota; class Negativicutes; order Selenomonadales; family Selenomonadaceae; genus Selenomonas_A; species Selenomonas_A ruminantium_J. The sequence goes on along the minus strand of DFHU01000005.1, from coordinate 22,390 downwards.
ACCTTGGGTATACGAAAATTTCTAAAGAATAATTTGCCGGACGTTGTATTAGAACCATTAAAACAGGCTTATAGTGATATGCATTATGCTGCTATGCATGTGGTGCCAGAGAAATGGTATCTAAAACGGCAGTTTTTGAAAAATGTAGGGTATCCACTGGATTTGGATAATCCGAGAACCTTCAATGAAAAATTGCAATGGCTGAAGCTGTATGACCATAATCCGCTGTATACGAAAATGGTAGACAAGTACGAGGCTAAGAAGTATGTGGCCGATATTATCGGCGAGGAATATATAATTCCGACATTGGGTGTTTGGGACCATTTTGATGAAATTGATTTTGAGCAGTTACCAGAGCAGTTTGTCCTGAAATGCACGCATGATAGTGGTAGCATTGCCATTTGTAAAGATAAGGCTACTTTTGATAAAAAAACAGCTAAGAAAAAGCTGGAAAGAGGTTTGCGATACAACTATTATTATTCTGGCGGATTTGAGTGGCCGTATAAAAATGTAAAGCCGAGAATTATTGCTGAGAAATATATGGTGGATGAAAGTGCTGAACAACTAAAAGATTATAAAATTTTTAATTTTGATGGAATGCCTAAACTTATAGAAGTTGATTATGATAGATTTACTGGACATAAGTGCAACTTATATACAACAGATTGGACGTTTATAGAAGCTGCAATAGGCTATCCTCCAGATCCTAATAGAATTATAGATAGGCCTAAGGCGTTGGAAGAAATGTTATCTTTAGCAAAAAAATTGTCCGCAGATATAAAGTATCTTCGTACAGATTTTTATAGTATTGAAGATAAAATATATTTTGGCGAAATGACTTTTTATCCGGGGAGTGGCTTTGCAAAGTTTTCACCAGATAAATTTGGACTAAATTTAGGAGATTGTATCAATATTTAATACGTGGAAATCACGAGTAAATGGTGTATTTAGCAGAAATGTCGGTCACACTATTAAAGTTTGCTTGACTTTATTTTTATGAAATAAACGGAATTATTTATTTTTGTCAAGGAATGATATGGAGGAATTAATCATGGAAAGATGGGATTATAAAATAGGTAAATGGATAAATTTTAAATAAAGGAGATGTTTTGAATGGGAACGTTAACCATTTGCCTTGGCGGAGATATAGTGCCGACTAAAATAAATGAACAGTTATTTATCGCTGGTGATGGAAAAAGATTATTGGGAAATGAATTACTGAATATATTGGCTTCTAGTGATGCCAATATATTCAATCTTGAAACACCATTATGTGATGAATTAGAGCCGATTGTTAAGTGCGGGCCTAATTTGCATGCGAAATCTGATTGTGTAAAAGGATTAAAGGCAATGCATATTACAGCTGTGGGTTGTGCTAATAATCATACACTTGACCAAGGCGAAAAGGCTATGTTCCATACTGAACACTTACTAAAGGAACAAGGAATAGATGTTTTTGGCATCGGAGCAAATTTATCTGAAGCATCAAAACCATACATCATAGAGAAAAATGGTCATAGAGTAGGAATTTATGCTTGCGCTGAACATGAATTTACCATTGCTACTGAAACAAAAGCCGGAGCTAATCCCTATGATGCCTTGTATTCATTCGATCAAGTGGCTGATTTGAAATCCGTTTGTGATTATGTCATAGTCATGTTTCATGGTGGTAAGGAGTATTATCGATATCCTTCACCTGATATTCAGCGTATATGTCATCGATTTGTAGAAAAAGGTGCTGATTTGGTAGTTACGCAGCATACGCATTGTATTGGATGTAGAGAGAATTATCAAAATGGCGTTATTGTATATGGGCAAGGAAATTTTCTTTTTGAGCAAAGCGCTTTTGTCGATGAAGAGCTTTATGCAAATGGCTTATTGTTGAAAATAAATATTGGTAAAAGTAAATCTATAGAAGAAATTCCTGTGATTTTACAGAAAGATGGGTGTTTATCTATTGGAAACGAAAAAGAAAGACTAGCGATTATATCGGATTATAATAATAGAAGTGAAGATATTAATATTCCAGATTTCTGCGAAAGAAAATATAAAATATTTTCACAAGATTATATTGAAGGTTATTTGCGCATTCCTTTAGGGTATATAAATGCGAATATTGTTCTTCGAATTATAAATCGTTTGATTGGAAGAAAGTTGTTCATGAGTATGACTAATCAAAAACATCGCTTGTCACTATTGAATATTATTGAATGTGAAGCACATAGAGAGCTTTTCATAAAAGGATTGAAGAATATTACGAGGATAGAATGAGTGATATTGACAATAAAGTACGTAATTCGACTAAATGGACAATTTTGACAGAGGGGTTGTCAAAGATTATAACACCGCTAACAGGGATGTTGTTAGCACGGATGTTATCGCCAGAGGATTTTGGAATTGTAGCGGCGATATTAGTCGTTACATCATTTGCGGAAATGTTTGCAGATGCCGGATTTCAAAAATATTTTATTCAACATGAATTTTATAATACACAAGAAAAAAATATTGGATTTACAACAGCATTGATAACGTCTACCTTGATTGCTGTCTTTGTTTGGATAGTAATTTGTCTGTTTGCGGATTGGATAGCTAATATGCTTGGGATAAGTGGAGCAGAATGGGGAATTCGCTTGGCCAGTATTGGCATTATTATAAATTCATTTAATGGCATGCAGTCGGCGATATTTAAACGAAATTTTCAGTTTAAATTACTATTTAAATTGCGAATGACCGTATTGTTTGTACCATTATTGGTGACAATTCCTTTAGCTTATATGGGAATAGGATATTGGGCGCTTATTATTGGTACACTTACACAGCAGGTTATAACGTGCATTGTTCAAGTTCATTATATGGATATAGAACTGGCTTGGCTGTTTGATTGGCAAATTTTACATAAAATGTTGTCTTTTTCTTTATGGACAGTGCTTGAATCAGTTACTATTTGGCTTAGTACATGGGGAGGATTGTTTATGATAAGCATATTCCTCAGCAGCTATTATTTGGGAATTTATCGTGGGGTAATGACTTTAGTCGGAGCAGCTTTTTCTATCCTTACGGGAGCAATAATACCTGTAATTTTTTCAGCATTATCCAGATTGCAGAATGACATGGAGGCATTTCGGATACTGATTTTTGATATTCAGTATAAAGCTGCATTGTTTATTCTTCCTCTAGGTGTGCTGATGTATATATTTCAAGATGTTTTCATAGATATTCTGCTCGGTAGTCAATGGCATGATGGTGATTTCTTTTTCGGACTTTGGAGTCTCACAATGTGCTTGTCAGTTTTGATTAATGGATTTGCGAGTGAGGCTTTACGAGCGAAAGGTATGCCTAGAATGTCAGCATTATCGCAGTTTTTGCATTTTCCGGTTCTATTCATTGTGTTATGGTATTCTGCGAAATTTAATTTTGATGCTATGGTAATAGGAACTTGTTTGAGCTCTTTGTGGTTGTATTTTGTGAAAACTATTATGCTGCGTCAACTTTTAGGCTTTTCATTGCGAAAAATGGCAGGAAATATTTTGAATGCAGCACTTCCAGCGGGAGTATCAGGAGGTTTAGCTTGGTATATACGGCAATGGCTTGGACCTGACGAAACTTTGTCTGTGATTAGCGCTATGGGCGTTTTTGTCCTTGTTTACTTGCTGTTGATAATGGCAGGAACGAATAATCGTCGCTTAGTAGTTGCAGGAGTGACTTATTTACGAGACAGAATAAGGCGGTGATGGTTATGGCGGCAAAAACATATGGATATGCAGAGTCTAGTGTGGATATGGATGCACTACGTGCTTATGCCGCCATGGACATCATCGTAGAGGATATGGCAGAGCGTGGGCAGTATCAAATTCTGCGGCGGTTCCTGCGTGAGGGGGATACGCTTATCGTGGCGCACTGGTCGGCGCTAGGAGACAGTGCGTTGGCGATTGGTGCAGAGTTGGATTCTTTGCAGGCAGAGCATATCCGGCTGCGTATTTTGGATTTGCCGATAACCTTGCAGGATTTAGATGAAGTATCTGCAGTGGTGGTTTTTCAGACATTGAAGGAAATATTGCTTGTTTTGCAACAGCGACAGGATAATCTGCAGACGCTGCATCGCATACGCCAGCAGGAAGGAATTCAGGCAGCAAAAAATGCCGGGCGTCAGTTTGGGCGTCCGGCGATTGGTTATCCCAAGGGCTGGAAAAGGATTTTTGGCCGCTATCAGGCCAAGGAAATCCGTGCGTTGGAGGCCAGTAATGAGCTTAAAATATCGCGGGCAACATTTTATCGGCTGGTAAAACGGTATCGGCAGGGGTAGGAAGGGCCTATGCTCATATATTCCTATTGAAGCTGGTGAGCCAATTCTTCAATGCGTTCTGGTGTTAATCGCGAATATTTTATAATTTCGTCCATAGGTTTTTTATCACGTAGCATATCTAAGGCTAGCGAGGTACGTTCTTCCAACCTTCCTTCCAACCTTCCTTCCAACCTCCCTTCAGCAAGGCCGGCTGCATGTCCTTCGGCTTGTAATTTCTGCATAATTTCACACATGGCTTTTACCCCCTTGTTATTATGTTTTAAGAAATCGGCGCGTTTAGCAAGTTCTGGGAAGTGCATTTTTGCGGGATCTGTGCAGAAGAAGTCATGCATTAGCAATCCCATGTCGTCGTCTCCTCTGTATTCGCCGTTGACATAGATGATATGGGCAGCATCATCAAATGGCTTGTTCAGTTCAATGACGTTGCGTTCCACATGATACATAGGCAATTGTGCGCCGAAGATATCGTTTTCGGTGATGAAGATAACCCATATCTCGGGGAAATCCTGATACTTCGTACCCTTATTGATTTCTCGTGAGTCAATTAAGGAATTGTTGAAGCGTGCTCGCTTGGGATTGGCACCTTCGTTAGCACGTTGGATTTCACAGTTATAAATCTTGCTATCGCTGTCAACAGCAATGACATCGAAGCGGGCACTGCGTCCATAGAGGTTGTTGGCAGACTTTTGGGTAACAACTTCCTTAACGATGATGTCGTCCCGGTGGAAGAATGTGTTTAGTAAAAGCTGCATAGCCTCGATGTTGCCATCCATGTGCGCATCAAAGAATGTGTCATCGATGAGTCGAAATTGCTCAAGGGCTTCCAAATACCGGGGATTGAACGGCTCGGTCAATAAGCTCATAGAACATCATCCTTTCTTCTATTATATCACGAGATGGTGACAGTAAAAATAATCTTCTGAAAAACATTTGCTTTTCAAGATTATAATAACATAAGATTATAAAAAAATCCATTTGTGATGGACATTTCGGAAGGATATGCAATATATCACGGGCAACGTTTTACCGGCTGGCAAAACGGTATCGCCAGAGTTAGGAAGGAGGGGTAGCGTGTTTGTGGTAAAGCAAAGTCAGGATATGGTCAATAAGACCTTCCGTTTTCCGCAGGAACTTTTAGATCAGTTAGAGCAGGTAGCAAGGGAAAAGAATGTTTCGGTCAATAATCTCGTGAAACAGTGTTGTGAATATGCGCTGGGGGATTTGCCTAAAGATGAAAAGTAAGGAAAAGCCTGTTGCAGTTTTGGATGCAACAGGCTTTTGTATTATCATGCTAATTTTTTCGCCGCATATTCGAGCAGGATATGGCCGCTTTTGCGGTTGGTGGCCAGTGGGACGTTATGAACATCGCAAAGGCGCAGCAAGGCGTTGATATCCGGTTCGTGGGGCTGGGAGGTCAGTGGGTCACGCAGGAAGATGACGTACTGAACCTTTTCGGTGGCCACCAAGGCGCCAATCTGCTGGTCGCCGCCGAGTGGGCCGGACATCATGGTTTCGACATTGAGCCCCAATTTCTCGTTGAGCAGGGTTCCTGTGGTATGAGTCGCTACCAGATGGAACTGGGATAACAGTTCTTTGTGATGGGCAGCAAAGTCGAGCATGTCTTCTTTCTTTTTGTCATGGGCAATCAAAGCAATCGTCTGCATAACAGGCAACATCTCCTCTCTATTTATTTTATTTATTCCGCATTTATGTTTATTTTCCTGCTGCTGTGCAAATAAAAATAGCTGTTGCTTTAGCAACAGCTATTTGCTTTATAAACTTACTGTACGTTCATGGAAAGTTCGATGAACTTATTCGCCAGTTTTGCCTTCTGCAGAACTTCTTCGGTGATGTCCTGGCCAGCTTCTACGATAACAATGCCGTTATCCATCTTAATGTCGCGAGCGGCTTTCTTGCCCAGGAGAAATCGACGATGGCGTTCCTCAGACGCTTTGTCGGCAGCAGCCTGTTTAGCTGCATCTGCCTTCGGAGCCTCTTTCTTAGGCTCGGCTTTCGGAGCCGGAGCAGCCTTCGGCGCTTCTTTCTTGGGTTCCGGTTTTACTTCTTCTTTCGGAGCCTCAGCCTTGGGTGCTTCTTCTGCTTTTACAGCAGGTTCAGCAGCCTGGGGGGCTTCGGGAGCCTTCGGAGATTCTTCGGCTTTCGGGGCTTCCGGTTCTGCCGGAGCGGCGGGAACTTCAGGAGCAGCAGGAGTTACAGGCGCAGCCGGAGCTGCTTTTGGGGCTTCTGCTGCCTTGTGCATTACATTATTTTTTTTTTCCCCGGTGGGGTCAATAACCGTTACCTGCTTACCGAAGATGGAAATCTGGTCGGTAGCGATATCGGAAGTGGTGCCATCGGGTGCAGTGATTTCACATTTTTCAATTTTGCCATCGTCGCCGATGTAGAGCTCGGTGACTTTACCCTGAATGGTACCGGATTTGGTGATGGCCTTGGTATCGATGATGCGGATGTTATCATCCAGCAGGGCTTCGTAGTCGCCGGCTGCATCGAGTGTCAGGATGTTTTCGCTGTTGGTGATGGTTACTGCATCATCACCGATGGCGATAACGGATTCGTACGGGATGAGTTTTACTCCGCGGTACCAATCGGCATCTTCGATGGTGATTGCTGCTACCGTGCCGTTTTTGGCATCGATGAGCAGGGTCTTGCTGACACCCAGCTCACGACCTTCCGTGATGCTGATGATTGGCAGACCAAGAATTTCTACACTTTTCTTCATTAAAATTCCTCCAATTATTTTGCGCCGCCGTTATGAGCCTGGAATTCGTCTTCGATTTCCTGCATAATGTCTCCCGGAATCTGCGGGAAAGGCGTAGAAAGCGCAGCATGTTTGGCAAGTATATCCTGAACGGTGCCAAGGTAATGGATATTTTTGGTAAATTCCTGACACATGGCATCGTTTTGGGCAATTATCGGCATTGAGAGTGCCTTTTTGTAAGTGGCGATAGCGCCGCTGTAGTTGGCTTGTTCCTTGTATAGGTTACCCAGCTCGATGACGAGGAACGGGGTATAGTCATCATCGGCATAGCGGGCAATCGCTTCGTGATAGGCAAAGATAGCATCTTTGGGCTGTGTTGTCTGGGTTTCATAGGCAAAGTCCAAAATGGCATCCAGACTATCCATGGCGGAGATTTCCTGCTTGAGCTGCTTTTCATGGGCTTTGCGCTTAGCAGCAAGTTCCTGCTGGCGGGCCTGTTCTTTTGCCTCGGCTTCAGCCTTGGCTTTTGCTTCGGCAGCGGCTTTGGCCTGGCGTTCTGCCTCAGCCTTTGCCCTGGCTGCCGCTTCGGCCTTTGCTTTCGCAGCAGCCTCTGCTTTTGCGCGTGCTTCGGCTTCTGCCTTTTTACGGGCAGCCTCTTCACGTTTCTTTTGGGCGGCTCTTTCTTTGGCCGCTTTTTCAGCTTTGGCTTCTTCCTCAGCCTTTTTCGCAGCGATTGCTGCTTCCTTTTCAGCCAGAACCTTGGCAGCAGCTTCGGCTGCTTCTACAGCTAACTGTGCTTCCTTGATTTCTGCCGCAGATTTTTCGGCAGGTTCATCTTTAGGCGGTTCTGCCTGCGTGCTGGATGTTTCTTCGGTAACGGGGATTTCCGCCACAGGAGTATCGTCTGTACTGTCTGTTTCGGCTGTTTTTTTACGTCGAGCCAGCAGTATATCGTTATCGTCCTCCGCAGGAGGTGTTTCCTCTACAGGCAGCTGCTCAGTAGGTAGTACCGTACATCCGGCAAGGGCTTCTTCGCGGCGCAACATGCGTTCGTTGAAGAAGGTTACCAGCGCTGCTGCTGTTATGACTAATATCCCCAGCCGCAGGTAATGGGCACGGTCGAGAAAAGGACTCATGGTGATAGCCATGCCATTGACGATAAAGGCCATTACGGCACAGAGCACCAATGAAGTCCATTTCATCTCGATACCAAAAAAGCGGCATAGTCTGTAAATGAGGAAGATGCTGATGGCCATGATGGAGCCCGTTATCAGGATGAATGTCATGTTTCTCACCTCTTCCTGAAAGTGAGCATTAAGCAATTATACTCACCATCTTATAAACTTTTCGACAATAATAAGAAGTTTCCTGCATAATCTACGTTTGTAGGCATAAAAATCGTAAACCTACCACCACAGTATACCATAAAATCGCCTTTTTTTGCAGAGAAATTTTGTATTTAGTATTTATATCAGGAAAGTTTTTGTATAGTAATAGAAAATGGGTTAAAAATTGTTTTCGCGATGGGGGAATTTTTATTTTTGTGGCGAACATTTACATTAGACAATATAAATAAGACATACTGTTTATGTATACATTACGTAAATTTACAAAAATAGTAGATTTTTATACAACATTCTGCTATGATGTAAAAGTATATAAGGAATAAGCATATTTGCTATGCAAATTAAGTTATATTTATCTGTGTTATTGGAGGCGGAGTTTATGAAAGCGGAGATTAGCGTCAAACTGGCGCGGTGCAAAGGGTGCGGCATCTGCGCAGCCTTTTGTCCTAAGTCGGTGCTGGCCATAGATGAGCTGGGCAAGGTGCAGGTGGTCAATCCGGAGGCGTGTATTGGCTGCGGCCAGTGTGAACTGCGTTGCCCGGATTATGCAATATTTGTGGATAAAGTTGCAGCAAAGGGGGGCGTGGCATGAGCAAGGCAAGATTGATGCAGGGCAATGAAGCCTGTGCTGAGGCGGCAATTGCAGCAGGGGTGAACTTCTTCGCCGGCTATCCGATTACGCCCTCAACGGAAATTGCGGAAACCATGGCGAAACTTTTGCCGCAGGCCGGTGGCAAGTTTATTCAGATGGAAGATGAAATTGCCTCTATGGGGGCTATTTTAGGTGCGTCGCTGGCCGGCTGCAAGGTAATGGATGCGACGTCTGGCCCGGGTTTTTCGCTGAAGCAGGAGTTGATTGGCTATGCGGCCTGTGCAGAGATTCCCTGCGTGTTGGTGGATGTGCAGCGTGTCGGCCCGTCAACCGGTCAGCCGACAGCACCTTCCCAGGGCGATGTCATGCAAGTGCGCTGGGGCACGCATGGCGACCATCCGGTGATTGCCTTGTCGCCGTGGAGCGTGCGCGAGACATTTGATGCAACGGTGATGGCAGTAAACTATGCAGAGCGCTTCCGCACGCCGGTCATGCTTTTGATGGATGAAATGGTCGGGCATTTGCGGGAAAAGGTGGAGCTTCCTGAAAAAGTGGAAATTTATCCGCGCCGCAAGCCGACGAAAACGCGGGCAGAAGGCTATCAGCCGTTTGCGCCGGAGGCGGACTTGGTGCCCAATGTGGCGGATTTTGGCGAAGGCTATCACATTCATGTGACGGGGCTTATCCATGATGAAACCGGGTTCCCTGTGGGCAGTCCGAAGGTGACGGAGGAATCCATCCGCCGTCTGCATGAGAAGATTGAGCGTGCCGGTGAGGAAATCATCCATACGGAAAGCTATTTTATGGATGATGCCGAGTATGCGGTGGTATCCTTTGGCGGTACGGCAAGGACGGCTTATGAAGCCGTGAGGGAAGCCCGTGCAGCTGGCGTAAAGGTTGGTTTGGTGCGCCTGATGACCATTTGGCCGTTTGCGGATAAGGTTATCGGTGAACTGGCGACCAAGGTAAAGGGCATTGTGGTGGCAGAGCTCAATTATGGCCAGCTTGTCCATGAAGTACGGCGGGCGGCGAAGGGTGCCTGCCCGGTAAGCCTTTGCGGCAAGTATAATATGCGGGCCTTTGAACCCAGTGAAATTTTGACAAGTGTCAACGAGATGGTAAAGGAGGTTGAAGGATGATGGCAGAAAGAGAATATGAACAGTATTTCCGTCAGAACCGCCTCCCGCACCTCTGGTGTCCCGGCTGTGGCAATGGTATTGCCATGAAGGCGATTGTCCAGGCGATTGCCAAACGTCCGGAGCTGAATCAGGATAATACGGTGATTGTGTCCGGTATCGGTTGTTCTTCCCGCGCTTCGGGGTATATGGATTTTGATACCCTGCATACCGCACATGGCCGCGCTATTCCTTTTGCTACGGGGATAAAGCTGGCCCGTCCGGAGCTCAATGTGGTGGTTATCACCGGTGACGGCGACTGCACGGCTATCGGCGGCAATCACTTCATCCACGGCTGCCGCCGCAATGTGGATTTGACGGTGGTGCTCTTTAACAACAATATTTACGGCATGACCGGTGGGCAGGCCTCGCCCATGACACCATTGGGGAGGAAGGCGACTACTGCGCCGTATGGTTCTGTAGACAGACCTTTTGATGCCTGCGCTCTGGCTGAGGCCGCAGGTGCTACATATGTGGCGCGTTCCACGGCTTTCCATGTGCAGCATTTGACGGATATGATTGCGAATGCTTTTGACAATCACGGCTTCTCCTTTGTCGAAGCTCTGGTGCAGTGCCCCACGGCTTATGGCCGCAAGAACAAGCTGGGCAGCCCGGCGGATATGATGAAGTGGATGCGGGATAATGCGGTGATGAAGGCTGCCTGGGATAAGCTTGACCCGGCAGGTATTGCACCAGAAAAATTCCCGATAGGTCTTCTCTATGAAGCTTCGGCTATGGATTATGATACCGCTTATGACCAGGTGATTGAACGGGCAGGAGGTGCACACTAATGAAAAAACAGTTAAGACTCTCCGGCTCCGGTGGTCAGGGCGTAATCACCGCAGCCATTTTGTTGGCTGAAGCGGCAGTGGCAGAGGGCAAGGAGGCGGCGCAAAGCCAGTCCTATGGCCCGGAAGCACGCGGCGGTGCCTCGAAGGCTGAAGTCATCATCAGCGATGAAACCATCTATCATCCCCATGTGGAAACGCCGGATCTGGTGCTTGCAATGACGCAGAAGGCTGCGGATAAATACTACAGCGACCTGCATAAAGATGGTTTGCTTATCTTAGACGACAGCCTCGTGCCGCAAACACCGGACTTTCCGCGGGTGGTTCGTCTGCCTATCACAAAACTGGCTGTAGAGGAACTCGGCAAGGCACTCTTTGCCAATATCGTGGCGTTGGGGGCACTGGTGCGGATTACCGGTTTGGTACAGCTGGACACGGTTAAGGAATTCGTAAAAAAACGCGTACCTTCGCATACGGTAGATGCCAATATGAAGGCTTTGCAGTTGGGGTGGGATGCAGCGGCAAATGTGTAACAGCTGATAGAACATATAGAACATAGTAGGCAATAAAGCCCGCGGCAGTATATCCCTGCACGATTTACACGCATAGCGCGTACTAGTGCAGGGATATACTGCCGCGGGCGGCTTTTTGGCTCGATATTAACTGTATTTGTATCATCGATGTAAAAAGACGCCCGGTGGCTGATAATACTTTTCCTCTGCTTAGACAAGCTTGTCAAACGCGACGGAAAAGCATTATCAGCCACCGGGCTTTGTTCTTGGTTTCTCTCTGTGGCTTTTGTTCATGGATTGGTTTTCCTGGTCCTTAGAACATGGAGCTGAAGAGATTCCCAATCATGCCGTACTGAACGGAAGCACTCAGTACGCGCGGGTTGGTGTAGGCTGAGGCGGTTTTGAGGGAGTTGCCGAACATGCTCTGCAGGGAGGGGAACAGTTTGTCGCCCTGGTTGTTTGCCTGAGCGAGATGTTGTTCAGCTTTGCCTGCAAGGCCGTTGGCGCCCAGAGCGTTTTTCACGCGGTCACCGTTTTCGGTGAGCGCTGTGGCCAGTTTGTCCTCGTCCACCGTCATTTTGCCCGTTTTGCTGTCCACTGTGATGCCGAGCTGCTTATAAGTATCAGCCCGGTAGGTGGTGTCGGCAAACGACTTATGGAGTGATTCCATTCTCTTGCCCACACTGCTGTAGTCGCTGGTGAGGTCTAAGGCATCGTTGTAGTCGGAGACGAGCTGTTTGACGTTTTTGATGGCGCTCTTTAGGCTATCGCTGTACGTTTTGGTGCCGTCTTCGGCTTCGGTGATGTCGTCCGCACTGAATTCGTAACTCATGTTCTTGACGGTTTGGGCAGATTTTTGTAAATCACCCATATAGGCCTTGAACTGGGTGTCGAAAGCAGACTTGGCTTCATTGTAGGAGTTTACAAGTCCTGCCGCACTGGAAGAAACGCCGGAAAGGGCACTTAAATTGGCGATTCCGCTGGAGTACGAATTGGTGTAACCGGACCAAAGGCTGCTGATGGAGTCCTGGGCGGCAGTGGTTTTCTTGTTGGCATAAGCCGAATCAAAAGAACCGACTAAGTTACTGAGCTGGCTTACATTGGCTGCTGCCGTAGAATAGCTTTTGCTTTGCGCAGAAGATTTGCTGGTGCTTTCTTCTGCTTCGCTGGCCGCTTTTTGTGCTGCTGTAGTGCCTTGCGTGCCGCCCTGGGCCATCTTGTACATCGTGTACGTATCCCTGGTCATTGCCGAAATGGTAGACATGATAAATCCTCCTTTCTTATAAATCTGGAAAGTGCGATACTCTCCTTATAGGTTTATCGTCATTTTTGCGGGAAAGCATAAGTATTTTTTGACGCTGGGAACAATTCCAATTAATAGCAATAGTCGTAGCTTATTAGGGGGAATAAAAGCAATAAATTTCAAGCAATGAGCCGCTTTTCAGAAAATATTTTTTTCCGTAGATTTTCGTCAAAAATGTTTTACTTATGGGGACAAAGAGTGTAGAATAGTAGCTGATGGGAGTTAAATCCCAGTTAAATCAGGCCGTAGACAGGACGCCATACAGCGACTCCGGATTTCGGAGGTGTCCGTCTAAAATATAATATGTAGTAAAAGAATAGGTGGGGTTTACAACATGTTAAAAAAGACGAAAATCGTTTGCACGCAGGGTCCGTCCACAGAGAAACCGGGCGTAATTGATGCACTGATTGCCAATGGCATGAACTGCGCACGCTTCAATTTCTCCCATGGTGACCACGAAGAACATCTTGGCCGTATCAATATGGTTCGTGAAGCTGCCAAGAAGGCTGGCAAGGTTATCTCTTTAATCCTCGATACCAAAGGTCCGGAAATGCGTCTGGGCGAGTTCAAAGATGGCAAGGTTATGCTCGAAAAGGGCAACCAGTTCACGCTGACCTATGACGATGTACCGGGTGATGAAACTCATGTTTCCGTAAACCACAAGGGCCTCTACACGGAAGTTAAGCCGGGCGACACCCTGCTCCTCTCCGATGGCCTCGTAGCTCTCAAAGTCGATGAAATCAAGGGCAAAGATATCGTTACGACGATTCAGAACAGCGGCAAGATGAGCACGCGCAAGCGCGTAGCTGCTCCGGGTGTATCCCTGGGTCTGCCTCCTATCTCTGAACAGGATGCTAAGGACATCATCTTTGGCTGCGAACAGGATATGGATTTCGTAGCTGCTTCCTTCATCCAGCGTCCGGATGACGTACTGGCTATCCGTAAGCTCATCGAAGAGCACAATGGCCGTATGGAAATCATTCCGAAGATTGAAAACCTCGAAGGCGTTAAGAACTTCGATGCCATCCTCGAAGTTTCCGATGGTATCATGGTTGCCCGTGGTGACCTGGGTGTAGAAGTTCCGGCAGAAGATGTGCCCCTTATTCAGAAGGAAATCATCCGCAAGTGTAATGCTGCCGGCAAGCCGGTTATCGTTGCTACGCAGATGCTCGACTCCATGGAACGCAACCCGCGTCCGACTCGTGCAGAAGTATCCGACGTTGGTAACGCTATCCTCGATGGTACGGATGCAATCATGCTGTCCGGTGAAACGGCTTCCGGTGACTATCCGGTAGAAGCTGTTTCCACGATGAACCGTATCGCACAGCGCATCGAAAGCTCCCTCGAATACAAAGAACTCTTTGTAGAACGTGGTCTGCATCATCTGAAATCCCGTACGCGTGCTATCGCTCATGCTACGGTACAGATGGCTTATGAGCTCGATGTTCCGGCTATCATCACGCCGACTGAATCCGGTTACACGACGAAAGTTGTATCCAAGTATCGTCCGAAGGCTGCTATCGTAGCTTATACGCCGAGTGAAAAGGCTCTGCGTCAGCTGAACCTCCGTTGGGGTGTATATCCGGTGCTCGGTTCCATGTGGAAGGATGCCGATGAAATGCTCAGCAATGCTACGGCTGCTGCTGTTAAGGAAGGTCTTGTACAGCGTGGCGATATGACCATCATCACGTCTGGTGTGAAGGCTGGCAAGGGCAACTCCAGCTCCGTACGCGTGTACAACATCTAATAATTACCACGATGGGGTTCGTATAACATCGTGACTTAAAGGGCCGGCGGCGGCATGTTTCTGCG
>DFHU01000005.1:0-7749 GCA_002373045.1 Pseudoselenomonas ruminantium | reverse complement strand
CGCAGAAACATGCCGCCGCCGGCCTTAGTGTGTGCTTTTTGCGTGTACTAGCGCAGGAATAAGTTGCCATGGACTTTCGGCTGGACTGGTATGGCAAAATCTGAATTCCTAAAGGGACTGGCATTGCGTCGCATATAGCGTTATAATGAAAAAGTGTTATCTTTACAGATAATTTACATAGTCAAGTGTTATGATAGGAGCCGTGGAGATGCAGGTTAGGATTTTGGCCAGTGGCAGCAAAGGCAATGCCGTTTTTGTGGAAATGGATGGCACGAAGCTGTTGATTGATGCTGGCATCAGCGCCACGAAAATTAAAAAGGGCCTGGCGGAGCTGGGCGTAGATGCCGCCTCCTTGGATGGTGTGTTGATTACCCATGAGCACCGCGACCATGTGGCGGGGCTGGTGACGCTTTCGAAGTGGTATCACCTGCCAATCTTTACCCGTCAGGGCACAATTGAGCACATGAAGGAGCGGGCGGCGATTCCGGCAGAATGTTTCTGCCCTGTGGGGGAGCGCTTTTCCGTTAATGGGCTGGCAGTGGAGAGTTTTAATATCTCGCATGATGCCGCCGAGCCTGTGGGTTATCGGCTCAAAGGCTGCAAGAACGTAACCTTGGCTACAGACCTTGGTTTTGTGACGTCTAATGTGCAGGCTGCCCTTGAAGGCGCAGATGTGCTGATTTTGGAGTCCAATCATGACCCCGAGGTGTTGAAGCAGGGCAGTTATCCGTGGCATTTGAAGCGGCGCATTTTATCCAATCGCGGGCATTTGGCCAACAGCGATGCTGCCTGGGCGCTTATCCGTATGCAGAAGCGTCCGGAGAAGGTTTTCCTTGCGCATCTGTCGGAGGAAAATAATCGTCCGGAACTGGCAGAGAATACTGTACAGGGAATTTTGGAACGTCAGGGTGTAAATATGGATTTAACCGTAGCCAGTCAAACCGAAATGGTCGGCTGGTATATGAATTGAATTTGGAGGGATTTTCATGAATAAGAAGAAAACTTCACTGATGGTTGCGGCGATGCTGGCTTTGTCGGCAGTCTCTTTTTCGGGGTGTTCGGCAGGGACGGCATCCGATAATTCGGCCAGCGTCAGCAGCAATACGCAAAGCGCACCGGCAGCACATACGGAAGTCAAGTTGTCGGATGCCCGTAATACACCGGCTGTGCGTGCGGCAAAGACCGTTGGCCCCGCTGTGGTGGGGATAACCAATAAAGCTGTGGTTCGGGACTGGTTCAATAATCCCGTGGAAACGCAGGGCGTAGGTTCCGGCGTTATCTTCCGGGAAGATGGCTATATTGTCACCAACAACCATGTGGTAAGCGGAGCGAAGGAAATCATTGTTTCCCTGCCAGATGGCCGTAGCCTGAAGGGCAAACTCATCGGTGCTGATGAGCTTACCGACCTGGCTGTAGTCAAGGTGGAGGCGAAAGACCTGCCTACGGCAAAATTCGGCAACTCGGACCAGATTGTGGTCGGAGAACCGGCTATTGCGATCGGTAACCCCATGGGACTGGAATTTCAGGGCAGTGTGACCAGCGGTGTGGTCAGTGCTGTCAATCGTACGTTGGATATCAGTGACAAGCTGGTGAAACTGATTCAGACGGATGCGGCCATCAATCCCGGTAATTCCGGTGGTGCGCTCGTGAATGCGGATGGTGAGGTTATCGGTATCAACAGTGCAAAACTGGCTGCCAGCGGCGTAGAGGGCATGGGTTTTGCCATTCCGACGAATACCGTGCAGAACATCATTGACGAGATTATGAATAAGGGCTATGTGGCCCGTCCGTATTTGGGTGTGTCGGTCTTTGACCCGCAGACTGCCGGTCGTTATGGCTATCAGCTGAATATTGACAAGGGTGTCTATATCTTCCAGCTTACCCTCAATGGGCCTTGTGGTAAAGCCGGTCTGCAGCGTGGGGATATCATCCTCAAGGTCAACGATGAGGAAGTAAACTCCGTTTCCGATTTGCGGGCAAAGGTGGCTAGCTATAAAGTCGGCGATACGGTGAAGGTCACCTATGACCGCAATGGTGCCAGCCGTACGGCGGATGTTGTCCTCGAAGAAATGCCGCAGGATAACCGCTGATGAAGATAACGATTGTCTGTGCGGGCAAAATCAAGGAAAAATATCTTACGGCAGGCATTGCGGAATTTATGAAACGATTGAAACCTTTTGCACAGGTTGAGATTCGTGAGATACATGAAGAAAAAATGCCGGATTCGCCATCTGAGGCGGAAAAAGAACAGGTGCTGGCCAAAGAAGGCGAAAAACTGCTGAAGCTGGTGCCGGAGGGCAGTTATCTCTTTGTGCTCGATGTGTTCGGCAAAGAGAAGTCTTCTGAAGAGCTGGCGGCAGCGATTGACCAGCTGGGCCTCTCCGGCCGCAGCAATATCACCTTTCTGGTTGGTGGTGCCTTTGGTCTTTCCAAAGAGGTACGCAAGGCTGCAGATGAGCTTTTAAGCTTTTCGCAGATGACCTTTACCCATCAGATGGTGAGGCTCCTGCTCGTCGAACAGATTTACCGCGCTTTTAAGATTAACCGCGGGGAAAAATATCATTGGTAAGTGAAAGCCGTCCCAAACCGGGGCGGCTTTGTGGTATAATGAAGGTAAATTCTAAGCGCGAGGGGCGATGGCGATGCGTAACCTATATGGCCTGATGGCATTAATCATGGGATGGGGCGGAATGTATGGCATAACGCATGAGCAGGGAGCGATTGGTCTTCTGCTGATGGTGGCCATGGGCATTAGCATTTATAAAGGGCAGCTGCCGCAAAGTGTTGTACGGAAGCTCGATGTCAGTCAGTTGGCTGCGGCACAGGCGGACACCGCTTTGGCGGATTGGGAGAAAGCCCGGGAAGATTATAACCGGGTGGAAGCGGCCCGCACCAAAATTCGGGACAGTCAGTTAAGCCGGCAGCTGGGGCTTATGCAGCAGGAGGCGGCAAGGCTTTTAAATTATGTGGAAAAGCACCCGGAACGCATTGCGGCGGCAGGGCGCTTTATTCATTACTATCAGGATAGGGCAGCCAGCCTTTGTGAGCAATATCGGGAACTGGAAGAAACCAAGCTGGAAACCGACCAGGTTCAGCAGGTGAAGGCGCGGCTGAAAGAAACGTTGGTCAGCTTTGATGAGGCTTACAATGCAGAGTTCACGAAGATTATCAACAGCCAGCTCCTCGATATGGATGCCGAACTTACGGTAATGCAGCAGTCGTTGGAGGCTGAGGGAATCAGCAACGGCAGTAAGGAAACTGTCAATGTGGAACTGAATGCAAACAGCGAGCCGGTTTCTACGGGGATTGGGCGCAAAAAACGCCCCCGCAGTGGAGCACTCACCAAGGTTGGCGGGCAGGAAATCGCAGTGGGTAGGGAGAAGATTACTACACCGGATAATGTGCGAAATTCTGTGCTGCTGCAAAAAATGATTATGAGTGGCCTGGCAATCACGTTAGGCTCATTTGGTGCACATAAATTCTTTCAAGGGAAAACCAAGTGGGGGATTGCGTATGTGGTCTTTTTCTGGACGTTGATTCCTGCTTTGGTATCTGTGGTAGAAGGGATAAGATACTTATTTATGCCGGTAGATGATTTTTACGAGCAATATTATCGTTAAACGGAGGGGCTGACCATGGAAGTTAAATTAGAAGATTTGATGAAAGCCAAAACAGGTATTGCAAGTGCCGATGTGACGCCGGACAACCTGCCGTCTGCAGAGGTGATGACGGCACAGGTGGAAAAGGTGGTAAACGACCTGAATCCGGAGGAGCGGGCGCAGGTTGATAAGATAAAGGACGAATTGGATTTGACCGATTCTACGGCCATTTTGCGCTTTGGCGCGCCCGCCCAGCAGAAAATAGCCGAGTTTTCGGACAGCGTGCTTTCACAGGTACGCACGAAGGACAGCGGCCCGGTCGGGGAGCTGTTGGGCAATCTTGTAACCCAGGTGCGGGAATTTGAGCCGGAGGGCGGCTCGAGCTTCTTGAAGAAGATTCCGTTGGTGGGCAGTCTGGTGAAAAAAGGCGAGGATATCAAGCAGGGATATGAAAAGCTGTCCACGCAGGTGGAACGTATTCAGACCAATCTGGAACAGGCTAAGCTGAAAATGATGAAGGATGTGGCGCTGTTCGATAAGCTCTACGCAGAAAATCTGAGTTATTTCAAGCAACTGCAGCTCTATATTCAGGCCGGTGAAGAAAAACTTACGGAAATGCGGGAAGTTACCCTGCCCAAACTGCGCCAGCAGGCAGCGGATTCCGGCGACCCGATGGCGGTACAGGTGGTGGCCGATTTTGAGGCCAGTGTGAACCGTTTTGAGAAAAAGGTACATGACCTTAAAATCAGTAAGACGATTGCCATTCAGTCTGCACCGCAAATCCGCCTGATTCAGAATAACGATAAGGCGCTTATTGACCGGGTGCAGACGGCTATCTACAGCACGATTCCCCTGTGGAAGAATCAGCTGGTGATTGCTTTGGGGCTGCAGGCACAGCAGGATGTACTGCGCATGCAGCAGGCTGTCAATAATACCACGAATGAACTCTTGCGCCGCAATGCAGAACTTCTGCAGCAGAACAGCATTGAGACCGCACAGGAAAATGAGCGCAGTATTGTGGATATTGAGACGGTTCGGGAGGTTAATGACCGCCTGATTAATACTATTGAGGAAACGATTAAGATTCAGCAAAATGGCCGTGCCAAACGGCAGGCAGCAGAAGCGGAACTGGTACAGATTGAGGGCAGATTACGGGAAACGCTGCTGAAGAACAGTGGCAGGCAGGGGGCTCAGTAAATGAAGAAGAAACGCCGGGAAATACAACGGCGGATCAGTTATTTAGCGTTATTTATGCTGGGGGCAGTGGTGCTTATCGTCTGCCGCTATGCATGGTTGCAGCTGGTGCAGGGAAGTGCGCTCGGTGAGCGGATGAAGGCACAGGTAGGACAGGATTATGCCATCCAGTCGCCGCGTGGGGCAATTCTTGACCGGAATGGACGGGAATTAGCGGTCAGTACCATGACAAAATCCTTGTATATTGACCCTTCGCATGTGGAAAATCCGCAGGAGTTAGCGGAAAATTTAGCGCCGCTTATAGGCAAGACTGAACAGGATATTTTGGATGATGTTGCTGTGGGAGGCGGCTTTGTCTGGGTAAAACGGCGCATGGAGCAGGCTGAATACGAAGCTGTGCGTCAGCTTATCCGGGAAAAGGAATATATGTCCTGCCTGGGATTCCGGGATGAGGCCAAGCGTTATTATCCGAATGATGTGTTGGCGGCTAATGTGCTGGGATTCGTAGGTACGGATGACAAAGGCCTTGATGGAATAGAGCAGGCTTTGGATGCCATGTTAAAGGGCGAAGTCAAGGAAACCTATCTTACCACAGACCGGCAGGCACGTCCGATTTTGGATTCGATTTTTTCCAGCCGCCGCCGTTATATGGGCGATTCCTGCAAGACGGTGGAACTGACAATCGATAGTGGCATTCAGTTTATTGTAGAACAGGAATTGGACCGGGCTATCGCCGAGAATAATCCTAAGGCGATAACCTGCGTGGTGATGAACCCGAAGAATGGGGAAGTGCTGGCCATGGCCTCCCGGCCTTCGTATAATCCGAATAAATTCTGGGATTATAATGCGGAAGTTTGGAAAAACCGTGCGGTGTCCTTTATTTATGAGCCGGGGTCTACCTTTAAGTCGGTGGTGGCTGGCGCTGCCTTGCAGGAAAAGGTTGTAAGTCCAAATCAGGTATTTGTTGACCCAGGCTATGTTATGGTCTCGGGGCGACGTATTCAGAACTGGAATGGTGAAAGTTTTGGTACGGTTACCTTTACGGATGTAGTTAAACAGTCTTTGAATACTGGTTTTGCCCAGGTAGGTCTGCGCTTAGGTGCCGAGCGTCTGATGAAGTATGCCCGTGATTTTGGCTTTGGTGAGCCGACAGGCATAGACTTGCCGGGCGAGGAGAGCGGCATCCTCTTTAAGCCGGAGGATATGCGTGATTCGGATATGGCGACCTCTGCTATAGGGCAGAGTATTGCGGTGACTCCCTTGCAGCTGGTTACGGCTGTGTCGGCTATTGCCAATGATGGCGTATTGTTAAAGCCACATATTGTGAAAACTATCCGTAATGCGGATGGCAGCATTTATGAAGAACGGGGCAAGACCGAAGTGCGCCGGGTTATCGATTCGGCCACGGACAAGACTTTGATGGGCTTGTTGGAGCAGGTTGTAGCCAGCGGCGGTGGTGCCAAGGCACAGGTCAAAGGCTATCGTATCGGCGGTAAGACTGGTACTGCACAGAAAATCCGTGAAGATGGTAGTGGCTATATGGATGGCCGCTATATCGCCTCATTTTGTGGTTTTGCGCCCGTAGAAGACCCGCAGCTGACGGTATTGGTCATGATTGATGACCCGGGGACAGGCAACTTCTATGGCGGCCAGATTGCAGCACCGGTGGCCGGACGTATTTTTGCTCAGTTGTTCCGTCATATGCATATTGAACCTTCAAGTGACCCTTTTGCGGGCATGGAACCTGCGGAAAAGAAACCGCAGCATAGGCCTGCGCGTCCCTTTACGGGCACTATTCCTGATGGTAAGGTGGTTGTGCCGGATTTTGCCGGGAAGAGTCTGCGTGAGGCTGCCGGACTGGCAGCGGATAAAGGGCTGACTTTCCAAAGTGAAGGGTCAGGGTATGCTGTAGGACAGAGTATCGAATTGAATACGCTGGTGGATAAGGGAACGACGATAACGGTGTATTTTGAGCCGGGTTAATTTTTGTTTACATTGATATACTAAGACGCCCGCGGTAACTGGTAATATTTTCCTTCGCCATAGACAGGCTTGTCAAAAGCTGCGGAAAATATCACCAGTTCCCGCGGGCTTTTGTGCGAATCATATAGATGTTTACATTGAAGTGCTAAGGCGCCCGTGAAACTGGTAGTATTTTTCCTTCGCCATAGACAAGCTTGTCAAAAGCTGCGGAAAAACACCACCAGTTCCACGGGCTTTTGTGCGATTTATATAGTCGTTTACAGCGAAATGCTAAGCCTAAGGCGGGAGGGGACGGGGATGACTTTCTGGAACGTTTGACAAGCCTGTCTAAGTGGAAGAAAGTTATCCCCGTCCCCTCCCGCCGTCTTGTGCCTCGAATTTAATCGTAACTTTTTCATATTTTTTTTCAAAAAGGTGTTGACAGGAGAGATAAACTCGTGTAATATAATACAAGTCGCTGACAGATACGAACACGAAACAGTGTAGCGAAGCCTTGATTGGCGAGGCGCTGTGATGGTTCAAAAAACTTGAAAAAAGAAATTAAAAAAGTTCTTGACAAGCTAATCTGAATGCGGTATGATAAATGAGTCGCTTGAAGCGACAGGCACTTCGAAAGAAGCGCTAAACAAGATTGTTCTTTGAAAACTAAACAATGCAAATAATCATGCAACATGATTAAAGCCAGATGTTTGAGAAGTGAAAACTTCTTATTAAAACATCGATTGGTATGAACAACATAGCAATCGGCAATTTCTTTAATAGATAATTGAGAGCCTAATCAAGGTTCTTCATAAATTAGATTTTATGGAGAGTTTGATCCTGGCTCAGGACGAACGCTGGCGGCGTGCTTAACACATGCAAGTCGAACGAGATGATTTTAAGCTTGCTTAGATGAGTCGAGTGGCAAACGGGTGAGTAACGCGTAGACAACCTGCCGCAAAGATGGGGGCAACAGTCCGAAAGGACTGCTAAT
>DFHU01000021.1 GCA_002373045.1 Pseudoselenomonas ruminantium | reverse complement strand
TCCTCCATAAACACATCATACCACTAATATACACTTTTGTCTATAAAATCAGTTACTTAAAAATTGCTCCTTCTGTTTCCAGATTCACATATTTATCTCCGTAAAGCCAAAGCGTAAATTTCGTCAAAAGCCCGCAGGTGGGCGAATAAAATACCGGCTGAGAACAAAAGACCAGATAATTTATCCGCTTAGCAAAGTGATTCAGCTTGATAAATGCCCAGATAAAGGATAAAGCCGCTGCCAGAAAAAAGGTGAAGCCATAACTGTAAGTGCCGCCAAAATACAAGCCCCACAATCCCAAAACCAAATTGGACAGGAAAAACACTGCCGAAAGACTGAGCACGCTTTTTTGATAGTCGAAATAAACCAGCAGAATATACACCAGCTGCAACAGTCCGGTGAAAAAGGCGCCAAACAAGAGCACGTTATACATATTCACCTGATTATAGGTAATTCCCGACCAGCTAAGCAAATAATTGCCAACCGCCAAAGCCACCAACGTAAACACCAGCTGAAACTCAATAATATGCCGCAGTTCAAACCACAGCGTATGCAGTAAATCCTTGCGGGCATCGTCAATTTCCCGGAAGTTTCCCTTTTGGGTGATGTAAGTAAAGTAATGGGCATAACGCTCATAGAAATTCGTTTCCACCGTTACTACAAACATCGTCATCAACGGCAGAATAGACAGGAAGGCATAGAACGTCACCACATCATAAATGGGGGAATAAAGATAAGTCCCGCCTACCAGCACGCCCCACTCGCCATGCCAGATGATGACATTGGGCAAAAACAGTCCCAGCATATAGAAAGAAGCCGTCAAAAACAGCCGCCAGTGCCGTTCAAAATAAGGCAGGAACGCAAAGTTCTGCCCGCCCTTTGGCATGCCAAAATAGCCGGTAATATGCAGCAAAAAGAGCAGATTGATAAGCCCCATGCCAACATCCATGGCCAAAAGTCCGGACTGCTCCGGCAGCAGGTTCGTATGCGTTAAGAATACCCAGACCAGAAATATGCTCAACAAGACACCGATTAAATAGCTGACCAACAGCCGCGAATAGCGCTTTACCGCCGAAAGGTAAACACTTTCTGTCCATGCCAGCAATAGTTCAGCAAAAAAGAGATACCCCAGCCATTTGGTCAATAGCGGCAAAGGCTTATCCCAAAAGAAAATGCCTGCCGCTGCCGCCCCCAAAGTCGTGAGAATCGCCCCCATGCCAAACAGAGACGCTGTGGCATCCGCAAACCTGCCCAGGGATAGGGAATCTGCCAAATAACGGGTCAATACCATAATAAACCCCGCAGAAAAAATCTGGGAGAACACAAAGGCATAGACCACCGAAGCCACAAAAATCTGCGCAGCCTCCCCCTCAATGCCATAATAAGCAAAGAGACTCTGCACCGCCAGCACCATGCTGGTCATCAAGGCAAAGGGACCGGCAGTGATGATGGCCGAATACGAATATGCTTTTATGTGTCCTGCCGCCGTGCGGGCCGTAAATAACTTCTTTAACTCAAAACCTACGCCTGCCACTTTTTATGCCTCCTGCACATACGCCTGATAAATCTCCCGGTAGCGGTCAATAAAATGTTCATAGGTATAACCGCGTTTCGTGCGTTCATAGCCGATATTGCCCATTTTCCGCCGCAGTTCAAAATCCTTGCCCAGACGTATCATTTCCTGAGCCATTGCTTCAAAATCCATAGGTGCCACCACAGCACCGGCCTCGCCTAAATCATCATTGCTGTCGCCATAGATAAGTTCCCAGCAGCAGCCTACATTCGTGGTCACAAAGGGACGGTGCGCAGCAAACCCTTCCAATACAGCCAAAGGCTGCCCCTCGCTGATACTCGAAAGCATCATGAAATCCATCTGCGGCAGATATTCTGCCACATTTACCGAACCGGTAAATTCCACATTGGTAAGCCCCAGCATGGATACCGTCTGCTTGCACAGCTCAAAATATTCCTTATCCTCATCATAGCCCCCCATAACCACCAAGCGAGCATCAGGAAATTCCTCCTTAAACAAAAAGAAGGCACGCAGAAGCGTCACAATATCCTTGATAGGCACCACTCGAACCACCGCACCAACGGTTAAGGGGCCGTCATGTTTCTGCAGCTCACCGATATCGGCAAAGCGCTCCATGTGTACACCGTTGGGCACTATGCCAATCTTTTGCGGGTCACAGCCCAAATCCTGCTCAATCTCCGCATTGTGCTCAAACAGCGTATATACCCGATCCGCAGTTGCATAGGACAGTTTAGCCAGATTATAAAAATACTGAATCCAGACGGCCTTAAAATCCCCCTTTGCCCAGTCACTCTTGATAATCTCCACTTCCCGCTCACGGGAATAAATGCCATGTTCCGTGATGATAAAAGGCTTATGGTAAATCTCTGCCGCCATCGCGCCAATCACACCGCAATAGCCTGTGGCAACACTATGGTACACATCGGCCTGAGGCAAATCCTGCTGCAAAAGATACAAAAGCGGCAGCAGCATGGAGCGCATAGTCCAAAAAAAATCCGTAAACGGCAGATAACTGTATTTTTCCATGTAAACCCGCTGAATCACATCGAAAAAGTCACTGGACATAAAAATATCCAAAGAGCTGGCAAAGCGGCGGCGGTCACGGAAAATGGAAGCCAGCTTCCGAATATCCAGCGGTCTGCCGCCAATAACCAGTTCATAGATGGCCTCCCGTTCTTCTGCCGTCAGGATATTTTCCCGCATGCCGCCGGAATACTGATTGAGTATCTCGTCCAAAAATTCTTCCTGCACGCCTTTCAGGTTCGGCGGAAATTTGTACTTAAAGGCACCGCGGTCTTTGGCTTCTGCCCCTATGGAATAGATAAAAAACTCATGCTGGGGAAGCCCCTGAATCAGCATCTGGCACCATGAAGAAACGCCGCCTACCACATAGGGATATGAGCCTTCCGTCAGTAAACATATTCTCACTTTTCCGGCTCCTTCCATTTTATCACCGTGGTGCCTGCCCCCGTCTCGATAAGGTAAGCATCCTCTCCGACTTTCTGATAAGTACCACCGCTGACTTCTGCAATCTCCCGGCTTTGCCGCAGGATAAACCGCAGCGGCTGGCGATTATTCTGCGTCGTGAGGGTCATTTTATCCGGCTCACGCTCCACCTGATAATCCATATCCAGATAATCCGCAAAATAATTCATCAGTTCCACATTGGTCACCGCCCGCAGGAATGGAAAACGACTGTTGATTTCCGTCAAAAAATCCTTTAGTCCCTGTTCCATCTCACCCCAGCTGTAGTCCTTACTTTCTTCATAAAACAATTCATCAGGATGAACAAAGTGCGAGAAATTGCCAATATAATTCAGCATACTGATTTGCTCATACATATTCTGCCGCTTGGGATGGTAACCTGCCGATGTACGGGGCAGTTCGTATGTGCCATCATCCTTGCGTTCATAATTCTGAATATAGGCCATCGCTTCTGCCGGGCCGTCATAGAGTGAAGAAAAAATCTTCACCTCAGGAAAAACCTCCAGAATGGCTTCCCGTCCCTCAGGGCTTAAAATATCCGAAGGCGGCACATAGGTGCGCATGGCATAATCCGGATAAGATGCCTCAATATAGCGGCGCAGTTCCTGTAAAGACTCCACCATATCCTGCTTGGAGCCCCAGGGAACATAATCCAGTTCCTCCTCGTTATAGCCAGCAGGCGCCAACGGCTGATGATTATAACCATGCAGGCCTAATTCACCGCCCATATTCAAAAGTTCCCGCCCATAGACGATAAAATTATCCCTTGCCCGCCGTCCAGCTGGAGCCGGAAACGGCGCCTTGACCACATCACCGTAGCTTTCGATAATCAGCCCCGTGTACTTCAGGTCAAAATCCTTGGCAACCTGCTGCATATAAGGCCACCAGCGGTAGCGGTAAAAGTCCTCCGTGGTCATATGCAGTTCATCGTAAATGCGGGGATTAATCCCCTCCGGTACAGGCGAGGGAAAGTCATCAATATAGAATACCTTTGTTCCCAAAACGGGATACAATGTTTCCGTACCGCAATGCGCCAGCACGGCAGTAAGGATGCCGATATTGGTCTTGTCATCCCGCACAACGCCATTATACACCAAAAACTTTCCCTTGCCGGCCGGATGTTCCCATAATAATGGCGTATCATCTATACCGGCGATATGCACCAGCGCATCCGAAACCAGCTCGACCTTGCTGCCGCTGGTATTATAGGCCGAATCTTCACCAAAAGAAAAGCCCTTGCCGCCAAAAAGGAAGTCCGTTCGCAGTTTTATCCCCTTGACGTTAGCATTGCCCCCCAGTTCAGCTATCCCCGCCGCCCGCAAAAAATCCTGACTGGGCGCACCAGCCGCCTCAGGAGCAATGAGCAGTGCCGCCGTACCGCCATTTTCCACATAGGAACGGACTTTATCCAGCGCAGCTACCCGGTTTAACTCTCCGGTTACCACCAATACGCCACGGTAATTGTCGTTTATCTCAACACTTTCATCACCGATTTTAGCGGAATATGAGCTTTTTTTCTGTTGGGCAATCAGCCTGGACAGACGATGTTCGGCAAAAACACTGGCCACATCTCTGGCGTCATAGAGGATAAGAAAACTGTCCCGCGACTGGTCCCAATCACCTTTCTTGTCCAAAATCCTCGGCACATTGACCAGATTTTTTACACTGTCCAGCTTCAAAAAGCCATCCATACGGGTGAACTGAAAAAAACAGCCCAATAAAATAACAAAGGCGATTATGCCCGCAATTCCGCGTTTATCCATGCACTGCCGCCCCCCTGTTTATATCCCCGTCCCAGTAGCGGATGGCCTTTAGCGCCTCCCCGGACAGTTCAATCGGACAGGCTTTTAATTCCCGGATTTTCTGCTGCAATTTTTTCGGCTTGCGCCAAGCCTGATAGAGCTTGATATACATCATATAGCTTTCCTCGCGCTGCGGGAAATGTTCCTTCAGTTCCGCACAGACAAGCTCCGCCTCAGCAAAATTTTCCGTCAGCAGCAGCTGCCCGATTTCCTCGGTATAGTATTCCAGTTTGTCCGGACATGCCTTTTTCAGATAATCCAGCAGACCAATATAGTCTCCCTGTTTTTTCCGATAAGTCACATGGTCGATAAATTTTTTCTGCTCCAGATAGCTTTTCAGCATTTGGGTATATTCTTCCAACAGGGAAATATTTTCCTCGCCTTCCCCGCTGACAATCACGTTTTCCTTGGCAAACAGCTCATTTTCCAGTTTTTCCATGCGCGAAGTGAGCATAGCTACCGCATAATAGGCAATTTCCCTGTCCCTGTCGTGCATGGCCATCTGCAGAATGTTTTCATTATCCACGACAGCCTGCTTGATGGCATCGGTGAAATAATGCCGCTTTTTCTGCACATCATCCACCAAAAAAGCATCATTCAGGGGAATAATATCTTCATCCAGCTGCGTTCCCCGGAAAAACGCTTTTGCCTCTTTTTCAAACTCCGGCTGATGCCCGTCGCCCAAATCCAGCAAATAACAGCTCAGGCGGTATCCCAGCATCAAAAGCAGGCCCAAAAACGGGATGACAAAGACAATAATGGTTTCCGTAACTACATGCAGGCGGTTTTGGCGCCGCAGGTTCACGAGAAAATACCCCAGCGTCAGCACAACATGCAGCAAAAAAAGTGCATAAAAATCCATCAGTCCACCGCCTCACAAACAGACGCTATCACCCCGGCGCCCTGCAGACGCTTCTGAACCATAGCCGTGACCTCCGGATTCGCATCCGGCAGCAGGATATAAACGCCCGTATTTCCGAGTCCCACAAAATCCTCATTGCGGATAACATGGCTGAGCCGGTTATC
>DFHU01000031.1 GCA_002373045.1 Pseudoselenomonas ruminantium | reverse complement strand
AATGGTCAGCCTCCTACTCGATGTATCATCGAGAATATTTACAGCCACCATTACAGCCACCATTACAGCCACCAGATTTTAATCGGTGTGGATGGTTAGGATGCGGGAAATGGGAAAAGCCTGTTATGGACTTTTGGAAAATGGCATAAGGGTAAAGAAAGGCGACGAAATGCAAAAATTTCCTATAAAGCTGTCCTCGCAGATGATATAATAAGCGTAGAAGGTGGTAAGAATTTGGAGCAATTAAGTCAGGCACGCAAGAAAGACCGTGTGTTTGAGATTACGAATACGGCAATCGAGCGTGTACCCGTAGTGAAGACGCCGCTGTTTTCGGATTTGCAAAATAATTTTTTGGCGTCTTTGCATAGAGAAGTGTTGCGTATTGCTAAATTGGAAAATGCTGGTAAGGAAGTAGCCTTAGTACGAATTGCTTGATTACCCGGAAGATGAAGCACGGCAGGAAGCTGCCGCCAAAGAATTTCTAAAGAAGACTAGAAAGGTGGGGATTTGGTATGGCACAAATAAATAAACCAGTAATTCAGGGCGAAATGCTTACGAAGGAAGAAATACTGAAAATCCGGGCAGGATTAAGTCCCTGGCCCAATACTTCTGCTCCGAAAAGACCAACCTCTCCTTCGCAATCCGAAAATAAACGGGTTGCCGGATAACGGAAATAACGCTAGACAGGCGGCTGACCAGTCAAAATGGTCAGCCGCCTGTTTTTGCGTTCCCCACTCTAATCTTATTTGACGTGGAAATCCTCATTGAGAATTTTTAATTTACCAAAGCATTTTTTCTATCTGTTCTTTGGGGATAAGGCCGATAGACTCGCTGATTTTTTTACCATCCCTAAATACTAATAAAGTGGGGATGCTCATGATGCCGAATTGGGCGGAGAGTTCCTGTTGTTCGTCCACATTAATCTTGCCGACTTTGATGCCCGGATTTTCGGTGGCTACTTCATCGACGATAGGGGAGAGCATACGGCAAGGGCCGCACCAATCAGCCCAAAAGTCGACGAGTACAGTGCCTTTGTAGTCCAGCACTTCTGCTTTAAAATTATCTTTGGTAATAATCGTTGTTGCCATTTTATATTCCTCCTGCGTGAACGGTTTTCTTATTGCCTTTATTATAGCAGGGGAATGGTGGCTTTTATGTGACTCGCTCACAGTGGAGTTTTGATAACAAAAAAGCCAGCAACCGAAGTTACTGGCTTGACCTTTCAATGGTCGGGATGACAGGATTCGAACCTGCGGCCTCTTCGTCCCGAACGAAGCGCGCTACCAAACTGTGCCACATCCCGCAATCACAAGAAATATTATACGCATTTCGTGTGTACTTGTCAACAACTTTTTTTATAAAAAATGAAAAAATTATTTGCGGTGGTTTTTGAGGAAGTTTTCGATGCGGTTGAGGGCTTCCGAAATCTTGTCGATGGCCGTTGCATAGGAGCAGCGTACATGTCCTTCACCGCAGGCACCGAAGGCACTGCCGGGAACGAGGGCTACATGCTCGGTAGTGAGCAGTTTTTCAGCGAACTCGTCGGAAGTGTAACCTGTGGATTTGATGGAAGGGAAGATGTAGAAAGCGCCTTTCGGCTCGAAGCATTCCAGCCCCATCTTGGTTAAGCCATCGTAAATCAGACGGCGGCGTCTATCGTATTCAGCGACCATTTTCTTCATGTACTTTTCGCCATGGCGCAGGGCTTCTACGGCGGCAACCTGGGCCGTGATGGGCGCACAAAGCATGGTGTACTGATGAATTTTGGTCATGGCAGCGATTACCGTGGGATTGCCCAGGGCATAGCCGATACGCCAGCCGGTCATGGCATAGGCTTTGGAAAAGCCGTTTAAGAGAATGGTGCGGTCCTTCATGCGGGGCAGGGAGGAGAAGCACACATGTTCTTCATCACCATAGGTCAAATCGCCATAGATTTCATCGGAAATCACGATGAGGTCATGTTTTTCGGCAAAATCGGCAATGGCTTCCAAATCCTTGCGGGTCATAATGGCACCGGTAGGGTTGTTCGGATAGCCAATCAGCAGGGCTTTTGTTTTGCTCGTTACATGTTCTTCGAGCTCTGCCGGGGTGATGCGGAATTCGTTTTCGATTTTTGCTGGTACAGCTACAGGTACGCCGCCTGCTAAAATCGTGCAGGCCTGATAGGAAACATAGCAGGGCTCGGGAATCAGCACTTCGTCACCGGGAGCGAGAATAGCGCGCATGGCAATATCCAAAGCTTCACTGACGCCGACAGTGACCAGAACTTCCGTATTTGCTTCATACTCTACATCGTAGCGGCGCTTAAAGAGGTTGACGATTTCCTGACGCAGCTCCGGCATACCGCGGTTGGCGGTATAGGAGGTGTAGCCCTGTTCCAGGCCGTAGACACAGCTTTCGCGGATAGACCAGGGGGTGACGAAGTCCGGTTCGCCTACACCGAGGGAAATAACATCATCCATCTGGGCGGCAATATCAAAGAATTTGCGAATGCCGGACGGCGCAATGGCGTTGACGCCAGGGGAGAGTCGTTTATCCCAGTTCATCGTATCGGCCATCAGGGGGACACCACCAATCTGCGGTCACGTTCTTCATCATTGATGATAACGCCGTCTTTTTTGTATGGCTTCAGCATGAAGTGGCTGCGGGTAGCCGTTACGCCCTCGATGGTGGCCAGACGGGTGGCAACGAAGTTGGCCACATCGTTGAGGGACTTTCCTTCAATAATAACCAGAAGGTCAAAGCTGCCGCTCATGAGGTAAACAGTGCGTACTTCATCGAAGCGGTAAATGCGCTCGGCAATGGCATCAAAGCCAACTTCCCGCTGGGGGGTCAGATTGATTTCAATAATGGCCGTTACGGTTTCATCCCCGAATTTCTCCCAGTTAATCAGCGTATTATAGGAGAGGATAATCTTGTTTTTCTCCAAATCCTTGATGTTTTTTTCGACTTCATATTCGCTGCGCTTGAGCATGGAGGCCAGCTCACCAACCGGGCGACGGGCGTCATGTTCCAAGAGTTCCAAAAGTTCTCGCATATATAAACCCCTTTCCATTAAATCATATGCAACAATTATAGCATATTTCCTTGCATAATACAGCCGTTTTAGGTAAAATGTGTATGGAAGGTATTTTTCTTTAACATAAATGTATGATAGGGAGAGGGATGCAAAATGATTATCGGCAGTATGGATACTTTAGACGAAAATCATGTAGATTATCCGGCGATTATCCAAAAAGCGCTCGATTATTTGCGAGAGCATGATTTTACGCAGATTGAGGATGGCAAGTATCCTATTGAAGGGGATAAGTGTTTTGCCAATGTACAGCGCTATAATACCCGCCCAGAGGAAGATTGTAAGCCGGAAACCCATCGAAAGTTTGTCGATATTCAGTTTATGGCTGAAGGTGAAGAGTTTATGGGATGGTGCCCCTTAAGCCCTGACCTTGAGGAATCTGCTCCCTATGATGCAGAGCGGGATGTGACGTTTTATGAAGCCCTGGTTCCTGACAGTTCCATTGCACTGTCAGCGGGGTGTTTTGCCGTGCTTTATCCTGAGGATGTACATCGTCCGCAGGCTGCGGTGAATGGTGTGCCCGGTAAAGTGACGAAGGTTGTCGTAAAGGTGGCCGTTGATAGTTTGTGATATACAGGCATAGAGACCCTGATTATGGGTCTCTATGCCTGTTTGTCTATATAGCTTTATGTACTTATTATTTAGTGTCTGGAGGAAAAGAGAATTCATGACTGTAAGAAGAATTTTCGTGGAAAAACGACAGGGATATTTTGATATTCCCGCTCAGCAGCTGTGTGACGATCTCAAAGAGACCTTTCGCCTGGATGAGCTGAAAGCCGTGCGGATTATTCGGCGTTATGATATCGAAGGTCTTAGCGATGACGAATACGCTGCGGTGAAAAATGTTGTTTTCTCCGAACCGCCGGTGGATGTTGTCTATGAGGAAAAACTGCCGAAATTTACAAACTCCCGGGTTTTTGCGGTGGAGTTTTTGCCAGGGCAGTATGACCAGACTGCCGATTCGGCCGCGCAGTGTGTGCAGCTGATAACGCAGAAGGAACGTCCGGAAATCCGCACGGCCAAGGTTATTGTCATTGTGGGCAATATTGATATGGAGACCTTTGCGAAAATCAAGGCCTATTGCATCAATAAAGTAGAGAGCCGGGAGGCAAGTCTTGCTAAGCCGGAAACACTCATTAGCGAATATGAAGAACCTGCGGATGTTGAAGTGCTGGAAAACTTCAACAGTCTAGACGCTGAATCTTTGCAGGATTTTTGGCAGTCCCGTGGGTTTGCAATGAGCCTTGCGGATATGGCTTTTTGCCAGATTTACTTCCGGGATACGGAAAAACGTCCTCCGACGATTACGGAATTAAGAGTGATTGACACGTACTGGTCTGACCATTGCCGTCATACGACATTTACTACGGCTGTGGATGAAGTGCATATTGAAAAAGGCTATTATACGCCAAGCATTGCCAAAGCCTATACCAAATATCTGCAGGACAGGGAAGAACTCTATGCCGGAGAAAACCGAGATGTTACCCTTATGGATATTGCGGTCATCGGCATGAAAGCCCTGCGTAAGGAAGGTAAGCTGGATGACCTCGATAAGTCCGAGGAAATCAATGCGTGCAGTATTGTGGTGGAAGCGGATGTCAACGGCAAGCCTGAGGAATGGCTGGTGATGTTCAAGAATGAAACCCATAACCATCCAACGGAAATCGAGCCGTTCGGCGGGGCCGCTACCTGCCTGGGCGGTGCTATCCGCGACCCGCTCTCCGGCCGTTCCTATGTCTATCAGGCCATGCGCGTAACCGGTGCAGCTGACCCGCGCCGCCTGTTAAAAGATACCCTGCCGGGGAAACTGCCGCAGAAAAAGATTACCTTGGGCGCTGCTGCAGGTTACAGCTCCTATGGTAATCAGATTGGACTGGCAACAGGTCAGGTACGGGAAGTCTACCATGAAGGTTACATGGCCAAACGCATGGAAATCGGTGCGGTTATTGCGGCTGCGCCTAAAGAAAATGTGGTGCGTGAGGTGCCTGCTGCCGGTGATATCGTTGTATTGGTTGGCGGCCGTACCGGCCGTGATGGCTGCGGCGGGGCAACCGGTTCTTCTAAGGAACATACAGAAGAATCTCTGACTTCCTGCGGTGCAGAAGTACAGAAGGGGAATCCGCCTACGGAGCGCAAAATTCAGCGTCTGTTCCGCAATCCGGAAGTCAGCCGCATGATTAAGCGGTGCAACGACTTCGGTGCCGGCGGGGTGGCGGTAGCTATCGGGGAACTTGCTCCGGGGCTGACCATCAATCTCGATGCGGTGAAGAAGAAATACAAGGGCCTTGATGGCACGGAACTGGCTATCTCCGAATCACAGGAACGCATGGCCGTGGTAATCCGCCCTGAACAGCTGGAGAAATTCGCCCAGCTTGCTGATGCAGAAAATCTGGAAGCGACCAAGGTGGCTGAAATCACGAAGGAACCGCGCCTCATTATGAACTGGCGGGGCAAGGCCATTGTACAGATGGAGCGCAAATTCCTGGATACCAATGGTGTTCGTCAGCATGTCAAGGCCAAGATTACCTGTCCGGACAAAAACAGCAGCTATCTGCGGCAGATTCCGGCAGCGGTAGAGGCCGAGAAAAAGAACCTGGAGCAGAGCTGGCTGACCAATTTGAAGGATTTGAATGTTTGCAGTCAGAAGGGGCTTGCCGAGCGTTTTGACTCGACTATTGGCGGCAATACGGTTTTGATGCCCTTCGGCGGCCGCCGTCAGCTGACGCCGGCTGAAGGTATGGTAGCCAAATTGCCCGTGGAAGGCGCAGAAACCACGACGGCAACGGCGATGACCTTTGGTCTGAATCCGGCGCTGACGGAATGGAGTCCGTTCCATGGTGCACTCTATGCCGTGGTAGAAGCTGCCGCCAAGATGGTGGCCTTAGGCGGTCGTGCAGATAAGATTCGCCTGACCTTCCAGGAATATTTTGAGAGCCTGGGCAAGGATGAAGAAAAATGGGGCAAGCCTTTTGCCGCGCTCTTAGGTGCGCTATGGGCACAGCATGAACTGGAAATTCCAGCCATTGGCGGCAAGGATTCCATGTCAGGAACCTTTGAGGATATTCATGTGCCGCCAACGCTGGCAGCCTTTGCGGTTACGACCATGAAAGCAGCAGATGCGGTTTCACCGGAATTCAAGTACCCTGGCAACAAGGTTTATCTTGTTCCGGCGGTTAAGGACGAACAGGATTTGCCGGATTTTGTCAAGCTGCGGAAAAACTGGTCTTTGGTTACGGAGTTAATTGAGAAACATCGCGTATTTGCCGCGCAGAGTATTGGTGTGGGCGGTATTGCGGCGGCTGTCTCCAAGATGGTGTTGGGCAATGGTGTAGGCTTTAAGTTCACCCAGCCCATGAGGAAGGAACGGCTCTTTGTTCCCGACTATGGTGCTATACTGCTGGAGGTTGCTGAATCCGAGACGTTGAATGAACGGTTAAAGAATGCAGGCTTCCAGTTAATCGGTGAAACAACTGCCGGCCCCAGCGTGGTCTGCGATGATACGGTCATCATGCTCGCGGATATTGAGACGGCTTATACCAAGCCGTTGGAGAAAATTTTCCCCACGCAGGTGAAGCAGTACAGCAAAGACCGAGCCATTGATATGACCTATAAGCAGGGCAATGCCATTAAAAATCAGATAAAGATTGCCAGACCCAAGGTCTTCATTCCGGTGTTCCCCGGAACGAACTGTGAATACGATTCGGCACGCGCCTGGCAGCGGGCTGGTGCTGAAACGGAAACGCTGGTGGTTAGAAATCTTACGCCGAGCGCCGTTGAAGAATCGGTGGAAGCCATTGTCAAGGGCATTAAGGCGGCGAACATCATCATGCTGCCAGGCGGCTTTAGCGGCGGTGATGAACCGGATGGTTCGGGCAAGTTTATTGCGGCCATGTTCCGCAACCCCCGCATCAAGGAAGAAGTGCATAAATTGCTCTTTAAACGGGATGGTTTGATGCTCGGTATCTGCAACGGATTCCAGGCTTTAATCAAACTGGGACTTGTTCCATACGGAGAAATTCGTGATTTGGTAGACAGTTCGCCAACTTTGACGTATAATAACATAGGTCGGCATGTTTCCTGCATGGTCAAGACCAAGGTGGTATCCAATCAGTCTCCCTGGTTCAACAATGTAGAGGTGGGCGATATTCATACCATTGCGGTTTCCCATGGTGAGGGACGTTTCGTGGCGGACAAGGAAATCCTTGCCCGGATGCGGGTACGTGGTCAGATTGCCACGCAGTATGTGGATGACAATGAGAATCCGTCCTTGTATATTCCCTTTAATCCCAACGGTTCGGTAAGTGCGGTTGAGGGTATTACGAGCCCGGATGGGCGTGTACTCGGCAAGATGGGGCATTCAGAGCGTATTGGCAAAAATGTTGCCTGCAACGTGCCGGGCGAAAAAGACCAGCAGTTATTTGAAGCTGGCGTAGCTTATTACAGTTGATTATTAAATAAATAACAGGTGTGCGGTCGGTCTATTTATAGCTGACCGCATACCTATTGATAGGAGGTATTCATTTTGGTAGGGATTGTTGTGGTATCCCATAATGCCAAATTAGCAGAGGGCATTAAAGAAATGGCTGAGATGATGGCGCATGGCGTGCAGATTGCCGTGGCAGGAGGCCTGGATGGCGGCATCATGGGGACAAGTTATGAGAAAATCAGTGAAGCTGTAGAATTCGTCTGTGGTCGTGACGGGGCTGTCGTGATTATGGACATGGGCAGCGCGATTATGACGACGGAACTCGTGTTGGAAAATCTCAAAGATGATGCAGTACGCATGGCGGACTGCCCGCTGCTGGAAGGTACCATGCGGGCGGCTGTAGTAGCGGCCAATGGCGGCAGCCTGGAGGAAGTGGTCGAGGCTGCGGAATCCACCTGCGGCCAGAAGAAGTTAGCGTGACTTAGTTACGGCCAAGTATTGACAGGTCATCTATAATATTTAATAGAAAGCCATTTTCAATAGGAGGCTGGTAGTATTCTTTTCAAAACGTTAACCAAAGAGGACAAAAATTTATTAGATAAGTATTACCGCAGCGGTTATTATGAAAACTCCCATTTTAACTTTACGAATCTCTTTATGTGGCGCAGGCCTTATCATGTGCAGATTTGTGAAGATGAGGGCGTACTTTATATGACCTGTGAGTGGGATGGTATATTGCAGGCGTTGCAGCCGGTCTGCCCGCAGGAGAAGTGGAATGAGGCGGTAGAGAAGCTGCGTGCATATTTTGCACAGCAGGGAAAAACGCTGCGATTCACCGGTGTGGAGAAGAATTTTGCCGATTTTCTGGCAGAAGCGTATGCCGGGCAGTTTGCAATTGAGTCTGATCGGGATAATTACGATTATGTGTATTTGGCAGATAAGCTGATAACGCTTGCCGGACGCAAGCTGCATTCTAAGAAAAATCATTTGAATGCCTTTCGGAAACTGTATCCGGAGGCGGAATATATGCAGATAACGCCGGAAATCCTGCCTGCCTGTAAGGCTGAACTGGAAAAATGGTATGCTGCCCATATCGAAGCCATGCCGGATTCGCAGTTTATCCCTTGGGAACGGGATGCAATCCTGGAGCTTTTTGCGGACTGGGATTACTTCCAGCTCAAGGGCGGGGCTATCTGCTTGGATGGCCGCATCATTGCCTTTACCTTCGGCGAACAGCTCAACAGCGATTCTGTGGTAGTACATGTAGAGAAAGCTGACCCCAATATCCGGGGCGCCTATCCGGCCATCAATCAGGGCTTTATTGAGCATGAATGGAGCGGCATGACCTATATCAACCGCGAGGAAGATATGGGGGAGGAAGGGCTCCGGAAGGCCAAGGAATCTTATAAACCGGAAAAGATGATTGAAAAGTATAATGCGAAGCTAATCGCAGGTTAATGGACCAGAGGTGAACAGTTTTTTTGCAGCAGGCATTAGAGAAAAAAATTATTTTTCAGGACAATCATGAAGCCTTCGCTCTTTTGGGCGAGGGCGATGAGTTTTTACAGGTGTTTCGCAGTGAATTCGACTGCCAGTTTATCAGCCGGGGAACCCAGATGGAAATTTTGGGCGAAGGTGCGCAGGTAGAGATGGCGGCCAAGGTGCTGGAGGAACTTTTGTATCTGCATCGTCAGGGCACGACCATCACCATGCATGAGGTGCGCTATGGCATTGGTCTTGTAAAGGGCGGCAAGGGAGAAGCCCTGCATACCCTGTTTGGCGATACGATTCTCGTCACGGCGCGGGGGCGTCATGTACGCCCCAAGACCTTGGGACAGCGGCGTTATTTGGATACGATTCGCCATAATTCCATTACCTTCGGCATTGGCCCTGCCGGTACCGGCAAGACGTATTTGGCGGTGGTGATGGCGGTAGCGGCACTTAGGAATCGTGAAGTGCGCAAGATTATCCTGACGCGTCCGGCGGTGGAAGCCGGGGAGCGATTGGGCTTTTTGCCCGGTGATTTGCAGGATAAGGTCGACCCCTACCTGCGGCCCCTCTATGATGCCCTGCAGGATATTTTAGGTCAGGACACCTATACCAAATTCATGGCGAAGGGCTTTATCGAGATTGCGCCGCTGGCATATATGCGTGGGCGGACGTTGGAAGATGCCTTTATTATTTTGGACGAAGCACAGAATACCACGGACAAGCAGATGAAGATGTTTTTGACCCGTCTGGGCTTTGGCTCGCGCATGGTCGTAACCGGTGATTTGGGGCAGGTGGATTTGCCCCGTGGCGTAACCTCAGGTCTTAGGGAAGCGGCCAAGGTGCTGGAAAATGTCAAAGGTGTGGGCATTGTGCGTCTGGCACCGTTGGATGTAATTCGTCACGAAGTAGTCACCCGGATTGTCGAGGCTTATGGCGCTTATGAGGAAAAGCGCAAGGCCGAAAAAGAGAAAGCGAAGCAGGAAAAGTAACATGGAAATTATCATCAGCAATGAACCTGAGGAGCTCACCGTTCCGCAGGAATACATCGATAATATCCGCACGGCCATTGAAACGGTGGGGCGGCTTTATGGTGTGGAAGACAGTGAGGTCAGCGTGACGCTCACCGATAATGAGCACATTCATGTGATTAACCGTGAGTACCGCGGCGTTGACCGGCCCACCGATGTTATCTCCTTTGCCTTCAACGAAAGTGAGGAGCCGGAAGTCGTGGGCGGCAGTACCGTCAATATGCTCGGGGATTTGATTATCTCCTTGGAGCGGGCGGAAGAACAGGCTGCCGATTATGGTCATAGTGTACGCCGGGAAGTGGCGTTCCTGACGGTTCATGGCATGCTGCACCTTTTGGGATATGACCATATGGAAGACGAAGAACGGGAAGAAATGGAAGCGGAACAGCGCTTCGTCATGGATAAATTAGGCATTAGCAGAGATTGAGGAAAGAGGCATATATGGAGCAGAAGATGAAATCCGGCTTTATCGCCGTTATTGGCAGACCGAATGTGGGTAAGTCCACGCTGATCAACACCCTGATTGGGCAGAAAATCGCCATCATGAGCGATAAGCCGCAGACAACCAGAAACCGCATCCTGTGCATTCTGACCCAACCGGATGCTCAGATTGTCTTTTTGGATACGCCGGGCATTCATAAGCCTAAGCATAAATTGGGCGAGTATATGGTCAAGGCTGCCGAAGGTACCCTGCGGGAAGTGGACGCCATCTTCTTTGTGGTGGATGCTACGGAAAAGATGGGGCCGGGGGAACATTATATTTTAGAGCGCCTGCAGGCAACGAAGCGGCCGGTAATTCTCGTCGTCAATAAGCTGGATTTGATTGAACGGGAGCAGGCTCTGCCCATCATTTCGAACTATACCTCCAAGTATGAGTTCGCTGGTGTGGTGCCCATTTCGGCCAAAGAGGAAATGAATCTGGACAGCCTGCTGACCGAAGCGAAAAAATACCTGCCGGAAGGGCCGCAGTATTATCCGGAGGATATGGTCACGGACCAGCCGGAACGCCTGATTGTGGCCGAGCTTATCCGTGAAAAGGCCCTGCAGCTCACGCGTGATGAAATTCCCCATGCCATTGCTGTGGATGTGGATGAAATGACCACCCGCCCCAATGATGATGTCTATATCCGCGCGACCATCTATGTGGAACGCGATTCCCAAAAGGGTATTGTCATTGGGGCCAAGGGTGCCATGCTCAAGGAAATCGGTGCTTTGGCGCGGCAGGATATTCAGAATCTCTTAGGTTCCAAGGTATTCCTTGACCTTTGGGTTAAGGTCAAGAAGGATTGGCGTGACCGTGACGGCATCCTGCGCAATTTCGGTTTTGGTGATGAGCGATGAAGGAAAGCTTTTCCAAGCGCTTTTCCAAGCGCTTTTCCCGCCGCTTCATCAACGGCCTGATTATTCTCGTGCCGCTGGCCATCACTATTTTTGTGGTGCTGGAGACGCTGCACTTTACCGAAGGGATTCTAGGTAAGCATCTGCCTTTTTATTTCCCCGGCATGGGCATTATCACTGTGTTACTGGTCATTTATCTAACGGGCTGGGCGTCCACCTATTGGGCGGCCCGCCGGTTGATTCATATTGGGGAAACTCTGCTGGGCAAGATTCCGGTAATCAAGTTTATCTATAACAGCGTCAAGCATCTGTCCACGGCGGTATTTGAATCCAACAATATGTTTGACCATGTGGTGCTCGTACCTTTTCATCAGTCACAGGCCTTGGGCTTCATCATGGCCGATGTGCCGCAGACGTTGAAGGATAAATTGGGCGATGATTATGTTTGCGTCTTTGTGCCCTGGAGTCTCAATATGACTTCAGGGACGAATCTATTTGTCAAAAAAAGCGATGTGACTTATTTGGATATCAGCAGTGAATCGGCTCTGCAGTACATGCTGACGGCGGGGGCTGTTATGCCCAAGCGCATCAGCGATACGCCGAAAGAAGAGGAGAAGAAGTAATGGCCAGTTATCAGACTGCCGCTGTTGTGCTCGGTTCCAAAAACTGGGGCGAAGCGGATAAGATGATGACCCTCTTTACCTATGACCGCGGCCTTGTAGAGGCCGCGGCTTTTGGCTGCCGCCGTCCGCGCAGTCCCTTGGCGGCGGGCATGCAGATGTTTTCAAGCATTGAGGTGCAGCTCTCCGAGGGTAAACGGGTGGATACGGTACGCCAGTGCACACTAAAGAAGCACTATAAAAAGCTTACCGAGGATTTGGAGGTCATGGCCTACGGCAGTTTTGTGGCTGAATTTTTGCGGGAATTTTTGCCGCCGGGACAGCCTGAGCCGCAAATGTTTGCCCGCCTGCTGTATATCCTCGATTCCTTTGAAGTGCGCAATCCCCGCGTTACGGCGCTTATGGCGGTGATTCAGCTGCTCGAATTTACCGGCATGCAGTTGCACTTCGAGCATTGTCTGCATTGTGGGGCGCCTGTGGATGGGGAGGCTTATTTAAGCTTTAATGCTGGCGGCGTTCTCTGCGCTGATTGCCGCGAACCAGGAGCAGAGCCTTTGCCGGACAGCTTGCGCAGGTTTATCCTTGAGCTGCGGGATTATGACTGGGAAAATCCCCCGAAACTCAGGATAACAGGAGCGCAGCTGATGCAGGCGGAAACTCTTTTTTTGACGTATTTGCAAAACTTGTTGGGGAAGCCCTTGAAATCGCTGGCTTTTATTCAACAGTTGTAATTTTATCAGGAGGTGTGAATTTTGGCTAAAATCCGTGATGTCGCGAAGGAAGCCGGAGTTTCTGTAGGAACGGTTTCCATGGTGCTGAATCATGCGGACTACGGTTCACCGGCGATTCGGGAAAAAGTACAGGCGGCAGTGAAGAAACTGCAGTATGTGCCTAGTGAGATGGCGCGTAATTTGTCGCTTAAACGCACGATGACGGTGGGGATTAT
>DFHU01000061.1:38216-42384 GCA_002373045.1 Pseudoselenomonas ruminantium | reverse complement strand
TATCCACGGTGCAGGGCGGTATTGCTGTTGGCGGTACTGTGTCAGCAGGTCAGGATGTGGCACTTAGCACGGATACAGGTAATATTCTCGTGGGCGAAGCTGTATTAGCCGGTAATTCTGTGAATGCGCAAATCCGTCAGGGAGATGTGGAAATACAAAAGGCTGTGACGGCTAAGCAGGGAAGTATCGATGTGCAAGTGGGCACTGGCGGCATCCTTATTGGCGACAACAGACCGGATGTGGAAACCG
Source organism: Pseudoselenomonas ruminantium (assembly GCA_002373045.1). Classification (GTDB taxonomy): domain Bacteria; phylum Bacillota; class Negativicutes; order Selenomonadales; family Selenomonadaceae; genus Selenomonas_A; species Selenomonas_A ruminantium_J. The sequence continues at coordinate 42,135 of DFHU01000061.1, read as the reverse complement.
TCACGGCACGGGAGAATATCGATATGAGCGTGGATCAGGGCAAAATCAAAATTTATGGCAAGACCTCCACGCAAAATGGGGATATCTACATGTCAGCTGGCGAAGAAACATACACGGCGGGCATGCGGAATATCATTATTGAGCAAAATGGCGAAATCGCGTCTGGGCGTGATGTTACGCTTACGGGACGCAATGGTGATCTGCATGTAACAGATACCGTTCAGGCGCAGCGCAACCTTAATGTACAGGTGAAGAATGCCGGAGGTGTATCCTTCGACAGCACGGTGGATGTGACAGGTACGGTCTCGGCACGTACGGAGAACGGTGCTATCAGCGTGGCAGATATGCTGACGGGCAATCTGGTAGATTTGCGTACGGAAAGCGGCGATGTTTCTGTAGGCGGCGACATAACTTCGCATACGGCGGTCACTATACAGGCCGGCAAGGGCAATATCGTGACGGAAAATGTTACGGCACAGGAGGCTGTTAATGTAGCAGTGACGAACGGTAACATTACCATGCATGATGTGACAGCCGGAGCAGACGCCAGTGTGACCAGCAGTGAGCAAGGCAGCATCAATGCGCATAACATCGTTTCGGCAGGCATTACTCATGTGGCATTGTCGAAGGGCGATCTTTTCCTGAATCTGGCCGAGGGCAAGGGCGTACTCCTGCAAATGGAGGACAACACGGCAGCCTCGCAGGTCAATCAGGTATTGGCAGAAGCCGGTGGACAGGGAACGGATGTTGCCCTGACGGGAAATTACGTGCAGATTGGTACCCTGGCCGCGAAGGGCGGCGATGCCGTCCTGGAAGTTTCCGCGATGGGAGCAGGCCAGCAAAAACTTATTAGCGGTAATTTCACGATAGGCAGTCTTAGCGCACCGCAGGGCACCCATATACCAACGCTTTGGTCTAACCGGGGTTCTGTACATGTCGCTGAGGGACAGCTGCTTTTGGATGATGTTCTGGCGGTTGATAAGCTGTATGTGGATAATGCGCATACGGATATGGCTATTTTCGGGCGTACTCCGACCCGTGATGGCCAGCAGCTGACTTATTGGAACAATCTGTCCATGGCAGACAGCAAAGCACGGGGCTATCAGCTTTATACGGATGGCCGCGTCCGGACAGCTAAGGCTGTGCTGATTGATGCGGGCAGAAATCTTGACAAGCTCTATGGCGATAACCTCAGTGTAGTAGACATGATGAGCGAGCGGGAAACCAACCGGCATGGCGTGTTCACCTTTGACCGGCGGCAGATGGTTGAACCGGATGAAAAATTGCATACCCAGGTGACTTTTGACCCGTTGTTTTGGGATTTTGTAGGCTGGCAGCCGGAGGAAACGAAAGAGGCTGGGCCTGCACAAAGTGAAGAATGACCTAGTGGGACAAATGACACAGACATGAAACAGAACAGCTTCCCAGGGGATATTTCCCGGGGAAGCTGTTCTGCGTTTATGTCCGAAAATAAGTTGAAATTTTAGCAAAAAAATAGTACACTTATATTTACTAATTGTCTTTTGCCTGCTACAATCAAAGAGTGGCTGAAAGGCAAAAAAATGCAGGTGAAGGGAGGCACGCGGGATGCGGTTTTTAGAGTGGCTTGGTGCCTGGGTAATAGCACGGCTGACTGATTTTGGCATCATCGTGCTTCTGTATCGCGATACCATGCAGGAGCTGTTTCGGAAACCACGGCCAAAGCATATTTTGGCGCAGATGTCGCATTTAGGTGTGGATTCCCTGCTGATTGTGAGTCTGACCTTGCTCTTTACCGGTGCGGTATTTGCTTTGCAGACAGCAGATATTTTGATTCGTTTTGGAGCCCAGAGCACCGTTGGCGGGATTATTTCCATAGCCATTGGCCGCGAACTGGGGCCGGTACTGGTGGGGGTGGTCTGTGCCGGACGTGTGGGTGCTGCCATTACGGCAGAGATTTCCACGATGAAGGTTACGGAACAGATTGATGCTCTGCGGGTCATGGCGGTAAGTCCGGTCAATTATCTGATTGTACCCCGCATGCTGGCCTGTATGATGGTGGTGCCGCTTTTAACCGTGTTCGGTGATGTAATCGGCGTATTGGGCGGCTATCTGGTGGCGGTGTATTACTCCGGCATCAGTTCTTATAGCTACATCAATTCCATTCACACCTTTGCGGTGGCCTTTGACCTTACCGGGGGCATGATTAAGGCGATTTTCTTTGGCAATGTCATCGCGGTGCTGGGCTGCTATTACGGTTTGCACTGTCCGGCAGGAGCCGAAGGCGTCGGTAAGGCGACCACCCGTACCGTGGTTACATCGATAATTGTTATTTTTATCTTAAATGCCGTGCTGACCTTTATTTTGTATTGAGGGCAGCAGGAGGAAAATATGATTCGACTGGCGAATATAAGTAAAGTCTATGATGGTAAATATGCTCTGCGGGATATCAGCCTGAATATAAAAAAAGGTGAAACCTTGGCTGTTATCGGCGGTTCTGGTTCTGGCAAAAGTACGCTTTTGCAGCTGCTGATTGGACTTATTCGTCCAGATAATGGAGAAATTTACATCAATGGGCAGGAAACAACGAAGCTTTCCGAGAAAGAGTTAGATAAGGTGCGGCTCAATATGGGAATGGTATTCCAGTATTCCGCCTTGTTTGATTCTATGACGGTAGGGGAGAATGTGGCCTTTGGCCTGCGGGAACACAGGCATCTGCCCGAGGACGAAATCCAGCGGATTATTAAGGAAAAATTGGATTTGGTCGGGCTGCATGATGTGGAAAACAAGTTGCCCGGAGAACTTTCGGGCGGCATGAAAAAAAGAGTGGGGCTGGCCAGGGCTATTGCCATTGAGCCGGAAATCATCTTTTATGATGAACCCAGTTCCGGACTTGACCCGATAACCACAGCCAAAATAGATGAACTCATTGTGGATATGCAGCATAAACTGGGGGTTACCTCCGTGGTGGTGACGCATGATATGGCCAGTGCCTGCCGCATTGCGGATAGGATTGCCATGGTCTATGAAGGTGAACTTATCGCTGTGGATACGGTCAAAAAATTTCAGAAATTGCAGGATGAACGGGTGCAGGCCTTTTTCAAGACTCTGCGTACCCCAAATGAAGTGGAAGGGGAGGATTAGCGGCCATGAGCGTAGAAGCAAAAGTGGGGGCTTTCACGCTGGCAGGCTTGGCACTGCTGGCGGCCGTAATAATCATGCTCAGCGGATTTAAGCTGGACAGCGACAAAGGATATAAACTCTATGCCGGATTTAAGCAGGTCATAGGTGTGGAGCCGCAGTCATTGGTCCGCCTGTCCGGAGTGCCGGTGGGGAAGGTCCTTTCCGTGGAAAATGACGGCAAGGGGGTTACCGTCGCCATGCAGATAAATGAAGGGGTGCAAATCCCCAAAGGCTCGCAGGTAAGTATCGGCTCCTCCGGAATTATGAGCGATAAATTTATCAACATTGCGCCGGGAGAGGCTAATGCCGGTTTTCTGGAAGATGGCGATTATCTGACGGGGCTGGAAGAAATGGGCATGGATGAAATGATTAAGAGTGCCAGTCAGGTTATGGGGCAGGCGCAGGAATTGCTGACCAGCATGAATAACATTGTGGGCAATGAAACGTTCCAGATGTCCATTGTGCAGATGATGGCCAATATCCGGGATACAACTGCGCATATCAGTGGGATGATGGCTGCTTTTGAAAATATGGCGAATGCAAATCAGGGCAATGTCAATCAGATGCTGACCAACCTGAACATGGTGACAGGAAGCTTAAACCGCACCATGAGTTCCGTGGAAGCCATTATGGGCAATCTGGCCACGGTGGGCGCAGACCCGCAGACAGCGGAAAACTTGCGCATCACATTGGATAATATCGCACAGACCAGCGACAAAATCCGGGTCGTTTCCGAAGGCCTGGCTAAAGTTGCCGG
>DFHU01000061.1:0-38089 GCA_002373045.1 Pseudoselenomonas ruminantium | reverse complement strand
CAGAAGGTAAAAACACAGCTGGACTCCATTGAAACCCATACCGAAGTATCTGCTCTGTACAGCGGGCAGAAAGGGAACTGGGATGCCAATTTTGGGTTCACGGTAGGAATGGAACAAGGCCCTTTTTTGAACATGGGGGTTGACGACATTGGCGATACGAACAAGGTGAATTTTCAGCTGGGCAAACGGCAGGGGAATTTTGCGGCCAGAGCCGGTGCCATACACGGCGAAGCCGGTGTGGGGCTGGATGCCTATGCGGGAAAAAATTTTAAGTTTTCAGCGGATGCCTATAATGTTAATGATTTTTCCCTGCGTTTGGGAGCAGAGTTAAAGCTCATGGAGGATACCTGGCTGATGGGGCAGTGGCAAAATGTCAATAAGCGCGACCATCGGGCAGCCTATGTGGGCATTAAGCAGTATTTCTGATGAGGATAATCTCAGCCGCAAGGGCGGCTTTTCATATAGGACGTTAACTTTAAGGAGGTATTTATCTTGAATAAACATCGTTTTTATAAAAAACTGACGGCTTTGGTTTTGGGCGGTTTAATGAGCTTTTCGATGGGGACTGTTTCGGCAGCCAATACCGTACAGCTGAATCTTGAAGATGCCGTACAGATGGCTATGGAAAATAATCGCAGCATAAAGAGTGCTTTGGCTGATGTGGATGCGGCCAAGTGGAATCTGTCCAAGTACCGTCGCCAGACGGGGGTAACTTTTTCGTTGTCTTCGGCTGTGAATCGTGCAAATGATGCCTTGGCTCAGGCACAACATAATGGTGACAACACCTATTATACGAATAGTGCATCGGCATCTATTCCTTTATACAATTTTTCCTTGCGCAGTGGGATTGAAGCTGCTGGTTATGGCTTGAATTCGGCAGATGTTACTTTGGAAAACACTAAGCAGGCTGTCCGCTATCAGGCTACGGCAGATTATTATAACATCCTGAATTACAAGAATCTGATTAAGGTACAGGAAGATACCGTGCGGGCTTATCAGGAACATCTGGATAATGTAAACGCCCAGTACCGTGTGGGAACGGTAGCCAAATCGGACGTATTGTCCTCGCAGGTAAACTTGGCAAATGCCCAGCAGGCTTTGACTACTGCCCAGAACAATTACGATATTGCCGTAGCTACGCTGAATAATGTCATCGGTTTGCCGACGGATACGGTGCTGGAAATTGATGAAGAATTAAAGCATCCTGCCTATAATCTGAATTTGGAGGACTGCACGACTTATGCACTGAACAACCGCGCGGATGGAGCCGCTGCCTATTATGCAGTAAAGCAGGCTGAAGCAGGTATTAACACGGCTAGGGCTGGCTGGTATCCGACGGTTACAGCTTCTGCCAGCAAGGCGATTGAAGGTAAACAGGAGTTTAAGACCGACCATAGCAATACATGGGTGTTTGGTGCTGCAGCTAACTGGAATATCTTTGACAATGGTGTAACGGCTGCTGGGGTGCATAATGCAGAAGCATCTCTGGTAAAGGCACAGGAAGCGCTTAAAGCAAAGGATGAAACCATTCAGCTGGATGTGCGTACGGCACTCTTGAATCTGCAGGCGGCAGAGAAAAACATTGGTACCATGGAAACGGCCGTGAAGCAGGCAGAGGAAGACTTAAAAATCGCCAATGTCCGCTATTCTGCTGGTGTAGGTACCAACCTTGACGTAATGGACGCCACAGAGAAGATGACGGCGGCGCGCACCAATTACAACACCGCACTTTATAACTACAACGTGAACAAAGCGGCACTTGATAAGGCTATGGGCATTCCCGTGGACATTGATGTGGCTAAGTACAAGGCATCCCAGATGGAAGGCAACCGTTTGAAAAAAGTCCGCGAGGATGCCAAAGTGACGGAAAAGCCCTTGCTGGAATTGAGTGCGGAAGCCAAGAAGACGTCCAAGGATGAAGCGAAGGCTATGCGTAAGGCTGAACGTGAAGCACGCAAACTCAGCAAGGATAAAAAAGAGAAAAAATCAGCGGTGAAGCAGGAAGCAAAAGCGGCTGCCAGTGAAAAAACGGTTAAGAGCGAAACGGCTTCCAGTACGGAATCCGTAGCCAAAGAAATGGCGAATAACTAACGGAATGCAATTTACCGCCTATGAAGGGCTTTTGGGGAGAACAGAATGAAGGGGAAAAACTGGATAATAGGCGTACTGCTGACTATATGTGTGATGGTCGTTGGTGCGTGGTACTATGTACAGAGTAATAGCTTCATGCAGCGGGCCGGGGAGGAAATTTCCTCGCTGGCTTCCCAGACCCTGAGCACAGAAGTACAGATTGGTGCCATAGAGGTAAATTCTCTGCGTGATATCCAATTACATGATTTGGCTGTTTATGACAAGCAGGCGGAACTTATTGCCCGTGCCGATTCGGCACGGGTGAGTTTCCGCCTGCTTGCGGCGGTTTCAGACCCTGCCGATGCAATTCAGGAAATTACCGTTCAGGGACTTTCGGCAGTGCTGGCACAACGTGCCGATGGGACATGGAATGTGGAGGACTTAGTCAGCGGGGAGAAGTCCTCGCAGGAATTTCATGGAAAAATTTTGGTGGAAGACGCGCAGGTGCTTTTGCGCAGTCAAGGCCAGGAATTGCAGCTGGCTGATTTATCTGCCGCAGTGGATTGTGCCGATTATCCTGTGTATAAAGCCGAATTTGCGGCCAGACATCAAGAAACAACGGTGTCGGGCACAGCCACGATATCCGATGCACGGCAGATTGTAAATGCCCGGGTGAACGGTTTCGCTATTAAAGAATATCTGCACTTCATACCTGCAGGGCTGATTCCGGAGAATGTGGAAATTAAGGATGGCCTGATTGAGTCTGCGGATATCCATGTATATAACCGGGGCAATGATTTGTCGTTCAGCGGCGAGGCAGAGCTTAGCGGCGGCAAGGTGAATGTAGAAGGAACGGATATTGAAAATATCGCCGGCCATGCTGCGTTTACGAATGAAGAAGCTTTGCTCAATGTCAATGCGGAGGCTGCTGGCCAGCAAATCAATGTGCATGGCAAAATTAAGCATTTGCTGACAACGCCCTATATGGACTTGCAGGCCAGCTCGGAATCTTTTGATCCGGCGTTGATTTTGAAGAATATTCCCTATCAGGGCGCGGCAAAGTTTGCCGTTAAAGTGACTGGTGCTTTTAACAATCCCAGCGTGGATGGCAAGGTACAGGTGGCAGACGGCAAGGTTATGGACGTACCCTTTGCAGGAGTTCAGGCCGATGTGCGCTATCAGGACAAGAATCTCTTTGTCCGGGATTTTTCAGCTCAGGTTTTCGGCGGCAGGGTCAGCGGTGAAGCGGTGCTGTCTACGGAGAATTTAGGCTACACAATCCATCTCAAGGCAGAAAACATCGATGCTGCTCAAGGGGCTGCTTATCTGCCGGAGCTTAATGGTCTGACCGGAAAAATAGCGGTTGATGCCGGGGGAAATGGCATTGGCATGGATTTGAGTACGTTGCAGCTGTATGGCAGTGTCAAAGCCCAAAATATCGGTTATCAGGGGATGACCGTAGAACGTGCCAGCACATCGTTTTATCTGGCTGATGACGATTTAATCATTGATTATTTAAGTGTGAATATGCCACGCCATAGCAGTCTGGGCGTAGAGGGCGCTATCCGGGACATGCAGGGCGCTGCCCAGTTGGATTTGGCGTTTTATGGCGGTCATTTCGACCTCTCGCTGCTGCAGAATATAGACCCGAATATAGATATGTCCGGTCTGGCTGATTTCAAGGGAGTGGTTCATGGAAATAAAGACAATCCGCAGGTTGAACTTAAGTTTTCCGGTCTTCGCGGTAGTATTTTCAAACAGCCTTTTGACAGTTTGAAAATTGCTGCCAGCGGCAGCCTGGACGGCATAGGCATAGATGATTTCCTGATGGAAAAAGACGGCAGGGAAGTGTGGCAGGCCAAAGGTTCTGTAGGTTTTTCCGGGGAACGGCGGGTAAATCTTCAGCTGGATACCATGGGCGCCCGGATGGAAGATATCGCGGCTCTGCTGGCTCCTGACCAGCCCATTACCGGTAATGTAGACAATATCATCAAGGTGACGGGAACACTGGATAATCCTCAGGCTGTAGGTTATATTCATTTTTATCGAGGCAGTTATCATGGAATGCTCTTGTCTGGTATGGATGGCGATTATTTTTTGGAGCAGGGCAAATTGCGTCTGCAGGATTTCCATGCGTATTCGCCGATGATTGACATGGTGCTCAATGGCACGATAAATACTGCCGATATGGCCATGGATATGGAAGTGACCGCCAAGGATATAGACTTAAAACGGGTAGAACATAAACTGCCCTATGAAGTCAGTGGTCATGGTACCTTTAAGGGCAAGATTGGCGGCACCATCAATACGCCGGTTTTTCATGGATTGTTGGAGGCCCCGGAAATTGTTCTGAATGGTGTAACCATAAACAACTTGCGAGGTATGGTGAAATTTCAGGGAAACAGTTTTGATATCGACCACTTTGGCTTTGAGCAGAATGGTGGCACCTATGATATGGAATTGTTCTATAACATAGATAACGATGCGTTAAGAGGCAATATGGTGGTACAAAATGCGGATATTGCTGCAGTGGCTGCGCTGGTTAACCAAAAGACAGAAGCTATTGAAGGCAAGGCCAATCTTAACGCACAGATAAGCGGGACAGCACATAATCCTGCGGTCAAACTGGATGGTGATGTGCTGCAAGGCTCAGCTGGCGGCTACGATATTCATAATGTCGCTTTGGATTTACGATTATTGGATCATATTATCTATATCAATAAAATGAGTGGCAGTCAGGGCGCAAATGGTTTGTTCTCGGCAACAGGTACAGTGGCCTTGAATGGGCCGATGAACGTCAAATTTTCAGCCGGCAATCTGGAATTGGGAATGTTTACCGGGCTGGCAGGTTTGACCGTCAGGGATGTTACGGGAACTGCTGATATTGAAGCAATTATTGGCGGCTATACGTATAATCCGTCTGCGGATGTGACGCTGAAGGCTGTAAATGGAGGCCTTCAGGGCGCAGCTTTTGATACGTTGACAGGCGAGGCACATCTGAAGAATGGTCTCATTGACCTGACGGAAATGAAAGTGGTCAAGCAGGTTGGGAAACAAAGCTGCTCTGCTGTTGCAAAGGGGATTGTTCCCCTGCGTGCACTGACGGCAGGCCGGGATGAATGGCTCGCCGATTATGAGCAGATTCAGTTGCAGCTGAATCTGCAGGATGCGGATTTGTCACTGCTGCCGACGGTTTCCAAAGATATTGACTGGGCTTTGGGGGATACGGATGGCGATATCAAAATCCATGGGACGCTGGCTCATCCTATGCTGGATGGCAGTATTGTCATTCCTAATGGAGCCGTAAAAATAAAGGGGTTGGAAGAACCTATTACGGACATGACTGCCAGAATAAATTTCAATGGGAGTCAAGTGACAGTCGAAGAGTTTTTTGGTAAAATGGGCGGTGGATCGTATAAACTAAACGGCAGTGTGAGCCTTAATGGATGGACGCCTGAACATTATGATTTTAGCCTGATTTTCGATAAGCTGGGAATTAAGAGCAAATTCTTTACCGGTCCCTTAAACGGGGAGTTGCATTTGCAGGATACAGATTTTTACGGCAATCATTGGCCGAAGATTTCCGGTAATATCGATTTCCGTAATTGTCTGGTGTCGGTTCCGGCGATTCCCGATAGTGAGGGCGAGCTGCCGGAAATGGTTTTTGACGTGCAGGTCAATGTGGGCGATAAGGTACATTTTTACAGTCCTTATCTTTATGACTTGTATCTGACCGGCGGTTTTCATGTGGGCGGGATTATGAGCCATCCCAAGATGAGCGGCGGCCTGCAGGTCAAGCGTGGTGGAACCATTAATTATCTCAAGACGGAATTCAAGATTCGGGAGGGGCGTGCAACCTTCAATCAGGTAGCCTCGTTTATGCCGAGTATTGATTTCTTTGCCGATACCAGATTGACGCAGGCCAAGGTGTTCCTGTCGGTTAAGGGGCCTTTGGGGGCTGCTGACATGAAACTTATGTCCAGCCCGCAAATGAGTCAGACTCAGATTATCCAGTTGTTGACGCTGCGTGATGCCTATAAGAATGGCAACAGCACAATAAATGCCGGAGATTTACTGGCCGTGGGCCTGCAGATGACCTTCCTGTCGGAGATAGAGGGCGCTATGAGGGAATTCCTGTATTTGGATAAACTGTCGATTTCCCGTGGTTCTGGTTCGGCTTTTGATAATTACAGAACGAACAAAGAAAACAAAGAAAATGAAGAAAACAAATATGATTTTAATGTTTCTATGGGAAAATATATATCGGACAAGGTTATGCTTCGTTATACGCATGGATTTAGCGGCAGGGGCGTTAATCGGTACGGTGTTCAGTACGATATTAACGACCGTTGGGGCGTAACATTGGAGCGGGAGTCAAATGGCACCATCTTTGGTGTGGAGGCCCGCATGACATTTTAACTGTGGCATGGCAGAAGGGAGGTGAGGAGACTGCGTTTTGCACAATATGTTGAGGAATTACAGCGAATAAAACCACTGGAGCGCTGTCAGGAAGAAAGCCTGTGGCGAGCCTATAAGGAGCAGGGGGATAAAAAAGCCCGCGGGCTGCTGATTGAGGCTTATCAGCCCTTGGTGTTCAAGCAGGCACTGCCTTATCGCAGCCTGCAAAACATAATGGATGTGGTGCAGGAGGGGACAATCGGCCTTATCGAGGCTGTGGAACGCTATAATCCTGAGCGTGGTGTAGCGTTCAGTCTCTTTGCAATTCATCGCATACGGGGCCGGATGCTGGATTATCTGCAAAAGGAAGGGGCATCCGACAGCCCCTGTATGGATGCTATGCTGGATGAAGGAGGAGCATCCTATAAGGAGAACTTGATGGATATGTCGCCTACGGTGGCGGAACAGGCAGAAAGTCATGAACTGGCGGGCCGGCTTCATCGGGCGATGGAGCGGCTTCCAGCCAAGGAAAAAGCTGTGTTGGAAAATGTATATCTGGCTAGTCGTGATGTGGCAGCGGTAGCCGAGGACATGGAACTTAGTCCTGGGCATATATATCGGCTGCAAAAAATGGGGATTCGCCGTATACGGGGAATGCTGTCCCGTTTTATGCAAAATTGGTAAATAATCAACTAAATCAGTAAAAACAGGCAGAATAACGAAGATAAATCCGGCTGATGGCCTGTGATGTACTGCCAAGGCGGAATATGTCAGGTGAAGAATCCTGCATTTGTGGCGATTGTATTTCTAAGAGAATTTTAGGAATTTTAGGCAATACGGAGGGACGCAAATGAACAGGCGTTCACAAACGGAACATATCCGGGCTGCTCGCGAATGGCTGGGGAGAGCAGAAGATTCGCTAGCCCAGGAAAATGATGTGCAGGGAGATTTGAAGCTGATGCTGGCCAAGGCGGAATTGGCTCATGTGGGGCATTGTCCTGCCAGCCGCCGGCTAATCATCTGGGGGCGCAGGGCGCTGGCTTTTTTTGCTGCTGCAGGATTGGCGGCGGTTATTTTGTGGAAACAGGATGCAAGCATATCCGGGGAAGAACGCTCGATTGAGTACACGCCGGCTGTCAGCGCACAGTTGCCGGCGAAAAATACTGCTCCGGCAAAAGAAGTTATTCCTGAACCGCAGCCGGAACAAGCGATGGCAGCGCCAGCGGCAAGCAGCCTGCCGCAGCCTTTGGCACCAGAACCTGCTCCGGAAAAAAGTAATGTGGTTAAGGAACCGACTCCTGTCGTTCCGCCAATAGAAAAAAATGCGCCGCCAGATGCGGCTAAGCAGCAGCTTATGCAGTCTGCAGGTAAAATTCTGCGGCAATAATGAATATTTTTGGGAGGTTTGACCTTTGAAGAAGACGAATAGACGATTTTTAGCTTATGCAGTGGCTTTGGCTGCCAGTTTTGCAGCAGTGCCAGGCGTTACGCAGGCAGCACCGGCGGAAACGCCGCAGGCTCAAGCTACGGCAGCTAATGAAACTGCACCGAAGGCCGCAGCAGCTCCGACAGCTGCGACAGAGGCGAATACAGCCAATACTGCTAATGCGGCGTCTGCTGCGCCTGGCAGTAAGACACCTGCTGCAGCTAGCAGTGAGCCCTCCGCTGCACAAAAGGACGAACAGAAAGATGTAGATCCACGCACCGCAGAATGGGCTAAGAATCGTCCTCAGGAAGATATGATTGAAAAGTACAGCAAGGAGTACGAAGGGCAGACCATCGTAGATACAGTTTTCGAGGGCACTACAGCGCTGACGGAAAACACCGCCAAGGCAGCACTTTCCATGAAAACAGGCGATATGTTTACGGTTAAGGGCATGAATGCGGACCGTGAGGCTGTGTACAATACAGGCTATTTTTATGATCTCTTTCCAACCTTCAAGAAGGTCCCGGAAGGTGTGGTAATCACCTATCATGTATTGGAAAATCCGGTTTTGAAAAGCGTTCATATTACCGGCAATACGGTGATTAAGACCAAGACCTTGCGTGATGCGATAACGGTGAAGAACGGCGAAATTCTCAATAGCCGTGATTTACAGCAAAATATTCAGGCCATTAAGGAAATTTATCGTAATGACGGCTATATCCTGGCAAAAGTTACCGATATGAATATCGACAAAGAGGGCAATCTCTTCTTGAAAATAAATGAAGGTATTTTGGAGGATTATAAGATCAAGGGCAATACCAAAACCAAGGATTATGTTATCCTGCGGGAAATGCGTCAAAAGATTGGTGAACCCTTCAACTCCAAGCTGGCCCGTCGTTCCATGCAGCGCGTCTATAATCTGGGCTTTTTCGAGGATGTAAACATCAAGATGAATCCCGGCGTTGAACCTAATGCAGTCATCATGGAATTGGATGTCAAGGAGAAAAATACAGGCTCCTTTGGTATCGGTGCCGGTTATAGTACCGCTGATGGTGTTCTGGGTATGATAAGCATCGGTGATTCGAATATCGGTGGTACCGGCGATTCGGTAAGTCTTACCTATGAAAAGAGCGGCAATGCAACGGATGCCAAAGGCTATACGTTCTCCTGGCGCCATCCCTATCTGGATAAAAAGGAAACTGCAGGCACCTTGCGGATTTATAACCGTACGTATGAATACAGCGACTACGATACGGATGGTAACCTCAAGGAAAGCTATATGCGTAAATACTCCGGCGGCGAAATTACATTAAGTCGTCCGGTAAGTGAGTATTCGACAAATTATATTACGCTTAAGAATCGTGAGGATAAGTATGTACGCCATACGGAGAACGGTAATTTGCCGACCGGCCGCCAAGACCGCAGCACCGATTACTATAAATCCTGGCGTGACTATAACTTTGGCACGACGCGCAGTGTGACATTGTCGCATGTCACCGATACCCGTGATAACATCTATAATCCTACTGAAGGCGGCAGAGTCAGCCTGTCGGCAGAAGTAGCCGGCTGGGGCGGTGACTTTGATTTTCAGAAGGGTACGATTGAAGACCAGCGGTATATCAAGGTCGGTCATGCACAGGTTATTGCCCTGCGTGCCGAGGCAGGTGCTGGTCATGGACATATCTCCGAGTACAATCAGTTTAAAATCGGTGGTCAGAACACCCTGCGCGGTTATCGCGAAGATCAGTTCCGTGGCACCCGTATGTTGCTGGGCACGGTGGAATATCGTTTCCCGATTGTCAGCAAGGTACAGGGAGCGCTCTTTACGGACTGGGGCTCTGTGTGGTCTGAAGGTTGGAATCCGAATGGCGGAGATGTACACGGCAGCGTAGGTGTCGGCTTATCCTTTAATACGCCGCTTGGTCCGCTGCGCTTGGACTACGGCCGGGGAGACAAAGGCGGCCGCGTGCATTTCTCCGTGGGTGGTTCGTTCTAAATGTTAAGAGCAGCACTGGTTGTTCTTTTTATGCTGTTGGTGCCGCTGACAGCGAATGCTCAGTCCGGAGTACGGGTGGAAAGCGTCATAGCATCCACTACTGCCCAAAGCAACCTGCCGCCACTGGTTGCAGAGCGTATGAATCATAGCATAGCGGCGATTGCCGGCCAGTTGATGGAAGGCAAGGAAATTGCTGCTGTGCAGGCCGAGCGGGCGTCTTATGAAAATTTAATTCATGAGGTTTTTGACAAGGTGCTGGTGGGCTATACTGTCCGGTCAGTATCGTTGGAACCAGCGGCTGTTACGCAGGTAAAGGTCGAGCTTATGCCTTGGGCAGAGACCATCCGTCAGGTGCGGGTGGAAACCACGGTAGAAGGAATGCCTCCGCGCATTGAAACCTTGGTGCGACAGGATTTAAGCGGCGTGGATACGGTTTTTCAGGCTGCCTTGACGGGGCTGCCAACGGCTGCTGCCGATTGGACAAACGGGGTGCTGAAACAGCATTTGAAAGCGTATTTGCAGGAGCATCTGCCGGAATTCCGGGCGGATTTTGATTTGACGCCGGAACCGGATACCACCATAAAGCTTATGGTGTATCCTCGTTTGCCGGTGGTGCGGACCGTAGATTTGTCCATGCGTTCGGATACGATCCCTAATAGTGCCCTGCTGACCCGCCGGGATATCATGCAGGCGCAGGTAGAAGATATTGTGGGCGTGCCCGTGGGCTTTGTGCAGCGTCATCGGACAGAACTGGAACAGGATTTTGCCCAGACTTTGGACAAGCGCAAGGATTTTCAGGCTTTGCGCCTGCAAACAAAGGTTATGATTGAACCGGCTGAACGGGCGAGCGTGATGAGCCGTACAGATTCTTCACGCTACCATTTTCGTTTGTCCGGCTGGCTGGATATCGGCAGAGACCGGGGACAGGGGCAGGCCAGGCAGGACAATGAATTGCTTTTCCGGCTGCATCTGGGCCGTGTGCTGGGCAAGTGGGACGAGCTTTTCATACAGACCGATTTTATGCCGGCTGATGTGGATTGGAACTATCAGCTGGGCTGGGTCCATACATTCCGAGGCGGACGCTATGCGGCGTTGCGTTATGATTTGAGCCGTCATGGATGGGTCTATGAACTCCGGCAGAAATTGGCCGCACGCTGGCTCCTTCGCTATGAATTCCGGGAACCGGACAGTATGGGCGAAGCTGCACTGCGTTATCAGCTGCATGATTTTTTGAGTTTGGAGTATATCTTTGACAACGAACAAAATTGGCTGCGGATGGTTGGTCATTTTTGACGTTGCAAAATCCGTTGTTTGGCGTTATAATGTCTATCGTATATGACTTATCGAATAAAATTCCTCGACAGGAAAAGGAGATTTTGAAATGGTTAAATTACAGAAAAAACAGGTTAAAATTGTCAGCGTGCTTATCGCTTTGGCTTTCGTTGGTTCCGTAGTGGCTATGGCTCTTACGCAGTTTGGCCCGAATATGGCCAGCGCTGCCAGCTCCAATGTGGGTGTTGTGGATTACAGCCAGATTATGAGCCAGCATCCGAAGGTTCAGGCTGCATCCAATGAAATGCAGACGGCTGTGCAGGAAGCACAGAAGGAATTCGAAGAAAAATCTGCCAACATGAACGATAATGAGAAACGTGATTATTACACGCAGACTCAGCAGCGTTTACAGCAGAAAAATCAGGAACTCATGGAGCCCATCACTAAGAATGTGGAAGAGTCTGTGAAGAAGGTTGCTGAACAGAAAGGCTTGTCCGTAGTTCTCGATAAGGGTGCTGTGGTTTATGGCGGTGTAGATATCACACAGGATGTATTGAAACAGGTTAGCAAATAATCCGCAGATAATATAGCCTCCCCCATGGGGGGAGGCTTTTTTCTAAGTTTCCACAGAAGAAGGCAGGGGTGAGCCATGACGGAACCAGGTAAGGAGGAAGGAAAGACAAAAGGGCAGCGAGGTCGTAATATCATTATCGGAGCCATTGTTGCTTTGGTGTTCATTTTTTCAGGTGCCTGGCTTGCCAGGGAGTTTATCATTCCCAAGGCACCTTCGCCGGCTGGGCAGGAACTGGCCGATACAGGGCTGATTGACTGGCAGCAGGTACTGCAGGCTCACCCGGATTATGATAAGCTGACGGCCCTGCAGGCTGAATGTGAACTGCTGGAACTAGAAATAAATGATGTAGGCGATATTTTGTCCGTGAAACCGCCGCAGCTTATGGAAGAAACCTTTAAAGAATCCGTTTGGCAAAAAAATGCCGCGGATGTTATTGGCGGCCGGGCAGAATTAGAGCGCAAGATGAAAAAACTTCGGGATGAATACAAGAAAAATACCGAAGAGGATTATAAGGCCCGGCGGCAGGCGATTGATGAAGAATATTTAAACGCCATTTTAAATCTCAACATCAAGCTGGACAACCAGGAGTCTATGCATAATCCGTTGGATTCCAAGGCCAGTATTGCGGAAGAACGCGAGACCTGGCTGCAGGAGCGCAGCCGACTGCAGGCTGAACGGGGAAAACGCCAGTATGAGCTTTGGCAGACATATAAAGCGGAAATCGAAGCCTATGTGCAAAAGGAAATTGGGCCGGAACTGGCTGCATGGAAGGCCCAGCTGCCACAACTGCGAGAACAGGAAATGGCTGCGGCATTGAAGACCAAGACTGATGCCGATAAACGCAATGCCGAGGCCTTGCAAAAGCAGCAGGAACTGGCACTGCAGGTGCAGGAGCGTCTGGCCAAACGGCAGATGCTGGTCGAGAAAAAGGCGGACTTGGCAGCCTTACAGGCACATATATTCAATGATGTGGCAGGAAAAGCGGCCAAGGTTGCCATTATGCATCATTTTACATTGATATTGGTACATCATCCCCAGACACTGGCTTCGTTTATGCCGGAGGCTGCCAAAGCAGATCCGCTTTTGCCGAAGGACAGCATTGCCATTGGCATAACAACGCAGGATGTTACCGGGGAAATTGTGCAGGAAATGAAAAATCTGTAAATAACCTATGATAAAGAAAGAAGCGAAGTTAGGATGAAATTACGTAAGAAAACAGCAGCTGCTATGATTATGGCTCTACTTTGTGCCACTTTAGCCAGTGGCTGCGGTCAGACGAAAATTGGCTATATTGACGGAGAACGGGTTTCTAAAGAGGCTCCGCAGATTAACAGCCTGATTGAAGAGGGCAATAAGAAGATTGAAGAGGCACAGGCTCAGGCTGGGGAAGAACTGCAGAAGAAATTACAGGAAAATCCCAACATGAGTCAGGAGGACATGCAGAAGGCACAGATGGACAGCCAGCGTAAGATACAGGGAATCAATCAGTCCTATGCGTTACAGCTCCGTCAGAAGATGGATGTCGCTTTGGCGGCTGTTACCAAGGAAAAGAAACTCGATGCGGTAGTGAACAACAGCACGGATCAGCCTACGGCTGTTACCGGTGCGGTGGATGTGACCGATGATGTCATTGCGCAGCTGCAGTAAGATGGGAGCAGTGAAATGAAAAAGACATTGCAAGAGATTGCCGATATTGTAGGCGGACGCATTGCAGGCGATGCTGCCATTGAAATCGAGGGCCTGGATAATATTGCTGGTGCCGGTGTCGGTGATTTGACCTTTGCCGTGGATCCGCATATTGAAGAGGCGAAAACCTGTAAGGCGGCAGCGGTGATGTTGCCGGAAGGCGTGGAAGATTTCCCGAAGACGGCACTTTATGTAGAAGACCCCAGAGCTGCTTTTGCCAAGCTGCTCGACATCTTTACGCCGAAATTGGAACGGCCCGTGGAAGTCAGCGACAAGGCATATGTGGGCAAGGATGTAAAACTGGGACAGAATGTTACCATTATGCCCTTTGCCATGGTTGATGACCATGCTGTAATCGGCGACAATGTCGTCCTTTATCCGCATACTTATATTGGCCAATATGCGGAAATCGGTGATGACACCGTGGTTTATTCCAATGCAACTGTACGCGAGCATTGCCGTGTGGGCAAACGCTGCGTGATTCATAGTTCTGCTGTAATCGGCTCGGATGGCTTCGGCTTTACCACCAAAGACGGCGTACATACCAAAGTGCCGCAGGTTGGCATTGTGGTCCTGGAAGATGATGTGGAAATCGGTGCGCATGATGGCATCGACCGGGCTGCGATGGGCGCAACCGTTATTGGCAAGGGAACGAAAATCGACAACCTTGTACATATCGGGCATAATTGCAAAATCGGCGCCAACTGCCTGATTGTCGCACAGACGGGGATTTCCGGGTCGACGACTGTAGGGCATAATGTTACCTTTGGCGGCCAAGTGGGTACCGTCGGCCATATCAATATTGGTGCCAATTCAGTCTATGCGGCACGCTCCGGCATTATCGGTGATATGCCGGAAGGCGTATTCTGTGCAGGCTTCCCCGTGCAGAGCCATACGGAATGGCTGCGCATGCAAGCGGCCATGAAGAGATTGCCGGAAATGATGAAGAAAATGAAACAGCTGGAAAAGAAATTAGCAAAGTACGAGGGCTAAGAAGTTGTTGTACTATGTTTTGCGCGCGATAAGCGCATTGGCTTGCGCTATGCCGCGTCAATTGTGTGAGTTTTTTGGCCGCCTGCTGGGAAATCTTGCCTGGCTGTTGGTGCCGCTGAAACGCAAGGCTTTGGCCAGAGGTCAGATAAAAATGTGTCTGCAGGTAGATGATGCCGCAGCTGATCGCATTGCCAAGGCGAGCACCGTGCGCTTCGGCCCTATGCTCTTTGAGGTGCTGCGCTTTCCGGTGATTCGCAAGAACCCGGAACAATATGTCCGCATTGAAGGACTGGAAAAACTTCAGCAGGGAATGGCCGCTGGCAAAGGTGCGGTTATTGCGGCTGCGCACAGCGGCAACTGGGAGCTTATGGGCGGAGCTTTTGCGATGGCGGGAATTCCTTTGGTGGGGGTAGCCATGAAGCAGAAGGATTCAGCGGCGGATCAGTTTATCAACGAGTACCGTACGCTGATTGGCATGCATATTACCTATAAGACCGGGGTGCGGGAAATGTTCGCCATGCTCAAAAAAGGCTGGGCAATTGGTCTGATTATGGATCAGGATACCAACCGCCGTGATGGCATCATATTGGATTTTTTCGGGCGTCCGACCAATTGTACTCCGGGGGCTGCCTCGATGGCACGGTTTCAAGGTGTTCCCATTTTTACTTCCTTTATGCACAGGGATGATTACGGCAATCACACCCTGGTGGTGGATGGCCCGTTCTATGTTGAGAAAACGGATGACAAGCGGGAAGATATAAGGCGAACTACACAGAAAATCAACGATGCGATTGAATGTCATGTGAAAAAATATCCGGAAGAATGGTTTTGGCTTCATGACCGCTGGAAGTCCGTTCGGGATGACTTTTCCGAGGCGGATTACAGGCATTATGAATGAGTATTTCAGGAGGAATAGATTTGCAACAGACTACATTGGCAGCAGAGGCCGTTTATAAAGGCATTGGCCTGCATTCCGGGCGCGAGGTGCATTTGGTGATGAAACCTGCTCCTGCGAATGCCGGTCTGGTATTTGTACGGACAGATATAGAGGGGCGGCCGCAGATTCATGCTGCAGCTGCTAACGTGACCTCCACCATGCGGGCTACTACTGTCGAAGAAAATGGCTGCAAGGTATTTACGATTGAGCACTTGATGAGTGCGTTTCATGTAATGGGCATTGATAACTGTTACATTGAAATTGATGCTGAGGAGCCGCCCGTGGCTGATGGTTCTTCGCTAGCGTTTTTTCAGGTGATGAAGGCAGCAGGTGTTGTGGAATTACCGGCAGAACGCAAGGAAATTGTGATTGACAAGGTTTATCGTATTGATGATGAACAGCACAATCGCTTTGTTATGGTTGTGCCCTATGACGGATTCCGGGTGAGCTTTACCTCGGTAAATCCGCATAAACTCATTGGCATTCAGTATGAAAATTTTGAGATAACACCGGAACTTTATGAGACGGAAATCGCGCCGGCTCGCACCATTGCCTACGAAAAGGAAATTGAAGCCCTGCGCAGCATGGGACTGGGCCTTGGGGGGACACTGGCGAGCGTCATTGTTTACAATGATGAAGGCTGGATTAATCCCCTGCATTTTGAGGACGAGCTGGTACGGCATAAGATTTTGGATGTAATTGGTGACCTGCGGTTGGCAGGCCCCATTCGCGGTCATGTTATTGCTGTTGCTTCTGGCCATGCGTTGAATACCAGTTTGGCCAAAAAGCTGCAGGCAAGTTTAGGTTGATAGAGAATTTTTCAGGAAGAGGGAATAAAAATGGTTTTGGAAATTACGGATATTATGAAGATTTTGCCTCATCGCCCGCCGATGCTTTTGGTGGACCGCATTATCGAAATCGATCCATTCAAATCGGCTACGGGCATCAAGAATGTGACCATGAATGAGCCGTTCTTCGTAGGACACTTCCCGGATCATCCCATCATGCCTGGCGTGCTTATTTTGGAAGCTATGGCACAGGTCGGCGGCGTGGCTATGCTGTATCCGGAAGAAAACCGGGGCAAGATTGCTATGTTCGGCGGTATGGAAAACATTAAGTTCAAGCGTCCGGTAGTTCCTGGCGACCAGTTGGTGACGAAGGCACATATTGTGAAAGTGCGCGGCGAATTTGGCCTGTTGCACTGCGATGGCTATGTTGGTGACCAACTGGCCGCATCGGCAGACTTTAAGTTTGCTATGAGAAAAGAAGAAAATATGTGATTCCTGCCTAAAAATGGAAGATAATCTTTGTTCAACTCGGATAACGCCTAAATTTGCAGTCAGATGATGTGAGAAGATTAGCGCTTGGTTTGGGAGTATATAGAAAAGACAGAGCAAAGAGTAGGAAATAGCTGCTTGGCAGACCTTGTTGAGCAGAGTTATAAGGAGTTGTAGCAAATGAGTGCGGAAAATATTAGTGCAGAGGCACAGATACATCCCACAGCGATTATTGAAGATGGTGCAAAAATTGCGGCTGGTGTTAAAATTGGCCCCTATAGCGTAATCGGCAGCAATGTGGAAATTGGTGAAAATACCATTGTTGGCCCGCATGTGGTAATTACCGGCTGGACGAAAATTGGCCGGGAGTGCCATATTTTTCAGGGTGCCTCCATTGGTGAGGAACCGCAGGATTTGAAGTTCAAGGGTGAAAAAAGTTACACCAGTATTGGCGACCGGACGGTTATCCGTGAAGGCACGACCATTCATCGAGCTACCGGTGAAGGCGAAGAAACGCGTATTGGCAACGATTGTCTTTTGATGGCGCTGACCCATGTGGCCCATAACTGCGTGATTGGTAACCGGGTCATCATGTCCAATGTGGCCAGCCTTGCCGGTCATGCTGTGGTAGAAGATCGGGCTGTAATCGGCGGCATGACCGGCGTTCACCAGTTCGTGAAGATTGGCCGCAATGCGATGATTGGCGGTATGAGTCGTCTCACGCAGGATGTTGTGCCCTTTACCATTGTGGCAGGCCAGCCGGCTAAAGTGGCTGGGCTTAATGCTGTAGGCATGTCCCGCGCAGGAATTGAACCGGCAGCCCGTCGCAGCATCAAACAGGCCTATAAGATTCTCTATCGTTCCGGCCTGACTTTGCAACAGGCGGTCAGCGTTATTGAGCAGGAAGTGCCTTCCTGTGAGGAAGTTGACCATATGCTGCGTTTCCTGCGCAATGCCGACAGAGGTATTTGCCGTGAACGCCGGGATGACAGAGACTAACAGAGTATATTATTTGTACGGAGGATGTTCATGGAGCGCATAGGACTTTTGGCAGGGATTGGAACCCTGCCGGTGGAGATTGCCCGGGCGGCCAAGGAGCTGGGGTATGAGGTCTACGCTGTAGCACTCCTGCCGGACACGGATTCCCGCCTCAAAGAGTATGCTGATGACTATCAGGAAATCAATGTCCTGAAGGTGGGGAAGATATTAAAACACTTGAAAAAAAGCGATATTCATAAGGTCACGATGATTGGCAAGGTGACGAAGGAAGTGCTCTTTGCCAAGAAGACCCTGCCGGATTTGAAAGCCATGCAGATACTCATGCGGGTGCCGGACAGGAAAGACGACACCATTATGTTGGCCATTATCGATGAACTGAAGAAAATCGATGTGGAGGTTTTTGACCAGACGGAACTTATCCGCAAACTGATGCCGGGCAAGGGGGTGCTGACCAAACGTCAGCCCACGGCAGAAGAATTGAAGGATATGGAGTTCGGTTTCCAAATGGCCAAGGAGATTGGCCGCATGGATGTCGGACAGACCGTAGTGGTTAAAGATATGGCCGTCATGGCGCTGGAGGCTATTGAGGGGACTGATGCTTGCATCCTGCGGGGCGGGAAGCTTGCTGGCAGCGGCGCTGTGGTGGCTAAGGTAGCCAAGCCTGCGCAGGACAGCCGCTTTGATGTGCCGACTGTGGGCTTGAAAACCTTGCAGATGATGGTGGAGGTTAAGGCTAAGGCCTTGGCCATTGAAGCCGATGCGACACTTTTGGCAGAACGGGCCGATGTTATCGCCTTAGCCGAAGCGCATGATATTACCATTGTTGCACTGTGATGAATAAGACGCCGGGGAGGAAAAATTCCCGGCGTCTTTCGCTTTATATAAGTGGCATTTAATGGTATAATGTAATTTGGTTTAATGTTGTTAAGAGGAGGGGCGTCCATGAAAATCATGCTTTCCGCCGGTGAAGCGTCTGGTGATGTGCATGGCGAAAATATCGCTCGGGCAATACTTTCCATGGCACCGGAAACAGAACTTATCGGTTTCGGTGGCACCCGTATGGAAAATGCCGGTGTCCGGCTGCGGCAAAACTTTGCGGATTACAGCGTTATGGGCGTCTGGGAAGTTTTGGTCAATATCCGCCGGTTATTTAAGCTGCTGAATGATTTGACGGATTTTATGCGGGAAGAACAGCCGGATATACTCGTGCTGATTGATTATCCGGATTTTAACTGGCGGCTGGCGAAAAAAGCCAAGGCTCTAGGTATACCGGTGTTCTCCTATATTCCGCCCTCGGCATGGGCCTGGCGAAAAGGGCGGGCTAAGGATTGCGCCAAGATTGCTGATGAATTCATCGCCATCTTTCCCCATGAACTGCCGGTCTATGAAGCTGCCGGAGCAAAGATTTCTTTTGTGGGCAATCCTCTGGTGGATGCTGTGCGGTCGGAAATGCCTCGGGAAAAGGCACGGCGTTTCTTTAAAATGCCTGCGGATAAAACCGTAGTATTGCTGCTGCCGGGCAGCCGCAGGCAGGAAATCGAATTATTGCTGCCATCCATGCTGGCCGGGGCCAAAAAACTGTTGGCAGACAGGCCGGATACGGTGTTTTATCTTCCAGTGGCGGATACAGTCAGCCGGGAACGCATTGAGGAATTGATTGAGGCTGCCGGCGTATCGGTAACGCTTACCACAGAGAAGCGCTACAGTCTGATGGCGGCAGCGGATGCGGCGATGGCAACCTCGGGTACTGTGGTTATGGAGGCGGCTCTTTTGGGATTGCCCTGCGTGGTGCTCTATCGTCTGTCACCGTTATCTTATGCCATTGGAAAACTCCTGGTGCATGTGGATAATTTCAGCCTGCCCAATATTTTGCTGAATGAAAGTTTTCAGCGGGAATTGCTGCAGGATGAGGTTACGCCGGAAAATATTGCCAGTGAGCTGAAAAAATTATATCCTGGGGAGACACATCGTCAGGAAGTAACAGCCAAATTAAAACTTGCCTGTCAAAAACTGGGCGTTCCCGGCGCTTCTGGCAGAGTGGCAGAACGAATACTCAATGCTGCCCGGGAATTTGCAGCAAAATAAATTAGTGAGGGAAATACATGAAGAATTATAAGCGCCTTCTGCAATATATCCGGCCTTATCTGAAACGCTTGGGGCTGGCCATTGTCTGCATTGTGGTGGCAGCGGCTTGTAACCTTTATCTGCCTTGGATTATCAAGGATATGGTGGATAAGGTCTTGGCGGACAAAGATATGGTGATGCTGTATGTTATCTGCGTCAGCATTGTGGTGGTATTCCTGATTCGTGGAATATTTTACTATGGACAGTCCTATCTGGTGTCCTATATCGGGCAAAAAGTGGTCATTGACGTGCGGGAAGTGATGTTCCGCAAGTTCCAGCGTATGCCCATGGCGTATTTTGACAAACATCAGACTGGGGAAACCATGAGTTATATCACCAATGATGTGTCGGCTATTCAGTCGGCTTTGGTGGATCAGCTGATTGAGATGGTGACCGAAGGTTCCATTCTTATTGGTTCGATTGTCATGATGGTTTATCTGGATTGGAAATTGTCCCTGCTGACCTTGATCGTTATTCCTTTGGTCGGGCAGGCCATGAAGATTTTTGGGCGCAAGCTCAAGCGCAATGGTACGGTAATTCAGGAACGGGCCGCGGATATCACCTCCCTTTTGCAGGAGAGTATTTCCTCCATTCGGGTGGTAAAGTCCTTTGTTCGGGAAGAATACGAAATCAAGCGGTTTATTAACCAGAATATCCTAAACTTCCAGGCGGCTATGAAAAATGTGCAGCTGACTAGTCTTTTGACGCCGACTGTGGAATTTTTGGCGGCGGTTTCCGTTACCTTTATCGTGGGCTTTGGCGGCTATGAAGTGGTAAACGGCCAGATGACGGCAGGTGCTTTGGTGGCATTCCTGACCTATGCGGTAAACTTAGCCAATCCGGTCAAGCGTCTGGCCAGAGTATATGGCAATTTGCAGCGGGCTATGGCCGCTGTAGACCGTGTGTTTGCGGTTATCGACCTGCCGGAACCTATCCGCGATAAGGAAGGAGCCAAAGAACTGCCGAAGATTGATGGCCATGTGAAGGTGGACCACGTTACCTTTGGCTATAAGGAAGGCGTTAATGCGCTGGAGGATGTTTCGCTGGAAGTAAAGCCGGGCCAGATGATTGCCTTTGTCGGCCCCAGCGGTGCGGGTAAATCCACAATTGCCAACCTTATCCCGCGTTTTTACGAGATAAACAGCGGGGCAATCTCCATTGATGGACAGGATATCCGGGATGTGACCGTGGCATCCCTGCGGGAACAGATTGGCATTGTACCGCAGGAAACCATGCTGTTTTCGACGACCGTGATGGAAAATATCCGCTATGGTCGTTTGGATGCCACGGATGAAGAGGTTATCGAGGCCGCGAAAGCGGCTAATGCGGATGTATTTATCCGCGAACTGCCGCAGGGCTATGATACGCCGATTGGCGAACGGGGGCTGAATCTGTCCGGCGGGCAGCGACAGCGCATGTCCATTGCCCGGGCTATTCTCAAAAATCCTCGGATTCTGATTCTCGATGAAGCAACTTCGGCTTTGGACACGGAAAGTGAAAAAATCGTGCAGGCAGCACTGGATTCCCTGATGGTGGGACGTACTTCCTTTGTTATTGCACATCGTCTTTCCACGATATTCAATGCTGACCAGATTTACGTTATTGATGGCGGCAGGATAAAAGAACATGGCACGCATGAGGAACTGTTGGCAAAGAATGGCTTGTACAGCCATCTTTACAATATTCAGTTCAGTAAGACTGCTGTGCCAGAAGGGGCATAAGACACATGCAAATCCTTTACAACTTAGCGGCGATTTTGGTCGTCATATTGATCATCCCGGTATTTATGATCCGTTCGGTCCGGGAGAAGGGCTTTGTGGAGCGCATTCGGCAAAGTCTGGGCTTTTATCCGGAACATACTCTGGAAAAAGTGGCAAAGAAGCACTGTATATGGGTGCATGCGGCATCTGTAGGTGAGATTGTGGCCACAAGCCCGCTGATTAAGGAATTTCACAAGGAATTCCCGCAGACGCCGATTCTGGTATCGGTGGTGACCACCAGTGGATATGAGATGGCTAACCGCATCATCAAGGATGCGGATGCCATTATCTATTTTCCGCTGGATCTGCCCTTTTTGGCAGGCAGCGTGCTGCGGCGCATTCACCCGCGGGTGTTTTTGCCGGTGGAAACCGAATTGTGGCCGAACTTTTTAAAGACGGCCCGCAAGATGCATATTCCCGTCATGATGGTCAATGGCCGTATCAGTGACCGCAGCGTGAAGCAGTATAAATATCTGAATAGCCTGCTTTCCGATATGATTGGCACGGTGACGAAATTTGCCATGCAGTCGGATATTGACGCCGATTACATCATGCGTTTGGGAGCACCGCCGGAGCTCGTGACGGTGACGGGCAATACAAAATTTGACCAGACCTATACGGATGTAAGTGCCGAGGAGAAGGCGACAATCATTCGCGAGATGGGCTTGGAGAAAGCCGAAGGAATTCTGTTGGCTGGTTCAACTCATCGCGGCGAGGAGGCCTTTGTCTTAAAGGCGTTTGCGGCGGTGCGGGAAAAGCATCCGCAGGCCAAATTGGTCATTGCTCCTCGTGAGCTTTTGCGCACGCAGGAGGTCATTCATCTCTGCAAGCGGGCAGGTTTTAGCGTAACGACCCGTACCAAACAGCAGGAAAGCGGCCCACAGGATGCGGATATTGTGATTCTGGACACCATTGGCGAACTGGGCAAGGTCTACAGCGTGGGTGACGTCGTCTATGTAGGCGGCAGCCTGATTCCCCATGGCGGCCATAATATTTTGGAGCCGGCAGCCCATGGCAAGGCTATCATCGTTGGACACTATATGTTCAACTTTAAGGATACGCATGCCCTGTTCAAGAAGCGTGATGCCTGCATTACGGTTAATAATGAACAGGAACTGGCGGTAGAGACTGCAAGGCTTTTTGATGATGCCGGGCACCGTCACCGCCTGGAGGCGGAAACGCTGGCCATTGTCGGCGAAAATAAGGGGGCTTCGCGCAAGTCAGCCTTGATTTTGCGGGACACACTGGAAACGTATGAAAGCCGTCCGGAAAATCGGCAGCGGGCGCGTTCCACGCAGAAGATCAATAATTTCCAGACTTATTTTATTGATTTGGTGCATCTCAAAGAAGTCGATGGGGTGATGGAACATATCCTCACCGCGATACTCTATATTTTTTCAAAAATTTATGCACTGTTAGTCGATATCAAGCTTTGGGGCTATCGTCATGGCGTGTTCAGCCGCAAGAAACTGGATTGCTTCGTAATCAGTCTGGGCAATGTCACCGTAGGCGGTACGGGCAAGACGCCTACCGCGCAACGGCTGGCCAGCGATATTCGGGATATGGGCTACAAGGTGGTCATCCTCAATCGCGGCTATCGGGCCAAATGGCATGGTAATGTCGGTATTGTGTCCGATGGGCAGCGGCTCCATATGACGGCGGCCGATGCCGGGGACGAGGCGTTCATGCTGGCCAAGCATCTGCCGGAAGTTCCCGTGCTGATCGGTGCTGACCGCTCCGTTACCGGACAGTATGCCATTGAAAATTTTGGCGCGGAAGTGGCCATTTTGGATGATGGTTTCCAGCATTGGCAGTTGGAGAGGGATATGGATATCCTGCTGGTTGATGCGGTGAATGTCTTCGGTAACGGTTATATGCTTCCGCGCGGAACCTTGCGTGAACCCATTTCGCATATCAGCCGGGCCGATGTATGCCTGTTGACCAAGGTGGACCAGGCGGCAGCCGGCTCCCGCGAATTTATCCGGGAAACGGTGCACCGCTATAATAAAGAAGCTCAGGTGGTGGAGAGTATCCATCAGCCGCGCCGGTTCATTCCTTTGGCGGACTGGTATGTGGATATTGCCGGTGACGGTATTGATGTCAATACGATGCGCGGCCGCAAAATCATGGCGGTTTCGGCTATCGGTAACCCCGCGTCCTTTGAACAGACTCTGTCGGATTTAGGGGTCACGATTATTGAAAGCCTGCGCTATCCGGACCATCACGATTACAGCATGCAGGAAATGGTCGATATCCTTCATCAGGCACAGCGCATGGGGGCAGAGGCCATTGTGATTACGGAAAAAGATGCCGTGAAAATCCCGATGGAAGTCATTCATGCCGGGATTTCCGTACCCGTATATGTCATTTGCGTGGAGGTCAACTTCCAACAAGGAAAAGACGAGTTCAAGGCACTGCTGGCGCAGCGCTTAGCGGCTAAATTGGGCAAGTGAGAAAGATAAGAGGCAGATTATGAAGGTATTATGTGTTATTCCCGCGCGTTATGCATCCACCCGCCTGCCGGGCAAACCCCTCAAAGATATTGCCGGCAAGCCGATGGTCTGCCGGGTTTATGACCGGGCGTCACAAGCGAAGAAAGTATCCGAGACGATTGTGGCAACGGATGATGAACGCATCCTGACGGCAGTAGAAGCAAATGGCGGCAAGGCCATGATGACCAAAGCTTCCCATCCCACCGGCACAGACCGGCTGGCCGAAGTGGCGGAAGCTTTCACGGATGTGGATTTAATCATCAATGTGCAGGGTGATGAACCCTTGATTGAACCGAGTTTGATTGATGAACTGGCCGCTGTCTTTGAAACGGACAGCGAGCTGAAAATGGCTACGGTCAAGACCTTGATGACGGACAAGGCGGAGATTGAAAATCCCAACAACGTCAAGGTGGTTACGGACAAGGCAGGTTATGCCCTGTACTTCTCCCGTTCGGTTATGCCCTATCCGCGCAATGCAGGCTGCCCGGTGTATAAGCATATCGGCATTTATGCCTATATGCGGGATTTCCTGCTGGCCTATGCGAAGATGGAATCTACGCCGTTGGAGCAGTCGGAATCGCTTGAGCAGCTCAGGGCGCTGGAAAATGGCTACAAAATTAAAGTCGTTGAAACAAAGGCTAAGTTCGTTGGGGTTGATACGGCGGAAGATTTGGCCAAAGTGAATGAGATATATAAAAACATGAAGTAACGATAGAGCGCTATTGGTCTAGATGAAAGGAGCTTGAATATGAATCAGGTAAAAGTAGGCAATTATACTATTGGTGGCGGGGAGAAACTTACGCTTTTGGCTGGCCCTTGTGTGCTCGAAGGACTGGACAGATGCCTGCTGATTGGCCGTACAATCAAGGAAATCTGCCAGCGTTTGGATATCAACTATGTATTCAAGGCGTCCTTTGACAAGGCCAACCGTTCTTCCTACCATAGCTTCCGTGGCCCTGGCCTGAAAAAAGGCTTGGAAATGTTAAAGACCATCAAGGCAGAATTGGGCGTACCTGTGGTGACGGATATCCACGAAACAAGTCAGGCGAAACCTGTGGCAGAAGTGGCCGATATTTTGCAGATACCGGCGTTCCTCTGCCGTCAGACGGACCTTCTCCATGCTGCTGCGCAGACGGGCAAGGTCGTTAATGTGAAGAAAGGCCAGTTCTTAGCGCCGGAGGATATGCGCAATGTGGTGGACAAGCTCCATGAAAGCGGCTGTGACCAGATTATGCTTACGGAACGCGGTGCATCCTTTGGTTATCACAATCTCGTGGTGGATATGCGCTCCTTGCCTATCATGCGTTCCTTTGGCTATCCCGTGGTTATGGACGGCACGCATTCGGTGCAGCTGCCGGGCGGCAACGGGACGACTTCGGCTGGCAACCGCGAATATGTGGAATATCTGGTGCGGGCGGCTGTGGCTGCAGGTGTAGATGCATTATTCCTGGAAGTTCATGACAATCCGGAGGAAGCACTTTCGGATGGTGCCAATATGGTTTATCTGGACAAGCTGGAAGACCTGTTGAAAGATGCTGTAGCAATTCACGAAATCGTGCGCCATAAACAGAAGTAAACGGCGTGTTTTGGTTAGAGCTTGTGGTAAATTGAGGGGATAAGATTGGTAGATAAGATAAAAGAAGCGGCGCTGGAAACGCTCACGATTGAAGCGGATGCCGTGGAAAAACTCAAAGGCCGCATTGATGATGAATTTGTGGCGGCTGTGCAGTGCATACTCGACTGCAAGGCACGCGTGGTCGTGACCGGTATGGGCAAATCTGGCCATATTGGCCGCAAGATGGCGGCAACCTTTGCCAGCACCGGCACGCCGGCGTTCTTCATGCATCCCGGCGAGGCCTTTCATGGCGATTTGGGCATGGTGACGGAAAATGACGTGGTCATTGCGATATCCAACAGCGGTGAGTCCACGGAAGTGGTCAATATCCTGCCCATTATTCGCCGCATCGGCGCGACCATCATCGCGATGAGTGGACGCCGTGATTCCCAGTTAGGCAAAGCTGCTGATCACTTTGTGGATATCGGCGTGGAGCGGGAAGCCTGTCCTCTGGGGCTGGCACCGACAGCCAGCACCACAGCTACGCTGGCCATGGGCGATGCGATTGCTATTGCGCTTATGCGTGTACGCGATTTCACCAGTCAGGAATTTGCCCTGTTCCATCCGGGCGGCGCTTTGGGGAGAAAGCTTCTGCTTACGGTCAAAAATGTTATGCATACCGGAGATGAAAATCCCATTGTGCATAAGGACAAGACGGCAAAAGATGCGCTCTTTATCATGACGGATAAAGGCCTTGGTGCTGCTTCAGTGGTTGATGACAGCGGCAAATTGGTAGGCATCATCACCGATGGCATCATCCGCCGGGCACTGGCCAAGGATTATAAGTTCCTGGATGAAGCGGTAGGCAATATCATGTTTGCAACGCCGCTGACCATCAAGCAGGAAGCGATGGCTTCGGCTGCCCTTTCTGTGATGGAAAAGCACAAACCGCGCCCCGTTACCGTATTGCCTGTAATTGACGAAAATAAAATTCCTGTGGGGATTATTCATTTGACTGACCTGTTGCGTCAAGGAGTGGTATAATGGAAATTCATGGCAATGCCCTAAAGGCAGCAAAAAAGATAAAATTAGTCATTTTTGATGTGGATGGTGTACTGACTGATGGTGGCATTTATATCGGCGCACAGGGGGAACTCTATAAGCCCTTTTATTGCCGGGATGGGCTGGGCATAAGCCTTGCCCATAAATATGGCTTGCAGACCGCCATCATTACTGGCCGCAAGTCGGAGCAGGTGACTTTCCGGGCTAAGGAACTGGGTATCAGCCATGTCTTTCAGGGAAATTCCGATAAACGCAGTGCTTATGATGAATTGAAAGAACTGACGGGACTGAAAGACGCGCAGATTGCTTATATCGGCGATGACCTTATCGACCTGCCTATCATGCTGCAGGTTGGCCTGCCGATGGCTGTAGCGGATGCAGAGGAATCGGTCCGCACACAGTCGCTGGTCGTCTCCTGCAAAAATGGTGGTCATGGAGCCGTACGGGAACTTTTGGAGTTTATCTTCAAGGTGCAGGGCAAGTGGGAAGATATCATGGCGGACTTCCTCTTGCCGGACAGTTCTAACGGGAATAGGAACTGGAAACAATAACGATTTGGGGGAAGACAATTAATGCAGTATAAATTTGTGATGTTTATGAGCTGGGTGGTGTGTCACACCCCCTATAAACTCGTAATGGCTGCCGGCTGGATTTTGGGTCAGCTCTATTATCTGCTGATAAAAAAGCAGCGGGAACTGGCTGTAAAACAGATGATGCCGGCCTTAGGTCTGAGTGAACCGGAAGCACGCAAAATGGTAAGGGCGTCCTTTGTCAATTTGGCCCGCAATGTGCTGGAAATCCTCTATATGCCGAACATCACGCCAAAAAATTTCCACAAGTACATTGAAATCGACCATTTAGAGCGCATGACCGATGCACTGGCTGAAGGTCATGGTGTGGTGGTGCTCACAGGACATATCGGCACATGGGAGTGGCTGTCGGCGGCCTTTACGATGAACGGCCTGCCCGTTACCGCGATTGCCAAACCTCAGCCGAATATGCAGTACACCAATGCTTTGAACGATTTGCGCAAGACCATCAATGTGGAAATTTTTTCCCGTGGCACAAGCGAACTTTTGGCGGCAGCCAAGGCGCTGAAAAAAGGTAAGATTTTGGGCTTTTTGGCTGACCAGGACGGCGGCCCAGGGGGCGCATTTATCCCCTTTTTGGGTAAAGTGGCGGCGACTCCGCAAGGTCCGGCTGTCTTTGCCTGCAAGTTCAATGCCCCGGTACTGCCCGCATTTATCCTGCGCCAGCCCAATGGTAAGCATAAAGTCGTTATTGGCGAAGTTATGCGCTTTGAAGATACAGGCGATACCGACAAGGATTTATTTGACTTCACGGTGAAGATGACGAAAATCATCGAGGATATTATCCGTGAAAATCCCACGCAGTGGCTTTGGTTCCAAAAGCGCTGGAATACGCCGCCAGAACAGCAGAAAGTGGGCAAACACCATACCGTTAAAGCACAGGAGGATGCCAGATGAGCAAGATGCGCAAGGGGCTTATCGCTGCTGCAATTGCGGCCTTTGCAGCTCTGGTGGTATGGGCGGTGGTGACCGTTCCTGAGACACCTGATCTGCCGGAGACACCCGCTGAAAGCAATAAGACGATGAGTTATGACGGCAACGAAATCAGTGAGGAAAGAAATGGCCGCAAAATCTGGGACTTGACTGCTGAGCATATTGACGTTAATATTGAAACCCGTGATGCAGTGCTGGAAAAACTGCAGGGCCATTTTTATGCTGAAGATGGCAGAGTGGTGGAAGTAAAGGCCGGTAAAGGAACCTATGCGGAAGGAACGAAGGATATCGTCCTTTCGGATAACGTGGAGATAAAAAACAGCGATGGCGCACAGTTGACTTGTGATGAACTGCGTTGGGATGCGCAAAAGGAAATCTTAGCGGCAATTGGCAATGCCAAAGCCGTCAAAGAAGATATGCTGGCCACGGGTGACCGCATTGAAAGCAGTGATGGTTTCAATAAAATCAAAATCAGCGGCAAAGCGCATTTGCGCAGAGGAGGAGAAACGAAATGACAAGTCGAATGAAGAAAATGGTTATGGCACTGACCCTCGCTCTGACAATGCCCTGGGGGCATATCTCGGCAGCCGGGGAGCCAGCTGAACTCAATGCGGATAATGTGGAATACGATATGAGTACGGGGCTGGCTGTGGCCACGGGCGACGTACTGCTAAAGCAGGGAACCACTAAAGTTACGGGCGCGAAAGCGACCTATAATGCCAAGACACAGGAAGGTTCTGTAGAGGGCAATGTCATAGCGGTGCGTGAGGCTATGCGTCTCACCTGCAGCCGGATTGTTACCGATGGCCAGGGGCATATCAGTGCTGTGGGCAGTGTTCGGGGAACCGATGGCGATAAATCTTTTGCCGGTGAGCAGGTAGATTACTATCCGAATCAGAATAAATATATTAAGATTCCTGCGGGGGGCACAATCAGCAATAGCGATGGTACATTCTCTGCAAATTATATGGAAGGCTGGCTGGATGACGAACATTACGTCGGCACGGGCAATGTCCATATTGAAAGCCCAGCCCGTCAGATGGAAGCTGGCGGTGACCATGCTGATTATGTCGGCAAGGAACAGGGCCGGGTGGTACTGACCGGCAATGCCTGGGCGGTTAAGGAAAACAATACGATGAAGAGCAATAAGCTGACCCTTTATCTTGACCCCGAAGGACGGGCTAAAGTCAAGTAAGGAAAGCTGGAATAGATGGAGGGCAGGACCTTGCATATTGAGGCGAAAAATCTGGTAAAAAAATTCAAGGAGCACACGGCAGTGGACAGAGTTTCCCTGCGGGTGGAAAAGGGCGAAATCGTCGGTCTTTTGGGGCCTAATGGTGCTGGTAAGACCACATCATTTTATATGATTGTCGGCCTCGAACAGCCATCTTCCGGCGAAGTGTTCCTGTCGGATGTGAACATCACCAAAATGCCCATGTACAAGCGGGCCGAATTGGGCATAAGCTATCTGACCCAGGAGTCCTCCATTTTCCGCAAACTCACGGTGGAAGAAAATATCATGGCTATATTGGAGACCACGTCACTTTCCCGGGCTGAGCAGCGTTCACGCTTTGATGAACTGTTGGCGGAATTCCATATCACGCATGTCCGTAACCGCAAGGGTACGGAACTTTCCGGTGGTGAGCGCCGCCGCGTGGAAATCGCCCGCTGCCTGGCCCTGGAACCTCAGTTTATTCTGCTGGATGAACCCTTTGCGGGCGTTGACCCTCTGGCCGTAGCCGATATTCAGGAGATTATCCAGTATCTGCGTCAGCGGGGAATGGGCATTCTCATCACAGACCATAATGTGCGCGAAACCCTGCAGATAGTGGACCGTGCGTATATTTTGAGTGAAGGCAAAATCCTGCTGGAAGGCAGCAGCCAGACCATTGCAGAAAGTCCGATAGCGAAAAAGTTTTATCTGGGTGAGAATTTCACCTTATAAGGAGAGCCGATATGCGATTGCGAATTTTAGACAAATACATATTCAGAGAAGTGGTACTGACCTTTGTCTTTAGCATTTGCGCGTTCTCTGCGGTATTTATCGGCTCGGGAACGCTGTTCAGGATTGCTAAATATATCACCGATTATGGCGCTTCCCTGCAGGCGGTGGTAAAAATCTTTATCTTTGGCCTGCCAGGGGTGGTTATCTGGACCTTTCCTATGTCCATGTTACTGTCAACACTTTTGACCTTTGGGCGTTTGTCCAGCAATAGTGAGATTACCGCCATGAAGTCCTGCGGCATCAGTTTTTCCCGCATTGCCATGCCAGCCGTCATCATGGGCCTTATCGTGAGCATTGCAGCAATGGCCTTCAATGAATATGTGGTTCCCTGGGCTAATACGGCCTACCGTAATGTACTCTATTATGAAATCGAGGGCAATACGGGGATGAAATCTCAGGAGCATATTATCCTCAAGGAAATAAATGGGGATAAAATCCAGCGTTTGGCCTATGCCCGCCGCTACGAGGCGGATATTCAGCAGCTGCAGGGAATTACGTTGCAGGAATTTAACGAAGCCGGCAAGGTAAAAACGGTAGAAAATGCTGATTATGCTGAGTGGAATGGCAATATCTGGACCATGCACAATGGTATTATTTATGATATCACTGAAGAGGAAGGTAAAAGCGAACATATGGTTCGCTTCAAGACGCAGGTGCTGCCTATAAGTGCAAATCCCACACAGATTGTTCGAGAACAAAAAGAATTGGAAGAAATGACCATGAGAGAACTGCGGGAGCAGATTAACATCCTGAAAACGCAGTATGTGGATACCAACAAGCTGGAAGCAGAGCTTTATCAGCGTGTGACGGTCCCCATGGCCAGTCTGGTTTTTGCCCTGGTGGGCGTTCCCTTGGGCTTGCAGCCTACACGTAATAGTTCCTCGGCTGGCTTTGCCATGAGTGTTATCATCATCTTTGTTTATTATGCGCTTATGACGATGGGCAATGCTCTGGCCAGCAGTGGTGTTGTTCCGCCGCTGCTGGCGGTATGGATGCCTAACCTTATTGGCATGGCAGCCGGTGCGTATCTGGTGCAGCGGGCATCACGCTGATTATTTGGAGAAAGGTGGAAAGATAGATGTCAGGAATCCTCTTGATTGCTGTGTTGGTCATCACGGGCGGTGCGATTGCGTTTATTGGCGACCGGCTGGGCACGAAAATCGGCAAGAAACGTTTGTCGATTTTCGGGCTGCGTCCCCGGCATACATCAATCATCATTACGATTTTTACCGGCATTGTAATCACCACCTTGACTTTTGGTGTCATGGCCGCAGCGTCAGAAAATGTGCGGACAGCACTGTTTGGCTTGGAAGAGCTTAATCGGACGATGCAGGAAACGAAGAATAATCTTTTGCATACACAGGCGGATTTGGACGCAGCCAAGTCTGAGCAGGAGCGTACGGATGCTGCTTTGCAGCAGTCCAAGGCAGATGTGACCCGGCTCAATGAGCAGCAAAAGACTCTTGAGGAAGAAGCGTCCCGTTTACAGGCCGGTATTGCTGAACTGGAAGGGGCAAAAGCCGAGCTTACGGCCCGCAATGAGGAACTGTCCGGCAACAACCAAAAACTACTGGCGGACAATACGAATTTGACGGCAGATAACGAAAACCTGACCGCTGATAATAAGAAACTGGAAGAACGAACCCGGCAGCTGCGTGCAGGACTGATTACTGTCCGCGAAGGTGATATTGCCTTTCGGGCAGGCGAAATTATTGCCAGCGGCGTAATCCGTGGCGGTCGCAGCAATGAAGAGGTGGCGGCGGATATGGAAATGCTGGCGGCGCTGGCTAATCGTAATGTATCTGCTCGTTTTGGCAGCGACCGTTCGGATGAGGATATCTGGATCTATCGTCCGGAATATGAGGCGGCGGTGGAAACGATTGCGAAAAGCAAGCAGGATATCGTCGTACGCATTGTAGCGGCCGGCAATCTGGTGCGCGGCGAGGAAGTCCGCACCACGTTGGAACTTTATCCCAACAGCATAATCTATCGGGATAAGGAGTTCATCATTGCCCGCCCCTACGATTTGGGCCTGGCAGATGACAGCGAAGCAGAGCAGACGGTGATGAATTTCCTCAAGGACGTCAACTTTGCCGCAACCGCGAAGGGCATTTTGCCTGATCCTTTGCGGGGAACCGTGGGCGTGATGGAAGGCGCTCAGTTCTATGATGTGGTGGCAAAGCTCAAGGGACAGCGCGGGCCTGTGATTCTGTTGGCCTATGCTAATGGTGATACCGATGCGTCTGGCCCGCTGCGCCTCAAGATTGAAGTGGAGAAAAATAACCAATGACAATAGCAGCATTAGACCCCGGCAGGGATAAATGCGGTTTTGCTGTATTAAAAGACGACGGCAAAATTCTCTGCCAGCGGGTTATTGTCACGGAAAACTTAATGACGGAAGTAAATGCGGCTAAAGCTGACTACGGCTTTAGCCGTCTCCTTATCGGTAATGGTACCACAAGTAAAGAAGCGCAGGGCAGACTTGCGCAGATTGCCGCGTTGGAGGTCATTGTCCGTGACGAATACCGCACCACGGAACTGGCGAAAAAGGAATACTGGAAGGCCAATCCGCCGAAGGGCTGGCGCCGCCTAATCCCCGTGACCATGCAGGTACCGCCGGTGCCCGTGGACGATTTTGTGGCCGTAATCCTCGCCCGCAGATATTTACAGGAAATCAAGAAGATAAAAGGAGAGCAAGAAAATGGAGCAGAATAAGATTCAAAAGCGCCCCGAATGGACGGAGTATTTTCTCGATATCGCCCGCGCCGTAGGGCGCCGGGCAACCTGCCTGCGCCGCCGCTATGGGGCGATTATCGTCAAGGACCGTATCATTATCAGTACCGGTTATAACGGTGCGCCGCGTGGGGAAAACAATTGCATTGATACGGGCATCTGTGAGCGTGAGCGGCTCCATGTGCCCAAAGGGCAGAATTATGAACTCTGCGTGGCTGTGCATGCCGAACAGAACGCCATCATCAACGCCGACCCGGCGGACATGGAAGGCGCAACGATCTATATCGTGGGCATCAATGCCGATGGCACACTGGCCTCCGGTAAGCCCTGTCTGCTCTGCCGCAGAATGCTCAGAAATGCCAAACTGGCGCAGGTCGTTTATTACGAAACCGATGGCAGCATTGTTACCTGTCGGCCGGATGAAATCCATGATTGAGCAGATAACGAAGCAAATAAACTCGTTCTTTCAGCTTATTTTCATTGACACTCTGTATACACTGCGCTAAAATAGGCTTGTTATGAATTATCGATTTTGAGAAAAAGAGGTGCTACTTGTATGCCAGAATATGTGTTGGCGTTTGTCATTGCCGCAGGCGTGGCCTTGGCACTTACGCCCGGTGTGATTTTCCTGGCGGCCAAGACGGGGGCAATGGACGCTCCTGATGCGAGAAAAGTACATAAAAAACCCATTCCCCGTATTGGCGGACTGGGCATTTATGCAGCCTTTATGGTGGCGATTTTAGGGATTATGCAGTTCATCGAAGTGGAACCGGAAGTGCTCTTTGAAGTCACCGGTTTGCTTGTGGGCGCCTCCCTGATTGTGCTGGTAGGCGTCATTGATGACTATAAGAACCTGCCGGCCAAGGTCAAACTGGTGGGGCAGATTATTGCAGCGGCCGTGCTCGTCATTGCCTTCGATGTGCGCATTGACTTCATCACGGACCCGTTCGGCGACTTCTTCTATACGGAGTGGCTGGCGATTCCTCTGACCATCTTTTGGATTGTTGGTCTGACCAATACGGTGAACCTGATTGACGGCCTTGACGGACTGGCAGCCGGCGTATCGACCATTGCGGCCATTACCATCTTTTTGGTGGCACTGCAGCAGAACATCCTGCTGGTGGCTGTGCTCACCGCAGCACTGGCCGGGGCGGCCTTTGGCTTCCTTTACTACAACTTCAATCCGGCGCGGATTTTCATGGGCGATTCCGGCAGTATGTTCTTAGGCTATATGCTGGCCGGCATCTCCGTTATCGGTGCGGTAAAATGTGCGGCGACCATCGCCTTGATTGTGCCGATTCTGGCATTGGGCCTGCCGATTCTGGACACGACCTTTGCTATCGTGCGCCGTTATCGTGGCGGTGTGCCCATCTTTAAGCCGGACAAGGGGCATCTGCACCATCGTTTGATGGATTTGGGCTTCAGCCAGCGTCAGGCTGTACTGCTGATGTATGTCATCAGCGCCTTGCTGGGCCTTAGTGCGGTAGCGCTTACAGAAGTCAGCTATCAATTCGCCATTGCCATCGTGTGCCTGGTGGTGGTGCTGGTACTTTATGGTGCCAAGAAAATCGGTATTTTCCGTATGAATGATTCGGCACATCAGCATTAATAATTTGTGAACCCAAAAGGCAGGTGCGACTCCTGCCTTTAATTATAGAGAGGGGACTAGGAATGGAAAAAAAGAAAATCAAGGTTATGACGGTCTTTGGCACCCGTCCGGAGGCGATTAAAATGGCGCCTATCGTGCTGGAACTGGCCAAACACCCGGACAAGATTACGCCGGTGGTAGCGGTGACGGCGCAGCACAGAGAAATGCTCGACCAGGTGCTGGGGCTCTTTAACATCACCCCCGACCATGACCTTGATATTATGGCACAGGGACAGACCCTCTTTGATATCACGTCAAAGGCCATGATGGGCTTGGACAAAGTGTTGGAAGAGGAAAAGCCGGACATCGTATTGGTACATGGCGATACCACGACCACCTTTGCCGGTGCGCTGGCAGCTTACTATCATCAGACGACGGTCGGTCATGTCGAAGCTGGTCTGAGAACCCATGACAAGTACAGCCCGTTCCCGGAAGAAATGAACCGCAAGCTCACCGGCTGCATTGCCGACCTCAACTTTGCTCCGACGGAAACTTCCGAAAGCAATCTGCTGGCAGAAAATGTAAAGCCAGAAAGCATTTTTGTAACCGGCAATACGGTTATTGATGCCCTGCACCATACCGTCCGCGATGATTTCCAGTTCGAGGACGAGTTGCTGCAGAATATTGATTTTGAAAACAAGCGTATCATTCTCGTCACCACCCATCGCCGGGAAAATCTGGGCGAGCCTATGCGCCATGTCTACAAGGCCCTGCGCCAGCTCACGGAAGAATTTGACGATGTGGAAGTGGTATTCCCCGTGCATAAGAACCCGAAAGTGCGCGAAGTCGTACGCGAAGAATTAGGCGGACTTTCCCAGGTTCATCTGATTGACCCGCTTGATTACGAACCGTTTGCCAACCTGATGCACAAAGCCCACTTAATCCTCACAGATTCCGGCGGAGTGCAGGAAGAAGCTCCGGCTCTGGGCAAACCCGTCCTCGTTCTGCGCGATACCACGGAACGTCCGGAAGCTGTAGCCGCGGGGACTGTTAAACTTATCGGCACGGATCGCGATGTGGTCTACAACGAAGCCAAGACCCTGCTGACGGACGAGAAAGCTTACCACCGTATGGCAGAATCCGTCAACCCCTATGGTGACGGCAAGGCGTCCGAGCGTATTATTCAGGCCATCCTTTATCACTATGGCATGGTCGACAGCCGCCCGGATGTGTTCATAGGCAAATAAGATGCCGGAAAAAGAACCAAGCGGTCTGAAACAAGCACTAAAGGCATTTTCCATCCTCGGTGGTGTGGGAATATACCTCGTGGTCTTTGTGGGCATCTGCGGCTATATTGGCAGCCTTATAGGAGATTACCTGCAATTGGGAAAAGCTGGTATAATCGGAGGCATTATTTTTGGCTTTCCCGCGGCGTTTTATACGCTTTATCGGCAATTGAAAAATAATGAGCTTATTTGAATGGAAATACCCTGTGAAGGGGAGACTTCGTAGATGAAGAAAAGCTTCACAGCCGGGCGCAATCTGCTCCCGGTTGTGAAGCTTTTTTGTAAATATTTTGCGTCCGATTTCAAGAGTGTAAAAGGATTTTCCGGTTGTTGTGGCGAAAGTAACGGATGTGATAGATGATGGCTTATATTGTGCCGTGGGAATATGACGGAGGATGAAAGTGATGAATCTTAAAGAAGCATTTCAGGCCCAGAATAAGATTGGTGAGTTGCAGGATTACATTACCCGGTATCTCTATAAATCGGACAATGTCATGACGATTACGGAGAAGCATCTTCGCAGTAAAGCTTTGGCTGGTCAACAGGATGACAGTGTAGATGTTAGTCAGAAAGCGGAGGAAGGCTTCGATGTAGGGCGGCTGCTGGCTGTATGGCAGGAGCTTATGGTGGAAAAGGAGCACCTAGGCACGGCTATTGGCAAAGCCAAGGCCAATATGGAATTCAATCTTGATGCAGCTGTGGACGCCAATAAGAGCCGCCGTGCGTTTCTGTCAACACTTCAGGGATTAGCTAGCCGGAAAAGCTCACACGAGCTGCGGAAAGGCGAGGGGCGGGGCTATGTCTTTAACAATGATGGCAATCAGACAGCGTATTGCTATGATATTGACCGCATTATGACCATTGACTATGACCGGAACAAGGTAAGAGCGATGGTGAAAGAATTGACGCAGACAGCAGATGCTGTGTCCATTAAGATTGATGAGGCATTACTCACGACGAAGGTGGACTATAAACCGAAATTTGACCTGGCCGGTGATATAGCCTTTATTCTCGAAGACTTGATGGAAAAGTAAAGACAAGTGACAGCAAGGTGGGCTGCGCCTACCTTGGCCGCTTGAACAGGGACAGACAGCGAAAGGACTTCGGTTCAGGTGCAGATGAACTGAGAGGCTGCACAAAAAACAAGAATAGCTGATGGCTACATTCAATAAAGATGAAAAGATATGGCAACAGGAGCCAGTGGTGTAACGCCCAAATCCACGTCAGGTCCAATCATCAATCGTGCTGTCGCTATTCGTCCTGCGATATGCCCGCATTCCGTCAGGCTGTAGTTCGTATAGACGCTTCGCTGATTGATATATTCCAAAAAGGAATAAGAAAATCTAATTTCGGTTAAGCTTCAGGCAGTTGCTTCGGCTTCTGTTTGGGGGAATAGAAGGAACTTTTGTGTCTGTCCCTGTTCAAGCGGCTGAGCCGTCTTAGGTGCGGATGAAGTTAAAGATACAAAAAAGGGGCTGTTGCACGTAATGAACTGCTCCCCGTCAAGAGGACAATAAAAAAATATAAGATTTCTTTGGTCGACAGATTTGTCTGTCGGCCTTTTTTTATGCGGCTAAATACAAGGTGTGTTTCTCTATCGGTGTTAAGATACCAAGGTTACGTTGCACACGCTTGTGGTTGTAATAATGAATGTATGCTTCAATCGAACGCATAAGTTCACACTTGCTGGTAAAACGTCTGCCGTAGTACATCTCCCGCTTAAGGATGCCCCAGAATCCTTCCATAGGCCCGTTGTCAATGCAGCGGGCTACGCGGGACATGCTTTGCGTCATTCCCTGTTTTTCCAGTTTGTGGTGGAAATTCCTGTTCGTATATTGAAAGCCTCTATCACTGTGGAACAGCGGACGGGCATCCGGATTGGCTTTTACCGCCTTGTCAAAGGTCTTGAATACCAACGGGGTGTCGTTATGCTCACTAATAACAAAGGATACGATTCGTCTATCGTAAAGGTCAAGAATGGCACTTAGGTACAGTTTATGCACAACAGAATCCTCATACCACTTGAATTCGGTCACATCGGTCAACCATTTCTCGTTTGGAGTATCGGCATGGAATTTGCGAGAAAGAATGTTTTCTGCGATGTATTGAGGATTCTTCGCACGTCTGGTGCAGCCGTGGCTGCGGTATTTAATGGTGGATTTAATGCTCTTCTTTCGGCATATCCTAAGGATACGCTTGTCATTTACATGAATGCCGTGGTCGTGCCGAAGGTCATCGTTTATGCGGCGATAGCCCTTGTCCGGGCGTTCATTGTGGATTTTTTCCACCAGTTCAGCAATGGCTTTGTTTTCCCGAATCCTGTCGCTGATCTT
>DFHU01000020.1 GCA_002373045.1 Pseudoselenomonas ruminantium | reverse complement strand
AAAGGTAAATTCTTCAAATCACACTGCATGATAATCCCTCTTTTCCAGCGTTACGCTGCCCGGCGGTTGCGGGCAAAGAAGCCCTGCTTGCCGCTGTTTAAGATACGACAGCTATTAAGTACAACCGCGAGGGTTGCGGTATTGTGAATCACCGCCGCCCAGAGCGGACTGATTTTGCCCAAGGCACCCAAAAGCATAGCCGAAGAATTGACGAGAATCGTTGCCATGAAATTCTGATGCACCAAATCCATCGTCCGGCGCCCTAATTGCAAGGTTTCAATCAGCCGTTCCGGGTCTTCGGAGTGAATGGTTACTGCCGAGGATTCTGCGGCAATATCCGTCTGCCGTCCGCCTAAGGACACACCTACATCAGAGAAGGCCAGCGCCGGCGCATCATTGATACCGTCACCAACCATCATCACGGTTCCCCGCTGTTTGAGCTTATTGACATAGTGACTCTTGTCTTCGGGCAGGATTTCGGCATGGTAGGAATCAATATCCATGTTATGCGCCACTTCGGCGGCTACCGCCTTGCTGTCACCGGTGAGCATGACGATTTCATCCACACCATGACGGCGCATCTGATTAAGCGTCTTTTTCATCTTCGGACGAATGGGGTCTTCAATGCCGATAACGCCGATAAGCTCCTTATCGCGGGCTACATAGAGAAGGTTCTTGAACGCCAGACCATCTGCCAGTCCTTCCGTATCCTCAATGCCGTTTTCCCGCAGGAATTTAAGACTGCCGACACGAATAAGGCCGCCCTTGAAGCCTTCAAAGTCCGGCACCTCGGCCTGCATCCCGCGGGCCACAATCGTTTGGGAGGACGTATGCTGGGGAGAAGTCCACTCCTGCGCTTCCACATATTTCTGAATGGCTACCGCCAACGGATGAACAGAATGCTGCTCGGCAGACGAAGCCAGCAGAATCATTTCCTTTTCCGCTACGCCCTTGGCGGTTTTGACAAAGGCAATCTGCGGAATGCCCACGGTGAGCGTACCGGTCTTATCGAGCACCACCGTATCGGTTTCTGCCAGCGCTTCGATATAGTTGCCGCCCTTGACAAGAATACCGCGCTTGGCCGCTGCGCCGATAGCCGCCGACATCGCCGTAGCCGTGGACAACTTCAGACCGCAGGAGAAGTCGATAAACAAAAGGTTCAGCACGCGCTGCCAGTCGCGGGTAGCGCCATAGACGATACCTGCCCCGATAAAGGAAACCGGCACGAGGAAATTGGCCATCTTGTCGGCAAAGTTCTGCACGGGAGCCTTGCGGTTCTGTGCTTCCTCGACCAAATGCACGATATGCGCAAGCGATGTGTCCTTACCGACTTTTTCCACCTTGATGGTAAGCTCGCCCGCCTCCATTACACTGCCGGCATAAACGGGAGAATCCGTGTGTTTCATGGCCGGATTGGACTCACCGGTAATCGAGGCCTGATTGACAGCGGCATCCCCGGCAATTACCCGGCCATCCACCACAATCTTTTCCCCGGCATGGGCGGCAATAATATCACCGACCTTGACCTGCTCTACCGGAACCTTCTTCTCCACATCCCCTTCCACCAGCCATACATAACGCTGGTCAAGGGATAACAGCCCCGAAATATGGGTGCGGGCCTTTTCTGCGGCATAGCTTGTCAGCATTTCCGCCCCGTTGGAGAGAGCCAAAAGCGTCAAACTGGATTCAGGTTTGCCCGCCAGCACAGAAGCGATAACCGCCGTAGCCGTCAACGTATCGGCGTTGGGCTGATGGTCGCGGACTACGCCGCTAACGCCGTTCTGGATAAACTTCCGCGCAATGCCCAGCACCAGCAGACTGCGCAAAATCTTACTGCCCACAAAGAGCTGCGGTGACGTGCGCTTCAAGACTTCCATAGCCGCAAAACCCGCCAGAGAAATCACCGCATCCCGGCGATATTCCGCCAGTCTTTCTGCGGGAGTAATCGCCGCTTCCTGCAGGCGCTTTACGGTTTCAATCAGCATTTTTTGAATTTCCTGCAGCTGATAAGCCGTCATCTGGCGTTTATACCAGATATGCACCTTGCGTTCATCCACCGTCACCGCAACGATATTGCGGTTGCGGCGGATTTTGGCGGCAAGTTTTGCCCGTTCTTCACGATTCAGTGCCGCCTGCAAGTGAAAGAAACAATTTCCGTACATCATACGGTGCGCCATCCTCTCATCAACGTAACCGCCCACCAGAGCATCTGTGAGCCAGAAGGATACTGCTTAGTAAGCATCATTTTTCTGAGACCGCGAAGCAGGAACAACAGCGAAGCCAAAGAACTCATATCGAACCAGCCGCAGGTGTGATCCTTAATCCACTGGCTGAAAGCCCGCGCCGTATTGCGAATGCTGCGCGTGATGCTGCCGGCATGGGCTTCAGAGCTGGCCATAGCCGCCATCTTGCCCAAGCCGCGGCTGATTTTGTCCGCCACGCCGCCAAAGAACTTGCGTTCCAGCCACTGCGCCAGCTGTTCCACATCGGCCTCATAGGCTTCATCAAACACCAGCAAAATGCTGCCGCTGAAGGGATTTGCCTGCACGCTCTGCACATAGCTGAGCTTAATGAGCTGTTCTTCGAGCAGCTTAGATAGTTCCGGCGAAAGCTTGCTCACCCGATAACGGCGGCGTCCGGGCAAGCTCGACACCAGCTTAAAGGACGGCGCCGGGCAGACAGCCGCTGCCACCGTGCGCTGTACCTTGCGCAAAGGCATAGCAGCCGTGCCGCCCATCTTTGGTGCACCGCCACCTGCTACCATCTGGCGAATGCTCTTGCCGATAGCCGCCCCCATCATAAATCCAGATACATAAGACATTCGTTATTTCCTCCTTGCATGCGTCATAATATACTCTTCCACCTTGCGCAGTTCTGCGTTGCGGCGGAGTCTTTCCGGCTCATAAAGGATTAATA
Source organism: Pseudoselenomonas ruminantium (assembly GCA_002373045.1). Taxonomy (GTDB): domain Bacteria; phylum Bacillota; class Negativicutes; order Selenomonadales; family Selenomonadaceae; genus Selenomonas_A; species Selenomonas_A ruminantium_J. The sequence continues at coordinate 30,596 of DFHU01000020.1, read as the reverse complement.
TGGAACCCGATGTGGTGTTGGTCTGCACACTGTCAATCTCACCAAAAGCCAGCAGCTGGCTTTCGACTTCCGCGGCCAGACTGGCATTGCCAATGAGATTATTGCTATACAAACGCACCCGTCCGGGCAGATAGGACGAGATATCCACAGAACGGATAAATAAATCCAGTTTATTGGTGGGGATTTGGATGTTTCCCAGCAAACTCAAAACAATTTCCTCCCTGCTGACAAGAAAAGACTGCCGCAAAAATCAAGAGCGGCAGTCTCCTTTCTCGTCAAAAACGAATTATATTATTTAGCCTTTTTAGCTTCCTGAGCTGCGATTAAATCTTCGAGCTCTTCCTTCTGACGCTGCAATTCAGCAACCGGAAGTTCAGCAGTCGGAGCAGCAGCCTGCATAGCAGCCATCTGTGCTTCACGCTCCTGCATGAAACGATAGCCAAAGATACCGGCAACGGCACCTACAGCCAGACCAATCCAAAAATCAGTTTTCTGGAACATCGAATCCATCCTCCTTAAAATGAACAACATCTAAACGGGCTTATCCCCCGCTTATTTCTTTATTGGGTATCCGCTTCCCCATTCTGCCATTGGAGAACAAAACGATAATGTAGAAATATTATCAATTTCATTCCTAATCTTAGCAAAATCAAGGACTTTTGTCAATGAAAATACCCTTTACCAATTACTATTATAGGTAATCAATTATTAAATTGTCAATATATTTAGCAAAATCAAGAATAATTATTAATCACAGCATCACCTTGCGGAAATTATTTTTGCAACTGCCCGCATAGCGGCAGGAGTTCTTCGAGCTTGGCGGCTATGTGGTGCTGCTTCGTGTTGTGCCATATTCCCCCATATGATATAGACTATACAGTATCATTTGACAAGCCATTGCGATATTTTTTATTTGGCTTACGTTATTATCGGAAATAATTACTAAGCAAAGCAGGAAAAACCATATTCCGTCAGAATATAAGCAAAAGATACGATTGAGCTTTCACAGCGATAAACATTCTGACCAGAGGTGATATTATGTTCAAGAAAATTTCTTTACTGCTGCTGGCTGTTTTTAGTGCGGCCTTTCTCTTTACGGGAGTGGAATGTGCCTCCGGCGAAGCGGTGCACCCGGCTGCCGATTCGCCCTACATCCGTTATTACGGGCGCTGGGAAATGCAGGATAAGACGGCCTTAACCGGACAGGGCGCAACCTATATCCGCGCCAAATTTACCGGCAGCAGTGAACTGCGGGCAGACTTGACCGGAAAAGGGGTGTTCTGGGCGTACAGCATCGATGGCAGAGCCTTTCAGCGTGTGGAAGTAAAAGGTAACAAACCGATTACCTTAGGCAAGGGATTAGCCAAGGACAAAGAACACCTCGTGACCCTTGTCCGCGCCACCGAAGGCCAGGCAGGAATCAGCAAGTTCAAGGGCTTTATTTTGGAGCAGGGCGGCAAACTTATCCCACCGCCTGCCGACAAACAGCGGCGGCTGGAATTTATCGGCGATTCCATCACCGCCGGTGCCATAAATTTAATGCCCTATAACGGCACGAATTATTTTGTGTCCGAGGACGGCAATATGTCTTATGCTCCGCTGCTCAGTCGCCTGCTGGATGCAGATTGGAGCGTAGTCGCCAAATCCGGCGGCGGTGTTGTGCATAACTACGCCGACCCCTGGCCCAGCGACAAGCCCCGCGCCATTGACCGCTACGGCTGGACCTTCTTTCACGCTGCCATCAGCAAGGACAATCCTGTATGGAACAGCCGCAATTTTCCCGTTGATGCCGTAATCGTGGCTCTGGGCACAAACGATTTCAGCGACCCGCACCGCAAACCGACCAAAGAAGAATTCTGCACTGCCTACAATGCCCTCCTCCAAAAAATCCGGCAGATGAATCCGCAGGCCAAAATAATCTGCCTGGAGCCCCTGCCCTCCCACCTGCCCGCTGAAATTCGCGCCTGGATAGCCGCCAGCGTCCAAGCACAGCAGGATGCCAAAATGTATTTTATCCCCATTAACGACAAAGCCCCCCTCCTCGCCCCCGAAGACTATACCGATGGCCGTACCCATCCCAATATTCTGGGGCATATAAAAACAGCAGCGTATCTCAAAGACAAGATCGCCGCCATCATGGAATGGGAATAAATGCACATCATTGTAATGCAAACACTAAGCCCGGCTGCTGATGATACTTTTCCGCAGCTTTTGACAAGCCTGTCTATGGCGAAGGAAAAGTATTATCAGCAGCCGGGCGCCTTAGTACATCTCTGTAACTATTTATTCGCCACCTTATAAGCCACCGCATACATAGTCGGCAGCACCAGAAGTGTCAGCACGGTAGCCACTAAAAGCCCGCTGGAAATCGCCACCGCCATTGGCCCCCAGAAGGAGCTGGCCATCAGCGGAATCATGCCGAGGATGGCCGCTGCCGCGGTCAGCATAATGGGCCGGAAGCGCAAAACAGCCGAATCCACCACGGCATCATAGGGGCTTTCGCCGTCTGCGATATGCTTCTTTATCTGGTCGATAAGAATAACCGAATTGCGGATAATCATGCCAAAGAGCGCCAGTATCCCCAGTTCTGCCACAAAGCCCATGGCCGAATCGGTCAGCAGCATGCCCCAGGTCACACCAATGAGTCCCAACGGCGCCGTGAGCAGGGTTAGTACCATCTGCTTGCCGCTATCGAGCTGGAACATCAGCAGGGTCATAATGACAAAAAGCATCGCCGGAATGGGGATTAAGAGATACCCCAGCGAGTTATTGCTGTTTTCCAAAGCGCCCGCCGGTTCAATCCTGCACCCCAAAGGCAGGTCATCCCGCAGCTGCTTCGTTGCCTCATAGGCCTTCTGTGTCGCATCGTTGGCCGTGCCGCTATGAATATCGGCCTGCACCGTAATGGTCGGCATCAGATTGCGCCGCTTAATCAGGGCTTCTTCTGCATCATAGGAGATTTTGGCAATCTGTTCCAAAGGCACATAGCCCGCACTGCCCAGATAAATGGGCAGACTGCCGAGCTTGCCTAAATCCTCACGGTCATTCACCGCCAGCCGCAGGGTGATAGCCAGCGTCCGGTCTCCGGTGTAGAACTGTGCCGCAGTTGCGCCGGTAACTTCCGTGTAAATCATCTGCTTTACCGCTTGTGCGCTAAGGCCCATAGCCCGCAGTTTGTCCTGGTCGAGTTCGAGTTTTACCGTCTTGCTCTTTTCATTCCAGTCCAGATTCACATTGTAGTTGTTGCTGTCTGCCGCCACGATATCGGCCACCTTGTGCGCCAATTCCTTGGTTTGTTCGGTGCTGTAGCCCGTCACGCGGAGCATCACCGGGTAATCAGCCGGCGGGCCGGTCTGAATGTACTGGATTTTGGCCCGTACATCGGAAAATTCCTCGTTAAAGGCCGTTTGCAGTTCGGCGGCCAGCTTTTCGCGTGCCTGCACATCCTTGGCCACCAGTACAAAATGGGTGACATTATCCGTCTCGGCTTTCGGGTCAACCGTCAGCACAAAACGCGGTGTATAACGGCCTACATAATAGGCATAGTTTTCAAGTAAATCCTGCCGCTCCTGCAAGAATGCGGACATACGGTCAGCCACTTTCTGTGAAGCCGCCTTGGACGACCCCTCCGGCAGTTTGAGTTCCATCAGCACTTCCGGTCTGGTGGATGTAGGGAAAAATTCCTGACGGATATGCGGCATCATCAGCAGCGACACCACAAAGAGCGCGACTGTCCCCACGAGCACCACCTGCCGATGGCTCAAAAACCAATGCAGAACCTTGCGGAACTCCACATAAAAGCGGCTCTGATAGGGATTGATTTCCCCTTGCGCATCGGTTTTCGGCTCTACCTTAATCATATAGGTGCCCAAAAGTGGAGCCACCATAACCGATACCACCCATGACAATACCAAAGCAATGCCGATAACCGGGAACAGGGCATTACAGAATTCACTGGCCATGCCCTTTGAAAACGCCACGGGAATAAAGCCCGCGCAGGTGATAAGCGTCCCCGTCAGCATGGGCTTGGCAGTAGCCTTAAAGGCAAAGCAGGCGGCCTCAAAGCGGGAGAGGCCCGCCTCGAGTTTCACGCTCATCATCTCCACGGCGATAATGGCATCATCCACGAGCAAGCCCAGCGCGATAATGAGTGCGCCCAGAGAAACCTTGTGCAAATCAATCCCCAGTATATACATGGAGATAAACACACCGCAAAGCACCAACGGAATGCAGCAGGCCACGACCATGCCGGTGCGCACGCCCAAGGACAGGAAACTTACCGCGAGCACAATCACAATCGCTTCCATCAGGGTCTTGATGAACTCGTTGATGGAGGATTTAACCACTTCCGACTGATTGGCTACCTGCTTAATCTCGATACCTGCCGGAACTTCGGCCTGTACGGCTTCCACCTGTTTTTGCAAATTTTCGCCCAGCTCGAGGATATTGCCGCCTTCCTCCATGGATACAGCAATGCCTACGGCAGGCTCACCATTGAAGAACATCTTGGTATCTGCCGGGTCGTTGAACTTCCGGCTGACTTTGGCAATATCGCCCAGACGGAAATTGCGTCCACTTGCACTGATGGGCATTTCCTCGATGGCTTTTACATCGGCAAACTGACCGGACAGGCGCAGATAGACATTGGATGAATCCGTGTCCACCATGGCCGCTGCCGTCATTTCATTCTGCGTCTTTAAGGCATTGGAAATGACCTGTGGGCTGATACCCAATTCGGAAAGTTTCATGGTATCCAGTTCCACATAGATTTTTTCCTGCTGTTCCCCGATAAGCTCAACCTTTTGCACGCTGGGAACATTGAGGAGCAGACGGCGGGTCTTTTCCGCATACTGCCGCAATTCCTCGTAATTATAGCCATCGCCGGTCACAGCGTAAATCGTGCCATACACATCATCAAAGCGGTCATTGTAATAAGGGCCATATACGCCATCCGGCAGGTTGCGCTTGATATCTTCGCAGAAATTGCGTACATCACGCCAGGCCGGACGAATGTCGGCCTTGGCGATTTCATCATCCAGTTCGACATAGATGACCACCTGCCCCGGACGATTTTCGCTCTTTATCGCTTTCAGATGCGGCGTATCCTGCAAGCGTTTTTCCAGCTTGTCCGTGACCTGCTCCTGCATTTCCTCCGCTGTAGCACCCGGCCAGGCCGCCGTTATGACCATCTGCCGGATGGTGAACTGCGGGTCTTCCATACGTCCTAACTGGAAATAAGACAGCACACCGCCAATAGCGGTTATGATGATAAAATACCAGACCAAGGTCCGGTTCTTGAGACTGACTTCTGTTAGATTCCGCATCAGTCCGCCTCCGTCCGCACAGTCTGGCCTTCATGGAGCTTATGTACACCGGCAGTAACCACCAAATCACCGGCACTCAGCCCCGTTACCATGACCTTGTCATCAGCAAAATTTTCCACGGTGACGGCTTTGGCGGTAAGCGTGTTATCTTCACCCACTACCCAGACCTGCGGGGTATCGCCGTCCTGAAAAATTGCCGTCAGCGGCAAAAGCATATTATCAGCAACAGCATTACCGTCATCCTTGAAGGAAACACTTGCCGTCATGCCCAGCTGCATGCCCTCTGGCGGTTCGGGAACAGACACGCGAACCTTATAGGTGCGGGCCGTACTGTCAGCCATGGGAGATATTTCCCGGATGGTACCATCAGCCCGTCCCTTTAAGGCCCAAAAACTTACCGACACGGGCATGCCGATAGTGAGTTCACTGACCTTGTTTTCCGGCACAGCGATTTCCACTTCCATTTCGCCATTCTGCACAAGGGTCAACACCGTTTGTCCGGCAGCGACCACCTGACCTTCTTCCGCTGTGATTGCCGAAACCACGCCATTAGCCCCTGCCACAAGATTGGTGTAGCCCAGGGCATTATGCCCCTGCTTTTGCTGGGCATAAGCGCTGCGGTAAGCCGCGAAGGCCGCATCGTAGTTGGTCTGATACTGGTCAAGGGTTGCTCGGGATACCGCATTTTCCTCAAACAGCTGGGTATAGCGTTCCAAATTCTTTTCGGCCAGCTCCAGTTGCGCCCGTGCCGAAGCCACCTGCGCATCGCCCTGATTGGACTGCTGCAGGACATCGCGGGCATCAATGACCATCAGCACATCGCCCGCCCGCACGCGGCTGCCCGCCTGCACATTGCGGGAGATAATCTGCCCGCCTACCTGAAAAGCCATATTGGTTTCATAGCGGCCCTTTACCGTACCGGAATATGTACCGCTTGACTCGCTGCCTGCCGTACCGGCCTGCTGTGTCTTTACCAGCACCGGTTTATCCGTCACAGCTTCCTTATGTCCGCAGCCACTTAGCAAAACCACACCGGAAAGGAATACCGCCGCCAAAAACTTAAAGTTTTTCACGCACAGCCCCCCCTGTCGGTAATTTTTTGGCCAGTTCTACCAAATCCGCATCACAAGCCCTGTCCACCAGCTTATGGAAACCGTTAAACAACTGCTTAACCTCATCTTTATCCATATCTTCGACCAGATAATCAATCCAGCCCTGAATGACATTGCGCAGATAATCATGCTGCTGGCGGCCATATTCCGTGAGGTAGATATGGCGGATACGGCGGTCTACCGTATCGGCCTCCCGATAGATAAAGCCCTTTTTGACCAGCAGATTAATGGTACGGGTCACGACCGCTTTATCGAGGTAGAGCAGCGCCGCTAAATCATCCTGCTTGGCCCCTTCCTTATCATAAAGGCGAATCAGCATACTGTATTCCGAAAAGGTCAGCCCGAACTTTTGACAGGCCTCTACGACAAAGAGCTGTGAACGGCGGTGCAGAATGGAGAACCAGCGTCCCCAGTTTACATATTCATCCATTTATAAATCCCCCCTAAAGCACTAAGTTGATTCCATCAATTAATTTTACTCCCCAAAACGCTGGAAGTCAATCACAAACGGCGTTATAATGTAGAAGAAGTCTTTACCTTAGGAGGAAAAACTATGACCTGTCCCCGCGTTGGACATATTGATTTTTTGAACGTCCTGCCCCTTTCCTACAGCTATAATCATGGCGCAGCCCAGAGCCTTTCCATCGCCCGCGGTGTGCCAGCCGTCCTCAATAATGACCTGATTAACGGGCGTCTGGATATGAGCAATTCTTCGTCCATCGTCTATGCACGCCACAGCGAAAACTTAGTGATTCTTCCCGATGTGTGCGTCAGCACGGATGGCCCGGTGCAGAGCATTCTGCTGATTTCGAAAAAGCCTATTGAAAGCCTTGCCGATGACAAAATCATCCTTACAGCCAAAAGTGCGACCTCTCACTGCCTGCTGAAAATCATCCTGCGCAGTTACGGTGCCATTCCCAACTACTATGTGCGCCATGTCGGCCCGGATAAGCCCATCCCCGACGATGCCACGGCCTCCCTTTTAATCGGTGATGATGCCCTCTGGTGCTATCACCACCGCGAAGATGGCCTCTACTACTACGATTTAGGGCAGGAATGGCAGGAACTCACGGGGCAGAAAATGGTCTACGCCCTCTGGGTGGTGAACAAGGACTTTGCCGCAAGCAATCCGGAAATGCTGCAGCTGATCTATGACCGCGTGACCAAAGCTTTCCGCAAATATCCGGAGCAAAAGGATAAAATCATCAATTCCGTGTTGGCGGACAAGCCCTTCACCTATGAGCAGCTCGACAGCTACCTCTACAACACCATCAAATGGGATTTAACCGAGGAATACAAAAAAGGGCTGGAGACATTCTATGCTCTAGCCCATAATATGAATTTAATTGAACATATCCCTGAACTGCATTTCGCCAAGGTCCGGAGAAATTAAGCCTTTATTGCCCACCTGAGTTTCGTGGAATGTGCCCGACTGTTGCGGTAGCATTCCTCCTTGGACGGACGGATAACTTCCTGCGAAATCTCGCGGTAGATGCCCTGCTGGAAGAAATTCTTAAAGGCTTTCTTCACAATCCTGTCCTCACCGGAATGGAAGGTCAGGATAGCGGCCCGCCCGCCAGGTCTTAACGCCTGCGGCAGCTTTTCCATGAATTCATAGAGAACTTCATATTCGTGATTGATGTCGATGCGCAGTGCCTGGAATACCCGGGCACTGCTTTTTTTGATGAGTTCTTCCCGCGCGAGCGCTTGCTTTTTTGTACTGTAGCCTGCCCGCTCCTTCATTTCAGGGGGTAATTCTACCTTCGCCAAAGCCTTGGCCACCTCATCATAAAGTTCCCGCGTGGTCTTAATTGGCCAGCGGCGGCGGGTAATCTGCCGGGCAATTTCTGCCGCATAAGGTTCATCCGCATTTTCCTGCAGCATACCCGTGAGCTCCTCCTTGGAAATATCCGCGAGTCTCTGCGCCGCCGTAATCCCCGCTTCGGGATTCAGCCGCAAATCCAGCGGCCCATCACTCTTGAACGTAAAGCCCCGCTCGGGGTTATCAATCTGCATCGAAGATACGCCCAAATCTGCCAGCACGAAATCAAAGCCGCCGACTTCTGCCGCCAGCTTGTCGATTTCACAGAAATTCATATTCCGCAGCTGCCAGATTTCTTCGCCATATCCCTTTTCCCGAATACGGGCTTCCGTTTTCTTCGACTCAATCGGGTCAATATCCCCGCTGTACAGCCGACCCTGCCCCGCAAGCTTTTCGAGCATGGCCAGCGTGTGGCCGCCATAGCCCAATGTGCCGTCAAAGCCCTGCTCACCGGGCTGAATCGCCAGCACGGAGAGAATCTCCTCCACCATAATGGGAATATGCATGCCCGCCGGCGTATTGCCCTTGGCGATAACATGCGCCACTTCCTCCCCGTACTTTTCGGGATTGAGTTCCTTATACTTCTCGGCAAAATGCCGGGGATATTTGCCGCTGTAGTGAATGCGGCGCTTATGTTTCTGTTCTTCCATTTTCAATCTCCCAATAATTGACTAATTTCCGGCATAAGTGTCTTGTGAAAGTCCTCGATTAAATCATCATGGAATTCAAATTTCATAGCCTCCGGATTTTCCGCTTTATAGGCCGTGAAATCTGCGGCTTCCTTGACCATATTAGCATTGGCCATTTCGCCATCTTTGTAATGATAAGCCTCATACTTCACATCATCAAAGGGAATATACCACTTGTCCGCATATTTCTTTATTTCCCTGTCCACTGCTTCTTCTCGCATCTGACTGATGATGGCCGCTATATCCTTCCCGGCAAATCTGGTCTTATCTGCCTCAACTTCGTCTACAATTTTGAGCAGCAATTCGCTAAGCCTGGGATTATCCTCGGCAAATGCCTGTATAATCTCACGGACTTCAGCCAGCTTCTTCCGGAATTCTTCTTCGGTTTCCTCGATAGCAGCCACCATGCCACGCAGAAGCTCCATGATGTAATCATAGTCGATACGGAGTTTGCTAAAGGCCACCAGCTCATAACCATCATCAATCGGCTCCGAGTCTGGTTCATCATCCGTCTTATCCGGCTTCAGTTCTTCCATGACATTATTGTATACAGCTGCATAGTTCTCATACTCTTCCTCGGAAAAGTTCAGCTCGTTCAATATGCGATCATCATACTGGGAAAAAGCCTTCAAATGGGAGAATGACTTATCGAGTGCCCGGAACTGTTTTACAAAGGCCTTTTTCTGTTCTCTGGAAAGGGCTTTTATATCGTCCGGGGTTCTGCCCATTTCATGGATGGCCTTAATGGCAATTACGAGGTCTTTATAGACCGCCCCCCAGTCTTCAGCCAAAGGATTGCCATCACCGCCACGCGAGTACAGCTTGATAGCATCGTCAATAGCTTTCTTAAACTCCACGGGTGACTGGAAGGTCACAATCTGCCCAAAGGTCTTGTTCTTGTCAAACAGGCGATTGGTGCGTGAGAATGCCTGAATAAGGTCCTGGGGAGACAGCGGCGGACGGTCAATAAAGAGCGTGGACATACAAGGCGCATCAAAGCCGGTGAGCAGTCTGTCTACCACGATAACAAGATCAAGCTGCTGGTCACGGGTTTTATAGCGGCTTTCCTTACGAGCCAGACGGTCATTCAGATTGCCGTTGTACGCCTGTATATTATCTATGCCATAGTGTGTGCCAAACATGGCATTATAGTCGGCGAGCGCCTCCTTCATCTTATCCTGATTGACCTTAGAGCCATCTTCATTCTCGGACAGGGAATAGGTGATTGCAAACTTCGGGAAATCAGGCAGGGCTTTTCGCATATCTTCACTGACTTTAAGTTTTTCGTCAACGCCTGCGGCAACCTTCTTTAAGAGGTCATAGTAGGCTTGCGCCTCGGCTATGGAGCTGACCGTGAGCAAGGCTTCATAGGTCTTGCCTCTGCCATTTGCCATACCGAACTTGGTATAGGATTTGTTGAGGATGGTCTTCAGCACCTCATATTTATGGCTAATGGAGCTATAAACAGCTTCGGCCTGTTCGGGAGGTACATCCTTCGGCCCCAGATTTTCCACCATAAAACCCAGTACGGCCTCATCATGGATAGCTTCTTTGATGGTATAGCTGTGGAGACATTCTCCGTAAAGCTGCTTGGTGGTGCGTGGCAAATCCCCCTTGGCTGCCCTCATGTTGTCTTCAAAGATAGGTGTCCCGGTAAAACCATACCAAAGGGAATTATGGAAAAATCTTTCCAAATCACGCTTGGTTTCCGGACTGACAGCACGATGGCACTCATCCACCACAAAAGCAATCCGCAGTCCCCTTATCTTCTTATACCGTGGAGTGTCCTGCTGATTTTCCAGCCGCTTAATGACAATCTGCATTTTCTGCCGAGTGGTAACAAGCATTTCCCGGTTACCGTTGCCCAGCTTCCTCAAGAGGTCGCCCACATTATCTGTGTCCTTCACATCAATGGTATCATTCTCTGCATAGGACTGGAAGGCCATGCTGGTCTGGTCGTCAAGGTCTTTGCGGTCTATGAGGAAAATGGTCTTGTCAATGCTGGGAATATCCATCAATAGATTCCGTGTAGCCTTGTATGAGGTCATGGTCTTGCCGGAGCCTGTTGTATGCCAGATATAGCCGGATACGCCTTTTTTAGAGGCTCTACGCATTTCCTCAATGGCATGAACCTGATAAGGGCGCAGCAGAAGCAGTCTTTGTTTATCATTATCCAGTACCGTATACTTGGACACCATTTCATGGGCTTCGGGGATTTTCAGTACAGCCTTGGCAAATTCCAGATAGTCACCCACGGGATTATTTTCCTTATCCAGCCAGCCGGTGAGGAATTTGCTGTTCAGCTCCGTATCTCTGGCAGCGGCAAAATAGCGTGTATCTACGCTATTGCTAACCACGAACATCTGCACGTTGGAAAAAATGCCCTGAAATTTGCCCTCACCGATATATTTCTTAATCTGCCGAAAACCGTCCATGTAGGAGTGCGCCTTATTTTTTAGCTCAATATGTATCATCGGGAGGCCATTTATCAGCAAGGACACATCAAAACGGCGGTCACGGCTCATATCTTCATCAGAATTCTTGAAAGCCTGATACTGGTTGATTACCTCATAAACCGATTTGCCACCGGCTATCTGCTCATGATTTACCACCAGCAGATGCAGATGGACATTCCCACGCTGAACATGAACATAAACCCTGCCGTTCTCCCCGGACAGCCACTTGCCGGCATCATAGAAAGACGCATGGGACACCTGATTCTTCACCTGTGCAAATTCCGCATCCGTGAGGCCTTTATCATCGAGCTTGTCCTTATTGTTCTGCTCCAGGATATAGCGGAAATTTGCCCATAACTTTTCTTCGTTATTCAAGTCTGGGCGGTATGCCCATTGAGATTCGCCCATAACCAGCTGTTCTATGAGTTTTTTCTCGATTACAGATTCTAATTCTGCCATTTAATCATCCTCTAAGTAATCAAAAATATGACCGGCGCAAAATACGAACACAATGTGTTCGCATTCTAAAACTCAATTCGCTACGCAGTGCGTAGCGTTTTCAGAATTATACTTTTCAGCCCTCCGGGAACATATTTTGCAACATGAATTTCTTGACTTCTTTTAGCGCATCACATTCACACTGGTGAAGGGTGATAAGATTATTAAGATTCCTGAAATATGTCCCAATCTTATTCTGTTCGTCCACAGATGGGAAAGCAAACTCCATCTTGCCAATCTGCCGGAAGTTAAGTCCTTCTCTTGCTCCCCCAGCTTGACTTGAATCAATCTGTTTCTGTCCGTTGCTTGAAGCAAGATTCATCTGTATGAAGTCTGACGAATAATCTTCTGTTGGTCTTATAATGCAAACGTGCTGATTGACATTTGCAGGTTTTGACCCCTTGTATACTGCACTTCGACCAATAGAAGCCCCTGTAATATTTAACAACACATCATTATACGCCACAAGAGAATTTTCCATTGACTTGTTTGTTTCTTCGTCAATATACGCCACATCGGACAGGTCAACAACATCATCATGCACATTTTGTGAACGAATCAACGGAATACCATCATCAACATAAGCTTCACTACCGCCACAAGGAGTTTTTCCGCTACCTATCTTCGTGGTAATATCTCCCAACTTCCGCTGTTCCCATTCGTCGGTAAATCCTGCGAATCTAATCTCTGGGATTTTTTCTCCATTTCGAGGGAACATTTTTTGCAGCATATATTTCTTGACTTCCTGCAAATCGTCACACTTACGCTGGTGAAGAGTGATAAGGTTGTCGAGATTTGAGAAATACGCACCTATTCTACTTTGCTCTTTATGGGAAGGCATCATTATAGATATATCTTCCACATCTGAAGCATTATATGACGGCAATGCTCCTACCTGCGTTAGCTTGGTTAAGTCTATTGTTTCAAACAAAGCTTTCCCAAATTCACTATCCCACACATTGCTATCAAAGATATATGCCATAGTATTATTATCCAGTAGAAAAGGCATCCTTACCAGACGTTTTCTGTTAAGCATAACGGCAGCGCCTACCTTAGCAAAGAAAATTGCGGGCACATCATCAATCACGTTCCAACGTTTCCTTTTTATTTGTTCCTGTGTAACATAATTATTTGCCCTGATAAGCTCATTTTCATTTCCATCTAAGTTCATATCAGAAACCTTAAAAAAAGGGATACCTTCTACACCGCCTTGTTCTGCATCCGGGAAGCCAATGCCAGACTTTGCATTGCCGACCTCTCCCAACTTCCGCTGTTCCCACTCATCAGTATACCCTTTGAATCGAATAACAGGTTCTTTCATTTCACACATCACCGCTACCGCCTTTTTCCAACCGAAAAATCTCTTTTTGCCGTTCGATTTCCCTCTTTAGTTCTTCCTGCGTAGGCAAGCACAATTTGTATTTAGCGGCATAGAGTTGGTCATTTTTTGCCATTGTCGAATATCTGGCCACATCTCCATCTGTTTCCGAGCAGAGAATAATCCCTATCGTAGGGTTATCATCCGGCTGTTTGCGCTCATTGTCATATATTTGCAAATACATATCCATTTGCCCTACGTCTTGATAAGAAATCTTCGTAGTCTTGAGGTCAATGAGAACAAAACATTTCAAGATGTAATTGTAGAACACGAGGTCAATAAAATAATCATTGCCAGCATCCGTTCTGATATGCTGCTGTCTTGCTACAAAGGCGTAACCCTTGCCCAGCTCCATCAAAAACTTGGACAGGTGCATTATTATAGCCCCTTCCAGTTCGCTTTCGGTAAAATCTGCATTTGGTGTCAGCCCCAAAAACTCTGCCACCACAGGATTCTTGATGAATTCCATTTTATCCTGCTGAAGATTGGCGGTTTTCTCCTGCATTTCCTGTATGACAGGTTCCTTGCGCTGTGATAACAACAGTCGTTCATAATATTGAGAACTGATATTGCGGTCAAGGGTTCTTACGCTCCATTGTTCTTGCGCCGCTTCATTCATATACCAATTTCGAGCTTTCTTATTGTCAACCCTGAGTAAATGACGAAAATGTGTCCATGTCAGATTTTGAACTCGCGCGTTCAAAATTTCTTCTCTGGGGAAAAGTTGATAAAACTGACAAAAATAATACAAATTACGCGCATTGTAGCTTTTTCCATATATTCCCGTCAGTGTGTGCGCCAAGCTGGTTATCATTTTTTTCCCATACTCTGCCCGTTCAGCACCACCTTGCTCGTTCTCCACTATATGTCTTCCCAGTTGCCAGTAGGTCGCTACCATTGCCTGATTAACTGACGCATAAGCAGTTTGTCTGCCCTTTTCTACAATGGCTACAGCATCAGATAGGAAGTTTTCCTGATTTTCCAAAGTCACCTTGCCCATGTCAGACCTCCTGCATAACCTTGATGAATTTTGCCACAGCCTGCTCCGTTTCAGGCTTATTGAAGGTAAGATTGTTCATCATAGCGAGAAGTTCTTCCTTGCTCTGTTTGATGCTGTCATTGTTGGCCTTGATGCTATCAGACAACGCATTAAGGTCAATCTCCGGCTCCGGCTCGCTGGTGTCCACATAACGGGGAATATTGAGGTTGAAGTCGTTGGCTTTGATGTCCTCGAAGCTGGCAAGGGTTGCTATTCTTTCTACGGTCTGGCGGTTCTTGTACAGCTCCAGCACCTTACCTATATGTTCCTCGGTCATTACATTCTGCTTCTTTTCCTTCACAAAGAGCTTAGAAGCATCAATAAAGAGCACATCACGGCCTTCTCTGTGCTTTTTGAGGACAATAATGCAGGTCGGGATAGATGTATTATAGAACATATTGGCAGGAAGACCAATGACGGCGTATATCGAGCCGTTTTCCAAGAGTATCTGACGGATTGTCCCCTCACCTGCCCCGCGGAACAAAACACCATGCGGCAGGACAATGGCCATTGTACCAGTCGGTTCCAGATGATAAAAACCATGCAGGAGGAAAGCATAGTCCGCCTTGGATTTCGGCGGCAGCTTGCCGCCATAGTCCATGAAGCGTTCGTCCTGTTTGAAGCCCTCGGCAGCAGACCACTTGGCAGAGTAGGGGGGATTCATGGTGACTACATCAAACTCTGTCACTTGGTCGGTAGGCCAGTCTGCATCCAACGTATCGCCGTTTCTAAGAACCTGATTGTCCGGATCTATGCCATGCAGGAACATATTCATACGCGCAAGGTTATAAGTTGAAGACATCAGCTCCTGCCCGTAGAACTTGATGAACTTTGGGTGCTGGGAATAATGGAGGCAGCTGAGGAGCAGGGAGCCGGAACCCATGCAGGGGTCATATACCTGCAAACCTTTCTTGTCCTCCTGCCCCATCATGGCAATGCGGCAAAGAATCTGTGCCGGGCCGTGGGGAGTATAGAATTCCCCGGCCTTTTTGCCGGTTTCGGAGGCGAACTGACCAATAAGGTATTCGTAGGCATTGCCCAGTACATCCCCCTCCGAATGGATAAGGTCGGCATCATTCAATACTTTGATTACGTTGGCTATGGTATCACTCTGCTTCTGGTCGCCGGTGCCCAGGCGGTTTGAGTAGAGGTCTACGTCAGAAAAGAGGTTATTAAACAGCGCATCAGCTGCCTGAATCTTGTTAAAGGCCTCTTGCATTTTCTCACGGCTGAAGGCGTTATTGTTGATGTCCCTCATCATGCTCACGAAGGTCATACCAGGTTCAAGGGTATAGTGGAGGGTATTTTTGATCGAATCTAAGTAGCCCTGTGCTTTAGCAGGGTTTGCGGCCTTCATCTTCGCAAGAGCTGTTTCATAGGCTTGCTGGGCTTCCTCAAGGCTTTCCGGCTGCTCACCAGCTAAGAGGTCATAAGCCGTTACCAAATACTTGTCCGACAGGTATTTATAGAATACCAGCCCTAACAGGTAAGTTTTATACTCATTTGCATCCATCTTGCCTCGCAGCTCGTCCGCTCCGCTCCACAGCACATTAAGTAAGTCTTTGTTCTCTGCCATGTTAATCCTCCTCGATAATCCTCACCAGAGCCATTGTCCGTGTTTTTACCCTATAAAGTCCATATCGAAAAATCGCCGACTATTTTGAGTCGGCGATTCGCCTTTGTTATTCGATATTAAAGTGTTTCGCCAGCGTCACGGCAATACCGTCTTCATTATTGGTCGCCGTAATCTCATCGGCCATAGCCTTGAGTTCGTCGCAGGCGTTGCCCATGGCCACGCCGTACCCGGCAAAGTCGAGCATGCTCATATCGTTCTGCGCATCGCCAAAGGCCATGACCTCGGCAGGTGCAATGCCCAGACGCTTACATGCCTGGTCTAAGGCGCTGTTCTTGCTTACGCCCTTTACCGTCCCCTCGTAGAACCACGGAGCCGACTGCACGAAGGACAGCTTATCTTCAAAGCCGCGGCGGATATCGGCCAGATGCGGCACGAGGATTTCATTCGGTGCTGCGGTCAGAATCTTTACCGGCGCAAAGTCCACGGCATCGGCGATATTATCCACGATTTTGACCTGCAAATTGTTATTGCGGCTCTCATCCATAACCTTATGCCGGCTCGCATCCGTGGTATAGATGAACTTGCCATCATCAACAATGGGTGATAATTCCGGCCACTGCTCCAGATGTCGCAGGAAAGCCACCGCCGTTTCGTTGTCGATGGCGCTGTCAAAGAGGATTTCTCCCGTCGTGGCGTCCTGAATCCGCCCTCCATTATAGGAAATACGCAGGCCATGATATTTTTCCAGTTCCAAAGCATCTGCTTCTCTCTGCAATCCCGGAGCCTGCCGCCCGGACACCAGAGCGACAATCACTCCCTGCTTCTGCACCGCCAACAATGCCTCACGGGTACGCGGCGTAATGACCTTCTCATCATTATTGAGCGTACCGTCCAAATCCAAAGCAATCATCTTATATTTCATGTAAAGTTCCTCCCGGATTTCCTATAAGCCGTTTTTTAACAGCGAACCTATTCTATATCTTATCCAATTTATCATAACATGAAAAAGCATTTTTTTACAGTGTCCAAGCCCAGAGAAATGCCCCTGCACTTCATCACCGGAATCTTGCCCTGTTGCTGACTCTAAAAAATTTTACGCCATTTAGCAGGAATTGAGCGATTATTGTTGAAATTCAAAATATCGGTATGTTTATGACTAAGGAGGGGATTATATATGCATTCATGGAAAAAAACCGGCAGCTTATTGGCTGCCACAGCACTCATAGCCAGTTTTATCGTCGGAGGCTGTGGCAGCAGTCAGGAAGAAGCACAGGCCGGCAAGACACCGGTCAAGGCCATGCAGGTATTGCAGCAGGATACAGCGGTGGGCTATAACTATCCCGGTCATTTGCAGGGCAAGGAAGAAGTACAGGTACATGCCCGTGTTTCGGGCAGTGTTTTGGAAAAATACTTTGACGGCGGTGATTATGTCTACGCCGGTCAGCCGCTTTACAAGCTGGATTCCCGTCAATATGAAACGGCAGTAATTTCCGCGCAGGCCGAACTCAGCAAAGCTGAATCAAATCTGCGAAATGCTCAGGAGGAACTGGGCCGTTATGAAACTCTGTGGAAGGACAGAGCCGTTTCCGAACAGACCCTTACCAACAAACGGGCCGATGTGGAAGGGTATAGGGCTACGGTGGCCGCCGAACGGGCTGCCGTGCAAAAAGCCCAGGAGAATCTTGATGATACGGTGGTTTACGCTCCCATGAGCGGCCGGGTAGCTGTAGATGATGTAGCTGTGGGAACTTATGCGACTGCAGGTTCGACCAACCTCGTGACCATCGGCACCATGGACCCCATCGATATCCAGTTCAGCGTCAGTGAAACAGAGTATCTGAATCTATTGGCAGAAGCTATGGAAGCCGGCGTAGATATCAATACGGACAACCAGCCGCTGCCCAAAGTAAAAATTACCTTGAGCAATGGCAGGGAATATCCATTTGAAGGAAATATTATTACGGCTGACAGAGCTTTGTCCACCAATACAGGTTCGCTGACGGTTGAAGCCACTATTGCCAATCCGAATGGTATTTTGCTGCCGGGAATGTTCGTACAGGTTCATCTGGTAGGCGTAAAGGCGGATAATGCTATACTGGTTCCCCAGCGGGCTGTACAGCAGCTCTTGGATGAGGCTTTTGTGCTGGTCGTGGGAGAAGACGGTAAATCCATTTCCAAAAATGTCAAAGTGGGTGAAAAAGTAGGCAGTTATTACATTATTGAGAAAGGATTATCGCCCACTGATGTGGTCATTGTGGAAGGTCTGACCACGCTGCGGGCCGGACAGGATATCGATGTCACCATGGTGACACCTGAGGAAATGGGTTTCTCCACTACTGAATCTACGGAAATCACGGATAAATCGTAAGGAGGCGAGGAACGTGTCACGATTCTTTATTCATCGTCCCATCTTCGCCATTGTCATCTCCATTATCATCGTCATTCTGGGTGTACTTTCCGGGCTGAGTCTGCCTATAGCCCAGTATCCGCAGATTACGCAGCCCACGGTCAACGTGAGCACCACCTATACGGGGGCTAACGCCAGTGTTATCAATCAGGCGGTAGCCCAGGTCATTGAGCAGCAGATCAACGGCACGCAGGGCATGGCCTATATGAGTTCGAGCTCTGATGATACCGGCAGTTACAATCTGGATGTAAAGTTTGACCTGGGCACCAACGGCGATATGGATTCGGTGCTGGTGCAGAATAATGTCTCCATTGCCACGTCCAGCCTGCCTTCTGATGTGCAGAACGTGGGCGTTACGACCAAAAAGGCATCCAGTGATATGTCCTATATGTTTGCGATTTATTCGCCCAATGGGACATTTAAGCGCACCTTTATCATGAATTATGCGAGCATCTACATCATTGATGCCCTCAAACGCATCAAAGGTGTCGGCGATGTCAGCACCTTTGGCTCACAGTATGCTATGCGTGTCTGGCTTAACCCTGACCGCCTGTCGGATTTAGGGCTGACCGTCGGAGATGTTGAGGATGCCATCAAAGAGCAGAATGTACAGGCTCCGGCAGGTACTATCGGGCAGATGCCTGTGCCAGCCAATCAGGAAAAGCAGTATACAGGCAGCGTACAGGGACGCCTTACCACACCGCAGGAATTTGGCAATGTCATCTTAAAAGCCAAACCGGATGGCTCCTATGTATTTCTCCGGGATGTTGCCCGCGTCGAAACAGGTGCCAAGTCCACGAACATGGTTGCCGATGCCAATGGTGCTCCCTGTGCCGGATTTGGTGTCAAGCTGACGGATGATGCCAATGCCATGGAGACCATCAGCGAAGTCAAAAAGGTATTGGATGAAGCCGCGCAAAACTTCCCCGATGATTTGGTATTTATCCCCGTTATCGACAGTACGGAGTATATCAACGAATCCGTCACGGAAGTAATCAATACCTTTAAGGAAGCCTTGATGCTGGTTATCCTCATCGTGTTCCTCTTTTTGCAGAGCTGGCGGGCCACGCTTATTCCGGTGCTGGCTATCCCCGTATCCCTTATCGGCACCTTTGCCAGCTTTGTGGCACTGGGATTCAGCATTAACACCCTGACACTTTTTGCCATGGTACTGGCTATCGGTCTGGTGGTCGATGATGCCATCGTCGTTATCGAAAACGTGGAATCCCATATGAAAAAAGACGGCTTAGGGCCGGTGGAGGCAACGGAAGTCGCTATGGATGAAGTACAGGGGCCGGTAGTGGCCATTGCCTTTGTCTTGTCGGCAGTATTTATTCCCTGCGCCTTCTTGGGCGGCACAACCGGTGTGCTCTATCGTCAGTTTGCCCTGACCATTGCCGTATCCATGGCACTTTCGGCCTTTATTGCCCTGACTCTGACACCGGCGTTATGTGCACTGTTGATGAAACCCCATGACCCCAATAAAAAGAAAAACATTCTGGATCGTTTCTTTGATGGCTTCAACAACTGGTTTGACCGCACGCAGAACCGCTATGTAGGAAAGGTGAGCTGGTTCATCGACCATGCCAAGGTCAGTGTGGCCTCCCTGCTGGTAATCTGCGTTCTCGCCGGGCTGTGCTTCAAACTGCTGCCCTCAACCTTCGTTCCGGACGAAGACCAGGGATATTTCCTCGCTTCGGTTACCATGCCGGAGGGCACCTCTTTGAATCGCACCTTGGAAACCATGGATGCGCTGAGCGGTGAGTTCAGCGAGATTCCCGGTGTCAAGAACGTCATGAAAATTGCCGGCTATGATGTACTGTCTAACGGCAATAAGGCCAATGCCGGTACATTCTTTATCAGCCTTGATTCCTGGAGTAAGCGGCCCACTTCCGACCTTAGCATTTTCTCCATTGTCAACAAGGCCAATGAACTACAGGCAAAACATCCGGAGGCTCAGCTTATGGCCTTCCAAACGCCATCCCTGCCCGGCCTTGGCATGGTGGGCGGCTGGAGTATGGAACTTCTGGATATGACCGGTCATACGGACAAGGAACTGGATGCCATCACCAAGGAACTTTTGGCAGCAGCCAATAAGCGTCCGGAACTTGCCGGTGTGTATACCACATATTCTGTTGAGTCCCCCATCTGTAAGTTTGATGTGAACCGTGAGAAGGTAAAGCAGCTGGGCGTAGACCTCTCCGATGTATTCACGGCCCTGCAGGTCAATTACGGTGGCAGCCAGATAAATGACTTCATGCAGTTCGGACGCAACTACAAGGTTATCATGCAGTCTGATGCTCAGTATCGCAGTGAAAAGGAAGCCTTGAAGTTCAATTATGTGCGTAACCGCGAGGGCAATATGGTTCCTCTGGACAGTCTGCTCACGCCAAAACTTTCCACATCCACATCCATCATCTCCCGTTTCAACGGTACACGCAGTATCAGCATACAGGGAAGTGTCGGTGAAGGTTACAGCTCCGGACAGGCATTAGCTGCCATGGAAGAAGTGGTGCGTCAGACAGCACCGGCAGGCTTTAATATCGAATGGTCGGGCCAGAGCCGCGAGGAAAAGAAATCTGCCAGCTCTACCGGTCAGGTTATGGCCCTCTCGCTGTTGTTTGTCTTCCTGTGCCTGGCGGCTCTCTATGAAAGCTGGAGCGTTCCCTTTGCGGTACTACTCACGATACCCACAGGACTTTTCGGCGCATTCTTTGTGCAGTTCGCGCTGTTGATGCTGGAACTCAGCTTTGGGCATTTCAACCCCGGTTTGCAGAACACGGTCTATATGCAGATTGGTGTCATCATGATTATGGGACTGGCAGCCAAAAACGCCATCCTTATCGTGGAATTTGCCAAAGTCCGTGTGGATCATGGCATGGAGCCGGTGAAGGCGGCGATTGAAGCCGCAGGGCTGCGTTTGCGCCCCATTATTATGACCTCGCTGGCCTTTATCATTGGCTGTCTGCCGCTGGCCATGGCTCATGGCGCCGGTGCAGCGGCCAGAAACAGCATGGGCACGGCTGTTGTCGGTGGTATGCTCTTTGCCACCTGTCTGGGAATTTTCCTGATTCCCGTACTCTACGTTATCGTCGTCTGGGTAGCGATGAAACTCGCAGGCAAGAAAAACGCCCCCACAGCGCTGCCAGAGACTGCTGTAAAAGAATGATACGAGGTGATAAGGTATGAAAAAATGGCTTACATTGCTGATGGCAGCGCTTATGGTCTGCCTGATGACGTCCACAGTCTTTGCGGCCACCAGTCAGGAAAAAATCGCCAAGGAACGGGCGCAAATCGAAAGCCTGCAGGAAAAGGCGCTGCAAAACCTCTATGCCAAGGTTCCCTCTGCGGAAAATGTCATCAAAAACTGCTACGCTTACGCCACCTTGAGCAATACGGGCATAAAGTTGGGCTTGCTCGGTGACGCACACGGCAGAGGCTTGGCGGTAAACAATACCACCGGTGAAAAAATCTATATGCGCATGAAGGAAATGGGCATAGGCATCGGATTGGGTGTGAAAGAGTATGATTTGATTTTCGTCATCAGTACGGAAAGAGCCTGGAACTCCTTTATCTCGGGTGACATCAAGTTCGCCAGCTCAGCCGAAGCCTCAGCCAGCGACGGTCAGGCAGGCGGTGCTGTAGAAGGTGCCTCTCTCGCCGCTAACGGAATCTGGGTGTACCAGATGACGAAAAAGGGACTGGCGCTGGATGCTTCTATAAAAGGAACAAAAATTTATCCTTACAAGAAATTAAATCAGCAATGATTGCCACAGCAAAAGGACATCAGAAATTCGGTAAAACCAATGCTCTGATGTCCTTTTTGCGTGTATTCATTACGATGATATTCTTTGTGAAATTTTTTATGCCAGAAGGAAAATCGAGGCTTTGCGTCGAATAAATGTTTGAATAATATTCTTAATATTTTGATAAATAATTTTGAAGCAGCAGGGCGAAACGAGAATGAAGCGGGAGGTGAATCCGTAAACGTGCAAAATAGTTGAAGCAAGGGGAAAGAGGAAAGGAGGAAGGAATATGAACATCTCAAGAAAAGTGTGCAGTTTCTTTTGCGCCATGCTTATGGCGTTCAGTTTCGCCGCTTGCCTGTGTACTTTTGGGCACGGTTCAGCGGCAGAGGATGCAAAAATGCTGAGCGAAGCGCAAGCGGTGATGCGAGCACAGTACGGCGAAAACAAACGGATTTCCGCTGGCAGCTATGACCAGTCGCTCGCGGTCAAGTGCGTCAATGGTACCTTCGTCGGCAGGAAGAATGAGGGCGTAATCGCCTACAAGGGTATTCCGTTTGTGGGCAGACAGCCAGTAGGTGAATTGCGCTGGAAAGCGCCTGTGGATGTCGTGCCTGATGATGGCGTGTATGAGGCGTATTACAACGGGAAAGCTCCTGTACAGGATGAAGGTTTATATGAAACGGCTTCCCTTTACGTTCAGGGTGAAGATTGCCTGTATTTGAACGTCTGGAAAGCGGCTGAAGCCTCTGCGAAGAAAAAGCCTGTCATGGTGTGGATACACGGCGGAGCTTATGAGATGGGCGGAACGGTTGACCCTTCGTATGAACTGCATAATTTTGTCAAGGAAAATCCTGATGTAATCGCTGTAAGCATCGAGTACAGACTCGGCGTGTTCGGTTTCTTCCATTTGTCCCATCTTCCTGACGGCAAGGACTACCCGGACGCGCAGAACTTAGGCCTCATGGATCAGGTAATGGCATTGAAATGGGTACACGAGAACATTGCGGGCTTCGGCGGAGACCCTGAAAACGTAACGATCTTCGGTGAGTCCGCCGGCGGCGGCAGTGTCTGTCAGCTTCCCTTGATTCAAGGCTCGCACAAGTATTTCCAGAGAGTCATTGCTCAGAGCGGCGGCATCGTTTTCACGAGGTCAACAGAGCAGGCTGTCGGGTGTACGAATGAATTGATGGAGATTCTTGGCTGCAAAACCGTCGCTGATCTCCAGAAAGTAGATGTCCAGAAGTTGGTGAAAGAAGCAACGGTACTCGGATTGCGCGTAATGCCGGAACGGGACGGAATTTATCTGCCCATGGATCCCTATGAAGCGTATGCCAACGGCGCGGCAAAGGATATAGATTTCCTGCAGGGCTGCAACAAAGACGAAATGAACTACTTCATGGTCTCAAGCGGCGGCATAGAGCCGTTCATGGATTTCTACGGCAAACGCTGGGCTAAGAGCAGCACACAGCTTACGGACAAGGAGAAAGCGCTCGTCGAGAGCTTCTGCAAGGACATCAAGGGAGATCGTTACGAACCGCTTTGCAGGCTGTACGACCAAATCTGGTTTATCGCGCCGCTGTTCAGACTGTCGGAGAATCAGACAAAAGCCGGCGGAAAATCCTACACCTATTACTTCACGGTTGAAGCCTCTGTACCGCTGATGAAGAGTGGGCATGCGGTAGAGCTGGCATCAGTGCTCAAACACCCGGAACAAACCTTAGAGACGGGAAGAGCATTTGATGAGATCTTCTCAAAGACCATGCGCAGGATGTGGGTTCAGTTCGCCAAGACCGGCAACCCGTCATTAAGCGCGAAAGATTCCCCCGACGGCAAAGCGCACGAATGGCCGCTTTATGACTTGAAGAACAAGGAAGTGATGGTCTTTGACGAGTTCAATATTCACCCGGAGAAGGAATCCCGGAGAAAGATTCTGGATTGGGAGAGAACCTATTTCCTGACGAAGTATTTTTGCCTGTGATTTATTCGCCAAGAAAGGAGCGTGCACAAATGAGGGGAAAATATATGGCGTTGGCAATGCTCGGCGTTATGGTCTTTTGTTTAACGCTCGGTGTCGGCAGTTCAACAAGTGTGGCGGGGAAACCACTGAACGAAATTAAAGCTGAACTTAAAGCGCAGTACGGCGAGAACAAAAGAATCACTGACGGCAACTATGACAAGTCGCTGGCGGTCAAGTGCATCAACGGTACATTTGTCGGCAAAAAGCATGACGGCGTAATCGCCTACAAGGGTATTCCGTTTGTCGGCAAGCAGCCTGTCGGGGAACTCCGCTGGAAAGCTCCTGTTGACGTTGTTCCTGATGACGGAGTTTACGAGGCGTACTATAACGGGAAAACTCCCTGCCAGCTGGATTACGATGCGCAAGTTGCTTCCGTTTACGTCAGGGGTGAAGACTGCCTTTATCTTAACGTATGGAAAGCAGATGACGGCAAAAAAAATAAGCCTGTCATGGTATGGATTCACGGCGGAGCTTTTACAGCCGGCGGGACGGTTGAACCTCGTGAGGAGGGGACAAATTTCGTCAAAGAAAATCCGGATGCCATTGTCATCTCTATCGAGTACAGGCTCGGCGTATTCGGCTTCCTGCATCTGTCCCACCTCCCGGACGGCAAAGATTATCCGGACGCCCAGAACCTGGGACTCATGGATCAGATGATGGCGCTGAAGTGGATACATGAGAACATCGCGAGCTTCGGCGGCGATCCTGATAACGTTACGATCTGGGGAGAATCCGCAGGCGGGGACAGCGTAACTACACTGCCGCTGATTGAAGGGTCACATAAGTACTTCAAGCGAGTGATTGCACAAAGCGGCACGCCGGTACTGTCAAAAACCACAAAACAGGCCATCGACGACACAAATGAGTTCATGGCTATTCTCGGCTGCAAGACCGTAGCTGATCTTCAGAAGATTGAGGTTGAGAAGTTGCTGGCGGCATTGGAGACTCTCGGCGATATGCGCATAGGACCGGAAAGAGACGGGAAGTATCTGCCCCTCGACCCCTACGAGGCTTATGCGAACGGCGCGGCAAAGGATATCGATATTCTTCAGGGCTGCAACAAGGACGAGATGAACTTCTTTATGGCCGAGTCCGGTGTGGGCGAGCCTTTTGTTGAGGAATACACACGACGCTTTGCGAAAAACAGCGTCCTGCTTACGGACAAGGAAAAAGCGCTGGTCGAGAGCTTCTGCAAGGACGTCAAGGGCGAGAAATACGAACAACTCTGCCGCCTGTACGATCAAATCTGGTTTATCGCGCCCCTGTTCAGAATATCGGAAAACCAGACGAAGGCCGGCGGAAAAGTATATACCTATTTCTTCACGGCTGAATCTTCCGTGCCGCTGATGAAGAGCGGTCATGGAGTGGAAATTTCGCTCATCTTCAATCACCCCGAAGAGACGCGCGTATCGGGAAGAGCATTTGATGAGACCTTCTCGAAGACCATGCGCAGGATGTGGGTTCAGTTTGCCAAGACCGGCAACCCGTCATTAAGCGCGAAAGATTCTCCCGACGGCAAAGCGCACGAATGGCCGCTTTATGACTTGAAGAACAAGGAAGTGATGGTCTTTGACGAGTTCAATATCCATCCGGAGAAGGAATCCCAGAGAAAGATTCTGGATTGGGAGAGAACCTATTTCCTGACCAAGTATTTTTGCCTGTGATTTATTAACCAAGAAAGGAGGATGAACAAATGAAGAGAAAATTTATGGCACTGGCGATTCTCTGCGTTATGGCCTTTTGTTTAGCGCTCTGCGGCAGCAGTCCAGCAAGCGCGGCAGAAAAAACACTAAACGAAATTAAAGCTGAAATCAGGGCAAAGTACGGCGAGAACAAAAGAATTGTTGACGGCAGCTATGACAAGTCGCTGGCGGTTAAGTGCATCAACGGTACATTTGTCGGCAAAAATAACGACGGCGTAATCGCCTACAAGGGCATTCCGTTTGTCGGCAGACAGCCGGTCGGGGAACTCCGCTGGAAGACCCCGGTTGATGTTGTTCCTGATGACGGCGTTTACGAGGCGTATTACCATGGGAAAAGCGGTCCGCAAATAGAGCACATCAGCGAAGGCGCCTCTCTTTACGTTCAGGGTGAAGACTGCCTTTATTTGAATGTATGGAAAGCGGATGAGAAGTCCGTGGACGGGCGCAAAAACGGCGCAGCCATGCGCAACGGGAAGAAGCCGGTGATGGTCTGGATACATGGCGGCGGCTGGTTTACCAGTGGGACTTCCGATCCTACGTATGACTGCCACAATTTTGTGAAAGAAAATCCGGACGTTATCGCGGTTTCCATCACATACCGGCTGGGATTTCTCGGTTTCCTGCACCTCTCTCACCTGCCCGACGGAAAAGATTACCCTGACGCGCAGAACCTGGCGATCATGGATCAGATGATGGCGTTGAAGTGGATTCATGAGAACATTGCGAGCTTCGGCGGCGATCCCGATAATGTTACCCTTTTCGGAGAGTCAGCCGGCGGTGAAAGCGTAACTACACTGCCGCTGGTCAAAG
Organism: Pseudoselenomonas ruminantium; assembly: GCA_002373045.1. Lineage (GTDB taxonomy): Bacteria > Bacillota > Negativicutes > Selenomonadales > Selenomonadaceae > Selenomonas_A > Selenomonas_A ruminantium_J. Next base: position 4,016 of record DFHU01000020.1, on the reverse strand, counting down.
GCTCGCATAAGTATTTCAAGCGCGTCATTGCCCAGAGTGGCACACCGGTCCTCACGAGAACCGTAGAGCAGAGCATAGCGGACACGAATGAATTGATGGACATGCTTGGCTGCAAAACCGTTGCGGATCTTAAAAAGGTTGATATCAAGAAGTTCCTCGATGCAACAGCTACCTTCGGAATGCGCATAGGGCCGGAAAAAGACGGAAAGTATCTGCCATTAGACCCCTACGAGGCTTATGCGAACGGAGCGGCAAAGGATATCGATATTCTTCAGGGCTGCAACAAGGACGAGATGAACTATTTCATGCTCGTAGCTGGGGGAGCAGAGCCTTTTGTCGAGATGATGAATAAACGCCTGGCGAAGAATATTTCCCAGTTGACAGCTGGGGAGAAAGCGCTTGTCGAGAGCTTCTGCAAGGACATCAAGGGAGAGAGGTACGAACAACTCTGCCGCCTGTACGATCAAATCTGGTTTATCGCGCCGCTGTTCAGACTGTCAGAGAACCAGACCAAGGCCGGCGGAAAATCATATACCTACTACTTCACGGTTGAATCCTCTGTGCCCATGGTAAAGAGCGCACATGCTGTAGAACTTTCTACCGTATTCAATAACCAGAATGATACCCAATTAACGGGCAGGGTGTTCGATAAGACCTTCTCGAAGACCATGCGCAAGATGTGGGTTCAGTTCGCCAAGACCGGCAACCCGTCATTAAGCGCGAAGGATTCTCCCGACGGTAAAGCGCACGAATGGCCGCTTTATGACTTGAAGAACAAGGAAATGATGGTCTTTGACGAGTTCAACATTCACCCGGAGAAGGAATCCCAGAGAAAGATTCTGGATTGGGAGAGAACCTATTTCCTGACCAAGTATTTTTGCATGTGATCGTTTTCAACTTGGCAAACACAAGCGCGAACTGAAAATTATCATATAGGAGATAGTTATCATGATGCAACACAAAGCACAATATCAATCCCGCGGCTGCATCTTTATGGGAGCATTGCTTTTCGTCCTCATGCTTTCTGCTGTGGTACAGGCAACTCCCTTCACCGCTCCCAAAAAACTGGCCGATTACCTGTACTACATGGAATACAGCGACTACGTGCCTGACCTCGCGACGGGCGAACAGGTCAAAACGGGCTTTGCCTGCTCCTCTGTGAGGAACGGAAACTTCTACGGCCGCAATTTGGATCTGGATTACGCCGACGTACCGGAATTCGCGATCAAGGTTGCCGCAAAAGAGGGACGTTACGCAAGCAACGGAAGGGAATCTGACCATCGCGAACGCGCCCATGGATTTCAAGGCGGCTGTTCAGTTCGGCTTGGATACCTACAAGCTGCACGACAGGAACATTCAGCCCGATAACTTCTGGCAGACATGGCACACAGCGGTTTATGACCTGGCGAAGCGGACGCTCCGTTTGAACATTCAGGAGGATTATTCCAGACATTACGACTTCAAGTTAAACTGATCCTCGATTCCCTTTCCCATCAAATAGCTTTTTAGTTGCGCGGGACTGCTGCACGTAAGGTGATGTGCAGCAGCCCCTTAATCTTATCCCCTATGCTCCGGTTCTATCATAAATTTATAAGCAGCATAGCCAAAAATATAGCCGAACAACATGATTATACACATGGGCATAGCCGTGTTTTCTCCGGCAATTCCCACCAGAGGCATCATGCATCCCCCAAGAATCATAGAGAAAAAGCCAATCAGGGCGCTGGCACTGCCCACATTCTTTCCCTGTTTGGACAAGGCGAGGGAAAAACTTGCTGCCCCCACTACCGATAACGGCACAATCGTCATAAAAAGCAAGGACACAATCACAGCCATTCCCAGTTTCCCATAAAAACCGCCTAAAAGCAGCACAGAGCCTGCCAAGGAAATCAAAATGGATACATGAAGCATTTTCACATCAGCAACCCTTCCGGCAAGCCGCGCAGGAAGCATCCCCGCGACCAGCAGCCCTGCACCCATGCCACCAAAAATCAGGCTGTACATCTGCGGCGATACCTTAAATATATTTTGAAAGACAAAAGACGACCCCGCCAGATACGCAAAAAAAGAACCGAAAACAAAACACTGTACCAAACAGTTCCCCATAAAATAACGATTACGAAAAAGCTGCGGAAAGGTTGCAAAAGAAGCCAGCACGCCTTGCTTGCGCTCTTTCTCAGGCAGGGTTTCCTGATAGGCCAATGTGGCCAAAAGCTGGACAATCCCTACGCCCACCAATACCACAAATACACCGCGCCATGAGGTAACAAGCAAAATCTGTCCGCCCAATACCGGAGCAATAATTGGTGCCAGACCATTGACCATCATCAGCATGGCAAAAAAGCGGGTCAATTCCGGCCCCTCACATAAGTCCCGAGCGATAGCCTTGGCTATCACAATACCACTGGCTCCTGCAAAGCCCATCACAAAACGAAAAAACAAAAACACAACAATATTTTCGGCCCATACGCAGCCCACAGTGGATAAGGTAAATACCATCATGCCCAAAACCAATGGCCGCTTACGCCCATAGCGGTCACTTACCGGTCCCGCAAAAATTTGTCCCAAGGCCATACCAATCATGGTCATGGTCAGAGTCATTTGCGCTAATGAAGCCGAAATGTTCAATTCTCCCTGCATTGTCGGCAGTGCCGGCAAATACATATCCGTTGCCAGCGGTGCCATCGCCGTCATCAAGCCCAAAAAAATCGTTAACCACAACTGCTTTCCTTTTGTCATTGCCATATATTCTAAAAACCTCCTTTTTTTCTTCGATAGACCGCTATTATAAACAGATTAGATTAAAATCAGATTAAAATATATTGCAAATCCTGCTCATTTACCTGCTGGCAAGTTATCCACAATAGTCAGAAAGATTTCAATTTCTCTTCAAGCCGAAATCTTACACTTATCCACATTGTGCACAGTTTTCCTTGTGGATATTGTGGATAAGTGTACATTTTTATGAAAAAATACTGAAAAACCTCTTATAATATCTGCCTTTCTCTGTACTTGCCTGTGGATAAAGTTGTGGAAAATAGAAAAGAGCCATACGATAAGAATAATATCGTATAGCTCCATTGAACTTTATATCCCTTACAATGCAGATGTACAATGAGGGCATTTGGTAGCCTCATCAGGAATTTCCGTCTTGCAATACGGGCAAAGCCGCGGTTCTTTGGCAGGTTCTTCCTTCTTCGGCACAATGCGATTTACCTGTTTAATCAGCATAAAGATGGCAAAGGCCACAATCAGAAAGTCGATAACCGAATTCAGGAAAGAACCATACGCAATAATCGGCAGCCCCGCAGCCTTAGCCTCTGCCAAGGTAGCAGCAGGCGTAGCCGACAGATTGATAAACAAATTGGAGAAATCCACTTGCCCCATAATGAGTCCAATCGGCGGCATTAAAATGTCATTGACAAAAGAGGTAACAATCTTACCGAAAGCCGCACCGATAATGATACCGACGGCCATGTCCAAGACATTGCCCCTCATAATGAATTTTTTGAATTCTTCAAGCATAGATAAATCCCCTTCCTAAATTTAATTTGTATGATAAAATAACAACAAGCTTAGTATAGCACAAAAAAAGACTTCCGTCACGCGGAAGCCTTCAGCATTAACTGGCAACGCCCTATCCTCCCAGTCCGTCTCCAGACAAGTACTTTCGGCGTACGAGTGCTTAACTACTGTGTTCGGTATGGGAACAGGTGGAACCACTCGGCTATCGTCACCAGATATGAACCAGCAACGCCCTATCCTCCCAGTCCGTCTCCAGACAAGTACTTTCGGCGTATGAGTGCTTAACTACTGTGTTCGGTATGGGAACAGGTGGAACCACTCAGCTATCGTCACTGGATATTTTGTTGAGTATGTACTACTCAAAACTATACAGAAGAAAAGCAGCAAAGCGCGGCTTTAGCCGCCCTGAGTCGCTTTGCCGTTTTGCGAAGCAAAACAGCTTCATTAAAATGTCGAACATTTTAGCACTGAAAGATAAGCCCTCGATTTAT
>DFHU01000069.1 GCA_002373045.1 Pseudoselenomonas ruminantium | reverse complement strand
TCGATATTTTCCGGTGCATAGAGATTGGTAATGCCCAGCATCTTTTCAATCTTGGGCACAACACTGTCTTCCGGTGCTACGGTCTTCTGCTTTTCATCGACCTTGTAATCCACGCCCTCTTTGAGCGTAGCCACCGCACGGGCCATCGTCGCATACATATCCGTAGACTTTGCGCCCGGACCGGAAATGATGAGCGGCGTACGCGCTTCATCAATGAGAATGGAGTCCACTTCATCGACGATGGCGTAGTTGAGTTCCCGCTGTACCATCTGGTCGGGATAGATAACCATGTTGTCGCGCAGATAGTCAAAACCGAACTCATTATTCGTACCGAAGGTTACGTCACAGCTATAAGCGTACTTGCGTTCCGGGAAGTCCATATCGTGCACCACGAGGCCAACGGTGAGGCCCAAGAAACGATAGAGCTTGCCCATTTCCTCGCTGTCACGGCGAGCCAGATAGTCGTTGACCGTAATCACATGCACGCCCTTGCCCGTAAGCGCATTGAGGTATACCGGCAGCGTTGCGACCAAAGTCTTACCTTCACCAGTACGCATTTCCGCAATACGGCCTTCATGCAGGCACATGCCGCCAATCATCTGCACATCAAAATGACGCATACCGAGCGTACGGCGGGAAGCTTCACGCACTACCGCAAACGCTTCCGGCAGCAAATCATCCAGCGTTTCGCCTTCCGCCAGACGCTCCTTGAACTTTCCCGTATACCCCGTCAGTTTGTCGTCCGTCAGATTCGCCATCTGCGGCTCCAAAGCATTGATTTTTTCGACAACCTCGCGATAACGGGCAATTTCTTTATCGTTATTGTCGCCTAAGAATCTTTTGAGAAATCCCAGCAAACAAAATCACTCCAATCCTATTAATAAACCTACCTTACAATATTAACAAAGACAGGTGCATAAGTCAATTAAGGACGGCGTATACCGCGCAGAAAAAAAGCGGCTGAACCCGGCATAAAGCCATAGTCCAGCCACAAGGGAAGTATTTATAAGGAAGTATTTTCCTGGGGAAGTTTATTTATGGAAGGGATTTTCCGTCGGATAGAGCGTGCCTGCAGGCTGATTATAGGAAATATCCGCAATGCCTAAATAGCTGAGCACATCATAGATTGCCTTGCCATAATGACCAAAGGCTACCGCACCATGATGCGGGAAGCGCTTTTCAATGAGCACATGACGATAGAAGCGGCCCATTTCCGGAATAGCAAAGATGCCAATGCCGCCAAAAGAATTGGTCGCAGCCGGCAGGACTTCGCCCTGTGCAATATAGGCTCTGAGCTGCCCAGCGGATGTGCTCTGCAGACGGAAGAAGGTAATATCCCCGTCAGCAATATCGCCTTCAAGCGTGCCGCGCGTGAAGTCCGGCGTGCCGCCGTTTTCGAGCAGGCGATTCTGAATGAGCTGGTATTTCACGCCGCCTTTGCGCAACTTGCAGAGCGGCGTATTGCCACAGTGGAAGCCCATAAAGGTATCTTCAAGCTGGTACTTGCCCAGCGGTTTGATTGCTTCCTCATACATATCCTTCGGTACGGAGTTATTGATATCGAGAAGCGTAACAGCATCACCGCTGACACAGAGGCTAATGTATTCACTGAGCGCACCATAGATATCCACTTCACAGGATACCGGAATGCCACGGCTGACCATGCGGCTGTTGACATAACAGGGTTCAAAACCGAATTCCTTCGGGAATGCCGGCCAGCACTTATCGGCAAAGGCCACATACTTGCGTGCCCCCTTGTGCTCCTCAGCCCAATCCAGGAGCGTCAGTTCAAACTGTGCCATGCGGGGCAGCATCTCCGGATACGGATTGCCCTCGTGACCGAGTTCTTTGGCCATATCATCCGCCACTTCCTTGATGCGCGGGTCATCCTGATGTGCGCGGTAAGCCACCAGCAAATCCAGTTCCGAATTCTCCTCGATTTCCACACCAAGGTCATAGAGCGGCTGAATCGGCGCATTGCAGGCAAAGAAATCCTGCGGACGCGGGCCAAACGTGATGATTTTGAGGTCTTTGAGGCCCAGAAGCGTACGCGCCACCGGCTGGAATTCCGCAATCATCTGCGCAAGTTCCTCAGCCGTTCCTACAGGATATTCGGGGATAAAGGCCTTCAAATGACGCAATCCCAGATTATAGGAGCAGTTGAGCATACCGCAGTATGCATCGCCACGGCCATTGATGAGATTCTTGCCCGTTTCCTCTGCGGCTGCCACATACATAACCGGGCCGTCAAAAACTTTGGCAATCAGGGTTTCCGGCGTTTCCGGGCCGAAGTTGCCGAGGAACACTACCAGCGCATTGCAGCCGGCCTGCTTGGCTTCTACCACAGCCTCTAACATATCCTTTTCATTTTCTACCGTTTTCTGCACTTCATAAAGTTCACCGTATTTTTGCCCATATGCCTCTACGATAGCCTTACGGCGATTTTCCGACAGGGAAATAATAAAGCAGTCACGGCTTACGGAAATAATACCACATTTGACCGAAGGGATGTTCGTCAGCTTACTCATGTTTAAGCGCTCCTTTTTTGACACATAATGATTTGGATGGAATGTAATACGGTCTTGCGTGCCTGTGCACGCCAACCATGTACAAAGCATAGCACCGCAGGATTCACTTGTCAATCGTTTTATTTTGATTTTTATTGGTCAATAAGAATATTTTCCAGGTTTAATATTATTAGTGGTTTTTTCTGAGGTCACTCAAAATAAAAAATTGTCACACAAAAAGTATTGATTCTTGTTTTATCCTGTGCTATATTGATTACAGTGATTTTGCGTGCACAAGCACGCAGTAAGTAATCATAGAACCATTTTAGGAGGAACTTGAAATGAATTACTTGATTGGTGTAGACGTAGGAACATCTGCTACCAAGACCGTCCTCTATGATGAGGAATGCCGTCCGGTTGCCGAAGCTTCTGCGGACTACCCCTTGTATCAGCCCCAAAACGGCTGGGCCGAACAGAATCCCCAGGACTGGGAGGAAGCTGCCGCCAGTACCATCCGTGAAGTCATCGCCAAGAGCCGGGTAAATGCCGAAGACATAAAAGGTATAGGCCTTTCCGGACAAATGCATGGCCTGGTCATGCTCAATGAAGCCAATGAAGTCATCCGGCCGGCGATTATCTGGTGTGACCAGCGGACAGCTGCCGAATGTGAGGAAATCACAGCCAAAGTCGGTGCTAAGCGCCTTATCGAAATTACCGCTAATCCGGCGCTTACCGGCTTTACCGCCTCCAAGATTCTCTGGGTACGCAACCATGAGCCGCAAAATTACCAAAACTGCCGCCATATCCTGCTCCCCAAGGATTATGTACGATTTGTGATGACCGGCGAATACGCCACGGAAGTTTCCGATGCCAGCGGTATGCAGCTGCTGGATGTTCCTCACCGCTGCTGGTCAAAGGAAATCCTACAAAAGCTGGACATTGATGAAGGACTTCTGCCCAAGGTCTTTGAATCTCCGGAAGTCACCGGACATATCTCCACGGAATTTGCCCAGAGAACCGGTCTTTCCGTGAACTGCGTTGTCGCCGGCGGTGCCGGGGATAATGCAGCCGCGGCCGTTGGTACAGGCATTGTTGAGGAAGGCAAAGCCTTTACCACCATCGGCACAAGCGGTGTGGTTTTTGCCCATACCAACACTCCCGTTATCGACCCGCAAGGGCGGGTGCACACCTTCTGCTGTGCGGTGCCGGGCTGCTGGCATGTCATGGGCGTCACGCAGGCAGCCGGCCTTTCCCTGAAGTGGTTCCGGGAAAACCTGGCCGAAAACATGGATTATGATGCCATCAACCAGTCCATTGCCGGCGTCCCCCGCGGCAGCCGCCGCCTGATTTATCTCCCCTATCTTATGGGTGAGCGCACACCGCACCTCAATCCGGACTGCCGTGGCGTGTTCTTCGGCCTTTCCGCTATGCATAAGCGTGCCGATATGCTGCGGGCCGTTATGGAAGGCGTAAGCTTCTCCCTGCTCGACTGCTGGAACATTTTGCAGGAAATGAACATCAAGGTAAACGATATGATGGCCTGCGGCGGCGGCAGCAAAAGCCCCTTGTGGCGGCAAATGCTCGCCAATATGTACGGCTGCCCGGTAAAGGTCGGCGGTGATGGCACAGGTGCTGTCTTAGGCGCTGCCATTTTGGCAGGCGTTGCCGCCGGCATCTATGAAGATGTTCCTTTCGCCTGCCGGAGATTTGTCGGCACTGCTTCGGTCTGCCAGCCGAAACCGGATGCGCATGAATATTATGGCAAGGTACATAAGCTCTACAACAAACTCTATGACCAGCTCAAAGATTGTTATCAGGAATTAGCTGCTTTGTAAATTTTCATTTCTTTTACGAGAAAGGGGATTGTTACCGTGGAAAACATTGCTTCTGCAATCGAAAACACCGATATGGAAAAACAGGCTTCCCGACTTAAATTTTTCATTTACTTTGCTGCCGGTATGGCCGGTCTGCTCTTTGGTCTGGATCAGGGCGTTATTTCCGGCGCGCTGCCGTTTATCAGCCAGGAATGGAATCTTTCCAGCAGTGCTCAGGAATGGGTGGTAAGTTCCATGATGGTCGGCGCGGCTGTAGGGGCGATTTGCGCCTCCTTCATGGCCAAAGCCATTGGCCGCAAAAAAAGTCTCGTGATTGGCGCGGCACTATTCATTGTGGGTTCTGTGGGTTCGGGTCTTGCCGGCAGCGCGAATATGCTGATTGCCGCCCGCCTGATTCTGGGCCTTTCCGTAGGTATTGCTTCTTATACCGCCCCCCTTTACCTAGCCGAAATGGCCGATAAAAACGCCCGCGGCAAGGTAATATCCGGCTACCAGCTCATGGTCACGGTAGGTATTCTCGCCGCCTTCCTTTCCGATACCGCCTTCAGCTATACCGGCAACTGGCGCATGATGCTGACCGTTATCGCCATCCCCGCCGTCGTACTCATACTCACCGTGGCAAAACTTCCCGACAGTCCCCGCTGGCTGGCAGCCGTTGGCCGCAAGGAAGAGGCCGATACGGTCATCAAAAGCCTTAACCCCGATCCTCAAGCAGCTCATGAGGAGATGACTGACATTGAGGAATCGCTGAAGGTAAAACAAGCCGGCTGGCAGCTCTTTAAGACCAACAGCAATGTGCGCCGTGCAGTATTCTTAGGCGTCCTTTTGCAGGCCATGCAGCAGTTCACCGGCTTTAATGTCATCATGTATTATTCCCCCAAAATCTTGAGTTTAGCGGGTTTTTCTACTACGGAAGAACAGATGATCGGTACCGTAATCAACGGTATTGTCTTTACCCTGTCCACCTTTATTGCCATCTGGATGGTGGATAAATCCGGCCGCAAGCCTGCCCTGAAAGTTGGTTTTGCCGTTATGGCCCTTGCCATGGCTGTGGTAGGCGTCTGCATGTCCCTGCTCGAAGCCGGCAATGCCCCCATCAGCGTATCCTATCTGGCCGCCATCATGACGATGGTCAGCATTGCCGGTTTCGGCATGAGCGCCGGCCCGATTGTCTGGGTGCTCTGCTCCGAGATCCAGCCCTTAAAGAGCCGTGAATTCGGTATTGCCTGCTCCACCATGACCAACTGGATTACCTGCGCCATCGTTGGTGCAACCTTCCTCTCCTTGGTCGATACGCTGGGTTCTGCCCATACGTTCTGGCTCTATGCCGTACTCAACGGCCTGTTCATCGCCCTGACCATGTATTATGTCCCCGAAACCAAGAATGTTTCGCTGGAAAAGATTGAGCAGAATCTCATGGCCGGCAAAAAACTGAGAAATATCGGTATTTGATTAATGAATGAGGTGTTAACAATGAAAACCGTAATGGATAAAGAATTCAATATCTATGGCCGCGTTTTGGATGTCGATACGCAGGATTTCGTAAAGGCAATCAATGCCCATCCCGTAACGGCACAGGGCGAAGTGGTTTACGAACCGTCAGTAGCTGAATTTGAACAGCTGCCCCTTTACCAGACCATGGAAAACGTCATTTACGGTCAGATGCCGGTGGAATTTGGCCATTGCAGCGGCTGGAACAACAAGCTCAATGCTTTGGAATATCACCGCAGCTCAGAAATCGACATCGCCGCTACCGACCTTGTCCTAATGGTCGGGCTCCAGCAGGATATTGACCTGAACGATTATACCTATGATACGGAAAACGTCGAATGCTTTTTGGTACCTGCCGGAACCGCCGTGGAGCTCTATGCCACGACCCTGCACTTTGCCCCCTGCGGCGTTGACGGCAAAGAGTTCCGCTGCGGCGTAGTTCTTCCGCGGCACACCAATGAAAAGCTTACTGAGGATACCACGAAAGCACAGGGCGAAAAACGCCTGCTGTTTGCCGAAAACAAATGGCTTATCGCCCATGAAGAAAGCGGCCTCGAAGAAGATGGTGCCTGGATTGGCCTGAAAGGCAAAAACCTATCCCTATAAGAAGCTTGTTTTTAAGCAATAAAGAACTGGACTGCCCCCCAGTTACCTGTTAGAATAAAAAAAAACAAACCGGAGGTACAGTCATGGTTACCATAAAGAGGATTGCAGAACTATGCGGCGTTTCCCGAGGTACAGTCGACCGCGCCCTAAACGGACGCGGCCGGGTAAACGCAGAAACTGCTGACAAAATCCGCAAAACCGCGCAGGAACTAGGTTATGAACCAAACCCTGCTGGCAAGGCCCTGTCAGCCCGTAAAAAAAGACCGGTCATCAGCATCGTAATCCCCTCGGAGAACAACCCTTTCTTTGATGACGTGCTAAAGGGCATGGAAGAAGCTGCTGCCCAATATCAAATCTATGGCGTCCAAATAAAATACCATACGATGAAAGGTTATGACCCGGCCCAACAGTTAGCAATCCTGCAAAAAATCGAAGACCAGGTACAGGCGCTAATCATCAATCCCATTGATGCTCCCGCCATTGCTGACCAAATCAACCGCATGATTGACAAAGGCGTCTTCGTGGTGACCGTCAACAACGATATTGAAGGCACAAAACGCCACTGCTATGTGGGTACTGACTACTACAACGGTGGCATAACGTCCTGTGCGCTGATGGAAGCGCTGTTAGGCAAAACAGCCAATCTGGCCGTTATCCTCGGCAGCCTGAACCTTCGCGGTCATCGCCTGCGTTTGGAAGGCTTCAAATCCCGTATGCAGCGGCTGCCGGATTTTCAGCTGGCAACCGTGCTGGAAAACAATGATGATGACATCTATGCTTACGAAAAAACCAAGGAGCTCTTAACCGCCCATCCGGAAATCAATGCCATCAGCATTTTGGCCGCCGGCGTCTACGGCACCTGCCGTGCCGTCATGCAGCTGCCGGAAGAGAAACGGCCCTTGATTATCGCCTTCGACACTGTTCCCACCACCGTGGAAATGATGCAGTTCGGCATCATCAAGGCCACCATCTACCAGCATCCATACCGGCAAGGATTCAGCGCCGTCAACAAAGCCTTTGAATACCTGGTACACGGACGGCTGCCGGAAAAAGAGGAATTCATCTTCAAAAATGAAATAAAACTCTTTGAAAACCTCTAGTATCCACAAACAACCTATAAAATTTTGGGGCTGTTGCACGTAATGTGACG
>DFHU01000025.1 GCA_002373045.1 Pseudoselenomonas ruminantium | reverse complement strand
TCCGCCCCCACTGAGCTGTAACAACTAAAATCAATCTCGCAATAACATCGATAAACTGCAATTTACAAAAACTCCCTTGACGCCTGCTATTGCACACATCAAGGGAGTTTTCACTTCAAAACCTTACATATTCCCGCAGCTTGGCAAAATCGATATAAGTCAGTGTGTCAGGATTGCGGGAGAGATAATCCTGCTGTTCTTCTTCTGCCGGCTGAAAACTTTGCAGCTTTTCGGCCAGTGCATAGAGCTTACGCGTCCGTTGCGGATTGCTGTTGGGGTCATTGACCGTAAGCTGTGCATTGCCTACTGCCGGAGCTTTGCCCCGATTGGCAATGAAGTTTAGATGCAGTTGTATCTGCGGTTCATCTTCTGCCGCTGTGTAGAACACCCCGGCTCTGTACATTGGCCCTCTTGCCTTGCCCTGTCCATCCGGAACATAGGGATTGACCACGGCAAAGAGGATATCCAAAAGCTTGGATATATCCATCTTTTTGGGATTGTAAATTACTTCCACTCCCATATAGGCCATAACCTTCCCCGATACCACATCCGCATAAGCTACCTCCTTTTCCCCATTGATATAGCCCGTGCGGGTTGTCACCACTCCTGGAAGATGAGCAAAGACTTCCTGCAGTTCATGGAAATCCCCGCCGGAAAAGTAAATTTTCTTGGTATACAAATACTCACCCCTTTTCCTGTTTGGGATGGAAGATATCCACTTGCCGGTGCGCCGCCCGCTCCACATCAAAGAGTTTCACGAGCTCGGCCACCGCCTGCGTAGGCGAAATCGTGCCATCGAGCACGGCCTCGCGCACCTCCGGCATTCTCCCCGTAATCACCGGGTCTTCAAAGAACAGATTGTGCAGATGCTCGTCAATCATGCTATGCATCCAGTCCAGGAGCTGTCCATCCCGGCGCTTATCCCAGATGCCGCTCTTTTGCGTATTTTCCCGAAAGCCCTTGATGACTTCCCAGAGTTCTTTTAAGCCCGTCTTTTCAAGGGCCGAACACATATAGGCGTGAGTTGGCCAGCCCGGAGTTGCCGGGCGGATGTATTCGAGCATCCGCTCATACTGGCCCCGCGATACCTTCGCCTTGACCAAATTATCCCCATCGGCCTTGTTGACGACAATGGCATCGGCAAGTTCCATAATCCCCTTCTTGATCCCCTGCAATTCATCCCCAGCGCCGGTGAGCACCACGAGCAGGAAGAAGTCCACCATCGAGCGCACGGTGGTTTCTGACTGGCCCACCCCAACGGTCTCAATGATAATCACATCATAACCTGCCGCCTCGCACATCAGCATGGTTTCACGGCTCTTGCGGGCAACGCCCCCCAGCGTCCCGCCTGCCGGTGAAGGGCGGATAAAGGCTTCCCGCCGCCGTGACAGGGTCCCCATCCGGGTCTTATCCCCCAGTATAGAGCCCTTGGTGACGGAACTTGTCGGGTCGACGGTCAGCACCGCGACCTTATGCCCTGCATCGCAGAGCATATTGCCGAAGGCTTCAATCATGGTACTTTTGCCCGCTCCCGGCACACCGGTAATGCCAATGCGCAGGGCTTTGCCTGTATGCGGCAGCAACCGTTGCAGCACCCTTTGCGCCTTGGCAAAGTGGCGGGGACTGTTGCTTTCAATCAGCGTGATGGCGCGGGAAAGCGTCATCCTGTCCCCTTTCAGCACCCCATCCACATAATCATCCTCGGACATGATCAGCCGCTTTTTCGGTTTCATCTTCCCGCTTTGCAGTGCAGGATTGATATTCCCCACGGTGGTATCCTTGATGCCTTCAATCCCCCCCATGACCGAACAGGCAAATTTTTCATTTGGTTCCTCTGGCACCCAGCTGGGCTTTGATGTACTGTATTTTTTCTCCATCATTGCCTCCTTCAAAAAGCCCTCCCTCAACATGCAGGGAGGGCTTGTCGGTTATTCTTCGGCCAGTTCCTCCTTCGCCCGGTCAATCAGCAGGGTCAAGAGTTTAATGCCGGCCTCCGGGATATTGGTGCCCGGCGCGAAAATCGCCACCGCACCATGCTCATAGAGATTGTCGTAATCCTGTACAGGAATTACGCCGCCAATGCAGACCATGATATCCTCACGGCCCAGCTTTTTGAGCTCGTCCACCAACTGGGGCAGGAGCGTATTATGTCCGGCAGCCAGCGAGCTGAAGCCGACCATGTGCACGTCGTTGTCCACCGCATCTTGCGCCGTTTCTTCCGGCGTCTGGAACAACGGGCCCACATCGACATCCCAGCCCATGTCCGCAAACGACGAAGCGATAACCTTCTGGCCGCGGTCATGGCCGTCCTGGCCCATCTTCGCCACGAAGATACGCGGGCGGCGGCCCGTGAGTTCTTCAAATTCATCGGCCATGGAGCGGGCCTTCTCCAGTTCCGTCTTGTCGGTGAATTCGGAGGAATACACACCCGAAATGGTATGGATAACCGCCTGATAGCGGCCCGAAACCTTTTCGACGGCATCGGAGATTTCGCCCAGGGAGGCGCGGACTCTAGCAGCCTCCACGGCGCATTCCAAGAGGTTGCCGTTATCGCGGCTGTCAGCCGCCTTGGTGATGGCTTCGAGTGCCCGGCGCACATCGTCTTCATTGCGTTCACGCCGCAGTTTTTCGAGGCGTTCCACCTGTGCATTGCGCACGGCAGTGTTGTCGATGGCGAGGATTTCGAGCGGGTCTTCCTTTTCGAGGCGGTACTTGTTCAAGCCGACAATCGTTTCGTTGCCGGAGTCAATCTGGGCCTGACGGCGGGCAGCGGCTTCCTCGATACGCATCTTGGGCAGGCCCGTAGAGATGGCCTTGGCCATGCCGCCCAAAGCTTCGACTTCCTGAATATGCGCCCAGGCACGGCGGATGATTTCGTTGGTAAGGGCTTCCACATAGTAGGAACCGCCCCAGGGGTCGATAATTTTGCAGACCTGCGTCTCATCCTGAATATAGAGCTGCGTATTACGCGCAATGCGCGCCGAGAAGTCGGTCGGCAGGGCGATAGCTTCGTCGAGTGCATTGGTATGCAGGGACTGCGTGTGGCCGAGAGCTGCGCCCATGGCCTCCATCGCCGTGCGGGAGATATTGTTGAACGGGTCCTGCGCCGTAAGCGACCAGCCTGAAGTCTGGCAATGCGTTCTGAGCGCCATGGACTTGGGTTCCTGCGCGCCAAAGGACTTGACGATTTTTGCCCAAAGCACGCGGGCCGCCCGCATCTTGGCCACTTCCATAAAGTAGTTCTTGCCGATCGCCCAGAAGAAGGACAGACGCTTGGCAAAGGCATCCACCGGCAAGCCGGCATTGATACCCGTGCGGATGTATTCCAGACCATCGGCCAGCGTATAACCCAGTTCGATATCGGCAGGTGCTCCGGCCTCCTGCATATGGTAGCCGGAAATGGAAATGCTGTTGAACTTCGGCATGTATTTCGTCGTGTACTCGAAGATATCGCCGATGATGCGCATGGACATTTCCGGCGGATAGATATAGGTGTTGCGCACCATAAATTCCTTCAGGATATCGTTCTGAATCGTGCCGGCCAGGATTTTCTTATCCACGCCCTGTTCGACACCGGACTGGATGAAAAAGGCGAGAATCGGCAATACGGCGCCGTTCATGGTCATAGATACGGACATCTGGTCAAGGGGAATCCCGGAGAACAAAATGTTCATATCGAGCATGGAGCAGACCGACACGCCAGCCTTACCTACATCACCGACTACGCGGGGATTATCCGCATCATAGCCGCGGTGCGTCGGCAGGTCAAAGGCGATGGACAGGCCCTTCTGACCGGCGGCCAGATTGCGGCGGTAGAAGGCATTGGATTCCTCAGCCGTGGAAAAGCCCGCGTACTGACGTACCGTCCAGGGACGGAACACATACATGGTCGAATACGGTCCGCGCAGGCATGGCGGAATCCCACTGGCAAAGTCCAGATGGTTCATATGGTCGTATTCATCATGGTTGTAGAATGGCTTTACGGGAATATGTTCCATGGTACGGCGGGTAAGGTTGTCAAACTCTGCCCCGGCCTGCGCAGAAAAGAGTTTTTCCCACTCGCGCGCGTCGGCTCCCGTCGGTTCCCGCAGGCTCATCTTGGTAAAGTCAGGATTTTGGTAGCTCATTATGCAATCATCCCTTTCTTCTGCTGCAGGAGCTGCAGGATTTTATAGCAGTTGGCCTTGACGGAAATATATTCATCAATACCGGCTTCGTTGTAGGTTTCAAGCAAATCCTTCGGCGCGGCACCGGCTAAGAACACCGTTGCCTTGGGCAGCACTTCATGGAGTTTAGGCGCCAGCTGCGGCACGATTTCGGGATAGGTCGCATCCGTCGAGCAGATAACCACGGCATCCGCTCCAGATTCCTTGGCGGCCTGGGCAGCTTCTTCCACAGTCGGGAAACCGTTATTGCCGAGCACCTCAAAGGCACCGACCTGCAAAAAGCCCGTGGTGAAATCCGCTCTGGCCTTATGCTGCGGAATCGGCCCCATATTGGCCAGGAAAATCTTCACATTATCGTTATGCTCAGCCTTGTAAGCCTCCGTGGTCTTGCGCAGAGCCTCAAAGCGTTCACTCCAGCGGTGCGGGGCAATGGCCGTAACCTCTTCGCTTTCCTTGCCGGCCAAAGCAGCGGCGATTTCTGCCGTCGTAGCACCAGCCTGTGCCGCTTCAATAGCCAGGCTGACCAGACAGCCGTCACCATTCTGCAAAGTTTTGAGTTTTTCCGCCTTAAAGGCTTCGTCAATATCGGCCAGATAGGCTTCGACCTGTGCCGTACGCTGTTTCCTGTTCTCCTCCACATCTTCGGGACGCGGGTCGAGCAGTTTTTCCGTCATATTCGGGTACATATTGTTGCCCACAATGCGGTCCTTGCGCGTTTCCGATGCCTTGAAGCGGGCAGCAAGGACGGCCGCAATCTCGCTCTGCGGATAGCCTTCCTGCAAAGTGGCGAACATACCGCCCTTGCCTTCAATAACCTGAAACTCTGCCCAGACTTTTTCCTTCATCTGCTTCGTGAGCGTTTCCACCGCCCACGAGCCGCCAGCCGGGTCAATCGGCTGCAAGAGACCGAATTCTTCCTGCAGGATAATCTGCACATTCCGCGCAATGCGGCGGGAGAATTCATCACCCTTGCGAATGGGCTCATCAAAGGGCGAGCTTTCAAAGGAATCCACGCCGCCCACAACACCGGAGAAAATCTCCGTAGTATTGCGCAGCATATTCACATAAGGGTCATAGACGGTCTTGAAGAACAGCGCCGGTCTTGCATGGATATGCATGCGCTGGGCATCTTTACTTCCGCCAAACGCTTCCACAATCTGTGCCCAAAGCGGACGCAGGGCACGCAGCTTGGCAATCTGCAGGAAGAAGTTTGCCCCCATGGAGAAACCAAACATTATCTGTCCGGCCGCTTCATCTATGGTCAGGCCGCGTTCGAGCAAAGCCCGCAGATAAGCTACTGCCGTAGCCAACGTATAAGCCGACTCCTGCACATCATTGGCCCCGCCACGGCTGTACACATCGCTGCGCACAAAGACCGTTTTGAGTCCCGGTGCATGTTTCACCGCCCATTTGGCACACTTCGCCATATCGCAGTAAAGGCTTTCGATATCCTTGCTGTTTTTGCCCTTGACGGTAAGTTCCCCCAACGGGTCAGCGCCAACAATACCGCGGATTTTCGTCAAATCCTGCCCGGAAGCCTTCAGCGCTCCGGCAAAGAGCGACAACATCGGCAGCGCCGATTCTCCGGCATAGAGGTAGACGGGATATTTATCGAGCTTCAAGCCACTCAACAGGGTGTGCATATCGTCCAAAGTCGTCACCGACACGCCCTCATCCCCGGGGGCTGTGGCCTTGCGCACATCCTCGGCCCTTAAGCTCGCGCTGTCCAGCTTAATATGATAGATGGTCGAGCCCTTTTCCTGCTCGTGGCGCAGGAGTTCGTTATTTTCCTCCGGCAAGGTTTCATCACAGACCTGGGCAATGCCCCAGGGCTTGCCCACATGCCCGCTGGGCTGGGCACCACGCAGGTAGTCGCCCATTCCTGGGAAGGACTCTTTGGGCAGGATGTCTTCCGTATCCTTGCGGAAGTACATGGGGTCAAAGGTGATGCCCTCATAGGTCTTGGTATACATCTTCTTTTCAAAGGGCGCCCCTTTGAGCAGGGTGATACAGGCCTCTTTCCACTCCTCATAACTAGGCGGAGTGAACTCATCAAGTGGCACATCGGGAAAGTCCGTCTGCTGCTCGGCCTTTTTCAAGATGGCCTGCAAATCCAGCTCGCCAGTTTCATTACTCATAGCACAGCCTCCTCTTGTCTTGTGAAAACCCGCACTAAAATAGGGCAATCCATCTGCGAATACAGATAGATTGCCCTCTACTTGCGCACAAAGTCCCCACGCTTAGATTCAATCCCCTACCCATCGCTCGCAGGCACGACACGAAATTTCGCATCACGGTGATGTCAGAACAGGCAGTTCTCCTGGCTCGGTTTCATCATCCTGCATCGCCTTCCCAAGGTACGCATTTCTACCCCAGTGACATATTGTGCAGGACTCCACCTTACAGTGGCGGGACCGCTCCGGCTTGTACCGGATTCCCTATTAAGTCCGTAGGACACCTGTTCCCAAATATATTTAAATCCAATGCTAATATTAATACGAATTATGTAATTTGTCAAGAAAGTCTGTCAATAACGGCATTTTCCAGCAGCATAAAAAATAGCAGTGAACGGCAAAATTCACTGCTATAAAACATTCTTTACTTGTCCAAAGATTTTACTTTGGCAGAAATAACCGCCATGGTCACACAGAGACACACAAATGCTGTGCCCAGCCCCATCCAGCCATTGCCGGTAAAGCCGTCCACCACATAGCCGATAAGCGAGCAGGCAGCCACGGTCATAACGTAGGGCAGCTGGGTGCTCACATGGTCCAAATGGTCACACTGCGCACCGGCCGAAGCCAGTATCGTGGTATCGGAAATCGGTGACGCATGGTCGCCGCCTACCGCACCGGAAAGAATTGCCGCCACACAGATGGTCAGCATCTGCGGGTCATTGCCCACTACAGCGACCGCAATGGGAATCAAGATACCGAAGGTTCCCCAGCTCGTGCCGGTCGCAAAGGCCAGCCCAATAGCCACGAGGAAGAAAATCGGCGGCAAAAGCATAATCAGAGTCGCATTCGCGCTGACAATGCCACCGACAAAACCACCCAAGTTCAGATACTTGTCACTGCAAATGCCCGAAAGCGTCCAGGCCAGGCAGAGGATGAAGATAGCCGGCGTCATAGCCTTGAAGCCCCAGCCAAAGCTGTCACAGAAGGCGTTGAAGGAAATGACCTTGCGGGGCAGGTATAAAAGCCCCGTAAACACAAAGGCAATAAAGGAACCAAGCACCAGAGATTTGGAGGAATCACAATCCGCAAAGGCATCGGCAATGCTCTTGCCCTCGTGAATCCCGCCGGTATAGAGCATACCATACACGCAGGCGGCAATCAGCACCAAAAGCGGCAGAATCAAATCAATAATCTTGCCATTGCCCTGCTGGTCTTTGTGCACTTCGCCGCTTTCCTGATATTCCTTGGGAATCTCAAAATGTTCATTGCTGCGTTTGACATCATGCGCCATTGCGCCAAAGTCCTTGCCCGTCCAGATGACGAAGAACAGGAACACCAGCGTCAGCCAGGCATAAAGGTTGAAGGGAATGGTCTGAATAAAAAGCGAAAAACCATCAATCTCCGAACCTTCCGGCAGAGACGAACCAACAGCCGCGGCCCAGCTCGACACCGGTGCGATAATGCAGATAGGTGCTGCCATAGCATCGATGATGTAGGCCAGCTTTGCCCGGGAAATCTTAAACTTATCCGTCACCGGACGCATAACCGTACCTACGGTGAGGCAGTTGAAGTAGTCGTCAATAAAGATGACCAGCCCCAAAAGCGCCGTGATTAAAGAGGCCTGCCGACGCCCCTTAATCGTACGTGCCGCCCAGTCACCATAGGCACTGGTAGCACCACTGCGGGTAATCGCCGCCACTAAGATACCTAAAATTACCAAAAATACCAAGATGTTGACATTGCCGCCCACCTTGTCCGCCATAACCTTAAACATGGTCAGCGTGGATTCCAAGAAGCTGCCCCCCGTAAAGAGCATGGCACCGGAGAAGATGCCGATAATCAGGGACATATAGACTTCCTTAGTCCACAAAGCCAGTAAAATAGTAATAACTGGCGGCAGGATGGACCAAATTGATTCAGCCATAACCTACCTGCTTTCTGCTATTATTAGCGAAATATTTTCCTAATACAATACACGAACCTAATTGTATAACATTTTTTGCATAGTAGCAAGAGCATTAGGGCATTTTTTGCAAACAAAAAATATCCATTAATACTTCTCCACTTCCATCAGCCGAAGCCCCTTTGGCACCACTAGCAAATTATAGGCAAGTTAGCTTTCTCTTAATTTTACCAACCTCATGCCCACCATATCCCTTTATGGCAAGTTATAGGCAAGTTAAAACTTCCCCATTTTACGAAACATGCACAGTTAAGCCACCACATCTGGCAAGTTGTAGGCAAGTTAAAACTCCCCCATTTTGCGAAACATACACAGCTAGGCCACCACTTCTGGCAAGTTATAGGCAAGTTAAAATCACCTCCTTTTACGAGCCACACACGACGACTAGCACCCACTTCTGGCAAGTTGTAGGCAAATTAATCATCCCCAAGTTGGTAAATACTTCATGTATCTTGGTGCCGTATCTTGGTCAAATGGACGAATTAGATTTTGATTAACAGTTTCCTTTATAATACGAGAAACCATGCCAGACGAACTACTCTTCAATCCAAAACGAGCACGAAAAGAACTATTCGTCAAATAATCTCCCTGTATATACTTTATACAAGCATGCAGATAACATCCCCAAATCCTGTCTCTAGTAGATAAATCAGAAAACTTCGTTTCCGAAAGCAATGTTACTCTTGTACTCTCTTCGTACACATCCATTCTCGGCGCTGGTAATCTCATAATTTCACATGCTATGACACTTTTATCCCATCCAGTACCAGATTCCTCGCATACCCCCATTCTCCTCATTAAAGCCGACAGTTTCTCATTTCGCGACCTTGGCGGAGTATCGACAATTCGAAGCACGTCCACCAGTGGTCTACCTGGGTTCGTGATTTCGATCCGATTGGAAAATATCTCAACCATAGGACCAGCTCCCGTGATGGAAAAATCCTGATGTATCAATGCGTTTGCCACAATCTCTCTTACTGCTTGATTGGCATAAACCATCTGTTCTTTTCTAATGCCATTTTCTATAATCTCTTTTGCAGGAATAAGTGTACTGATATAGCGCATAACCTCTTCATAGACCACCGCATATCCGCTTGTTTCAGGTGGTTTCTCCCTCAACCGTTGCAACTTATTTTTCCCCTCATATTGTATTACCCGAAGTGCTTTCCTTGCTACACGCGGAAAATCCCCTATTTTCTTAGCAAGCAAAATCGCTCCCAAATTTGTAATACCGTATAATCCATTATCCTGCTTAACCACAAGATCATCTGACTCTAAAAAATGCAATATCTCTTTCGATGCACTCGGCATTGGAATATTCAATAGATTAAAATACACTTCGCAACATAGTAAACTGAGCACATCTTCCATAGAAAGATCTTTTTGCGCAATTTGTTCTTCAAATTTTTTATTTTGCAGTTTATTCCACAGTCTTGATTGTAGGGCTGGATACTCTCGTAAAGGTTTTGTATAACTTCCCACACGAACATATTCCTGTTTCTCAAATGTGACAGGAAGATTGATAGCTGCCCGAATTCTCATCACACCAACTGTCTTTTCATCCATTACTACCGTTTGATATTCAAAATCAGCATGTGGCGATAGTAACGAACGAAGCCAGTTTTCCAATTCCTGGTTTCCCTTTTTTAAGCTTTGCAAATTATGAGTTGTTCCCACAATTTCATGCGTCTCATTGTCAATCCCCCAAACAAAATAAGCTGCATCCTTATCCATTAGAGCTGCTCCATTGGACAATGCACTAATATCTTGTCCTATCATTTTAGGTTCGTAATTGTTATACTTAAATTCAACCCATTGAGTTTCATTTGGCAACCGCATCAGTTCCCGAACTAACTTATCCAAATTTTCCATCACAACCTCCTTCCCCAGTTTATCCTTAAATAACTGCTACAAGTTATTTGACCTCCTGAAAACTAAACGCATCCGCCAACTTCCCAAATTCTTCCAAAGTCAGCGTCTCTCCGCGTCTTGTCGGGTCAATACCGGCTTTTTCCATGGCGTCGCGCACCTGCTCCTTGGGCAATCCGCCGCCCTTTAGTGCATTAGCCAAGGTCTTTCTGCGCTGACCAAAAGCAGCTTTGACCACACGGAAGAACATCTTTTCATCCTGCACCTCTACGGCGGGCGTTTCCCTCACCTTGCAGGCGATAACCACGCTGTCCACTTCCGGCGCCGGAATAAAGGAGCGCGGCGGTACATCGAGCACGATTTCCGGTTCGGTGTAATACTGCACCGCCACCGACAGAGCGCCGTAATCCTTGCCGCCCGGTTTTGCGACCATGCGCAGGGCCACTTCCTTCTGCACCATGGTGACCATATGCGTAATCGGCAAATGACGTTCCAACAGCGCCATCAGTATCGGTGTCGTGATATAATACGGCAGATTGGCCGCCACCTTGAATGGCTTATCCCCCATGATTTCGGGAATATTGACCTTTAGGATATCCCCCGGCACAATATGCACATTGTCGTAGCCTTTAAGGGTTTCCGCAAGAACCGCAGGCAGTTTCTTATCCAGTTCCACGGCCGTCACATCAGCACCGGCTTCTGCCAGTCCCTGCGTAAGCGTACCAATGCCGGGGCCGATTTCCAGCACCCGGTCTCCCGGTTCAATCTGTGCGGCATCCACGATGCCCTGTACAATGCCGGCATCAATCAGGAAATTCTGCCCCAGTTTCTTGCTCATGCGCAGACCAAAGGCCTTCAGAATATGGGTCGTCACTTCCCGGCTGGCAATTTTCGGCTGTATGGCTTTTTCGCTCATGCGTTTTCCTCCCCTTCTGCATTCAGTTCCGCTACGGCACGTTCAAATTCTTCCCGCGTCACGCCATAGTGATTGAGCCGCTTCAAAAAGGTCTTGGCATTGGCAAAGCCCAAACCTAACTTCGCGCCCAGTTTTGCCCGGCGGCTGGCGGCGGCATTTGCACCGGACAAGTCATTGACGATTAAATCTGCCCCGCTGAAATTATTGGTCGGCTCCCAGTCCATGGTACGGACTTTCTCCAAGGCCTTGCGAATGGCGTCGGGCTTAGCCTGTTCGATGCCGATATCGTCATTATCCGTGGCATCTTCCACCGGCACAAAGGCGTGCTTGGCATTGGGGAAACGCTTCGTGAGATAGCTGCGAATCCGTTCACCGGCCGAATCCGGGTCGGTCAGGATGATGATGCCCCGCTTTTTGTAGGCCTGTTCGATATTTTTTAATGCCTGTTTCTTGAGATTAAATCCTTCGGTGATGATGCAATCGGCTTCTACCGCCTTGTCGATGGCCACAACGTCCATCTTGCCTTCCACCACCAAAACTTCCTTTATCATGATAACTCCTTACTTCTTTAACATCTGCTCCACCAGTGCGTAAACGTCCTGATGGATTGCGTCGATACTGCGGGGATTTTCGCCCGCGTTGCAAATGACCTTATCCCATTTATATTTGTCGGCCAGTTCCAAATAAGCTGCATGACAGCGATGCAGATAGTCCGTATCCCGCTCATGAATATCTTTTTTCACAGCCGTTTCCGCGGCCCGCGCCGCAATGAGCTTATCGGCCACCTCCGGTGCCATATCGAGGAAAATTACCTTATCCGGCACCGGCAGGCCCATTTTGACGAACTCAAAATCCCAGAGCCAATCCAAAAAAGCTTCCCGCTCAGCCTTATCCGTGAGCTTTACGGCTTGATGCACCATATTGCTCGTGGTATAGCGGTCAGCCAAAATGATATCGCCGTTCTCATAGTAATCACGCCACTTACGCTGGTAGGAGGCAAAGCGGTCAACAGCAAAGAAAGTCGAGGCCGCAAAGGCGTTTACATCGGCTGCCTTTTCGCCAAAAGCGCCGCCCAAGTACATGCGCACGAGTGCCGAGGAATCATCGGCATAGTCGGGAAATTCAATGCGGTGCACCTTATGGCCATCTGCTTTCAGATGGTCGTAGAGTGCCTTGGTCTGTGTTGCCTTGCCGCTGCCGTCGCCAGCCTCGATTATGATTAACTTGCCTTTCATCTGTTATTATCCCTCACTATTTGGATGGTTTTGAGTGTCGTATCTGCGGGGCCAACGACTTTCAGCCCCAACTGCTGCATACTGCGGATATAGTACATGGACTCCAGTTCAATCACATCACCAGGTGCTAATATGGGAATTCCCGGTGGATAGAACATCACCTGTTCCGCGGCGATACAGCCGGCCGCCGCCTCAAAGTCGATTGTCTCCCGCCCGGCAAAGAACGCCGCCCGCGGTTCAAGGCCCAATGCCGGTACAGGCGGAATCTCCACGGGCAGGACAAGTTCCTGCGCCCCGGCGAACTGCTCAGCCAGCCCCTGCAGGGCATTGGTCAAAATCTGTACCTGCGCTTCCGTATCTGCATAGGAGATGATAAAGAGCAGATTGTAGGCATCGGACAGTTCGCACTGAATCTTATACTGGTGGCGCAGAATGGACTCGGCCTGCACGCCGGTAATGCCAAGCCCACGGACGCTTACCGTAACCTTGGTTAAATCCAGGGACTCACCGTCTGGCAGATAATCTGCCCCAAAACTCCAAAGACCTGGAATTGCATTGATTGCCTGCCGCAGTTTTTCCGCGAGGTTCACCGCCCGATTCACCACTTCTTCGCCCTGCTCGGCCATCTGCAGGCGGGCAATATCGAGTGACGCCAATAACAGCTGATTAGGACTCGTGGACTGCAAGAGACTTGCCGCCGAGCGCACCCGCTCTAAGTCCACGCAAGCCGAACACGCCAGCAATATGGAGGTCTGTGTCATCGAGCCCAAAATCTTATGGGTGCTCTGTGCCGCCATATCCGCGCCAGCATCCAGTGCCTGCTTGGGCAGTTTATCACTGAATTTCAAATGGGGGCCATGGGCTTCATCCACGAGCAGCAGCATATTGCGGCTGTGCACAAAGTCAGCCACAGCCGCAAGTTCGATGGTTACGCCGTAATAGGTGGGATAGACGAGCAGCAGGGCTTTTGCCTCCGGATGGTTATCCGCCGCCGCTGCGATATCCTTTAAGCGCAGCCCCATGGGAATGCCCAATTTTTCATCAATGCGGGGCTGAATGTAAACCGGCGTAACACCGGCCAGAATCAACGCACCAATCATGGAGCGATGCGCATTGCGGGGTACGAGCACCGTATCCCCAGGACTCAGCGTCCCCATAATCATCGCATGAATGGCCCCACTCGTGCCGTTAATCATGAAATAAGCGGCATCGGCTCCATAGAGCTGCGCCGCAAGTTCCTGAGCTTCTTTTATGCACATGGTCGGTTCGTGGAGGTCATCAAGTTCCTCCATCAGGGAAACTTCCTCTTTCAATCCCTGCGGGGTTATAAGTTCCTGCAGAAGTGGATGTGCGCCCAGCCCCTGCTTATGCCCCGGCGTATGAAATGCGAGAGCGCCGTCTCCCGCGTAGGCTTTCATGGCCTCCGCTACCGGCGCTCGCAACTGATTTTGCTTTACAGTCATTTACCTCTTCCCTTTTTTTCGGGAGTCTTCACCACTTTTACCTCTTTTGTCTCATCCTGCGGTACCTGCAGGGGAACGCGCAAATGCACCCGCGTCCCCGCGCCCGGCGAGGACGTAATGCTCAGTTCCGCACCAATGATCCGGGCACGTTCCTTCATGCCCATCAGCCCGAAATGGTTATGCGCCTCCGCCAGTTCCGGCGGCAGCGGCTCACCATTTTCATCCAATGCTTCGGGTTTGGCTTCAGGGTCAAAGCCCTTGCCGCTATCCTCAATCAATACCGACACAGATGTTGGGGCATAGAGCAGCCGCACCTTTGCCTTATCCACCTCTGCATGATGGCAGATATTATTCAGCGACTCCTGCACAATGCGGAAAATAGCAATCTCTACATGTTTGGGCAAATCATAAACCTTGCCGTCCATCGAAAAATCAATGGCCAGCGTCCCGCGTGCCGCCATACGGCCAATAAGCTGATTCAGCGCTGCCACCAGTCCTATATCATCCAAGGCCATAGGACGCATATCAAAGATAACTTCCCGCACACTGCCCAGACAGTCTCTCATTTGCTGACGCAGTTCCTGCATGGTGCGCTTAGCCTCGTCCGGGTCATAGTCCACCAATTTTTCAGCGATGGAGGTCTGAAAGATAAGGTTCGCTAAATCCTGTGCCGGGCCATCATGGATTTCCCGCGAAATGCGATAGCGTTCCTCCTCCTGCGCCTTGATAATCCGAGCACCAACAAATTTTTCCTTCTGTACAGCTTCAATTTTCCAGATTACGCCATTGACCTGCGTGCTCAAATACGATAATACGGAACCAACAGCCAAGGCCAAATGTTCAGCCTGCGCCAGCATGACCTGAAGGTTTCGCAAGCGCAGCTCCAGTTTATCCCTCTGGGAACGAAGATTTGCTTCTTTCTCTCGTTCTATCCCTAGAGATACCTGAACATTTTTCACAGCTTCATAACTTTCCCGCACCTTTTCTTCCGAGTAATTCTGGAAGTTGCTGCTGACCTTGACCAACCGTTGCTTTTCCTGCTGCTCCTGTTTGGCTAAGGCATCCACCCGTTCAATGGTCTGCCGCGTCTGTTCCCGCAAATCCTCTAACAGTTTGCGGCTGCTTTCCACTTCCGAACGAGCTGTCTCATAGATTTCAAAAATTTGTGACTTATTATCTTCAATTGTATTGATTGTGTTGCTTAATATCTTTTTCAGGGACTGTGCCTGCATCCCGCCCATTTCGGATGAGAGGCTCCCGCCATGCTGGTCTGCCATATCGGCCTCCTTAATGCCGCCGTACCTCATTATGGCAGCTTATTTCTTGCGCTTACCGATAAACCGAATCACCAGCAGCCCCAAAATGCCCCCTGCCAAAATGTACAAATCCGTCAGCTTGAACAGGGACTCCATGCCATTTTCCTGCAGCTTGGTGTAAACGGCCAAAACGACCAAAAGAACGACCAGTATATTGGTAATCAGTTTACCATGCGCCTTCATGAATTCTATTTTCTCCACCCTCAATTCTTTGCTAAATACAATCTTACATATTAAATTATACTAAAAAACAGCGGCAGGTCAAGAGTTCATTGCCCGCGCCCTTGCTTTTCTCTTAAATTGCCATTAAAATAAAAGGGTGTATTATATATCCATAATCGAAAGGTGATACGACAATGAGCATTTTTTCACGTTTTCTGCCCAAACGCAAGCCGGTAGAAATTAAAAACAATATTCCGAAGGAAAAGGAAAACATCAAAAAGACCTTCGGCCTCTACTGCCACAAACACCATGACACCAAAGACGACAAGCTCTGCCCCAAGTGCACAGCCCTGCTGGCCACAGTGATGACCAAGATGAACCGCTGTCCTTACGGCATCACCAAGCCTATCTGCGACCGCTGCGACCGCGCCGCTATATGCTTTGGCGCCAAACAGGCACAGGAATTCATGGCCATTATGAACGGCACCCAGAAGCGCATGTTCCTGTCCCACCCGATGATGGCCATCAAGCACAAATTGGCTAGCATGGGCGTGGATTACGCTAAGTTCCAGCAGGAAAAGAAAATCAGCGACAAGGTAAAGGCCAAGGAAGAAGCCGCTAAAAAGCGCGCTAAAGACCGCAAAGAAAAGAAATAACCAAAAACAGCAGGCTGCATAATGCGGCTTGCCGTTTTTTTGATTAAGAAATTTTTTCAAGGCGAAAGACGGCGGGAGGGAGAGGCAATGACTTTCGTCTGCTTAGACAGGCTTGTCAAACGCTGCCGAAAGCCATTGCCTCTGAGTTTGTCAAGATAAGTGTGTAAGTTTTTTTGCCATAAGAAAAGCGGTCCGAAAGGGCCGCCTTTTCTATGGGAAAAAGCTTAAAATTGCTCGTACTTTAGCATTCTTGCCTGAATTTTTTCATCAATAGCTAATTGGTTCCGTACCATAGACCACCGCATAATGGGATGCCCCTGCCATTTTTTGTACAGCTCCAGAATTCGCAGATAAAGAATCTTGCGAACAGCATTTTCATGAGGGAAAGCCCCTTTTCTCGTTACCTTGCGAAAGCTGGAATTAACGCTCTCAATGGCGTTGGTAGTATACATCACACGGCGTACGGCACTACCATAATTAAAAAGCTGTTCCACATGTATCCAGTTTCTCTCCCATACGGCTACTGCTCCAGGATAATGTTTCCAAGCGTCCTTAAATCGGTCAAATTCGGCAATAGCCGCTTTGAGATTAACAGCACCATAAATCTTCTTAAGCTGGGCTGTAAATCCTTTGTAATCCTTGGAGGGTATGTACTTAATGGAATTGCGGATAAGGTGCACAATGCAGCGTTGTACCACCACCTGTGGAAAAATTGCTTTTGCCCCTTCTTCCAGCCCGGAAACGCCGTCCATGCTGATGAAAGCCACGTCTTCAACACCGCGTGTCTTAGTTTCGTCAAAGATCTGCATCCAGTTATGCTTGCCTTCGGTGTCGCTAATCCATAAGCCTAGGATATCCTTGATACCATCCAAATCATAGCCGAGAATTACATAGATGGCACAATTTTTCGTCTCGTACTCCTCCCGTATAGGGACGTAAAGACAGTCTACAAATATAAAGGGATAAAAGGGCTTGAGGGGCCGATTCTGCCAGACTTCAGCTTCCTCCAGCACACGGTCGGTGATGTTTGAGATACTTTCCGCTGACAGGCTGAAGCCATAAATGTCTTCAATGGTCGAGGATATATCACGCTGGCTCATACCACGTCCATACATGGACAAGACTTTATCCTCAATACCCGTAATATCCTTTGACCGTTTAGGAATAGCCTGCGGCTCAAAGGATCCGTCCCTGTCGCGAGGAACGCTGATGGGGATTTCACCAAAACTGCTTCGAACGGTCTTATTGATATAGCCATTGCGGCGATTGTCTGTATCCTTGCTGCCGTGGTCGTTAGATGTGTAGCCCAGGTGGTTGTCCATTTCTCCCTGCAACATAGCTTCTAGCATGGGGCCAAATACATCTTTTATAGCATCCTGCATTTCCTCCTTATTCTGGGGTTGATATTGCTCCATGATAAGTTTGGCGATAGCCTGTCCTTTTTCATTGCCTCTGTTTTTTCGTCTTGCCATAAGTGCTGTACTACATTTCTTACACACTTAATTTTACACTCTCCGTTTATTCCGATTCTTAACTAAGTGATAGGTCTATGTTTGCTATTCGCTAGAGGACCTTATGGCCCTAATTAGTATAGCGTGTTCCGATAGAAGGTTGAGATTAAGCCAATGGTTTTAAGACTATCCGTGAGTTTTGGGATGCTATAGAAGTATCAGACCGTAAGACTCTTGAGATTCAAGGCGTCCCCCTACTTTTCTCAAGTGGGCCAGGTTGTTTGTCAATGGAACTAATTAAGTGCAAATATTTTTTTTAGTTAGCAGGAAAATGAATGCCTATGCCGAAATATTCCTAAAAAGAATTATTTTTGATGCATCTCAACTATTTCGCGAGGCGTAAATTTAACGATGGCATAAAATAATTTTGCACTGCGGACTATTATAAAAGTGAGTCTTATCTTGTGATTAATTTGATATAATTCCATATGAACCTTAATGAAGTCTAATTAGATTGGATGTAATGATAATATGATAATAAATGATGATTTAAATATAAGGCTATTTTCTGATGTTTTTTATAGACAATATGGTGATGAATGTTATGTATGGAAGACATCAAAACAACAAATGTTTTCATATGACCATACTCTAATAGATGTTTTAAATAATATTGGATTCAAATTTATAAATATAAAATCATTGATAGATAAAGTTAAAGAAGTATATAATATTGAATCTGATGATATTGAAAATATATATGAACTAATATGTGATTTAATTAATAATGAGATTATAGAATCATATAACCAAAATGAGAATGAAACAGACGATTTAGAACTTGAGGATTTTACTGCGGAAAGACATATATTATACGGTGTTTTGTTTGAATTAACATATTCATGTAATGAAAAATGTAAACATTGCTATGTAGATTATAAAGGGAATGATAGTCCATTAAATACTAGTCAGATTTATTCTGTTATTGATCAGCTTGTAGAAGCAAATGTGAATAATATTGTTTTTAGTGGAGGAGATATATTTACTAGAAATGATGCTTTTGATATTATTCGATACGCTGTAAGTAAGCGTATGTTAGTTGATATTTACACTAACGGATTGGCTTTAGATGATGCAATGATTTTTAAATTAGCTAAATTAAATCTGAGAAGCGTTCAGTGTAGTATTTATGGAAGTAATGCATTAATACATGATAATATTACTGCGATAAAAGGTTCTTTTAATAAAACAATTGATGTGTTAGTAAAGTTCAAACTATGTGGAACACCTGTATCTATGAAAGTCCCATTAATGAAGGATAATATAAAAGATTTTGAGAATATAAAAAAACTTGCGATGGAATTAGGAATACCACCACAGTTTTCAACTAGTATTAGACCTACAATGCAAGGCAATAACGATAATTTAAATTTACGTGCAGAAATCGATGATATATATAATTTTATAAAACTTCAATATAAAAATAAAATTAAAGAATTTAAAGAAAAAACAGTAGATGTCAATAAAGAATTAATTTGTAGAGCTGGTTTTAACTCGCTAACAATAAATCCATTTGGTGATGTATATATTTGTGAATCATTGGGAGACAGCATTGGTAATTTAAAAGAAACTTCATTACTAGATATATGGAATAATTCAAGCATATTAAAAGAATGGAGAAAACATAGACAGAAGGACTTGGAAGAATGTGCAGCCTGTAACTTATTGACATTTTGTCATTTCTGTCCTGCTCAAGCATATTTAGAGACTGGACAATGGAACAAGAAATATGATGAGGCATGCACCTATGCTCAATGTTACTTTAATGCTGTAAATGGAAAGTGTTAATATTACTTTCTATTTGATAATTAATGTTTTATTTTAAGGAGGAATATGCTATGAAAAAAGAAAAGAAAAAATTCACCATGCCAAAAGTACGCAAAATTAAAACTTATACTATTGCTACATCAGGAGCTTGCAAGCATTTACGCAGTACTGGATGTGCCCACACTTACAACAATTAATTAGACATTATATTTTAAGAAATAGAGTATAAGGAAATATATCATAGATGAATTTTAGGATATTAATGAAGATGTGATATACTTATTTACTCTAATCAAGTTGCGTTGTAATATAATGCTCTCGCATTATATTACAACGCATTTTTGTTAATAAGCAAATTATAAATGGTGTATATTATTATATGCAAAGATAGAGATAGTAGTAACCAATTTGCTTCGTTCAGATTACATGAAAGTCTGTTAGGATATTATTAAATATCAAGAAATCTTCTGATATATTTAGATAGTATTATTAGTTGCTGCCCTATTTTTACGTCAAAAGATAATGAAAAGTATTCCTTAGCTTTATGCCCATTCAAAAAGAAATATCACGGTAAAATCATCAGGTAATCTTATTATGAATGTGGTAGAAGAGTGGATAAAATACAATAGCATTCCGGTATTGGGACTATCGGCTCAAGTAAGAGTCAGAACTTTCTATGAGAAATTAGGATATGTTGCTAGTGGTGACGAATATCTAGATGAATAGTGTCCACATATTCATATGAGAAATTTTTTTAGCATATAGTAGAAAAATCATGGTAAATGTCGAAATAATGATTTATGTAGTAATTTAATACATTACTTGGAGGTTTTATCAATGGCAAGAAAAGCAAATTACGATGAGAAGATTAAAGTAATCGAGGAAAAAATAGAAAAGAAATCTGCTGAGATTAAAGCATTAAAAGCGCAGCTTGGTGAGCTTAAAACGAAGAAATCTCAGGATGATTATCAGGAACTTATGGAATATATGAAGGCAAACAATTTGTCTGCTGGCGAAGTTCTGAACAAAATTAAGTAAAAAAGAGCGAGGAGAAAGGACTATTAAAGGCCTTCCTCCTCTAATAAGGTTATCATTTCTTTTGCCTCTCCCTCCCGCCTTAGTTTTAACCCTCTTGAATCGTCTTAACATATAACTGTAATGTACGCAATAAGCCCGAGGGGGCCGGTCGTGTTTTTCCGTCGCGTTTGACAAGCTTGTCTAAGCAGAGGAAAAATATGACCGGCCCCCTCGGGCGTCTTTATACTACGATGTTAAAACCGGAACTTGGACAGTGCTTCCTGCTGGTCCTGAGCCAGTTTTGCCAAAGCTTCGCTAGCAGCAGCGATTTCTTCTGCCGAAGCGGACTGTTCTTCCGTAGCGGCGGATACGGCCTGCATTTCGCTGGCCACTTTGCCGCTGTAGCTGTTGATATCGTTCATTTCGCCGGCGATGTCGTTGGTCGCATCGGCCATAGCGTTGATGGATTCCGTTACCTGCGTTATTTCGCCGGATACACCAACAACGAGCTGATTGATTTCCTTAAACATGGTACGCAGGGATTCCACGCTCTGTGCGCCTTCGACCACCGCTTCACGGCCGGTACGCATGGAGAGCACCGCTTCCTCCGTATCCCCCTGAATTTCCTTGATGATACGAGCGATTTTTTCAGCAGATTCCTTGGATTCCTGCGCCAGTTTGCCAACCTCACCTGCTACTACCGTAAAGCCGCGGCCATGTTCACCGGCGCGAGCAGCTTCGATGGACGCATTCAGCGCGAGCAGGTTGGTCTGCTCCGCAATGCCCGTCATCGTATCCACAATCTCACCGATTTCCTTGGAACGCTCGCCCAGACGGTCAACCATCTTAGCCGAAGCCGTAACGGTTTCCTCAACGTCCTTAATCTGACGGACGGATGCATCTATCGCCTGATTGCCCTTTTCGGCACGCGCTGCTGCGGCATTGGAATTTGCCTCTACCTGGTCGGACTTCTGACGGATTTCTTCTACCGATGCCTCAGCACTCTGAACCGCTTCATTGCTGTCCATTACCGATTTTTGCTGATGTTCCACGGACTCAACGACTTCCGTAGCGGACTGTGCCACCTGCGTTGCCGCCTGTGCAGCCTGTCCGGCACTGGCGGTAAGTTCTTCGGAAGAAGCAGCCAGCTGTTCCGAGGATTCGCTGACCTGACGCATGAGCTTGTTGAGCGTCTTGCGCATATCCTGCATAGCCGCTTCCATCTGACCCAGTTCATCGCCGCGCGGCTCATAATTGCCATTAAGTCTAAAGTCCCCATCCTTCATGCGGCTGCATTCCATGACCATCTTGTCCAGATTCGTCACAATATCCCGGATGATGAAGAAGGCAATCCCCATCAGCACAGCAAAACACAGCACCGTGGTGACAATCATCAGATACATTTCACTGGCATTGCGTTCTGCTATTTCCTCATTGAGGGCCTCGGCATTGTCATCTGCCACTTTCTGCAAAGCCACCAGACTCTTTAAGAGTTCCTGCGTTACACTGGCTTCCACGCCTTTGTAATACGTCCATGCTTCCTGGGTCTTACCGGCAGCGGCTAACTTACGAGCTTCCTGAATGCCATTTTTATATTCTGCCCACTTTTTCTCCGTGTTGGGAATTTCGGCTGCAGCCTTATCTGCACGCATACCGAGAGCCTTATATTCCGGCCACTTCGTTTCATAGCTGTTTATCGCCTCATCAATCGAAGCATTTATCTTGGCATCCTTAGGGTCAATGATATGCTTTACGATGCGCACCTGAATCATACGCATGTAATTGATTTCATCGCCCAACATACGGGTTGCTTTCAGTTTACGATTGTACATGTTGTCAAGGTCATCCCCCGCCTTGCTCATTGCACTGTAACCAGAAAAACTCAAAATAGCCATACCGATGATGCCGATAACGACCAGCACCAAAATCTTCGCTCCAATCCGAACATCTTTCAATCTCATTTCCTCACATGCCTTTCTACGTTGGCCGTATCCCTGCGGCCGCTCGAGTTTACTTACGTCTTATCCCACAGTGTTATCCCGAACACTTGCTAAACCATATCATAGGTTTAGGACTTTTGCACTAGGAAAGTTTATTCTAAATTCACTAATTGATTACTATTTTCATACAAATTAAAGAAAAACCGCTATTTGTTTTGCAAATAGCGGTCATTTTCCCTAAATATTATTCTTTATACCATCCAATGACTTAATTTAGTCCTAAGATTTGTTTCTCATGTTTTACTGTATACAATCTCACCTCAGAAACGAAAATGTGCTAATGCCTGCTCGAGTTTACTTACTGTTGGTAAACAGCTCGCTCTGCCTGCAATTCCTCAATCGTCAGATTGCGCAAATAGGAGCGGTGTTCCTCATCCCGCTGATAGACAAAGCCCACATGACTGACAAACGGCTCAATGGTGGCGATTTTCAATAGCGGCGTGACGACGAGCAGCTGCAAGTCGAGCTTTTGGAAAAGTTCCAGCCCAAACCTTGCCGATTCATCGGAACTCTTTAAGAACGCTTCGTCAATCACCACAAAGCGGAAGGACTGTTCCCCTGCACGGCGGCCGCGCAGGCCGAAGTTATAGACGATGCTGGCTGCCAGGATGGTATAGGCCAGTTTTTCCTTCTGCCCGCCGGACTTGCCGCCGGAATCGGTATAGTGCTCATATTCCTCATCCATGCCCGGTGCAAGATTGCGCCACAATTCTGCCGCCGCAAAAACGAACCAGTTGCGCACATCGATGACCTCATTACGCCAACGCGCATCCACTTCCGTCATGCCCGGACGGCCCTGCAGGCGTTCCAGAATTTTAGCAACCTGCCGGAATTTGTCCTCACTGTAGCGTTCATCCGGATTTTCCCCCAGCGCCTCATCAGTGCAGGCCCGCAATTCTCTGCGGAATTCACTGATGGTATCGCTGACCGCAGGATTGCACTCAATTTGGATATAACGGCCCTCGTTGTAGTCGATTTCCGCCAAGGACTCGTTAATCAGGGCAATGCGGTCGCGAATCTCATGGCAGGCCTCGTCCAGATGCGACTGGAACAGAGCCAACTGATTGATGGTGTTTTCCCGCAGAAGATAGCTGAACCGGCTTTCAAATTTCGGCAAATCATCCTCCCGCAGCTTATGCAGCAGAGCCACGTAATCTTCATAGCCTTCCGGCTCGACCAGAAGGTCACTGCTCATCTCGGGATATTCCTGCCGGAAACGGGTCATCGCTGCGACCAGTTCCTCACCATTCTTCCGCTTTGTTTCACCAACATGCTGTGCACGAGCATTCAACCACTGATTGTATTCCTTTTGCTGCACACTGCGTTTCTGTTGGTCAAACTGCGGGCTGCCGATGTTTTTCAGCGCCAAGGCGGCATAATGCTGCAAGAGCGGATAGCCTTTATCCTGCGCAGCCACATCCGTGCCCTTTATGATTTCTTCATCCGTCGCCATTTCCTTTCGGTTCTGCCGTATGCGCTCATCCAACTGGCTGCGCTGGTCCCTGATTTTTGCCAGGCCGGCATTTTCATTGCGAATTTCCATTTCCAGCTGCGTTTTCTCTGCCTGCAGCTGCTGCAGGACATCATTTTCCACCTGCAGTTTTTCCACCTGTTCCTGCAATTGCTTCATACGCAGCTGTAAAGGCTCTAAATCAATTTCGGCAAAGGATTTTACGACTTCCGCCCGCACAATGGCCTCGCTTTGTTTGCGCAATTTTTGCACTGTCCGCTTGGCCTGATTTTCCTTTTTGCGGAAAAATTCCTGTTCTTCCCGCTTGCTGACCACTTCATCCTGCAAGGCCTGTATCTTCTTCAAATTGGAAAAGCCCAATACATAATGACGCTGGTCATGGATGTCGTGCCGGTCATCCTTCTCATGGCGCTTGCCGCCGGCCTTCACCTGACCGGCTTTGGTCAACGCAAATTTGGCCTGACGAAATTCCTTTATGCTCTCACAGCAGATATGGTTAAAGCGGATAACCAGTTCCGTTTCCAGCCAGGCAGACAACGGATTGTCCTCCTTGAGCTGCAATTTCCGACACACAGCATCATCATTCACATTGGCATGAACCTGCTCCGGATAAGCGGGCACTCGGAAATAGACCATGCGCATCTTAAGGTCATGGTGTTCCATCCAGTCGGCCACTTCCCCATAGTGGACTTCCGGCACGAGCAGGGAAATACCAAAGCTGTGCAGCAAGCGCTCGATGGCGCCTTCCCATTCGCTCTCGTCTTCTTTAACCGCAATCAGTTCTCCGGCAAAGGGCATTTCGCTTTCGGCTAAATCCAAGGCCTTGCAGATTTCTTCCCGCACCGCAATAAATTTCTGCGGGATGTTGGACTTACGCTGGGTCAGGGAGTCGATTTCCGCCTGAATACGCCGTTCTTCCTGCTCCATTTCCAAACGGTTCGCCCGCATTTCACTGGCTTCACTCCCCAGTTCTTCCTGCTGGCTCTCCAATTCCGTTTTGCGCGTACACATGTGCTCCTGAACAGCGATAAACGCAGCTTCATCTGCCGGCATGCTCATCTCCAAAAGGGTTAATTCCTGTTGGAACCTTTCCCGCATGTCCACACAACGGGCCTTTTTCTCTTCAGCCATATCGAGCTGATGACGCACTTCATCCAGACGGGCACCGCCATTGCGCGCGATATTACCCTGCAAGACAGTAAGTTCCGTCTGTTTTTCCTGTACGCGCCTGCTCCGTTCCTCAATCTGCTGTTCCAGCTGCTTAGCCTGTTGCTCCATAGAAGCCTGCTGCGATTCTCTCAGCTCATAGTCCTGCTGGGCATACCAGCTTTCCAACACCGCCTGCATGGCCTGTGTTTCCGCCTGCTCCCGACTGGCCTTGCCATAACTTTCCCCCAGCATTTCGATGGGCTGCAGCATCTTTTGCTGCTCCTTGGCCTTCTGTACGGCCTGATGGGCAGCTTCCAAATCGTGGTACTGCCGCAGCATCAGTTCTACTTCCTGCTCCGTTTCCGGCACTTCGAGCATATTCTGCCGCACAAAACTCGTCAGGCTGTCCACCTTTTTCATGGACACCGTCTGCTGGAATAAGTCCATGGCCTGTACTTGCCGAATGCCAAAAATCTTGCGGAACTCATGACCGTACTGCGGATAATCGTCAAAGGTCTTGATGAAGCTGTCCCGCTCCAGATTTTTGCGGAAGGTACGCATATCCCCGCCAATGCTCGAAAAGCGCTCCGTAATGGACAGCGTCTTTTGCGCCAGCACATAAAAACGCTTGGGTGAGGCCGCTGTTTCGTCCGGGAACCAGAACACCTGCGCCAAGGTTACCGTACGGCCAAAGTTTTTGTCCGTGAACACGCCTAAAATCACGCTGTACTTGTTCTTATCGCGCAGGGCTTCCGGACGGCCACCGCCATTTTCGGTGCGCTTCTGTCCATAATAGCCTCGCACATAGGACGCCAGACTGCGCTCCTTGGCGCTGGCGTCGGCCGCCTTGTTATAGGTGACCTTACGGGGCGGAACCAAAAGCGTCAACAGGGCATCGACAAGCGTCGATTTTCCCGAACCTACATCACCTGTGAGCAGCGACATTTCCCCATTGAGTTCCAGTGACCAGACCCGCTCATCAAAGGTTCCCCAGTTGTAGACTTCCAACCGCTGCAGGCGAAAGCCTAAGGGCACTTCTGCCGCATTATTCATGCTGAACAAATCCACTTAAAAGTCCCTCCTCTCCGTTCGCCTCTTCTGTCTGCTCTGCCGTGCTGCCTGCATGAAGTTTTTGCCCATGCGCCTCATACTCTGCCAATTTGTCGGCAAAATCACTGAGCCATTGGGCATCCACAAAACGCCGCAGCACCGGCCGCACCTCATAGGCCTCCTCCTTGTCCTTCAGCTTCAGCAAAAAGCCCAGCTGTACAACCTGGTTGATGATATGCTCAATTGTTTGCCGATATTTCATTTCATTGGCGGACACGGGCAAAAACGGCTCCATGCGGCGCATGATATCGGCAAAGGTCAGTACCAGCCGGTTATCCCCACTAGCCGTATCCATCTGTCCCAACGCTTTTCTTAGTTCCACCAGGAGCATGGATACCGGGTAGCTTAACGGGTAACGCTGTACCAAACGGGGCAGGCTGGTATTTTCCTCCTGCTGCAAATAAGCGTATTCATCCACCTCATCCACAATCAGCACCAGCCCCAGGCGCTTAAAATAATCCGCCAATGCCGCCCGCTCACCTACAATGACCTGCCAGAGGCTTTCGTCCTTCCCCCGGCTCACCAGCCCCTTCAACA
This sequence comes from Pseudoselenomonas ruminantium, assembly GCA_002373045.1. Taxonomy (GTDB): domain Bacteria; phylum Bacillota; class Negativicutes; order Selenomonadales; family Selenomonadaceae; genus Selenomonas_A; species Selenomonas_A ruminantium_J. The sequence goes on along the minus strand of DFHU01000025.1, from coordinate 8,415 downwards.
AGGTAATCGCTGCGCGGGAAAAATTTTCTTCATTCCGTTCCACGAGTTCTTCCGCTGTATTCAAAAACGCCCTGCTCCTCTCCGAAAAGTAATCTGCTGGCAGACCGCCTGTAACTTACGTCCATCGCGGGCAAAGACAATCCGCTCCAACTTTTCCTCACCAAAATCAGCCGCCTGTTCCTTGCTTGCCAGCACCATATAACCCAAAAGTTCCGCCAATCCCAATTCCAGCGGATGAACGGCCAAAACTTCCGCCAAGGTCACCTGTTCCTGCTTGTTCAGGCAGTCCTGTACATTGGCCCTCAACTTCTCCTTATCGACAACCACCTGGTCAAATATCGCCGCAATGCTGCCGCTCGTGCCATCACCGGCGACAAGCTCCGGACTGTCCAGTCTGGTCTTCTTCGGTGGGGCAAATAAACGGCGCTCCATGGGCAGCTGCACCTTGGGTAATATCTCCATTTCCATAAACGTGCCCGCAGGGATATCTGCGCGCCTATCCACAGCCTTGCTTTCAATGCGACCAATGAGCTGATAAATGCTGCGTTCCTCCTGCAGATAATCCTCATCCACATAACGGCGAATCTGCGCGGATAGCTGCGCCAAAGTCTTTTGCACAGCACCTGCTGCCTGCACCCATTCATGATGAATATCGGTCAGACTGTGCTCATGAACAAGCGGTTTTAGGGCCGCTGTATTTTCCACCTGTTTCAGCGTTTTCTGTAAATCATCCTGCTGCTGCGAAAACAGCAAAAAACGCCAGAAGGCCATAAAGCTGCGCCCCTGCTCCGACTTGCGGATGATATCGCTCTCGTTGAAAATCTTTTCCAGCAGCTCACCCTTGCCCCTTGTCCATTTGACCACATCCGCCTGTACCTGACGCGTCAGTTCCCGAAAGTTTTCCTCAACCTCACGAAAATCCGCCAGGATGGCCGTGGCCGTCGACTCAGCCTGCAAAAAGCGCTCCTTAATCTGCACGTCATCCAAACGGGGCTTGACTTCGCCCGTTTCCTCAATCGCTTTGATTTCTGCCGCTATCGCCTGGGCCTGTTCCCTTAGATGGGCCAGACGGTGCTCGGCATTATTATCCGTTTCCTGGGCAATCTCGTGCAGCAGGTTGAATACCGTGCGCAAGCGTGATTCAGTGCCGATAAAGTCCTGCTTTTGCAGGCTCACGAGCCATTCCACCGCCTTTTGCGCCGGTGCGGTCAAATCGTAGTACCAATCTCCGCGGTATTCATATTTGCGCAGCCAGCCATAGCTGCTGTCCGCCCACATTTCCAGATAATCCTTCGGCGAGCGGGCAAATTCCCCCTCCTGCCGGTTGCAGTCGTAGATAAACATATCCAGCGCGTCCAAGAGTTCCTGCACCTCAATGCCTCGCCGCTTGGGCGCAATAAACACCTGGTAAAAAAACGCTGCCGCCAGCGGCGCGTAATCTGCCCGCAGCAGCCGCCAGGCCGCATGCTCCTGCCGCAGTGCCAGCAGATGTTCATAGGTCATATATTGATTATTGGGCAAAAAAATTCCCCCTAACAAAAAACCTGCCCCATACCTCAGGGCAGGTTTTACTTATCATTTATGGGCTAAGTTTACAGCCAGTTCTGCATTATGGGCAGCTAAGTCCCGCAGTTTGGCCAAGAGCTCACCATTTCTCTGGCGGAAGGTCTGCTTGTCATTCCACTTACGGCGAATCTCTGCCATGAGTTCTTCAGCCGTAACATCCTTCAAATTACCCACCGGCTCCTCACCGATGGAGGACAGGAAACGGTCAATCTTGGGGTCATAGGAAATGCCGAGCATGGGCACGCCCATCACACCGGCAAAAATCAGCGCATGCAGGCGAATCCCCAGCATCAAGTCCATATTGCCCACCAAGGACAGGAACTCACTGGTGGTATATTCGTCTTTGAGCACCGTGCATTCCTCTTTCGTAAGGGCGGCAATCGCCTGGGCCGCTTTCACATCATCGGGGAACTGCATGGGGATAAAGACCACTCGTGCTCCCAGTTCGCGCACCACCATGTCGGATACTTCCGCGAGAACTTCCTTATAGTGCCGCCAGCCCTGCCATTCCCGCACGGAAATGCCCAGCACCGGTTTGGCGCCATCGGCATGATAGGCCTTGAAGATGGCTCTGCCTGCCTCCTTGCCCACCGGATGAATGGCGAGCACGGGGTCTGCAGTACACTCAATCGCGGTTTTATGAATGCCCAGTCGGGCCAGTTCCCGCAGGGAACCTTCATCCCGCACGGTGATTAAATCCACATGATTGCCCAGGAAGCGCATAGCCATCTCCGCCACATGGCCGATAATCGGGCCAATCCCCTGGGCATAGAGCATCACCTTGGTGCCCAAAATATGCGCCAGCATGATGATGAACATATAATAGTAAAGACTGCGGCGGCTGGTGACATTTTGCAGTAAGCTGCCACCGCCGCTAATCAGGAGGTCGGCCTGCCGAAGTTCCCGGATAATGGCCGGGAATCCCAACCACGAAATTGCCTCCACACCGTGGCGTTTGCGGGTGTCCTCCGGATTGGCAGAAATCACCGTAATATGAAGTTTTGGGTCGAGGTCATTCAGGACTTCCAACATAGCCGAAAGCATTGCCTCATCCCCGGCATTTTTGGAGCCATAGTAACCCGATACGACGATTCTGCTCATTACGCTGCTTTACGCTCCTTTGCTCGTGAAATAACCGTCTGCCACAGCTGCACCAGCATCATGGCAATCGCACCGATACCAGCACCCAAGACAATGCCCCCAATGCCGCGCATAAAGGACATGTAGACCGGCGTCCGCATATGGGCAAACGTCTCAACCATAGACCCCTGACCGATGGTCGCAATCAGCACCAGACCGAAGAAGACCATCGTCGGCCACTTGCGCCAGAAGGCCATTACCGCCAGCATAAAGGCGGGGTGACCAATCAAGAGTTCCTTGGTGCGCGGACGGGCATAGAACGCCTGTTCCAGGAATGCCCGGAACTTCAGTTCCGTAGCCGAAACCGGCATACCGGAGGTATGACCGCTGCGGGCCACAAAGACGACACCGGCAATCAGCACGACAAACATCAGGAAAAGCGTCTTAATCTTCACTGGCATATCCAGAATCTTTTTGAGCTGATTCAGCACGCCATCCGTATCGTCCATCCGGCCATCGAAGATATCAAAGCGCTGCAGGAAGGCAATGCCCACCAGAATCAGCGGCAGGACGAAAGTCAGCTTAATCCCGCGGAAAATCTGGAATTCGAGCAGATATTCCGTATCAGCCAAAGAAGCGGAAAGATACGCTGCACCGATATAGGAAAGCGCCCCGGTTACAAAGAGGGCAATAAGGCCCGTAACGAGCATCTTGCCAAAACCCAGGGAAATCTTATCCCGCAGATAGCGGATTCTATCCAGCTGGAAGATAACCGCCAGCGCCGGGAACAAATTGGCACTGGCCAAAGCCGCAAGCACCCGGATTTTGGCGCCGGTTCCCATCAGTACAGGCACCGCTGCGCATAGGGCAAACACGACAAAGAGCAGCCATTGTTTTTTCACCGCTGTATTAAGGGAGGGAATGACCAAGCTCAAATACAGCACCGCTGCTGCTGCTACGCCAGCCATCACCAGGGCACGCAGGAATTTGCTCGGATAGAACGCCGCATACGTACCGGCAGGCCCTACCGTATAGCCATGCGCGATCAGGATATCATGCGTATCCTTGAAATACTGCATATTGGTTTCCAGCAAACTCATATTGGGCGAAGGTTTATCGTAAATGCGCAACAAGTCAATGCGGATATTGCGTTCTTCATCGGTGTTCGCCCAACGTTCCACCGCCGTAGCGATTTTGAGTTTCGGCTGTTCATCTTTCGGGATAGCATACAGACGGGCAACTTTATCGTAGCCGATGCCCTTTACCACTTCGTCCATGCCATCCTGCTTGTAGAACTGCAGCTGGGTCACCCCTTCAATCAGACCCATGGTCAGATTGCGGGCTTTCATTTCATCCACCGTGGTCTGCAGGGACTTATTCGCCCCTAAAACCTGCGAACCGGAGAAGACCATTTCGGAAATATCTATGCCATCCATGCGCTTGAACATGGCTTTTACATCCTCATCCGTGCACTGATTGAAGTTGCTAGGACGAGCGATTACATGGAAACCAGCCTTATTCACGGCTTCCATTTCATCCGTGGGCATGCCGATATCCATCTTCATGAAGGACTCGAAATGGGCCTTGACCGCCATCACTTCTTCATTGCCCACCTGCAAAAGCTCCACGCGCTCCTTGCCTAAGCGGCGGGGCACATCTTCCTTAAGCTCTTTCCAGGTACGGGCGTCATGGCCCACGATGTAGATTTCGTTGCCCTGAATTTTGCCGCCCACCACCAGTTGCCGCCACATGGGGTCGGATAACGCACCGCTATGATAATTGGCCAAAATCTCGCTGCCGGCAATGGCCGTAGCCTTGCCATTGGCATTGAGCTTCTTGAAGGTGGTATCATAAACCGCCAACGACGTAATGCCCGCTTCTTTGGCCTTAGCCAGTACTTCATCTGCAGGCAGACCTTCCCGGTCAGCTAGTTCCAGCAAGTCCTCATAGTTGGTTGCCAAATCAATCTGACGATTCGCTTCCTCCACATCATGCCGGGCAAAACTTATCATAATCGCCGCGATTAAACCGACTATGATAACCAGTACCAATCCCCGGTTATACTTAAAATCCTTCATTATCCTCTTTCCACCTTATTCCACATTATCTCGCGCAGCGGTAATCACCACAGCACCATCGGTCTGTTGCACATCGCTGATCTGCAGCCCCATCGGCAGCCTGCCCGGCGGTGCCAGCTGAATATTGCCAAACAGCTCCCCGAGCTTAGCCGTACCAATCCGGCTGTTCTTAAAGGCCAGATGCGTCATCTGAAAATAGAGCGAACCACTGTCTTCAATGATATTGCCTTCTAATTCAATATCCACAATGCGCCCCAAAAGTTTGGTATTGGCCGTGACCGATACGCGCTCCGGCGTGATGCTGACCTGAACATTTTCCACCTTGTCCAGCTTGCGGGTCAGGGCTTCCTGGAGATTTTCCTCATCGACAACGCCCTTTAAGACCAGTTTATCTGCAGACTTTAAGGCAACTTTACCTGCCTGCAGCAAATCGCCGACATTTAAGCGCATATTTTCTCCGGAAAGGCTGATCTCCCGGAAATAGACATTCCCCACCTTGGCCTGATGCGCCACAGCATGCATCTGCTGTACCTGCCCCAGCATGAACAAAAATCCCGGACTGCTGTCCACTGCCACCTGGGCATCCGTGGTCGAAAGCCGCTCATTCATGCGGGTCTGCAAGGTTTCTCTGGCCAGCCAGGGAAGCAGCGTCTCGCTAAACACGATTATTATTATGAATAAAGCCCCTAGAATAGTCAAGCCTTTTCGCAAAATCAGCCCTCCCCCTCAAAATAGAAGCCTTCCCCTCCGGGAAGGCTATCGAAATGCTTAAATTTCGTGATTGGCCTTTGCCGCCAAAAATGCGCGGATAAAGGGGTCGATATCCCCGTCCATAACCGCCTGCACATTACCCGTTTCCTGGCTCGTGCGGTGGTCTTTGACCATCGTATAGGGCTGGAACACGTAGGAACGAATCTGGCTGCCCCATTCAATGTTCTGCTGGTCGCCTTCGAGCTTGGCCAGCTCTGCTTCCTTCTTTTCCATTTCGAGTTCAAAGAGCTTGGCGCGGAGCATTTTGAGGCACTGCTCGCGGTTCTGCAGCTGGGAACGTTCGTTCTGGCACTGTACCACAATGCCCGTCGGCTCATGGGTCATACGCACAGCCGAGGACGTCTTGTTGATATGCTGACCGCCGGCACCAGATGCACGATAGGTATCCACGCGCACATCGGCCATGTTGATATCCACTTCCACGGCATCGTCAATTTCCGGCATGATGTCGCAAGCCGAGAACGACGTATGACGACGGGCATTGGCATCAAACGGCGAAATACGCACAAGGCGGTGTACGCCCTTTTCCGATTTCAGGAAGCCATAGGCGTTATGCCCCTTGATAAAGAGCGTAGCGGATTTTACGCCCGCTTCATCACCGGGGAGCAAATCTGCCGTCTCCACGGTAAAGCCGTGGCGTTCTGCCCAGCGGCCATACATGCGCAGAAGCATCTGCGTCCAGTCCTGAGCTTCCGTGCCGCCCGCACCAGCGTGCAAGGTCAAAATGGCATTGTTGCCATCATAGGGGCCGGAGAGCAGCACTTCGAGCTGCAGGGCCTCTAAGCCTTCGGCTACTTCATCGAGAACGGCTTTTATATCATCCTCCATGGACTGGTCATCTTCTTCCAGCCCCATTTCAAGCAGGGTTTCTGCGTCCTCATGTTTACCGACCAGTTCTTTATACTTATCCACGCCGGACTTCAAATCGGCCAGCTCCTGATTGATTTTCTGGGCAGCTTCCGCATCATCCCAAAAGGTGGGTTCCCCCATCTTATATTCCAGTTCGGCGATTTTTTCTTCCTTCACGGGAATTTCCAAAGAATTTCCCATGTTGTCCAGTTTTTCCTTTAATTCGCCTAACCGGGGTTTCAAATCTTCTAACATGTTTTCCTTTCACACCTCATTCGTAGTCTGTGAAACGTCCTCTTACTTTTCCCGCCCACAGCAGTTCTTGTACTTTTTGCCGCTGCCGCAGGGACATGGGTCATTGCGGCCAATTTTTTCCGCTGCCGCTGCCTTTTTCGCCGTTGCGGTGCTGACTTCATCACCGTGACTGGCGCGAGCGCTGCTCAGATGGTCGGAGAGCTGCGAACGCTGCTGCCGGATGGTTTCTTCCATCTTCTGCTTCTGCGTTACATTGGCTTCTGCCGGCTGGCCTTCCGCTTCAGCTTCCTGCTGCTGCGGCGTTACAATGCTCACATGATACATGAGGGAAGCAATCTGATCCATGATGGCCGATTCCATTTCCTCGAACATATCGAGCGCTTCAATCTTGTATTCCACAAGCGGATTGCGCTGACCATAGGCCCGCAGGTTGATGCCGTCACGCAGCATATCCATGTGGTCCAAATGTTCCATCCACTTGTTGTCGACCACGCGGAGCATAACGACCTTTTCCAGCTCCCGCATATTTTCTTCACCGAACAGTAGTTCACGCTGATGATAGCCGTCAGCCGCCGTCTGTTCGAGTTTTTCCTTGAGTTCATCCCGGGAAAGTTCCACCAGTTCTTCCTTCTTTAAGAGCCCTGCCGGAGCATAAATCTTTTCGGCATCTTCAATGAGGCCATCAAGCTGCCATTCTTCCGGATAGAGCTGTTCGTTGGCGTACTGGTTCATCTCGTCTTTGATGATATGGTTGACCATGCCCATGATGTTTTCGCGCAGGTTTTCACCGAGCAGAATCTTGCGGCGTTCGCCATACATGACCTCACGCTGCTGATTCATGACATCATCATATTCGAGCACATGCTTACGAATATCGAAGTTGCGCGCTTCGACCTTCTTCTGCGCATGTTCAATGGAGTTGGTGATGAGCTTATGTTCAATCGGCTCGTCTTCCTCCATGCCCAGCTTGTCCATCATGCCGGCAATTCTGTCGGAAGCGAACAGGCGCAGCAAATCGTCTTCCAGCGACAGGAAGAAACGGGAGGCGCCGGGGTCGCCCTGACGTCCGGAACGCCCGCGCAGCTGATTGTCGATACGGCGGGATTCATGGCGTTCCGTACCCACGATAAAGAGACCGCCCAGTTCCGGCACACCTTCGCCCAATTTAATATCCGTACCACGGCCTGCCATATTGGTGGCAATGGTCACCGCGCCGCGCTGACCGGCGTCGGCGATAATTTCGGCTTCCTTTTCATGGAACTTGGCATTGAGTACATTATGCGGAATACCGTTTTTCTTCAAAACATTGCTGAGTTCTTCCGACTGCGTAATGGAGGTCGTACCGATAAGCACCGGCTGCCCCTTCTCATGCAGTTCCTTGACGAACTTGCCTACGGCACGGTATTTAGCCGCTTTGTTCTTGTAGATAAGATCCGGATAATCCACGCGCTGTACCGGCTTATTGGTCGGCACCACGATTACCGGCAGATTGTAGATTTTCAGGAATTCGTCTTCCTCGGTCTTGGCCGTACCGGTCATACCGGCAAGCTTATTATACATGCGGAAGTAGTTCTGGAAGGTAATGGTGGCCAGCGTCTGCGATTCGCGCTGAATCTTCACGCCCTCTTTGGCTTCAATCGCCTGATGCAGACCATCGGAATAACGGCGGCCCTCCATCAGACGGCCCGTGAATTCGTCAACGATGATGACTTCATCATTGCGCACCACATAGTCGCGGTCACGCTTCATGAGCGCCTTGGCTCTGAGCGCTGCCGTAAAGCAGTGGGACAGCTCGATATTTTCCGGTGCATAGAGA
>DFHU01000041.1:50007-52409 GCA_002373045.1 Pseudoselenomonas ruminantium | reverse complement strand
TTTGACTATGTTTTTAGAAGGAGGATGGGAAATGATTCAATATAACTACAAGTTAAATTGGACAGCAGGAGATCAGGGGTTTGAAGGCAAGCTGAACAAGATTTTACAGGCACTTTGCATGCGCCCGGCCAGCAAGCAAGCCAATGCGATTTTTATTCAGCTGTCCTTTCATAACATGGGAATGGGCATGGCAGAAAAAATTCGGGAAAAAATCCGGGAGTTTTTGCCCCGGGCAGTGGTCGCGGGCATGACTGAAATGTTGTTTACGCCGGAGGGAACCACAAGCTATGTACGCATCAACTGTTCTTTTTTCCAGAATGCCAAGGTGCGGCTCTTAGAATATGATGGTGTACCGGAAAATTTTGGCAAGTTAGGGCTGGAAATGGGGCAGAAGGTAGCAGCCATGCAGGATGTACGGGCAGCAATGGTTCTGGGGGTTATGGCGCCGAAGTTAAGCAAGTTCATTGATAACTTTGTGGTTGGCAATGAAAATGTGGTGGTCTTTGGTGCCATTGCCGGCATGTATGAAGAGGTCATTGATACGGTTGAGGAAACAGCGTTGAGCAGCAGCCTGTTTTCTGTAGACCCCGGCAATAAGGAGGCCAATCAATTCATTTTGGGCAGTGCTCCTATGGCGCACGGGCTGGCAGTGGTCTTGTTTAGTGGGCAAAAACTGAGTGTCCGGGCGGATTACACTTTGGGGTGGAAACCGTTGGGCAAGGAAATGACCATTACAGAAACCATGGGACAATGCGGCATCAGTAAGCTGGATGATATGCCGGCCGTGGATATTTACCGGCATTATTTGAAGGTCGTTCCCGATGAAAATTTCCTGCAGAATATTGCAGAATTCCCCATGGTCATTGACCGGAATGATTGTCTGATTGCCCGGGTGCCGCCGGGGTTTGATGAAGAAGGGCGGATTTTCTTCACCGGTGATGTGCGGGTGGGGGAAAAGGTACGCTTGTCTTATGCCGTGCTGGAGGATTTTCTTCATGAGACGGAACTGGCCAGTGAGAAGATGAGCCAGTTTGCGCCGGAAGCCTTGTTCCTCAATATATGCGGCAGCCGCGGTTTGTTCCTGCAGGAAAAAGCCCAGCTGGAAACCATCTATTATCAGCGCAGTGCCAATCAGTTAAATGCGTGCAGCGGCACAGGTGAAATTTACTGCTATCAAGGGCATGGCGGAATTCTCAACTGTGCATTGGTGGCGGTGGGATTCCGGGAGGGCAGCAGCAAGTCAGCACTTACCGTCTATGATGAACCGATGGAGGAAGCGGCGAATGCGCCGGTGCGTTTATCCGCAAGAGTAGCAGCTTTCTTGGAGGCCGTAACCAAAGAATTGGAGGAAACGAATCAGGAACTGCGGAATATGGCAACGGAGACGGAAAAGTCCAGCATTGACAAATACCGGTTCCTATCCAGTGTCAGCCGGGATATTGCCGAGCCTTTGCAGACGGTTATTGAAATGGATTTGCGGGTGCAAAGGGAAAGCAAGGAACCACATATCCGTGCTTATGCCAAGGAAAGCCGGATAGCAGGACGAAAGGTCTATGGGGTTATTCAGCGCATCTTTGACTTTTTGGCAATGGAAGCGGGACATTTCAAACTTAACGAGGGCGAGTACCGCCTGAATCATTTGTTGGATTCCTTGCGGGCGGAACTGGCAGAATCCGTTGAGTCCAAGGGCATTGCCTTAGAATTTCTATTGGAAGGCGATGTACCCAGTGTGCTCTATGGCGATGAATTGCGGCTGCGGCAGCTTTTGATTAATCTGCTGGGCAATGGGGTGAAATACACCCAACAGGGCAGTGTGGTGCTGGGGATTAAGGCAGAAAAGACCGGGGCAGCGGAAACGAAACTTCACGTCAGCGTCAAGGATACGGGCATTGGCATGACAGAAGAACAGATGGCTGAACTGCAAAAAATTCTGGATATGAATGTGGATGCCAGCACCACTACGTTAAATGACACGGGCATTGGCATCAGCGTAACCCAGCGGATTCTCAAAATGATGGGCAGCGGCCTGTCTATTCGCAGCAGGCTGGGGGAAGGCTCAGAATTATCTTTTGCGCTGCGGCAGCGGGTTCTCAGCTGGATTCCTCTGCGGCAGGAGGCAGATAATTTAGAGCGTGTTGAGCAAGAGGAAACGGAAACAATCAGTCCGGAAGAACTGGCAGAAACATGGGAGGCTCTGCGGGAAATCGCAGATGCCCAGGAGAAGGAAAGCCTTGACTATATGCTGGAAACCTTGACGGGGTATACCCTGCCTGAACGGGAAGCTGCTTTGCTGCTTGAATTGCAGGCAGCAGCAAAGGAGGAAAACTGGGCTTTAATTCAGAAGCTGGTACAGTAAAAATTTATATTTTTTCTTTTTGACCTATTGACTTTTTGACTATTTG
>DFHU01000041.1:0-49896 GCA_002373045.1 Pseudoselenomonas ruminantium | reverse complement strand
TTACAAATAGTCAAGAGAGGCACAGCAAGCTCCCTTGACCGGTATAGATTTAGAAAGGGGTTGCTGATTATGTTTGGTTTGGTTCCATTTGGTACGCGTAAGGATTTGGCAACGGGGAATGCTCCGCAGAGTATTTGGGATGTCTTCAATGAGCCATTCTTCAATGATGATTTCTTCCCCACGATGTCAGGCATCAGTTCCGGTGGCGGGATGCGGGTGGATGTCAAGGATAACGGTGATAGCTATGAATTGACCGCCGACCTTCCCGGCATGAAGAAAGAGGATGTAAAACTCAGTTATCAGAACGGTTATCTGACCATCGCTGCCCAGCAGCAGGCCGAGAATAACCAGCAGGATGACAAGGGCAATTACATCCGCCGTGAACGCCGCATGGGTTCTGTGAGCCGTTCCTTCTACATCGACAGCATTGATGAAAGCCGTATTGATGCAGAATTCAAGGATGGTGTCCTTCATGTGAAGATGCCGAAAGCCGCAGAGGTTGACCATTCGACCACAATCCATATCCGCTAATCGTTATTAAGTTGTCCATAAACAGGATAGTCAAAAGGCTCTCCCCGTTGGGGGAGAGCCTTTTGACGTATGTATTTTAATCATTGAGGCTTATCGCCGTAGTAGGACAAGGCCAGCATGGTAATGTCATCGGATTGGGCGGCTGTGCCAACGTGGCTGGACAAAGATTTTTGCACCGCAGCCAAAAGTTCCTGCAAATTCAAGCTGTTTGTCTCTGGTGCGTTCAAGGTCTGCAGCAGGCGTTCTTCGCCATAAAGTTCTTCTGCCTCGTTCAAAGCTTCGGTTACGCCGTCGGTATAGAGGAATAGTTTATCACCTGGTTCCAGTGTCAAGTCCTGACCGACAAAGTTAAGTTCATCCATTCCGCCCAGAACGAAATTGCGTTTCACATTCATATAGGAGAATTTATTTTCCTTTGACCGGTATACAAGCGGCGGGTTATGTCCTGCATTGACATAGGTAAAATGTCCTGTCTTGATATTCAGCAGTCCCACAAAGGCCGTGACAAACATCATGGCATCGTTATTCTGGCAGAGCTGGTCATTGGTGCAGGATACCAGTGGTGCCAAATCATTGCTGCCACTCATGGTGAGGGCGAAGTTTTTGAGGATGGTTTTGGCAATCACCATAAAGAGCGCCGCCGGCACCCCTTTGCCGGACACATCGGCAATGGTGATCATGACGTGATTTTCATCCACCATATAAAAATCGTAAAAATCGCCGCCGACCTCTTTGGCCGGGTGCATATTCGCATAAATATCGAATTCCTTTTTTTCCGGGAAAGGTGGGAAAATACGGGGAAGCATACTTTCCTGTATATTGGTCGCCACGCTAAGCTCTGTGGAAATGCGCTCCTTATCAGCCGTGACCTGTGCCAGATTCTTCATTTGACTCTGTAATTCATCGGTCATGGCATTGAAGCAGACTGCCAGATGTTCGATTTCGTTGCCGGTATTGATGGAAAGTTTCTTTTCCAGATTGCCGCTGGCGATTTCCCGCACACCATCAGCCAGTTCGTGAATGGGACTGACGAAGCGTTCAGCTACCCGGTTACTGATAAAGGGAACTGCCAGCAGGAATAATCCTGCCAGAACCAGTACCGCCAGCAGTGTGCGTTGGATGGACTGGTTCAGTATCCCGATAAAGTCGGCGGTAGTCTGCTCAATTATCTCGGCATTGGCCTGAACTGGACTGTCAACCTCGGCAGCTTCCATAACAATGCCATAGCTGGCATTCATTTCCGTTATCGGTGTGTAAGCCAGATAGCAGGGAGTGCCGTCAATTACGACTTCACTGATGCCTGTTTCTTTGGCCGTCATCTGTTGGGCTATCTGGGCCAGTGCTTCATCTTCAGAATCAAGCAGGCTTTTTCCTTCCGGTCCAGTGGCCTGCAAAACACCGCTGTCTTTGGCGGAGAAGATAATATGTCCCTGAGTATCCATCAAAAAGCCGTAGCCTGTTTCACCCAGACGGGTGCCTTCAATGACCTCGCTTACCTGAGTCAAAAACATACCGGCACCCACAACCCCGGCAACTTCCCCGGCCTGGTCATAGTATGGGGCGGCACAGGTTATGCCTAAATTACCGCTGTATAAGTCATGGAACACATTGGAAAAAATCAGCTTTTTCTGTGTGGTGGCGTCATGGTACCAGGGGCGTGTTCGAAAGTCAATGGTGAAAGGCTCAGTCTCGCCGTTCTTAAATTTTTTGTCTGAACGGTCATCTACGGTGATGCAAAAACCGGTGGCCGAAGCGACATAGACGGCAGCCACGGTGTCCTGACTGGAGTTTATCTGAAACAGCCAGTCCTGTAAATTTGCGGTAAGGCCAATTTCCCGCTGCAGAGCAGCACTGCCTTTGGAGACCGTGGGAGCATACTGCAGCTGCGCCGAAAGCTGCCCAGCCAGTTCACGGCGTGGTTCGGCAACTTCGCGCAGGTGGTAGTCCTGTGGAGCCTGCTTGATTTTTGTCATTTCCCGTGACAGCATGGTTACATTTTGGCTTAGATTTGCAAATATCAACTCTATCTGTTTGCCGCGGTTAGTCAGCATGCGCCGGAGATCGCCCTTTAGATCCTCGCGCAGAATGGCACTGCTGTTGTCGGCGGCAGACTGGCCGATGCTCTGGCCTATCTGCACGGCATGGGAACGGATATTATTCATGCCGTAGAGAAAAATGCCCCCCACCAGCAACAGTGTCCCCAGACAAAATAACAGCAGCAGAAAAAGCGTTTGTTTTTTGATGCCCATATTACCCATGATAATTTCCCCTGTTCAGATAGCACGTATTTACGTATTCACGCAGATATTCTCCGGCCTCCGCTATGGCAAGCGAGGTGAAGTCTATCTGTATGCGGCCGGGATTATGCAGCAGCATGAACTCATTTTTGCCGGATATCGGCCTGAAGCCGGTGAAAAAATAACCAAGCCGGCGCAGCTCATGATAGGCTGCTACAGCACGCTCGTCACTGACATTTAACATGATATTGAAGGTTTGCTGCGGGTCTTGATAGTTTTCTTCGATACCGCTGATGCGTGCGGCAAGATCCGCGCCGCTTTCCTCCACCCAGATAGAACAGCTGGCCTGTCCGGCATCGTTTTCCACCAGACAATGGCTTTCCCCGGACAAGGGAACAAAGCTGCTTTCCGTATTTACCTTTACGCCCAGTGAGTCATAAACCTGTCGGGCTATATTGGTATGTTCGGCAGGGATATAGATAGTTCCTGCATTATCTTTTTCCTGACATTTGACAATGATGATGTGATGGTGTTTAGTATTTTTGTCGCGGACAAAGGAATGGGAAATATTTTGGATGGCCAATACGGAGGGCATAAAGCCGCAGGGCACAAAACCGAGATGCCCCATCGCGCGCTGCGAAATATCGTGATAGGTGACGGAAAAACCGTAGCCTGCGGAAATGCCCGGCATCGCTGCCATTTTATCTAGGGCCATTTGGAACAGGGTGTTCATGATGCCAAAACGGCGGTATTCCCTTAATACCACCCCGGTTATCCACTCGCACGTGGTCTCATGAGGCATATTCAGTTTCAGCCCCAGAGCTGCGGCAATTTTTCCCTCGGCCTCCGCCACCAGAAAATGAAATTCGCCTTTAGCCACGCCGTTTAGGATAAAATCCGGTTCGTAAAACTCCGGCTTTAGATAGGTGCTGCTATATTCATCCTTAATGCAGGCAATAAGCCCTGTAACATCGGCAGGGCGAAATTCGCGATACCCCACCCGCAGCTGCTTGCCGTCTCTTTCAGCCATTTTGTATTTCATAAAGCAATCTCCTATTTCCTTTGTATTTTTACCATCAGGTTATTTATACCAAAAGTTGTTTTGTAATGGATTTCATCAGCGAACCGCAGCACCATGGCAATGCCAAGAGCGTCCTGCAGTGCCAGTGGGTCTTTATTTTGCAGATTCCTGTAGTATTCGAGGGGATTAAACATTTTGCCGGTGCTGCGTATGCGCAGGATGATGGTGTTTTTGCTGAATTTTTTCATCAGCAGCACGCGCCCTTCAAGTACGGCTTTGCTGTCCATACAGGCATGCTCCTTAATACTCAGCAGCATTTCCTCCATTGACATGCGCACCAGCATGGTTTCCTTGCTGGTTAAGGAATTTTGGGAACAGAAATCTTCCAGTTCATCCATTTTGCTTATGATGGAGGCAGTATCTGCCTTGACGGCAAAGGAAAGATACTTTCCCGTGCGTTCAGCCGTAAGGTCCTGCAATAAAAAGCCCGCATAGCCGCGCCGGGCAAAAAAAGGCTTGATGGTCAGCATCAGGAAAAGCGGACTGAGAGAGGCAATGGTAAATGACCACCATACACCCGGCAGGCCATAACTATCCGACAGCAGCCAGGCGGGCAGCAAAATAAAGAGAAAGGTGCGGGAAAACACCAGTACGTTGGCTAAGGTCGTAAAGCCTGCTGCCTGATAGTAAAAAAACATCAGGTAACAGCAGACGGAAGGCAGCAGGCTGAAAGCAAAAATATATGCCGCCTCAGCTGCTGCGGTTAGTTCCATCCCCGCAAGTCCGAACAGCGCTGCAATTTCGGTAGGAAAAAAAGAAATTATGGCCGTCATGAGACCGATGAGCACAAAACCGATTATATGAGCATTGCGCTCGATGTGCCGCACACTAAGCGTATCCTGCTCCCGCGTAAGCACACTGATAAAAGGAGTAGTGCCTTGCGCCAGACCGGAAAGAATGATAAGGGAGAAATTTTCCAGAGCCGTAACCACGGAAAACGCCGCCAGCCCTGTCGCGCCAGCCAGGGCAAGTATCAGCCGGTTCATGAGAATCAGCCGGAAAAATGTTAAAAGATTGTTGGCGGCTGCCGGGCTGCCAAGCCGCATAAGCTGCAGAGCAAGGGGGAGGTTCCACTGGCGTACGAAACGGAAAGCAGCTTCTCCTCTGAGCAGGGCGAAAATTCCCAACAGAGCGGTCAGGATGGAGGCGATAACGGTCCCCAGGGCGATGCCGGCAATACCCAGCTTCACCACCTGAATAAAAAACAAATCCAGCAGGATGTTTAGCACCGCCATCCCTAAAAATAAACCGATGATCAAACGCAGCTGTCCTGACAGCCGCAGAAAGTTGAAAGGCAGATAAAAAAGTGCAGTGCCAAAGCCGCCCCAGATATAAACCAGAGCGTACTCATAAGCTGCGGCATGAATTTCCTCTGTTGCACCAAATATATATAGCACATCCGAAAGATACGGTGAACAACCAAGGCCCAGCAGCAAGGAGAAGAACATACAGAGGCAGACGGATATGGAAAAGGCATTATTTGCTCCGGCTGTATCATCCCGTCCCAAAGCGTAGGCTGCTGCTGTAGCGCCGCCAACACCAACCAATGAGCCAATCACGGAGAACAGAAAATAAAAGGGCAAGACTACGCTCATAACAGCCAGTCCTGCTGCGTCAAAAAATATCCCGGCCAAAGCACTGTTGGCAAGACTGCCAGTCATTGCTCCCAGCATGGCCAGAATAGATGTGCCCACATGCCGTGCAAGCAAAGATGTATCCATAACATTTATCCCTTCATCTGGTTTACAAGCATGGTTTTCATGTTGTAATTTCTATTATATTCGTCTTTTCGAGGCGGGATTCCTGCAAGAAGGGAGTCTTATTAAGATACGGCTGGGAAAATTAATTCCGTAAAGCGAAAATAAAAAGAGGATATCATATTTTTTTGTTGAAATAAAGAAGATGGGCAATAGCCTAATATTCAACTAAAGGCGTTTTGGCCGAAGGAGGAATATGAAAGAAATTTTGTCGTTTTTCATGAAAAGGTTTATAATAGGGCTGGGGGTTATCACCTTTACGGTAGGCAGTATGCTCGTGGCAAACGGGCAGACAGAGCTTATCGGGGCGCTTATCATCGGCTTTATTACGGGCCTGGTATTCTTGGGAAATATGTCCATGCGTCTGTGGAGAGCCGCGGATGCTTCCGCTGGCAATGCGAAAAGACAAATGCTTTGGGGCTTGGTTCTGCGTTTGCTGGTACTATTTATGGTACTCTTCGCAGCCGTCCAGATTTCCACGCAGGTGTTCAGCATGGTGGCACTGGGCTTTGTCCTCTGCTATGCCTGGGCGATGGTTCTCATAATCCGCATGAATAGCGCGAAATAAGTAACTCAGGAATTCCTGGGAGGAGGTTGAGGTATATGCATGAAATCGGTGTTCGCGAAGTAGTGCAGTTTGCCGGCTTTACCTTCAATTGGGAAACTCTGGTCATGACCTGGATTACGATGGCGATAGTGCTGCTCATCGCAGTGCTGGCAACCCGCAATCTGCAGATGGTGCCGCAAGGCTGGCAGAATGTGGTGGAGGCAATCGTGGTCTGGCTGCATGAACAGATTGATGCGACCATGGGCAAGAATGGACGCTTCTTGGCGCCCTTTGTCGTGTCGCTCTTTATGTTCCTGCTGGTTTCCAACTGGCTGGGGCTTATCCCAAAGATGGCATCGCCGACAAATGACTTGAACACCACTTTAGGCCTTGCACTCTTGGTCATCGTGATGGTGCACGGTTTGGGGCTTTACATGAAGGGCGGTCACTACATCGCTCATTTCTTCCAGCCCACGCCGGTCTTTGTCATCATCAACGCCATAGAGGAAGTCGCTAAGCCCATAACGCTGGCCTTCCGTCTATTCGGCAACATTCTGGCAGGTGAAATTCTTATCATCATCCTGCTGCAGCTCATGCCAATCTGGATGCCGATACCGTCAGTTATCTGGCTGGCGTTCAGTATCTTTATCGGCGGGGTTCAGGCCTTCATCTTCACCATGCTGTCCATGGCATATCTTGCCAACGCAGTAAAGAGTGAGGAAGAAGGTTAAGACGAACTGGGAATTTATGAAGTTAAAGGTTTTAAGGAGGATTTTTTCATGGAAAACGCAATTATGGTAGCCGCTGCTCTCGTTGGCGCAGGTATTACGATGGGTCTGGCCGCAATCGGCGCTGGTATCGGTGATGGTCTTGTAACGAGCCGCTTCATCGAAGGTATCACCCGTCAGCCGGAAGCAAAGAGCACGCTCTTTACCAACACCCTTATCTCCGTTGGTTTGATCGAGTCCATGGCTATCATCGCAACCGTTGTTGCCCTCATCATGCTCTATGCAAACCCGCTCATCAAATAATTTCTTTTGATGTAGTTGATAAAAAAGGGGGCATAGGAATTGATCGAGTTAAATGGGACGTTTATTGCGCAGATCATAAACTTCCTGATTCTGGTAGTTTTGCTCCGTGCATTCGCGTATAAACCCGTAGTCAACATGCTCAAAGCCCGTCAGGATAAGATTCAGGAAAGCCTTGATAAAGCCGATGCCGATGCGGCAGAAGCAGACAAGCTGCTGGCGCAGTACAAGGCGAAACTGGCTGCCGCTACCGCTAAAGCTGAAGAAATTCAGAAGAATGCCGAAAAGCGCGCCGCCGAGTTCCGCGAGGCAGAGGAGCAGAAGGTAAAAGCCGATATTGAGCAGATGAAAAAATCCGCTCAGGCCGATATTGAGCGCGATAGAGCCAAAGCTGTCGAAAAGCTGCGCACCGAAATGGTCGCTCTTTCCATGGCTGCTGCCGGCAAAATCATCGCCAAGAATATGGATTCGGCTGATAATGAAGCGCTTATCGCGGAATTTGTGGATAAGCTGGACAAAGATAAGATTGGTGATTTGCCATGCTAAACTTACAGCTTGCACATAAATATTCCCGGGCGATTTTTGAACTGGCGCAGGAAGAAGGAAAACTGGAAGAATATGGCAAGGAACTTCTGCAGGTCAAAAAAGACCTTGAGGAAGTTCCGGCAGCCGTTTCCTTCTTTGCCAATCCGCAGGTGGAGCGCAAGGCCAAAAAGGAACTGGTAAAAAAGATGTATGAGGGAGAACTTTCCCAGAGCATCTACCACTTCCTGCTTCTTTTGGTGGACAAGCGCCGCTTTGCCCTGCTGTCTGTCATTGCCGAACAGTACCGCGAAATGGCTAATGCCGCACGCGGCATTGTCATTGCCGATGTGACTACGGCTCAGCCGGCAACCAAAGCACAGCAGAACAGAATCGCCGCTAAACTTGAAGCAGTTACGGGGAAAAAGGTGGAACTCCGCCTCCACGAAAACGCAGCCCTTTTGGGCGGTGTCGTGGTCAAAATCGGTGACCGCCGTATTGACGGCAGTGTGGCCGGACGCCTCCAGGCGCTGCAAAAAGAATTACTGACGAGCAAGTGAGAAACTGGGGTGACAGCTAAGTTATGAAAATGAATCCGGAAGAAATAACGGCCATCATCAAAGACCAAATCAAGAACTACGAAGTAGACTTGAATGTCGATGAGGTTGGCACGGTTATCGAAATCGGTGACGGTATCGCCCATATTCATGGTCTTGAAAAAGCCATGGCCGGTGAGCTGTTGGATTTCGGTAATGATATATTTGGTTTGGTCCTGAACCTTGAACAGGACAATGTCGGTGCCGTTATCCTGGGCGGCGAAACCAAGATTAAAGAAGGCGCACAGGTTAAGCGTACGGGCAAAATCATGCAGGTGCCGGTCGGCGAAGCGATGATTGGCCGCGTTGTTGACGCTATTGGCCGTCCTATCGATGGCAAGGGCGACATCAAGGCAGACGCTTTCCGTCCCGTTGAGTACCGCGCACCGGGTATTGCAGACCGCAAACCGGTTAAGGAACCGCTGCAGACAGGCCTCAAGGCTATCGATGCCCTCGTACCTATCGGCCGCGGCCAGCGCGAACTCATCATCGGTGACCGTGGTATCGGTAAAACGGCTATCGCGGTTGATACCATCCTCAACCAGCATGACCAGAACTGTATCTGCGTCTATGTCGCCATCGGTCAGAAGGCTTCCACCGTTGCCCGCGTGGTTAAGACGCTCGAAGAAGCCGGTGCGATGAAATACACCATCGTTGTAGCCGCTACGGCTGCGGACAGTGCGCCGTTGCAGTATCTGGCTCCGTATGCCGGTGTTGCCATGGCCGAGCACTTCATGTATCAGGGCAAAGCCTGCCTCTGCGTATACGACGATTTGACGAAGCATGCAGCCGCATACCGCGCAATGTCCCTGCTGCTCAGAAGACCGCCCGGACGTGAAGCATATCCCGGTGATGTATTCTATCTGCATTCCCGTCTGCTGGAACGTGCCGCAAAACTCAGTGACGAACTGGGCGGCGGTTCCATCACGGCCCTGCCGATTATCGAAACGCAGGCTGGTGACGTTTCCGCGTACATTCCGACCAACGTTATCTCCATCACCGATGGTCAGATTATGCTGGAATCCGATGCATTCTACTCCGGTATCCGTCCGGCTATCAACGTGGGTCTGTCCGTATCCCGTGTAGGCGGCTCGGCACAGATTAAGGCTATGAAGCAGGTTGCCGGTACCATGCGTCTGGATCTCGCGCAGTACCGCGAACTGGCGGCATTTTCCCAGTTCGCTTCCGACCTCGATAAGGCCACCAAGGCACAGCTCGACCGCGGTGCCCGCATGGTTGAAACGCTGAAACAGGCACAGTACAGCCCGCTCCTCGTACAGGAACAGGTTATGGTGATTTTCACCGCTGTCCGCGGCTTCCTGGCCGATATTCCGGTAGAGCGTGTGGTTGAATTCCACAATGACTTCCTGAAGTTCATGCGCGCACAGCATCCGGATATCGGCGCGAAGATTGCCGAGCAGAAGAAACTTGATGACGCTATCGAAGCAGAGCTTACCAAAGCTATCGAGGAATTCAAGGAAACTGTAACATACAAAATGGCATAAGGTTAGCGAGGTGATTCTTTTTGGCTAGTTTACAGGACATCCGCCATCGCATTAAGAGCGTAAAGAGTACCAAGCAGATAACCAGTGCCATGAACATGGTGGCGACTTCGCGTCTCCGTCATGCCAAAGAGGCAGCACTTGCCAACAAACCTTATGCAGAAAAGGTCGTGCAGGTGGTACAGCAGATTGCTGCTACCGCGGGAAATGATTTTTCCCATCCCCTGCTGACTAAGCATGAGGACGGCAAAAAGCTCATTTTGCTTGTCACCAGTGACAAGGGCCTTGCCGGTGCTTATTCGTCCAATGCCTGCAAGGCAGCGGAAGCACTGGTGGAGGACAAGAAAAATACCCCGATGGTCATTGTGGGCCGCAAGGGTAGCAGCCACTTCAAGAATCGTGGTTACGATGTGGTAAAGAGCGTTATCGGCGTCAGCGAACGCCCCAACTTTGATTTGGCCAAGAAACTGGCCGATGATTTGGTGGAACGCTTTAAGACCGGAGAAATCCGGGAAGTGCAGATGGTTTATACGAAGTTTATCTCGGCAATCAACTGCGAGCCGCAGGTGCTCAAGCTCCTGCCCTTTGAGGCAGAGGAGGGCACGGAAGGCCCGGTTACCGAGTACATCTATGAACCGGATGCAGCCACGGTGCTCGGAAGCCTGCTTCCGCAGTATCTCTACACCACGATTTATGCAGCGCTCCTGCAGTCGGCGGCAAGTGAGTTAAGCTCCCGCATGAACGCCATGAGCAATGCAACGGACAACGCAGAAGAGCTTATCAGCAAACTGGACCTCTACTACAACAAGGTACGTCAGGCAGGTATCACCAACGAAATCACCGAGATTGTTGGCGGTGCCGAAGCTCTGAAATAAGGGCATCGTAAGGAGGTTTACCATTGGCAAAAGGTAAAGTCGTACAGGTTATCGGACCTGTCGTAGATATTGAATTCCCGGCTGGCGAACTGCCGGAAATATTGAACGCAATTACCATCAAGGGTAAAGCCGGTGAAGTGGACATCGACCTCGTGGTTGAAGTCATGCAGCACCTCGGCGACAGCGTAACCCGCTGCATCGCCATGAGCTCTACCGATGGTCTCACCCGCGGGATGGAAGCCGAAGATACCGGCGCGCCCATCAGCGTTCCCGTTGGTGAAGGCACTCTGGGCCGTATCTTCAACGTACTGGGCCAGACCGTGGATAAGGACCCCACTCCGGTCAACGCCGCTGAGTATTGGCCTATCCATCGTCCTGCTCCGGAATTTGAAGATCAGGAAACCAGTGCCCAGGTACTCGAAACGGGCATCAAGGTCGTTGACCTTATCGCACCGTATTCCCGCGGCGGTAAAATCGGCCTGTTTGGCGGTGCCGGCGTAGGCAAGACCGTGCTGATCATGGAGCTTATCCATAACATCGCTACCGAGCACGGCGGTTACTCCGTATTCGCCGGCGTAGGTGAGCGTACTCGTGAAGGCAACGACCTTTGGGGCGAAATGAAGGAATCCGGGGTTATCGGCAAGACCGCACTCGTTTACGGTCAGATGAACGAACCTCCCGGAGCCCGTATGCGTGTAGGTCTTACCGGCCTCACCATGGCAGAATACTTCCGTGATGTTCAGCATCAGGACGTGCTGCTCTTTATCGATAACATCTTCCGTTTCATTCAGGCAGGTTCGGAAGTGTCCGCACTGCTCGGCCGTATGCCGTCTGCCGTAGGTTATCAGCCGACCCTGGCCACCGATATCGGTGCGTTGCAGGAACGTATTACGTCCACCAAGGAAGGTTCCATCACCTCCGTACAGGCCGTATACGTGCCCGCCGATGACCTCACTGACCCGGCACCGGCTGGTACATTTACCCACCTCGATGCAACGACGGTACTTTCCCGTCAGATTGCAGAACTGGGTATTTACCCCGCCGTTGACCCGCTCGATTCCACCAGCCGTATCCTCAATGCCGAAGTTCTCGGCGAGGAACACTATCAGGTGGCCCGCGGCGTGCAGGCAGTGCTCCAGAAGTACAAGGAACTGCAGGATATCATCGCCATCTTAGGTATGGAAGAACTGTCCGATGAGGATAAACTCACCGTATCCCGTGCGCGTAAGATTCAGCGTTTCCTGTCCCAGCCGTTCTTCGTAGCCGAAGTATTCACCGGTTCTCCGGGTAAATACGTGCCGCTCAAAGAAACGGTGCGCGGCTTCAAGGAAATCCTTGAAGGTAAATACGATGACCTGCCGGAAGCTGCCTTCTATATGGTCGGCAATATTGACGAAGCTGTGGAGAAAGCAAAGACCTTGGAAAAGGAGGGATAATCTATGGCTACGATCCAGCTAGAGATTGTCTCCCCGGATAAAGTGGTTTATGCCGAGGACATCAGCATGCTTATCGTCCGTTCCACGGGCGGTGAGCTGGGTATCCTCCCCAAACACGCTCCTCTGGTAACGGGGCTTTTGCCTCATGCCATGCGTGTGCGTCTCAATGGTTCCGACAGGGACGAACAGCTTATCGCTGTGTCCGGCGGCTTCATGGAAGTCACGCCGGAAAAAATCACGGTGCTGGCCACGGCAGCTGAACAGCCGATTGATATCGACATCAATCGTGCTCAGCGTGCCATGGACCGCGCTAAAGAGCGTATCGCTGCTTTCCATCAGGGAGGCGACGAGGCCAGAAATATCGATATCGAACGTGCCCAGCTGGCCCTGCGGCGTGCAATCGCCCGCCTGCGTGCTACGGGAACGGAAATCGAAAATCTGAAATAAGAAGTGAAAACGGCTTGCAGAAAAATCTGCAAGCCGTTTTCATGTATATACGAAATGGTTAACTTTGGCTCTCCTTTATTACGTGTAAAGCTGATGATGCAGTGCATTCGTCCCAAACCGGAACAGGCGTACCGAATGTTTCCGAATTGAATTCTTCATTTTTGTCTTCGAAATTCGTGAAGGCCTTTTTCACCTGGCCAAAGCCCAGATAGAGCAGCGGCAGGTTGCAGCAGACCATGACGATATTGGCAAAGTCGCTGAGGTTCCAGAGGGCGCTGAGGTCAAAGCCGGCAATGTTGGTAACCATGCCGAAAGCCAGTACCGTCAGATTCACCAGACGGACGGAGGCAATGAACATCTTGTTATGGGAAATCTGCCGGGCGCATATCTCGGAGAAGGACAGGAAGCCCAACAGGCAGGTGAAAGCGAAGATGCCAAAGCAAATGCTGATGACGAGTGTAGCCAGACCATAACCGGTGCCGTTGCCCAGCAGCTGCGCGCAGGAAGCGAGGAATTTTTCCAGACGGCCTAGTTCCATCCAGGCCGCAGAGCCATTGCCCATCCAGGCCTGTCCCATGATGAGGACGAAACCTGTCAGCGTGCAGATGACCATGGTGTCGAGGAAGACGCCGATAGCCTGAATGATGCCCTGCTCGCAGGGATGTTTGGCATGGGATACCGCA
This sequence comes from Pseudoselenomonas ruminantium, assembly GCA_002373045.1. GTDB lineage: Bacteria > Bacillota > Negativicutes > Selenomonadales > Selenomonadaceae > Selenomonas_A > Selenomonas_A ruminantium_J. The sequence goes on along the minus strand of DFHU01000041.1, from coordinate 36,654 downwards.
GCGGGCATGGAAAGCGTGCCCTGTCCGGCCTCGTTGCTCATGAGGCCGCGTTTGATACCCTGTGAGAGGGCAATACCCAAAGCGCCGCCGAAGATTGGCTCGGGGTGGAAGGCTTCGGTCACGACCGCATAGAAGAACCAGGGCAGGCGGTCAAGGTTCAGGGCAACCATAATCACAACGGCGGCCACATAGATAACGGCCATGATGGGTACAAGTACATCGGTGATTTTGGTAATACGGCGCAGTCCACCGAAGATGGAGAACGTGGTCACGCCCATCAGCAGCAGGAAGAAAATCCAGACAAGCGTGCTGTCAGCGGCCAGCTTCATGCCTGTTATATTCTGCGTAATGGCCGTCATGGCCGATAGGGTATTGAAGCCCTGAGCCGGAATGCAGAGCAGGGCATAGACAATATACAGCAGGCTCAAAGTCCCGCCGATGATGGCTGCGCCACCCAAAAGTTTGCGGCCATAGCAGGGCAGTCCGCCGACATACTCATCGCCTTGTTTATCTTTGTATATTTGCGAAAGCGTGGATTCGACAAAGGCCGTCGCCATGCCAAAGAAGGCGGAGAACCACATCCAGAACAAGGCCCCCGGCCCGCCGGTGGAAACGGCTCCGGTCACGCCCAAAATATTTCCGGGGCCTACCCGCATGGCCGTAGAGAGAAGGAATGAGGCCAAAGGGCTGATGCCCTGCTCCGTCTTTTGGCTATGTATCAAGGTGTTCAGACCATAGCGGAAATATTTGACCTGCACAAAGCCCAGCTGCAAGGTGAAATAAATGCCAGTTCCCACTAAGAGAATGATGACCAATGGCAATTCACCGATAATAGGGATCTGGGCGTACCAATCCAAATTGGTCGGGAACCCCCAGACCAAATCGGCAAGATTTTGGAAGACAGCACATATACTGCTGATTAGTTCATACATGAATTAATACCTCCTGTGACACGTTTAGATAAGCAACCGGATGACTGCCGAACTGTTGTCTCAATTGTAGCATACTCAATATGATATGGATATTGGTGTTTGTGCTGTGTATTTTGTAGTCTGTGCGCATACAGGCTGTTTTGACCTCTTGACGGCATTTTTATGTTAATTTATAATTATAATATAACAACAGATGACTGGATTGTCTGTTAATTGGTGTTGATTCATGGGGGCGTGCTAGGATGCGTTGCCATGATGAGCCACGTTTCCGGGCTTGCACATTGCCACGACCTAGCTTATGCCATGAAATAGTTGGCTGACAGAAAATGTGCAAAAGGCTCTGCTGCGGCAGAGCCTTTACTATTTTCATACGGAGATTTTTATGGAACAAGAGATTGACTGGTTGCGTGAATCAGCTAAAGCATTTGCAAAATTGAAAAACATAAGGTATGACTTGATTATCACCCATGCAGGAAAATTGGTGAATCTGTCGATTGGATTTGATAACTCGCATTATCATCATATTGCCGGACTTCACAAGCTAAAGGATATTGACCAGCTACGTTTAAGGCGCAGACGTTCAACAGCTGTAATCTTTGATGAAATTCTAAGAGGGAAGATTACGTTGGCTACTATTGAACACAGTGACTTCCTAAACAGCCAGTTGAGTGAACGGATAAAGCTGGCCGGGCAGTTGGAACACATTTTAGATGAGGATAATCTGCTGTTCAGTTTTGATGCCCGTTATGGGCAGGCAAGGTTTTCGGCGATACCGGCTGATTATGTTATTACAGATGGTGCGAGACATATTGCTATATATGTATTCTTAGCGAAAGATGGGGAATCTTGTTATGTTACACGCTCATTGTTCCGGGATGCACGAGATTATACAGAAGGGCAGCATCGATTTACAATTCTGCATAAAGAAAAGATTAATATTAAGACAGGAGAAAATAAAGTATTGTTCTCATCTCTCGAAAATAAATGATATTTATATAATTTTGGCTCGCAGTGAAAAACTGTGAGCTATTTTTTTATTGTCTTATGGGGAAGGATTTATTCGATAACATGTGGAACAGTTTTTAACAAAGTGATATTGAATTTCGGCGAAAATAATAGGAAGGATAGCTTATGGAATATTTAGCACATCGAGATGCGGAAAATGGACGGGAACAACTGTTGATTGAGCATTTGCGTGGCGTGGGTGATATGGCTGGGAGTTTTGCGGCTGCATTTGGGGAAGAAGCAGCCGGAAGGATGGTGGGGGTGTACCATGATATCGGTAAATACTCGCAGGAGTTTCAGGCATATTTGCGTCAAGGGGGCGGCCGGAAGTTTGATCATTCTACGGCTGGTGCCTTGGAGATAATGAAGAGGAAAAGTCCGCTGTCTATTCCAGCAGCTTTTTGTGTGGCCGGACACCATAGCGGCTTGTTGAATGGTGGAAATGCAAAAGCAGACACAGAAGAAAGTCGGAGTTTGTGTGGGCGCTTAAAGAAGAAGCCGGGAAAGGATATACCAAACTATCAGGCATATCGGGAAGAAGTGGGCGATGTGCTTGATGAGGGCAAATCACAGCTAATTCCACGGTTTTGCCGGGATTTTTTTGCTGGCCAGTTTTATACGCGCATGCTTTTTTCCTGTTTGGTAGATGCAGATTTTCTGGATACAGAAGAATTTATGCAGCTTGGGGAGAATGCGCGGGGGAATTTTGTGTCTATATCTGAGTTGAAGGAAAGATTGGATGATTATGTAACGAAAAAATTTCTTGATGAACAGGATGAGCGTTATGCGGAACCTATCAATCAGCACCGCCGGAAAATTCTGCGGGAGTGTATTGCGGCAGGAGAGGCTGATGAAGGTTCAAGTCTTTTGAGTCTTACCGTACCCACGGGCGGCGGTAAAACCATTGCATCATTGGCCTTTGCCTTACATCATGCTGTGCACACGGGGAAGAAGCGTGTGATTTATGTAATTCCCTATACGAGTATTATTGAGCAGAATGCCAAGGTGTTCCAGGAGATTCTGGGAGATGAAAATGTTATTGAGCATCATTGTCAGGTGGATTATCCGCAGTCGGCTGATAACGATGGGGCTTATGACAAACAGTTGAAGATTCAGCTGGCTTCTGAGAATTGGGATGCACCCTTGATTGTGACGACCAATGTGCAATTCTTTGAATCGCTGTTTGCCAATCGCACTTCGAAATGTCGCAAGCTGCATAATATTGCTGCCAGCGTAATCATCTTTGATGAAGCACAGATGCTGCCGCTTGATTACCTGCGTCCCTGTCTTGCGGCAATCCATGAACTCACCCGGCATTATGGGGCAACGGCTGTTCTTTGCACGGCTACCCAGCCGTCACTGAATAAGATTTTCCAAAAGGATTACCGGAGGGAAATAAAAGAAATTTGTAGAAATGTTACGGAGGAATATAAGTTCTTCAAGAGAACCAAGATTGAACTGTTGTCACAAAAGGTGGCTTTGGAGGAAATGGCTGACCGCTTGCAGGAAAAAGAACAGGTTCTTTGCATTGTGAATACAAAGAAAGCTGCCAGAGAACTTTTTGCGGCATTGCAAGGGGCAGATGGATGTTTTCATTTATCTACTAACCTTTGTCCACAGCATCGTAAAGCTATTTTGGCACAGATAAGACAAGCATTGCTGGATGGTAAGCCCTGTAGGGTAGTTTCTACAAGTCTGATAGAAGCTGGTGTGGATGTAGATTTTCCGTGTGTCTATCGGGAAATGGCGGGGCTGGATAGTATAATTCAGGCGGCAGGCCGCTGCAACCGTGAGGGGCGCAGGGCAAAAGAGGAAAGCCTTGTGTATGTTTTTGCATGGGCGGATAAGGCGATGGCCAATTCTCAGCAAAGTATGAAGGTCTGCCGGGGAGCAACAGAATATGTTTGTGAATCGCAGGCTGATGATTTAGGAAGTCCGGTGGCTATAAAGGAGTATTTCGATTTTTTACATAAGCTGGATGGAAATGAACTGGACGGCAAGAAGATAATGGAAATGATGGGGAATGAATTTATGCCATTTGAGCATGTAGCAAAAGAATTTGTGTTAATCGAGACACCTACACGACCGATATTTATTCCCTATGACGAAACTGGGCAAAAGATTGAAAAGCAGCTTCGTCAGGGGATGAGGTCACGGCAGTTGATGCGCGCGGCTGGCAAGTATATGGTTAATGTTTATTGCAGCGATAACAACGAAAGTCCTTTTGCAAGGCTTGACGCAGCGAATAAAATAGATGTCTTGGATGATAATGTGGCTATCCTGATTGACATGGGGAGTTATAGCAGTTCGCTGGGGTTGCAGTTGAATATTGAAGATGGGCAGGGCGTATTTCTCTAAAAAGCAAAGCAGGTGCAGAGAATAACCTCTGAACCTGCTTCGCTTCTTGTCTTAATAGAAAAACAAAATATTTCAATCCGCGTCGAGATACTCGGCGACCGATATTAGAATAACAAATCTTGTTTCGCTTGTCTATTGAAAAAAATCGCTATTGAGCATATAATGCTAATATAAAAATAAAATGAAAAATAAAATGGTGGTGAGAAAATGAGTTATGGATTTCGTGTAGATGTACGGGGAGATTATGCCCTGTTCTCCCGTCCGGAGATGAAAGTGGAACGTGTAAGTTATGACTGCATAACACCTTCGGCGGCTAGAGGGGTATTGGAGGCGATTTTTTGGCATCCGGGAATGCAATACAAGATTGACCGGATATATGTTCTGAATCCGATTAAGTTTGACAATATACGTCGGAATGAAGTCAAGGCCAAGATTTCCGCAGCCAATGTCTTGAAGGTAGCCAATCAGGGACGTGGTGAACTGTATTTGGCAACAACAGAAAATATCCAACAGAGGGCGTCTATGGTTCTGCGGGATGTGCACTATGTGATTGATGCACATTTTGTGATGACGGAGAAAGCCAATGCTACGGATAATACCGCAAAGTTTCATGAAATGTTTCAACGCCGCTTAAAGAAAGGACAATGTTATCATATGCCATATCTTGGCTGTCGGGAATTTCCGGCAGAGGTGCGCCCTTTTGAGGGAGAAATGATACAGACGGCATATCCAAACGAGGAAAAGGATTTGGGCTTTATGCTCTATGATATGGACTATTCTAATCCTGAGGATATTCGGCCGATGTTCTTTCGGGCGGTGCTGAAAAATGGTGTCTTGGATGTAGCGAAGCCGGAGGTGTATGCATAATGCTGGAGGCTTTGGTCAAACATTATGAGAGCTTGGCTGCGGAAGGAAAGGTTCCCAGACCAGGGTGGAGTGTGGCAAATGTATCTTTTGGTTTGTGCTTGGATACGGATGGCAATGTCGTGCGGGTTCAGGAGTTGCGCAAGGAAGAACAGCGAGGAAAGAAAAAAGCTTTGCTGCCAAAGGCGTTGTCGGTTCCGGAACAAGCAAAGCGGGCCAGTGGTATAGTTCCGCAGTTTCTCTGTGATAATTCTACTTATCTATTGGGGATAGATAACAAGGGCAAACCGGAGCGCAGTGCAAAATGCTTCCAAGCCGCAGCAAAACTCCATCAGGAAATTTTGTCTGAATGTTCGTCAAAAATGGCAGTAGCGATTAAGAAGTTCTTTGCAAATTGGAAGCCGGAGGAGAGTTCTTCTTGTGTTGTTTTGCAGGACGATTTGGAAGAATTGATGCAGAGCAGTAATCTGATTTTCATGTTAGGAGATAAGTTTTCAACCGAAGATGAAGAAATCTGCAGTTCATGGCAGAAGCATCGAGAACAACATGATGAAGCTGAGAAAATGCAATGTCTAGTAACTGGAAAAGTTAGTCCAATAGCTCGATTACATCCTACTATTAAGGGCGTGCGTAATGCTCAACCAATGGGGGTTACTTTAGTATCTTTTGATAAAACAGCTTATGAATCTTATGGGCATGATAAGAGTTGCAACAAAGGACAGGGATTGAATGCACCTGTCTCTGAATATGCGGCCTTTGCTTATGCTACCGCTTTAAATACGTTATTGGCAGATAGCCGCCATGTAAAAGTATTTGGCGATACCACATTGGTATATTGGGCAGAACACGATAACGAAAGTTATCAGGATTGTTTCGGGGGCTTTTGCTTACAAGATGAGAATATTATGGAGGATAAAGACTTAGAATATATATTCTCTTGTTTGAAAAAAGATGAGCCCATAAATTATCAAGGGGTCGATGTTGATTATAACAATAAATTTTATATTTTAGGTTTGTCTCCTAATGCAGCGCGGTTGTCCGTACGATTCTTTTTGCAGTCTGACTTTGGTACTATCTTAAAAAATTCCGCAAAACATATGGAAAATATGGAGCTTGTTCGTCCCAGCTACAAGAAGAAACATATTCCGTTATGGTTGCTGTTAGCTGCTACGGTATCGCCAAAATCAAGGGATAAGGCGGCTTCACCACTTTTATCGGGAGTAGTATTGAAATCTATACTGACAGGCAGCAGATATCCAGAATCTTTGTTCCAATACGTTATGTTGCGTATTCGTTCGGAACAGGATAATGCAGAGGCAAGTCCGCCGATATATAAAATAACTTATGAGCGTTGTGCCATAATAAAAGCCTATTTATGTCGTAATGGAAAGAGAGGGATAACCGTGGCTTTGAATGAAGATGAGAAAGATGTAGCCTATGTATTGGGAAGAATATTTGCGGTGTGGGAGCATATTCAAGAGGAGGCTAATAGGGGGATTAACGCAACCATCAAGGACAGGTACTTTGATTCTGCTTGTGCAACTCCGGCGCGTATATTCCCCATTTTGCAGAAACTATCTGGACATCATTTGCGAAAATTGGAAGATAGGAAGAAGATTTATTTTGAAAAACAGCTTACTTCGTTGATGGGAAAAATAAATGCAGGGGCTATCCCTAATATTCTTCAATTAAAGGATCAGGGGATGTTTATCTTAGGCTATTATCATCAAGTACAGGCACGTTATACGAAGAAGGAGGATAAAAAAAATGGCTGAGGTTATCAAAAATCGCTATGATTTTGTGGTGCTCTTTGATGTGGAGAATGGCAATCCTAATGGTGATCCGGATGCAGGCAATATGCCGCGGATTGACCAAGAAACCGGGCATGGTTTGGTTACAGATGTTTGTTTGAAGCGTAAAATTCGTAATTATGTGGAAGCTGCCTGTGAAGGTCAGGAGGGTTATCGCATTTATGTAAAAGAGCGCGTACCATTAGAGCGGAGCAATAAGGAAGCCTATGAATATTTGGGCATAAGTGAGGGCGAGGCAAAGGATATTAAAAAGAAAGACCCTGATGCAGATGAAAAAATCCGTGATTTTATGTGTCGTAATTTCTTCGACATTAGAACTTTTGGAGCGGTTATGACAACTTTTACTAAAGCTGGATTGAATTGTGGACAAGTAAGAGGCCCGGTTCAATTGGGATTTGCTCGTAGTGTGGACGAGATTATGCCACAAGAAATTACGATTACTCGTGTTACAAAGGCAAAAGAAGATGATAATATGCCTATGGGAAGAAAATTCATTGTCCCTTACGCACTTTACCGTGTAGAAGGTCATATTTCAGCCAATTTAGCAAGAAAGACGACAGGTTTTAGCGAAGAAGATTTGAAATTATTGTGGAAAGCCATTATCAATATGTTTGAACTTGACCATTCCGCTGCCCGCGGCAATATGGCTGTGCGTAAATTGGTTGTATTCAAACATGAAAGCGAACTGGGCAATGCGCCTGCGTATCAGTTGTTTGACCGTGTTAAGATTCGGCGAAACAATGTGGAAATACCAGCACGTTCCTATGGTGATTATGAGATTAACATTGACAAAGATGATATGCCTGCCGGTGTAGCATGTACAGAGATGGTATGATTATGAAGCTGAAGCTTTTTGTGCGAAGTGTTATCGTACAGAATATAGAGCAGCTTGAATTATGAAGATTGATTAGTAACTTTTTACCCTGAAACCGAGGTTCGCGAAAAACAAGGTGATGAGCCTGAAAGACTAGAGCCTCTGGACGGGGCTGTCGCTCCCTTCACGGGGAGCGTGGATTGAAATGTTTAGTAATAATGATGCTTCCTTGGGAGCTTCGTCGCTCCCTTCACGGGGAGCGTGGATTGAAATTTTATTGTGTGATGCTGCCTGCAAGCTGATATACCGTCGCTCCCTTCACGGGGAGCGTGGATTGAAATATGGATAAGGGTTTTGCTCTTTTCAGCGTCCGGCAGGTCGCTCCCTTCACGGGGAGCGTGGATTGAAATACTTATCGGCGGTTCCCAGTCTTTACGTCTGCCCGTCGCTCCCTTCACGGGGAGCGTGGATTGAAATATTGTTTGCGCCTATTCCTTCTGCCTGTAAAGCCTGTCGCTCCCTTCACGGGGAGCGTGGATTGAAATATTGAGTCTGATCCGGACTTGATGGGACTTTACAAAGTCGCTCCCTTCACGGGGAGCGTGGATTGAAATATCAAAGATAATCAGTATGCGCTTGCCATGGTGTCGCTCCCTTCACGGGGAGCGTGGATTGAAATTTTTTCTGTCATTTTTCTTCTCCTTCTTCAATGTTGTCGCTCCCTTCACGGGGAGCGTGGATTGAAATATTTTGTCAGCTATCCAATCGGCAGCTATGCGATTGTCGCTCCCTTCACGGGGAGCGTGGATTGAAATAAGTACATTTCCAATAAAAATCTATCTGTCATGGTGTCGCTCCCTTCACGGGGAGCGTGGATTGAAATACATAATAATGAAGGGAACGTACCCGTAGCGAATTGTCGCTCCCTTCACGGGGAGCGTGGATTGAAATAGTTCATCCACGGTAAAAGGTGTAGACAGCTCCAGTCGCTCCCTTCACGGGGAGCGTGGATTGAAATTTCCTCCTCGGGTTCCTCGTCCTCCGCATTGATGTCGCTCCCTTCACGGGGAGCGTGGATTGAAATCGTACCGGTCCGCATATATTGAAGCCGTATCTAAAGTCGCTCCCTTCACGGGGAGCGTGGATTGAAATAGGAGGTAAACGATAATGGGCAGACGGAAAGAATGGTCGCTCCCTTCACGGGGAGCGTGGATTGAAATTTAGTACCTGCCGTGCCAGCAGAAACAACCTGAGTCGCTCCCTTCACGGGGAGCGTGGATTGAAATATGACATCCTGCTTTAGATAACGAAAAGCAAACGTCGCTCCCTTCACGGGGAGCGTGGATTGAAATCCTGCTATCTACTACGCTTACTATTATAGCACTGCGTCGCTCCCTTCACGGGGAGCGTGGATTGAAATTCTGTCCGCTGTATGTACTGCGAAAGCTGGTCAAGGTCGCTCCCTTCACGGGGAGCGTGGATTGAAATATTGGCAAAGAGTTATTTGTTTGCACAGCCACGGTCGCTCCCTTCACGGGGAGCGTGGATTGAAATATCACACTCTAAACAAGTGACAGGCGTGGGATTTGTCGCTCCCTTCACGGGGAGCGTGGATTGAAATTTCTTGTACGTTGCCAAAATGGAACACGCTAAGCCCGTCGCTCCCTTCACGGGGAGCGTGGATTGAAATTGCAACAATCACGAATCTCTTTCGCTGCTTGAATCGTCGCTCCCTTCACGGGGAGCGTGGATTGAAATTGACTCTGAACAATCGCGTTCGTATTCGCCGTGGCGTCGCTCCCTTCACGGGGAGCGTGGATTGAAATAATGCGTTTGTGTAAAACTCATATTGCGATAGTTTGTCGCTCCCTTCACGGGGAGCGTGGATTGAAATATCGAAAATAGCCTCGGCACCCGGTCCGAAACGTCGCTCCCTTCACGGGGAGCGTGGATTGAAATATCACGCCACCCAGCGCGGTTAAGCCTGCTACCACACGTCGCTCCCTTCACGGGGAGCGTGGATTGAAATATCAATAATGACTCAGAAGCCATGATGTATCCGGTAGTCGCTCCCTTCACGGGGAGCGTGGATTGAAATACACTGGAAGAAAAAGTATCTGTGGCAAAATTCAAGTCGCTCCCTTCACGGGGAGCGTGGATTGAAATGATGACAATGATGAGATTGTAAAGGAGGAAGATTGTCGCTCCCTTCACGGGGAGCGTGGATTGAAATAAATGCTATTTCTGTGTTACCAGTTGATCTGAAGCCGTCGCTCCCTTCACGGGGAGCGTGGATTGAAACATTATTTTCCAACTGATGAGGTGTTTGTATGAGTGAAAAATATCAGGAAGAAGATTATTTGATGATTTCTGGAATTCAGCATTTTGTATTTTGCCGCAGGCAGTGGGCACTTATTCATGTAGAATGGCAATGGCAGGAAAATTTGCGGACAGTAGAGGGAAAAATTATCCACGAGAGATGTCATGATGAAAAATTTACCGAGAAACGGAATGATTTATTGATTTGTCGGGGGATGCGTGTTTTTTCCTCGCGTATGGGAGTGAGTGGTCAATGTGATGTGGTGGAATTTGTAAAGGGGGATGAGGGGGCTGTCTTATTAGGACGTGAAGGCTTGTGGCAGCCGTGTCCTGTTGAGTATAAGCGCGGAAAAACGAAACAGGACAATTCCGATGTTTTGCAGTTATGTGCGCAGGCAATGTGTTTGGAGGAAATGCTCTGTTGTGATATTCCAGAGGCACATCTTTTTTATGATGAGATTCATCGTAGGGAGAGAATTATCTTGACAAATGAATTGCGTCAAAAAGTAGAAGATGTTTTTGAAGAAATGCATGATTATTACATACGTGGGTATACGCCAAAAGTAAAATCAGGCAAAAAATGTAATTCCTGCTCGCTGAAAGATTTATGTTTGCCTAAATTATCTAAGAAACGGTCTGTTGAATCGTATTATGAAACGTATGTGGAGGGGATGTGACATGAGACGGTTGCTCAATACACTCTTTATCCTTACGGAAGATGCATATTTAGCATTGGAAAATGAGAATGTGGTTGTAAAGCAGGAAAATGATGTTTTGGGAAGAGTGCCATTGCTTACGTTGGAAAATATCCTGTATTTTGGCTATAAAGGTGCCAGTCCGTTTTTGATGGGAGAATGCGCTAAGAGAGGGATTGGATTGTGCTTTCTATCAACACATGGGCGATTTTTGGCAAGAGTTTGCGGAGAAAATCCCGGAAATGTACTATTAAGGAAGAAACAGTATCAAATATCAGAGGACAGCGAAAGCAGCTGTATTTTTGCCCGAAATTTTGTGGCCGGAAAAATTTTTAATGCGAGAACAGTTTTGGAACGTGCCAAAAGGGACCATCCTCTAAACATAGATGAAGAAAAATTCCGGTTGGTCAGCAATGAACTGAAAGCGTCGGTCAAGTTGTCAAGAAAAGAAACAGATGTTGATAAGTTGCGAGGGATAGAGGGAAATGCTGCCAGTATGTATTTTTCTGTATTTGACGATTTGATATTGCAGAATAAGAAGCAGTTTACATTTTTGGGGCGCAGTAAAAGGCCACCGATAGGTCGGGTCAATGCGCTGCTGTCCTTTGCTTATACCCTACTGGCACACGATTGTGCATCTGCTTTGGAAAGCGTTGGTCTGGATGCTTATGTGGGTTTTATGCATACAGACAGGCCGGGACGTTTTTCACTGGCATTGGATTTGATGGAAGAATTACGCGCTATATATGCTGACCGATTCGTTGTAACGCTCATCAATAATCGTATAGTAAAACCTTCGGACTTTGATGAAAAGGAAAATGGTGTAACTTTGTTGAATGATGTGGGAAGAAAACGTTTTTTGCAGGAATGGCAGGAAAAGAAGCGTGAGATGATAATGCATCCGTTTCTAGAAGAAAAAGTCGCTTGGGGCTTGGTGCCTTATGTACAGTCTTTGCTGTTGGCTCGTACGATTCGTGGAGATTTGGAGGAATATCCGGCTTTTTTGTGGAAGTGAGGACCAAAATGTTGATTTTAGTGACTTATGATGTTAATACAGAATCTGAAGGCGGAAAAAGGCGATTGCGTCAGGTCGCGAAATGTTGCGTGAAATATGGGCAGCGGGTGCAAAACTCGGTTTTTGAGTGTGTGCTTGATGAAGCGCAGTATAGGGTAATGCAGCATCAGTTGCTGGCGATAATTGATGAGGATAAAGACAGCCTGCGTTTTTACAATCTAGGGAATAAGTATCAGGGGAAAGCTGAGCACTTTGGTGTTAAAGAGGGGTATCAGGCAGAAGGAACCATTATAATGTAGCTAATTGTTTTGTTGAAAAAGTTTGACTGTGTACGATGAAATAAGAAGGAACGATAGCGCTTTTATAAAAATATCTTTGATTTTGAAGTTGTTTCGCATATGTATTCAGGGAAAAATTCAAACACATTTTAGGGATGAATATGATATAATATTAAAAGAGTCAAAATATCCTGAAAGGGACGATGGAGAATGGAGCGTAGCGAGATTACAGGTCTGGTAAATAAGTTTATTCAGGAATATTATGAATCCGGTAGTACCACTGGAATACATGACCTGCTGGCCGAAGATGTCATCGCCTTTGGGGTGGGGTCATTAAGTTACGTTCAGGGTCGGGAAAAGGTCATGGAGTTTCTGGCGGCTAACCGGAATAAGTTGTCCCTGGTCAAAGTGCGTAAGATTGTCTGCGGGGAGGTTCGGACGGCGCAAGGGTTCACGATACGGGCGACCGTTGAGTTTTCTACTTATAACCGCAAGCACATCATTCATCGCCTGCTGATGATGTTCCGGGAGGAAGATGGGGGCTGCCTGCTGTGTGGGATTAACGTGCAGCGCGGGTTTGCCAGCTTTTTGTACAACCTGCATTATGACCGCTTGACCAATCTTTACAATAAAAAGGCGTTCTGTCGGAATGCTGCGGAAATTTTGGAAAAATATCCGGATCTGGAATTTGAAATCATGCGATTTAACATTGCCCGCTTTAAGGTTATCAACGACCTGTTCGGTGAAGAAACCGGGGATAAGCTCCTGCGGTATGTGGCACAATTCATGTCCAGTATACAGTTGACTCCCTGTGTTTATGGGCGGCTCTATGCGGATAATTTCCTGCTGTGTTATCCCACGCGGGGAAATATGCGGGATCATCTGATTCATTCCCTGCAAATGCTGGCAGCGTCCTTTGCCTTGGATTATCGCATCGAATTTTATTTTGGCGTTTATACGGTCAAGGAACGGAACCTGTCTGTAAATTCCATGCTGGACCGGGCCGCCATGGCCTTATTTAAGGCATCGCGCAATGGTTTGTCCGTTTGTGGTGTGTATGAAGAAGATATGCGGGCTAACATCGTCAATGAGCAGGTTATCGTCAACAATATGAATGGTTCTTTGGAACGGGATGAATTTATCGTTTATTATCAGCCCAAGTACGATTTGCTGACGGAAACGATAGTGGGTGCTGAAGCTTTGGTGCGTTGGGCACATCCCAAACTGGGCTTTATCTCTCCGGCCAAATTCGTGCCGATATTCGAGCAGAATGGCTTTATCTATCAATTGGATAAATACGTCTGGGAAAAGGTCTGTCAGCAGCTGCGCGCAGATATTGATGAGGGGCGTACGGTTTTGCCGGTATCCATCAACGTATCGCGCGTGGATTTTTACAGCCCCAATCTGGTGCAGGTTTTTGAGGATTTGGTGAAAAAGTATAATCTTGACCCGCGTCTGCTGGAACTGGAGCTTACGGAAAGTGCCTATGTGGAAAATCCGCAGCAGATTATTGAAATCATTGCGGAATTGCAGTCCAAAGGCTTTATTATTCTGATGGACGATTTTGGCAGCGGCTATTCCTCGTTGAATATGCTCAAGGATTTGCCGGTGAACGTGCTGAAGATTGATTTGCGCTTTTTGGCGGATTCGCAGGGCGTGGAGAACGGCCGGGCGGATAATATTCTGGATTCCATTGTACGCATGGCCAAACGGCTGGACTTGCTGGTGATTGCCGAGGGTGTGGAAACGCAGAAACAGGTGGACTTTTTGCGGCTGATTGGCTGTGAATATGTCCAGGGGTATTTCTTCTCCGAGCCGGTACCTGGTGAGCATTATCAGGAACTCATCAAAAACGATTATGTCGTAGAGCATAAGGAGCCGCTCTATTCGGAGCATGGAGGCGGTACGGTGCTGACTCTCTCCAGTCAGCTGAGCATGCTGATGGAAGAACTGCGCGAGATTGCGCCGGATAAGATTGCCGCGATAGAAGAAAAAATGAAAGAAGAAGCCGCTGCTCTTTGGTGAGCAGCGGCTTCTTTAATTTTTGACAATGGTCATGTCGGCGTGGTCAGCTTCAGCTCTTTGAATCATGATTTTGAGCCGTTCGATATTTTTCTTGTGGCGTTCGATAGCGAACCCAATACGGATGTGTTCTTCCTCGGTGAATTCAGGATTTTCGTAGGATTTTTTGATGCGCTCCAGCCGTTCCTCGACATCCCGCAATTCGTCCTGCATGGGTTTTACATGCTCTAGGGCAAAGCCGTAGACGGCGCGTATCTGGTCTTCTACATATTGGGCATAGCCCGGTTCACCGGAGGATTTTTCCAACCGCTTGGCGATATGGTAGATGATGTCAAAGGGGGATTCTCCGCTATGAATCATATGGACGATTTCCATCTTGGCCTGCTGTTCCACGCCGTGGGGCTGGGTAATCAGCGGGTCAAGTTCTTTTTTTTCTTCATTATCTTCAGCCATTTTGGCATTCCCTCCTTAAATCTATGTATTTTCGTGGACAATTTTGTTTACAGTATAACAGATATATCTAGGAAATAAAAGTTTACGAGTTTACACTGAAAAAACAAAAAGGCTCTTGCAATGTCTTTTGTCTTTGTGCTATAATACACCTATCCTAAAACGAAGGTGAACCTTGGAGTTCATGTCCGGGAAAGTGGGACATGGGCTTTTTATATGTTTGCTTGCGTACAGTGTGAGTGGACAAAAGGTGTATTATGTAAGAAAAGAGTGTGAGTAAGTATGAAGCGAATGAGCAAAGGCGAAATCCTGACCGTCGGCCTGATGATGTTTTCTATCTTTTTTGGGGCGGGCAATCTGATTTTTCCGCCTGCCTTGGGGCAGGCTGCCGGCTCAAACAGCATTATAGCCATGCTGGGCTTTCTGGTAACGGGCGTAGGGCTGCCGCTTTTGGGCATTACCGCCATTGCCATGCAGGGCGGCAAGTATGTGGAGTTTATGAACCGCAAGACCTATCCGTGGCTGGCAACGGCATTATTGGTTATTCTCTATCTGACGATTGGCCCAGTGTTCGCCGTACCGCGTACCGGTGCAGTATCCTTTGAAATCGGTATTCGTCCCTTTCTGGCGGCTGAGGATTTGACTTTGGGTCAGTTCATTTATACGCTGTTCTTCTTTGGGGCAACGTACTATCTGGCGATGACGCCGAACAAGCTCATTGACCGTGTCGGCAAGATGCTGACACCGGCCTTACTGGCATTTTTGGTTATTCTGTTCGTGAAATCCTTTGTGACGCCGCTGGGCGAAGTGCTCGATGCTACGGGGGCGTATATCACGGCACCGTTCTCCCAGGGCTTCCAGGACGGCTATCAGACGATGGATCTTTTGGCGTCCTTGTCCATTGGTACCATTGTTGTTAATGCCATTCGCATGCGCGGCACGACGGATAATAAATCTGTCAGCAAAATCTGTATCATCTCTGGTTTTATCACGGTAGCCTTGATGACTTTGGTTTATGGTTCGCTGGCTTATATCGGTGCAACGAGTGCCGGGGTGCTGGGCGGCGTAGAAAACGGCGGTCAGCTTTTGGCCGGGGCTGTGGGTATCTTCTTTGGCCCCGCAGGCAATCTGCTGGTGGCATTCATCATCGCTCTGGCCTGTCTGACGACCTCCTGCGGCATGATTTCCGGTACGGCCTGGTACTTTAACAAGCTGTCGAATAATCGTATTTCCTATGCCCGCCTGGTGCAGGTGTCCACGGCGTTCAGCTTCGTGGTATCCAATGTGGGGCTCACGCAGATTATCGCCCTTTCGGTACCTTTCCTCGTAGCGATTTATCCGCTGGTTATCGTGTTCGTGGTACTTTCCCTCTTTGATGGCATTATCGGCTGGCGTTACAGCATTTATCGTCTGGCCATCAATGTGACCCTGTTCTTTGCTGTGCTGGATGGTCTGGCTGCGGCTGGCATCAAGTTCCCGGCATTGACGGAAGTGCTGACGGCGTATGTTCCGTTCTATGATATCGGCATGGGCTGGTTCGTCCCGGCTGTAGTGGCAGCTGTTTTGGGCTGGGTTGTGTCTTCCTTCCGCGATGCCCGCGATAATGATGCATTGACGGCAGAACAGTAAAACTACATACAATTAAGCTGTATATTAGTAAAAGGCGTTATTTCCAAATCGGAAATGACGCCTTTGTCGTTAAATTGTGCAATGTATACATACATACATTACAGAATGTCTGCTTTTTACAGAATAATACTTGTCAGTGTATACTCTCTATGCTATAATGACATATGAGATATGCAAGTATTGTTTTAATTATATGGTCAAATGACACAATAGGAGGGGTAAGTATGAAGTTTGCAAAATGGAAAAAAGCCCTGATGGCAGGGCTGGCGGTTGTGGCTATGGCAGCGGTGCTGACAGGCTGTGGCGGCGGTGACAATACCGCGGAGAAGAAGTTCTTGAACATCGGTACTGGTGGTACGGCAGGTACATACTACCCCATCGGTGGTGCAATGGCAGAAGTCCTGAACAAGGACATTCCCGGTATGAACGCCAGTGCGCAGAGCACCGGGGCATCGGTTGCAAATATCAATATGCTGAAGGATGGTTCTGTGGACTTGGCCATTGTTCAGAATGATATTACTTACTATGCAGTGAACGGCACGGAAATGTTTAAGGATAAGAAAGTGGAGAGCCTGAAGGGTATAGCCACACTCTATCCGGAAACCTGTCAGGCGGTAACGCTCGATAGCTCCGGCATCAAGACGATTGCAGATTTGAAGGGCAAGAAAGTGGCCGTAGGTGCCGCAGGCTCTGGTGTAGAAGCAAATGCTCGCCAGATTTTGGAAGCCTATGGTGTGACGTATAATGATATTCAGCCACAGTATCTTTCCTTTGCCGAAGCAGCTAACGCGCTGAAGGATGGCAATATTGATGCTGCATTCCTCACGGCCGGTTATCCGACTTCTGCTGTACAGGATATCGCTTCCCAACATAAAGTACGTCTGCTGCCGGTAGATGCGGACAAGGCTGATGCTTTGATTGCCAAATATCCCTTCTATACCAAGACGGTGATTCCGGCTGGTACCTATGCAGGTTTTGAAGAGGAAGTTCCGGCGGTATCGGTTATGGCTATGCTGGTAGCTAACGATAAGGTGGATGACAGCCTGGGCTATGCGATTGCCAAGGCAATCTTTGGTAATCTTGACCGCATCCATGCTGCACATTCTGCAGCTAAGGCTATCCTGAAGGAAAAGGCTCTGGAAGGTATGCCGCTGCCCGTCAATGCAGGTGCAGAGAAGTTCTTTAAGGAATAAGATGATGTTCGGCAGGGCTGTTGCACAATGTGTGACAGCCCTTTTGGTAAGGTGAGTGTTTTGCAGAAAGAGTTTTTGCTTTGTGGTATAGGGGTATTTTTTGCCTTGTGGCAGGTGCTCACGCTGCCCTGCCTGGTGCTAAGGGCAGGTGGAGAGCGCCTTTATCTCGGTGAGGTGGCAGCAGGTTTCCCGTTATCTCTGCGCTTTATTCACTCTGTCCAAAAGACGCCGGTAGAGGAGTTTCTGGCCGTGGAGGAAGGTTGCCGGGGCTTTGTCCTGAATGCAACAAAATACCAGTCCTTTGGTGTGGGACTCCCCTTTGATCGGACAGAAGGGAAATTTCAACAAGAGGGTGATTATTACTGGCTGCGGGGGCAGCAGCGGGCCTATGAACGGCTGGATTTGCGCACCGGGGTGGGAACTGAGCTCACCATAAATCTCGGCGGGCGCAGCTTTCCTCTTTATGAGCAATATAAGCCGGGAACGCTGGTCACAGTGGAATTAATGCCTTTATGGAAAGGGTTGGTTATACATGAATGAACATGATGCGAAAACCGCGAATGCGGTTCTCAAGGAGTTCGATAAAGAGTCGGACACCATGGAATACACAGGGCTGATGAAGAAAATCGTGGCGTTTATCGCCATCTGCTTTTCCGTATTTCAGCTCTATACGGCGACCTTTGGGGTGTTGGACGCGCAGTTGCAGCGCGGCGTGCATCTGGGCTTTGGCCTGACCTTGGTATTTTTGCTTTATCCGACGCGGAAAAGCTGGTCGCGGCATAAGATTCACCCGTTGGATTTGTTGCTGGCGATTTTAGGTGCGGCGGCACCGGCTTACATCATCTATGAGTATCAGCATTTGGTGTTGCGGGCTGGTTTGGTATCGGATACGGATTTAGTTGTTGGTGCTATCGGCATTTTGCTCGTGATTGAAGCGGCCCGCCGCGTGGTCGGCCTGCCGATGGTCTGCGTGGTACTGGCCTTTTTGGCCTATGCCTTTGCTGGCCCTTATATGCCCGGCGTCCTGGCGCATCGTGGGGTCACGATGGGTCAGTTGGTCGGCCATCTTTACTACACGACCGAAGGCATCTTCGGCATTCCTTTGGGCGTGTCTTCGACTTTTATCTTCCTGTTTATCCTTTTTGGTGCCTATTTGGAGTCCACGGGGCTGGGCAAATTCTTCATTGATTTGGCAAACTCCATTGCCGGCTGGGCCAGCGGCGGTCCGGCAAAGGTGGCGGTACTGTCCTCAGGACTTATGGGCACGGTGTCCGGCAGTTCCGTGGCAAACGTGGTGGGAACAGGCTCGCTGACCATTCCCATGATGAAAAAACTGGGTTATCACAAGAATTTTGCCGGCGCCGTAGAGGCCGCGGCTTCTACTGGTGGTCAGCTTATGCCGCCGGTAATGGGGGCGGCAGCTTTCCTGATGGCGGAGTTTGTCGGCGTTCCTTATATTGATATCGTCAAGGCAGCGGTGGTTCCGGCACTCTTGTACTTTGCCGGTGTTTGGCTCGGCGTGCATTTTGAAGCTAAGCGGGGCAAGCTCAAGGGCATTCCCCGTGAGCAGCTGCCGCATTTCTTTACGCTCTTAAAGGAGCGCGGTCATTTGGCTTTGCCGCTGATTATCATCGTCTATCTGTTGGTATCGGGCTATACCCCCATGCGGGCGGCTTTGGTGGCGATTGTGCTGGCTATTATCTGTTCGGCACTGCGGAAATCCACCCGTATGCAGCCAATTGAAATCGTTAACGGTTTGGAAAAGGGCGCACGCAATGTGCTGGGCGTACTGGTCGCCTGCGCGGCTGCCGGTATCATCATCGGCGTGGTGACGAAAACCGGTGTGGGACTGAAACTGGCTTCGGGGCTGTTGACGCTTTCGGGCGGTCTGCTCCTGCCGACCATGTTCTTTACGATGATTACGGCGATTATCCTGGGCATGGGCGTGCCGACCACGGCGAACTACGTCATCACCTCCACGATTGCAGCACCTGCCTTGGTGCAGATGGGCGTGCCGGTATTGGCAGCGCATATGTTCGTCTTCTACTTCGGCATTATCGCCGACGTTACCCCACCGGTGGCCCTCGCGGCTTATGCCGGGGCAGGTATCAGCGGCGGCAACGCACTCAAAACCGGGGTCAATGCGTCCAAGCTGGCGATTGCCGCCTTTATCATTCCCTATATCTTCGTCATGTCGCCGGTGCTGCTGATGATGAGCGGTACCATGGCCGAACTTGTCCTGTCTACGGTGACGGCGCTTTGCGGCATGGTGGCGATAAGCTCCGCGCTGATTGGCTATCTGGCAGTGGACTGCAAGGGCTATGAGCGTCTGATTCTCATCGTGGCCGGCCTTTTGATGATTCAGCCGGGGATTGTCACCGATGGTATTGGGCTGTCCATCTTTGCTTTGATTATCTTTGCCCAGTTAAAACGCCGTCCGCATTTGGTGACGGATTGAAATAAATTGCTGTAGGGAAAGAGGCTGATAAGTCAAAGGGGGAAGGAGTGAACAGACATGAACCATGTGTCGAAAAATATCACGTTTGATTCAGACGGAGTCTATCGCTGGGCCTATGAGTTGAACCTTTACAAAAATCCCACCATTCTCTTTTTGATTTGGAAGATTTTCGGCGGTATTCTTTTGGCGTTGTGGCTTTTTATGGTCGTGTTGGAGGTTATTGACGATAATCTTTCTCTGGATAATCTTTTCGAGCTAACTGTAGGCTTACTGCTCTTTTCACTGGGCTTTGGTCTAATATGCCTGCTGGGGTATCTGCTCTATGCATTGATTATGGGGGGCAAGTACTGCGTATTATTTGAAATGGATGACAAGGGTATCCATCATATTCAGATGGAGGCTCAGATTAAGAAGGTAGAGGCCATTAGCATTTTGACCAAGCTGGCAGGTGCTATGGCAGGCCGCCCCGGCGTAGTGGGGACAGGTATGCTGGCGGGGGCCCGTACCAGTATGTACACATCTTTTGCCGATGTCAGGAGTGTGGAGTCCTGTCCGGGGCGTAACCTTATCAAGGTCAATGAGCTGCTGAATAAGAATCAGGTCTATGCAGAAGATGAAGATTTTGATTTCGTCCTGAACTTTATTCGCGCCCATACCAAAAGCTAGGGGTGCTGGTTGCCCGGGAGGTTTCTATGAAAAAGATTTGTCTGTTGATGATTCTGATTCTGACCGGGGCGGTTGTTGCCGTTATCGGTTTCCATGAGCCGGAGCCCATCCTGTCTGTGCCAACCGAAGCTACGGAACTGCCTGCTCTTTCCTCTGAGCGACTCAGGGCCGAAGAACAGGGACGAGAGGTATTGCGTGTTTATATTCTGGGCAGAGTGTCTGTAGAAAACATTGCCCGTGAGGAAATAAAGGGGCATGACACGAAGGCAGCCTTGCGGCAGGAATCGCGTGAATACTGGCAGGCGGCCCGTAAAAAGGCTGAGAATATGAAGGAAATGCTGTCCAATCCGGGCAGTGTGGCGCAGCGCCAAACAGAAAAAAAGGTCAGTATGTTTTCGCCTTTGCTGGGCAGAGCCTCTGCTTCCGTACCGCTGGATCGTAAAAAAGAAGTGGAATTGACGGAGGAGCGAAAACGCATTATCGCGTCTTATGCAGATTATCCTTATGTGGATAATCTGCAGATTTTGGCCGAGCAGATTGAGCATGATGCTGATTTATTTCTGGAACTTTTCACTCAAGTCGAAGAGGGAAAGCTATCCGTTCAGCAGCTATCTGCAAAACTTGCGGAAAGCTGCCGGATAAAGCTGACTGCTGCTGAACTGGGGAGCAGTCTTGCCTTTCCACGGCCGGAAGGCCATGAGGCTTTCGCATGGTTCTGGGGCGGCACGGAGACATTTGTCAGGGTTGCGCCACAAGGTACCATCCTGCTTTTGGGGAAACTGCCGGATATTGTGTTTATTACAGGAGACACGGAGATAAAAATGGGCGAAAAGCCCCTGTCCGCATTGGATTTAGATGCAATAGAGCAAAAATATACCGGGACAGCCTCTCATTGAGGCTGCCCCGGTATTTTTTCTTTACTTGTTCACCAATTTGTATTCCCAAATAATTTTACCGGCGGAGCAGGTGAACATAATGTCGGTTTTATCTCTGCATTACTGCAAAAAATCTTTTTTATCCGTGAACGCTAAACCTAAGGCGTCGGCGACAGGACGATTTACTAATTTGCCTGCTACCGTATTCAGCCCTTCGGCAAGCCCCGCATCTTCCATGCAAGCCTCTTTCCAGCCCTTACCGGCGATTTTCAGGGCATAGGGCAGAGTGGCATTCGTCAGTGCCAGCGTAGAGGTGCGGGAAACTGCGCCGGGGATATTGGCCACGGAATAATGCACTACGCCGTGTTTGGTAAAGGTGGGATTCTCGTGCGTGGTCACCCGGTCACAGGTCGCAATGCTGCCGCCCTGGTCGATGGCGACGTCGACGATGACAGAACCCTTTCGCATGGTCTTGACCATATCTTCCGTAACAAGCTGCGGGGTTTTGGCACCGGGTACTAAGACGGCGCCAATGAGCAGGTCGGCACGTGCCACCCACTCGGCAATGTTGAAACTGTTGGACATTACCGTGGACACCCGTCCGCCAAAAACATCATCCAAATAGCGCAAGCGGTCAATGGACAGGTCAATCACCGTCACACGGGCACCCAATCCTGCGGCAACTTTGGCGGCATTGGTGCCGACTACACCGCCGCCGATGATAACCACCTGTCCCGGTGCCACTCCGCTGACACCACCCAGGAGAACGCCTGCGCCGCCATAGCGGCTCTCTAGGAACTGGGCACCAATTTGCACGGACATACGCCCGGCGATTTCACTCATGGGCGCCAATAGCGGCAGCGAACGCCCGTCTCTGCCCACTACGGTTTCATAGGCGATTCCCGTCACATTATGGTTCAGCAGGGCCGCCGTGAGTTCTGGTTCCGGTGCTAAATGAAGGTAGGTAAAGAGAATCTGTCCCGCATGAAAAAGGTCATATTCCTCCGGCAAAGGTTCCTTTACCTTGATAATCATTTCGGCATCAGCAAATAACTGCTTTTTATCTGCCGTGATAGAAGCTCCTACGGAAACATAATCCTCATCGGTAAAGCCGCTGCCCAGACCGCCGCCTTGTTCCACGAAAACCGTATGGCCTGCCTTTACCAGTGCTTCTGCGCCGGCAGGGGTAAGTCCAACACGATTTTCATTATTCTTAATTTCCTTAGGTACACCAATCCGCATGATATCGCCTCCATAACGTGATAACACTAAATCGATATTGATTTTCCTAAATAGTTCTTCACCAAAGCGATATTTTCCTTCAAGCAGTTTTTTCGTTTCTATAAAAAAGCGGCCCGCAGGCATTTTTTGAGCCTGTGGGCCGTTTGAGGTTGCTGGAGCAGAGGTTTTCCTGCTCCGTTTTTGCCGTCAGTTCTTAGATTGCAGAGTCGTCCACAACATCTGCGAACTGAGGGAAGTGACGGCATGTTGTCCAAACGCTTCCTGCATTTTTTGCCCTAGACCGATGGTGTCCAGGAGTACTGCGTCCGTGGCTTCTTTCAGGAGGAGAATCTGTTCCTCCAACGTAGAAAAGTTAATGCCAGGTTCCAAAACGTCCGAACCTCCTATGGAATTATATTTTGGTCATAAGACCTTGTATTATTATACTAAATGAAAATATCGCTTGGCAATGGGCACAGGAATTTTTTGACAAGGACAGGGCCGAAAGGTATAATATTTGCATTGTGTATTAAAGCTGTTAAAGAAAGAGAGGCTTTTATGATAACCAAAGAATTAATTGCCCGGATAAATGAATTATCCCGCAAGCAGCGTTCTGCAGGCTTAACGGATGAGGAAAAGCAGGAGCAGAAGAACCTGCGGGAAATCTATTTGGAAGGAATTCGCGGCCAAATGCGGCAGATGCTGGATCATATCGAAATCGTGGACGGCCCTGTAGAAGCTCCGGTAAATAAAATGGCGCAGAATCCGAAGATTACCCATATCAATGAGGTAGCCATCAATCTGCGCCCGTATTTGCATTGATTTTATCGGCAAATGCGTGAAAAGGGACTGCCACCCATGGATAGCAATCCCTTTTCAAAGAAGGGGTCCAAACTGCCGCTGCCTTAAATGCCCAAAACCTGCGATCAGCAGGTGGGTGCCCTAAGTCTGGCTTCCGCAAGACGCCGAGGCGAACTTCCACCAGAATCAAATCAGGCTCCCTGTAAAAAATGTAGGTTGGACATTCCAAAAGCCCGCGCACACCCCAGGCTTATCCTTCTTTGTAAGTATAGTAGCACAAAAAAAATACAAGTGCAAGACTTGACAAATGCAAACTTTTGAAAATATTTATTTAATTTGGTTATTTTGGCCAAAAATTTGTAAAAAGGGTCTGAATCATATATAATTAGAAACAGAGAATGATGTCAAAAAGGAGAAATTGCCATGGAAAATAAATTCAGCGTAGCCATAAGCTTTGGCCATGATTTGGGTTGGATAGATTATGATGGAGAGAGTAAGACGGCAACCGTTAATATTAAAAACGAAGAGGCCAAGAGCCTGACGGAAAAATATCTGGCAGAGACGCACAGCATCAACGTGCCCCATGAAACCCTCATGGACTTTACGCCGGAAGAAATCGACCCGCTCGCGGATGTAAAAAGCTTCAAACTGGCATTGACCCGTCTGTGGAATAACACGAAGGTGCATGTGGATTGGAGCAGACCGGTGGACTATGTAAAGGCTCATCCCAACTATTAAAATTAAGTCAAAACGTGACCGGCTCACTTTACGGTGGGGCGGTCTTTTGCTATGTTTAGGACAGAAAAATTTTGGTCGAGGAGTGTTTTTTATGGGGAATGTGGTAATCATTGGCTCCGGGCCGGCGGGGGTGTCAGCAGCGCTTTATGCTCGGCGGGGCGGGGCAGAGGTAACGGTGCTCAGCAAGGGACTGTCTCTTAGCGGGCTGGCTAAGGCAGAGAAGATTGAAAATTACTATGGGCTCTCTGCGCCGGTTTCGGGAGCTGAACTGTATGCGCGAGGGATTGAAGGGGCAAAGAATATCGGCGTGGAGTTTGTGGAAGACGAACTTTTAAGCCTGATGTTCAACGATACCTTTACCGGCTTTAAGGTTACGGGCAAGGAGCATGTGCTGAATGCGGACAGTGTGATTTTGGCAACCGGAGCGTACAGGCAGTCTCTCAATATACCAGGTGTGAAAGAATTTGAGGGCAGGGGAATAAGCTATTGTGCGACCTGTGATGCGTTCTTTTATCGGGGCAAAACCGTGGCGGTGGTCGGCGCTGGTGTTTATGCGCTGCATGAGGCACAGGCGCTGCTGACTCATGCAGCGCAGGTAATTATGCTGACCAATGGTGCGGAACTGGCGACAGAAATTCCTCCGGAAATCCGCGTCTGTACAGCAAAAATCGCCGTCATTGACGGCGATAAGCGGGTGGAAAAAGTCGTGTTTGCTGATGGAACGGCGTTAAAACTCGATGGTGTATTTATGGCCTTAGGAACGGCGGGCAGTACCGCTATTGCCAAAAAAATCGGTGCCCAGCTGGAGGGCAATAACATCAAAATCGATGCGCATGGTGCAACCAATGTGCCGGGACTTTTTGCCGCCGGGGATTGT
The DNA here is from genome assembly GCA_002373045.1 of Pseudoselenomonas ruminantium. GTDB lineage: Bacteria > Bacillota > Negativicutes > Selenomonadales > Selenomonadaceae > Selenomonas_A > Selenomonas_A ruminantium_J. The sequence continues at coordinate 11,633 of DFHU01000041.1, read as the reverse complement.
ACCGGCGGACTGCTGCAAATTGCCAAGGCCGTGTATCAGGGGGCGGAAGCAGGGCTGGCGGCCGTTCGGTATTTGCGGGCAAAGAAACAGGGATGATTTCGGTGTAAAAGATGACTATCCGCAGGAAAATATGGTGAAAACCACATGGTAACTATTTTTTGTCCAGATTCCAGCCATGATGCAGAGGTCCTGCGCCATGGCCTAGATTAAGATTGGCCTGCAGGGCACCCGTGATATAGGCCTTAGCGTTTTTTATGGCAGTAGTTAGTCCCTGAGCTTTGGCCAGATTGCTGGCAATGGCAGAGGACAGAGTACAGCCGGTGCCGTGGGTGTTGGGATTGTCGATATGTTCGCCTTTCAGCCATAGGGGGCCGTCTGCGGTATAGAGCAGGTCGTCGGCATCCTGCAGGCAGTGGCCGCCTTTGCAGAGTACATTGCAGCCGTAAGTTTCGTAAAGTTTTTGGGCGGCTAGTATCATATCTTTATGGCTCTTGATTTCCATACCAGCCAAAACCTCGGCTTCCATGAGATTGGGCGTAATGACTGTGGCCAGCGGCAGGAGTTGTTCTTTCAATGCCGAGATGGCGTCTTCATTCAGCAGCCTTGCTCCGCTGGTGGCCACCATTACGGGGTCGACCACGATGTTTTTCGCGTGATACGCTTTGAGCTTGGCGGTGATAACCGCAATCAGTTCACTGTCAAAGACCATGCCTGTCTTGACGGCATCTGGGAAAATATCGGTAAAGACGCTGTCTAATTGTGCGGCAAGAAAATCCGGGGCTGTTCTTGCCACGGCTGTTACGCCTGTGGTATTTTGTGCAGTCAGGGCGGTGATGGCGCTCATGCCGTAGACGCCGCAGGCCAGCATGGTCTTGAGGTCGGCCTGAATGCCTGCTCCGCCGCTGGAGTCGCTGCCGGCAATGGTCAGGACGGTTTTGAGTTTGGTGGTTTCGTTCATGTGCAGGACTCCTTTAGTTGAATAGTTGGTAACATTGCTGCCGCAGTTCTGCGGCAGCTTTTTTGATATCGGTCCGGGCAAAGATGGCGGATACAACGGCGGCTCCGGCAATGCCAGTGCCGGATAATTCGGCGATATTATCTGCGTTAATGCCGCCGATGGCCACCACGGGAATATCTACGGCGGCGGTGATGGCTTTCAGTGTATCAAGGGGAACTTCGACAGCGTCTGTTTTCGTGCCGGTGGGAAACACCGCACCCACGCCTAAATAATCGGCGCCATCCCGGCAGGCGGCGATGGCTTGCTCGACGGTCTGTGCCGATACGCCGAGAATTTTATCCGGGCCTAAAAGTTTACGGGCTTTAGCGGCGGGCATATCGTTCTGTCCAATATGGAGGCCGTCGGCATCACAGGTCAGCGCAATGTCTAGATTATCGTCCACGATAAAGGGAACATGGTAGTTTTGGCAGAGTGTCTTTATTTCCTTGGCGGTACGCAGAAATTCGTCAAAGGACAGGTGCTTTTCCCGCAGCTGTACACAGGTTACGCCGCCGTCCAGGGCTTTTTCTACCGCTGCGGCAAGGGAGGCGCCATTCAGCCAGCGGCTGTCGGTGACGGCATAGAGCTGTAAAGCGGCAGCGGTAATATTAGCGGATTTCATATTTTGCCCCCTTATTTAGTTCTTCAGCCGTCAGGTGACAGATGGCGTCGATTATGCGGCTGCGGTAGGTGGCATTGCCTTCATGGGGAAGAAGATGCTTGTGCGCAAGTTCGCCTGCCATTCCCATAGCCATTACGGCGGCAGCGGAGGCTTCCAAAGGCTTTGCGGGACTTGCGGCAATGCAGGCGGCAACGAGGGCGGAGCACTGACAACCGGTTCCCGTGATCCGGCTCATTTCTGGATGACCGTTGCGGATGATATAGCAGTTTTTTGTGTCGGCAACCAAATCAATGGCGCCGGTAATGGCCACAATGGTGTTTAACTGTTGGGCGGCCTGCTTGGCAAATGCACAGGAACTTGCGAGGTTTTCCTCGGTTACGCTGTCCACGGCGGCGGCATCTACGCCTTTAGTGTTGCCTGTGCCATGAATCAGGGTCTTGATTTCCGAGATATTGCCCCGCACGCAGGTGATGCTGTCCGTCTGTAAGATATCGAGAGCAGTCTGCGTCCGCAGAGTGGTGGCACCAGCCCCTACCGGGTCGAGCACAACCGGATGGTTTAATTCCTTTGCTTTGCGGGCGGCGCTTAGCATGGCCGGGATGGTGCGCTCGTTGAGCGTACCGATATTCAAACACAGCCCTGTGGCAAGCTTCGTGATTTCCGCCGCTTCGGCTGCATCATCGGCCATAACGGGGCTTGCCCCACAGGCCAGGGTGATATTGGCCACATCATTTACCGTCACATAGTTGGTGATGTGATGAATCAGCGGCGCAGTCTTGCGGATGTTTTCCCAGGTGTTAAACAAGTTGATTCCTCCTTCAGTTGGAGGGAAAAGGGCAAACGAAAAGGACTATCCAATTTTTGGATAGTCCCGAAAAAACGTTATTCCTACTTCCCTACGTTGGCATTATCCAAATCAGGTTAGGAACTGAAGGGAAATAAATTGAACAGATTGCGCAGGATGAGTTTTCAATGTCTAGGCGGAGATATGAGGCATAGCGGTGCTATGGCGAATGTCGACAACGAAGACAGTGGAAACTTAGACCAGCAAGAGTTTAATTTATTTGCCGAAAGTTCCGTAACGGTCGAAGTGCATAACTTCCTCTCAGCCCGTCTGCGAGCTCCCGTGTATGTGATTGTTACTCTTTTACTTTAGCCGTTAAGTGTGGCTTTGTCAATGGGAGTATATTTTTTTGAGGGGGATTTGTTGCATATGAGTTTTTAATTATAACGCTGCTGCTTGTTGTGGAGGAGTTTTGCTGTTACAATGATTAACAGAAATGTTATTGGCAGGTGGAGAAATGGTCAGGATAAAGGATGTGGCCAAAGAGGCTGGTGTGGCAGCAAGTACGGTCTCTTTGGTGATGAATAAAAAAGGTTATGTATCGGAGAAAACCCGCCAAAAGGTAGAGGCGGCCATGCAGAAATTGCACTATGTGCCCAGCGGTGTGGCGCGAAGTTTGTCGTTGAATCGAACCAATACCATTGGTGTAATCATGCCTTCGGCAGCTCATCCCTTTTTTGGTGAGCTTATTGGTGAATTGGAAACCGCGCTGTATAATGCCGGCTATAAGATGGTGCTTTGTTGTACGCATGCCAAAGAGAACGCTGAACGGAATTTTGTGGAAATGCTGAAACGGCGTAATATGGACGGGATTATCATGGGCGCACATTCCTTGGATGAAGGGCTGTATGATAATCTGGAACGGCCGGTGATTGCCTTTGACCGTTACTTGAATGACCGCATTCCCATTGTGCATTGCGACCATCGTCAGGGCGGAAAGCTGGCGGCGGAGGTTTTTTTGCGGCATAATTGTCGGCATGTGGTGGAAATCGTGGGCAGTAGCATAATGAAAATACCTGCGGATGACTATCATCGGGTGACGGCGGAAATCCTTACTGGTCAGGGCGTGAAGGTAGACCGGATTGAAAGGCCGTGGAATGAACCATCTTATGAAAGTTTTATGCAGGTAGCCCGGAAACTGTTTGCGGCGTATCCTGATGCGGATGGAATCCTGGGGGCAGACCTTTCCGTATCGGCCTGTCTTTATGTGGCGCAGGAACGAGGTTTACGGGTGCCGGAGGATGTGAAACTGCTGGCCTATGATGGTACGCTAATCACGCAGATGGGGACAAAGCCCCTGACGGCTATTCGGCAGCCAATCAAGGAGTTGGCAGAGCTAACCGTGCGCAAGCTTATTGCGATGATAAATGGTGAGCAGGACTTACAGCCATGGACGATTGCGCCGTCTTTTCAGCCGGGCAGCACCTGCTAAGACAGCTGGCTAAAATAAAAATTATTGACAAAAGCATAAGTGATGCTATAATAATATTTATCGAACCGGTTCGATAAATAGATAACCGGTTGTTCTCGACAGCTTTATCTTTTACAGGTAAGGCGCTCAAATCCCCTTGAAATAAGTGCTGATTGTAAATAGTTTTAGCGATAAACGGTAAATCCCCATAATCCGGATACAGCTTCCCCAGCTGACATATAAATCAACTAAACTATCGGTCAATACAATGAGAGCTTTATTTCAATTGAAACAGGCTGGCTATAAGTACTTGCTTATAGTCAGCCTGCTTTTTTTTAGAAGAACAATATTAGCGTAACCGCGATGTTGACCACCGTAGCTGCAGCCACAGGGATAAAGGTGCGCTTAGCCAAATCCATGGGGGAGAGGCCTGCAGCACCGGCCACGACGATCATGACGGCGGCGATTGGGGAGAGGGAACGCGCCAGATTGGACACGAAGTTCATGGGCAGTACCAAAAGCACTGGAGCAATGCCGGACAGGGCGGCAACTTTCGGGGCTAGCGGCACGAAGGCGAAGAACGTGGCGTTGCCGCTGCCGGTAATCAGCGTGGCGGCGATGATGATGGAGACGAAGACGAACATCATGCCGATACCGCCAAGACCGGCGTTTTGGGCGCTGGTAATCAAAGTATCAATGGCGCCTAGGGAGATAAGGCCCTTGGAGAAGGTTTCCGCGGCAACAACGAGGGTCACAACCGTGGCCATCTGCAGGCCCATGCCGTTCCAAAAGGCGCCGATATCCTTGCAGGCTTTAAGCCCGTCGCGATGGCGCAGGAATTCAATGAGCATGGTCAGGAAAATACTGATTAACGTAGCCAGACTGATGTCCATCTTGATGCCCGTGTTTTCGTTAAGGCCGAAGAACAGCACCAACAGCAGGGGCAGCATGGGCAAAAGCGCGTAGAAGGACGGCACAACGGGCGTTTCCTGTGCTTTGGCCTGTTCGGCAGTTACGGCAGCAGATACATCCTTGCCTGCCATTTCGTCTGGATTCTTGACATCAAGATGTTTCTGGACAAAGAAGTGACTGATGGCCAGCGCCGCTATGGTGCAAAGACCGACCGGTACCTGATACTGCATAAAGTAGGGCACAATCTCCATGCCGATAAGTTCAGCGGCAAAGATGTTGTCGGCCCCAGCCGGGCCCCAGCCGGGGGCAGAAGTGGTGGCGATAACGGCGCAGGCAGCAATACGGCTGACGCCTAAGCGCACCAATACTGGATACATGGTCACCATGAGCAAGAGGCCGAAGCCGGATGCGGAGCTGATGAACATGGCGAGGAAGTTGCCCAGAACAGAAGTCAGAGCCAGCACAACATAGGGATGGCCGAGCTTTTTCAGGGGCTTGATGGCAATGCGCACCAGAGCCGTGCTGGCGCCAATGCTGTCCATATATTTGGAGAAACCGCCAATCAGCATGATAATCATGCCGAGTTTGGCTGCCCGGCTGCTAAAGGCCAGGCTGATGGACTGAATGATATCCAGCCAGGGCGAGCCGGTGGACTGCTTGGCCGGGAGAATTTCGCCCAGACCAAAGACGAGCGTCAGCACCATCATCACGATGCCAGCGGTAAAGAGTACAGGCTGCGCCGGGTACTTTTTGAGTACGAAGCGGGCAACCCAGGCCACCACAACGATGGCAATGAGAAGACCTAACATAAAAAATAATACCTCCGTAATTAGCAATGTTACATTCTTTTATCTGTTGCTGTGCATTGCTAATGTAATATTGTATTAGTGAAAATTATTATGAAATAATATCAGATAATACATAGTTATCATATAATAACTTGCGGTTGACTGCAAGGGGCGTTTTTGCGATTGCGTCTCGTTATAAAAATGAATCAAATTCATTTTTTTCTTTTCAGCAGCGTTTTTTTTCGATATAATAGAAAACAGAATGAAATACATATGAACGGGGCGATGTGGTTATGGAAGAAAAAATGGGCCGCCGGGAGCGGAAGAAGATGTTATCCCGGCAGGCGATACTGGATGCGGCGGTAGTGGTATTCAGCAAGAAGGGCTTTCGTGAAGCGTCCATTGCGGATATTATGAACGGTGCGGATTTGGGTACGGGAACGTTTTACAATTACTTTCAGTCTAAGGAAGAGCTGCTGGTGCATCTTTTGGGGCGTTTTGTTGCCGAAGTGAATACTGCAATTGAGGAATTGCGTGGAGAGGGCCGGCCAGCTTGTGAGCTCCTGTCCGTTGCCTGTATGATGACGGCGAAGTTCCTGGATGAAAATCGCTATGTTCTGCCGTTGTTCTTAGCGGCGGCTGACCATTCGGGGCTGCCGGAAGATGCCGAGGAACGCAAAAAAGTGCCCACGCCGGGCTTTAAGCCGCTATATGAGCGGATTTTGCGTGAAGGGCAGGAAGCAGGCGAGGTGCGTGATGATGTGCCCGCTGAACTCATCACGGAAATGTTTCATTCCATTTATCAAGCCACGGCGTTCAGCAAGCTGGCGATTTCCTTTCAGGAAAACGTGGCGATGAAGATGCGGCTGCTCCTGGATGGGATTAAGAAGCAGCCGAAATAATGTGTATTGTGTTTTAGGAGAAGGATTAGATGATTAGTGTAACGAAGCTGTTATTTGCGCGGGAGTATTACGGGGATAATCTGCGCTATACGAAAAACGCCCATACGATGCGAAATGGGGCGGCCGAAGGCATGGGGCCGGTGGTGGTCTGGAATTCCACCAAAACCTGCAACCTCAAATGTATGCACTGCTATATGCAGTCGGATGCGCAGAAGTACAAAGATGAGCTTACGACGGAAGAAGCCAAAAAGTTTATTGACGATTTGGCTGATTTCCATGTGCCGGTGCTGTTGTTCTCTGGCGGTGAGCCGCTGATTCGTCCGGATTTCTTTGAACTGGCGGAATATGCGCAGAAAAAGGGCGTAAGACCGACGCTTTCGACAAATGGCACGCTGATTACGCGGGAAGTTGCCCAGCGCATCAAGGATATCGGCGTGGGTTATGTGGGGATTTCTTTGGATGGACTCAAGGATGTCAACGATAAGTTCCGTGGCGTGGAAGGCGCTTATGAAAAGGCCATGCAGGGCATTGAAAACTGCGTGGCTGTAGGTCAGCGTGTGGGGCTGCGCTTTACCATCAATCACCATAATATTGAGGAACTTGATAATATCTTTGACTTCATTGAAGAAAAAGGTATCAATCGCGTATGTTTCTATCATCTCGTGTACTCCGGACGCGGGGAAAAGATGGTCAATCAGGATGTAACGCCTGCACAGTCCCGCAAGGCGATGGACACGATTATCCGCCGTACCCGCGATTTTGAGGAACGGGGCCTCGAAAAGGAAATCCTTACGGTGGACAATCACTGTGACGGTGTCTATATGTATCTGAAGGCGCTGGCCGAAGGCCGGGATGAAACGGCGGCGCAGATTAAAAAATACATTTCCATGAACGGTGGCAACCGCTCCGGCATTGCCTTTGGCGAGGTTGACCCCTTGGGCTATGTGCATCCTGACCAGTTCACCCAGCACCATACCTTTGGCAATGTGCGGGAGAGAAAGTTCGGCGATATATGGACGGATGTCAGCGCCAGCCCCATTCTGGCCGGCTTGAAGGATAGAAAGCCGCTGCTCAAAGGGCGCTGTGCCAAGTGCAAATTCCTCGATAACTGCAACGGCAACTTCCGCACGCGTGCTGAAGCAGTGACGGGGGACTTCTGGGAATCTGACCCATCCTGTTATCTGACCGATGAAGAAATCGGCATCAAGTAAGGGGGCGGGCTGTATGAAAATCGTATCCTGGAACACTACGAATAACTGCAATATGTACTGCGCGCATTGTTATCGTGATGCAGGCTGCAAGGCAGAGGATGAACTCTCAACGGAAGAAGCCAAAAAACTCCTGCGGGAAATCGCCAAGGCCGGTTTTAAAATCATGATTTTCTCCGGCGGCGAACCATTGACCCGCCCGGATATTGTGGAGCTCGTGAAATATGCGTCTGATTTAGGGCTGTTCCCGGTGTTCGGGACTAATGGCACGCTGATTACCTTGGAAATGGCCAAAGCCTTGAAAGAGGCCGGGGCGCGTGGCATGGGCATTTCGCTGGATTCGCTGGACAAGGAAAAGCACGACAAATTCCGCGCTTTCCCCGGTGGTTGGGATGGCGCGGTACAGGGCATGAAGAACTGCCGCGAAGTGGGCCTGCCCTTCCAGATTCACACGACGGTGATGGACTGGAATCAGCAGGAACTCGAAGCCATGACGGATTTTGCCGTGGAAATCGGCGCTAAGGCCCACCATTTCTTCTTTTTGGTGCCGACCGGCAGAGCGGCGACCATCGAGGAAGAATCCTTGCGGGCGGAGCAGTATGAAGATGTGCTGACCCGCATTATGAAGAAACAGCAGGAAGTGGATATCGAGTTAAAGCCGACCTGTGCACCGCAGTTCTTGCGCATTGCTGACCAGCTGGGCATTAAGACGCGATTCCACCGTGGCTGTCTGGCAGGTCTTAGCTATTGCATCATCAGCCCGCGGGGCAAGGTACAGCCCTGTGCTTACCTCAATATGGAATTGGGTGATGTGCATGATACGCCCTTTGATGAAATCTGGAATAACAGCGAAGTGCTCAAAAAACTGCGTACGCTCGAATATAGCGGTGGGTGCGGCAGTTGCAACTACAAGGGCGTTTGCGGCGGGTGCCGGGCACGGGCGGCATATTACCATGATGGGGACTATATGGCAGAGGAGCCTTGGTGTCTTTATCATGGCAGACGCGGGGAGTGATTACCACCATTGGTTCGTGGTGAACGGGCGGGGCCGTCAACATTGCCGCGATTCCGCTTAGCTCCTTGGCTAAAATATTTTTTTGCCTTTTATATAACAGGAAACGTCTAAACTCACTGCGTTCAAACAAAGACGTTTCCTGTTATTTTTAGTGGTATGGGCAAAAAAATATTTCTTAACGCCAATGGGCAAACGCTCCACTGCGGCAATGCTGACGGCCCCGCCCTGAGCTACTTTGTGCACTGGAGTCCTTGCGTCGGTTGACATCGGCGGTGTGGGGGTGCCTGTTATGAAGGAGTGTTGGCAGTAGAAGAAAATGTCGGTAGGCTGGGCTGCAGTATTGAGGTTGAGGGCGTGAATCAAACTCAGCAGAGCAGTAGGCACTAAGGCGGAGCGGCCGGGAACTGGCCACAGCGAAGCGTATGGCCGCTGGCGTAAAGAAAATCATTTTTGCCCACCACAAGAAAAAACGCATAGCATCTACTGTTTGAACGCAGTGAGTTTAGATGCTATGCGTTTTATAAGAGGCAAAAATGATTTTTAGCCAGCGGTCTTAGCGTAGTCGTGGCCAGTTCCCGGCCGCTCCGCCGCCTTTGCAGGTACTACTTTTCTTATTTATTCATAATCGCATCCACAGACTTAATGCACGCATTGCGAAAGCCGTGTTCTTCAAGTGCTGTTACTCCGCGAATGGTCGTTCCTGCCGGACTGCATACGTTGTCTTTGAGCACGCCGGGATGGGTATCGGTAGCGAGCTGGAGTTTGGCCGAGCCGAGCACCATTTGGGAAATTAGCTTATAGGCATCTTCGCGCTTTAAGCCGTATTTTACCGCCGCATCGCCGTAGGCTTCGATAAAGAGGTCCACAAAGGCCGGGCCGCAGCCGGTGACGGTGCCGCCAATGCCCATAAGGGAACTGGGCAGTTCCTGCACTAAGCCCACAGCAGCAAAGAGTTTTTTGACTTCTGCGTGTTCCTCTGGCGTAAGGGTATTTTTTTCTTCAAAGAGCAGCACCCCTTCACCAACCATTGCTGGCGTATTGGGCATGATGAACTGCAGGCGGACACCTGCAGGGAGGGCCTTTTCATAGCGGGCAAAGTCCCAGCCGGCGGCGATGGAGATTAGGGCTTTGCCCTTTAACTTATCGCAAAGCTCTGCCAGGACGCTTTCAATCTGATAGGGCTTGCAGGCCATGACCAGCGTGTCGCAGGTATTTACCAGTTCCTGTACGGTCTTTACCGGTGTAAAGCCGATAGCGGCGGCGTTTTTGGCCAGTTTTTCCTGATTGGGGGCAAAGGCGTAGACGTTTTCCTGGGCGATTGCGCCGGCGTTGATAAATCCTGCGGCGAGTGCCTGTGCCATATTCCCCATGCCGATAAATCCGAGTTTTTCCATCGTGTACCTCCTGCAATATATATTGAAGTTTTTGCGTAAATCACTGCCCCTATTGTAACATAAAATCAGAAGGGACAACGCACCTGCAGAAAAATTTTCTGGCAGGTGTTGTTTATTTTTGGCGGTGCGTTATAATAAGATAGCATTTTGACTTTGACGTAAGTATATTGAGGTGAATAGAATGTTAAACACAAGGGACATGGATATGCTTCATGGCTCTTTTTGGGATAAGCTGATTATTTTTGCGATTCCGTTAGCGCTTACCGGCGTTTTGCAGCAGCTCTTCAATGCGGCGGATGTGGCCGTTCTGGGGCAGTTTGTGGGCAAGAATGCCATGGCGGCTGTGGGGAATAATATCTCCGTTATCGGGATATTGGTCAACCTCTTTATGGGGCTTTCCCTTGGCTCAAATGTGGTGATTGCCCGTTTTATCGGGGCGAAGAAGCCCGAAAAGGTTGGCACAGCGGTGCAGACGTCCTTTGCCCTGGCGGTGGCGACAGGCTTTGCTTTGTTGCTCTTTGGTGAGCTGATGGCCACGCCGATTATCAACTGGCTGGATGTACCGGCCGAAGTTGAGGAGATGGCGGAAACTTATCTGCGGGTGTATCTGCTCGGTCTGCCCTTTATCGGCATGTATAACTTTGAAGCGGCTATCCTGCGCGCCCGCGGGGATACGCGCACGCCGCTCCTGGCGCTGGCTGTGGCCAGTGTGGTCAATATCGCGCTGGATTTGCTCTTTGTCTATTGGGGCTGGGGCGTTATGGGCGTGGCGCTTGCTACGGTTGCGGCTACCGGCGTCAGTGCGTTTATCCTGTTCTGGTTCCTGACTCATTCGCAGGATATTTTGCGACTGCATTTTGACGGCTTTAGTCTGGACGGCCGTTTGCTGCGGGATATTGTGGCCATTGGTCTGCCCGCAGGCATTCAGGGCATGGTCTTTTCGTTCTCGAACATTCTGATTCAGGCGGCGGTGAACAGTCTGGGGCCGGATGCGATGGCGGCTTCGGCAGCGGCCTTTGCCATTGAGGTCAATGTTTACTGCGTGCTCAATGCCTTTGCGCAAGCAACGACAACTTTTGTGAGTCAGAATTACGGTGCGGGCAACCTGCCGCGCTGTTTCCAGATTACCAAGGTGGGCATGGGACTGGATATTGCCTTTACCGTGCTGATGGGCGTTATCGTGATTGGCTTTGCACGGGAGTTCCTGTCCTTGTTCAATGCCGATGAAACGGTAGTGGAACTGGGCATTATCCGCTTTTGGTATATCGTGGCACCGCAGTTTTTGCAGGTCTTTATCGATGTGCTATCCGGTGCTCTGCGTGGCTATGGCTTTTCCCTGCCGCCGGCACTGCTGGCGCTGGTGGGTATCTGCGGCGTGCGCATTACCTGGCTATACACGTTGTTCCCTGCCAGACCTGATTACGCTACACTGATGGCCTGCTATCCCGTGAGCTGGCTGATTACTGGTATCTTTATCGGGATACTTTACCGTTATTGCCGTGGGCATATTAAGTTAATTCGCGTGTAAATAAGATAAATT
>DFHU01000004.1 GCA_002373045.1 Pseudoselenomonas ruminantium | reverse complement strand
TTCCTTTTACGGCAACTGATTATATTCTTTATAATTTACTTAAAATAAACTCGGCCTGCCCCTGTAATTGATAATTGCCCAAGCCAGCGGGCACAAAGACCGTCTTTCCTTTATCAACAGTAAGACTCTCATCGTCGCCTGTAAGCTTCAGCGCTCCGTCCAGCACCGTCAGACAATGGAAGGAATCTTCTCCCGCATGCATAGTGCTGTCTCCATGCAGACTGCCATGATATACTTTAAAATACTTGCATTCCGCCAATAGTTTAACATCCATATGAGGAAACAAGTCAATATCCACCATTTTTCCCGCCACAGCCTGCGGTACTTCCAGCTTAGTTACCGCCAAGGCCTTATCGATATGCAGCTGCCGCGGCTTGCCATCTTTGCCTACGCGGCCATAGTCATAGACACGATAGGTCAGATTCGAACTTTGCTGTACTTCATAAATCAGAATGCCGCTGCCAATGGCATGCAGCGTACCTGCCTTAATAAAGAATACATCGCCCTTATGCACTGGCACCTTGTTGCAGACTTCGAGCAGGGTATTATTCGCAATGCGCTGCTTAAATTCCTCTTTGCTGATTTCCTGCTGGAAACCATAGATGAGACTGGCACCGGGTTCAGCGTCCACCACATACCACATTTCCGTCTTGCCCTGTTCGCCTTCTTCCCGCAATGCATATTCATCATCCGGGTGAACCTGTACAGATAAATCGCCCTTGGCATCGATAAATTTAATCAGCAGCGGAAAATAATCCATATCTTTGGCCTTGCTGCCCAGCATAGCCTTGCCATCGCCAGTCAAAAGAGCCGACAAAGTTTCACCCTTATGCTCACCACTATCGACTAGGCTCAAACCTGCCTCATGACAGGAGAGTTCCCAGCTTTCTGCCACGATATCTAAATCAGAACTCTTGCCGTATTCATTCTTCAAACGGTTGCCGCCCCAAAGATAATCCTTCAACGGTGCCTTCAACAGCATAGGTTTTAACATCAATACATCACTCCATTTTCTAAATTACCTTCAACGAATGCTCACCGACCGAAAATTGCTGCAATCTCCGCGATGATGGGCAATCGAATATTCAAACGGACGGCCATCGTCCAAAAAAGCCACCTGTGTAACTTCAAGCAGCGGCAGCACACCTTCAATCTGCAGTTCTTCGCGCTCCTCAGGCGTAGGCATTACAGCACGCACAGTACGATGCGCAGACTGAATCTTATACCCCAAATCTTCTTCAATATAACTGTAGATTGATTTTTCCAGCGTCTGCCGCTTGAGTCCCGTTATCAGCTGAATCGGCATTTGTGTATATTCCACCACTATCGGCTGGTCATCCAACAGTCTTACCCGGATAATATCGTAAACAAAATCATCCACAGCTAATTGTAGTTTAGCCGCCACCTCAGCAGTGGGATGGATAATCTCAAATTTCAATATTTTAGAGGCAACCTTACGCCCCTTGAACGTTGCGGCAAAACCGGAAAACTGATTAGCCATGCTCAATTCTTTCACATCTTCGTCCTTAAGGGACTTAACAAATGTTCCTGAACCACGGCGTTTGACCACCAGCCCTTGCTTGACCAGTTCATCCACAGCCCGTTTTATGGTAATGCGGCTCACACCATATTGCTGACACATTTCTTTTTCCAGCGCCAACTGTTCACCCGGGGTATATTTGCCCTGCTGTATATCCTCTCTAAGTTCTCTGGCGATTGCCTCATACTTTAACACGACTGCCGCCCTCCTTGCTCATATATACATCTATTATATAGCGAATTACGAAAAAGTACAAACAAGAGCAGCGGAGCCAACCTTCCTGCTAAGGCCTTATCAGCCAAATCAATCAGAAACTGAACAGCAAGCTGGTAAAGTACGCCGTACGATGTGCGCCTTTATCGTACGTCTTATTTATTGCGGTGCCGTTAAATAAATATCCCTGTATTTGGATGTTTTTCGTAAAATGATACCAAAGACTAGCCTCCCATCCCTTGCGGCCCGGTTTTTCGCTGCCATGAACCACACTACTCATAATCAAGGCATCGGAACCTAGATAGCGGTAGCCTAACGAACCACCAAATTTTTTATTTCCCCAGGGACTGCCATTGTATATAAATTGAACATCGTAGGCCTTGTTCTGATAATGTTGATTGCCATGCGCATAAAAGCCAGTCAATTCCCAATTATCAGTCAGATGCTGACGCAGATTTGCAGCCACAATCCCCAAATGACTTTCTCCATAGGCGACCGGTGAATGCAAATTATAATAACCTAAGCCTGCAGTTGTACGCTCCGTAAATTGATGTTCTACAGACAAGCCCCATGCCCGCAGCCTTTGATTTCTAAAACCAGTTTCTGTACCACCTGCGCCTGTACCAACATATTCAAAATCTCCGCGATCACCATGACGGCGAAACGCATCTGACCAAGCTGAAGACATATCGGATACCTTTTCATGCAAATTGCCGCCATAAGCCTTCAATGTAGTCTTTCCGATTCGATAATCCAGTTCCATACCTTTCGTTCTGGCATTGCCGACAAAGCCTTCCTGTAAACCAGGCGTAAACAGACCTATCGTAGCAGTTGAGCCCTTAAAAAGAGGCCCTTTAGCATACAACTGATACAGCATGCTGGATACTTTTACGTTGGAAGCACCATAGGCATCTGAGAATTCCGTCTCGCTATTCCAGCCCTCATTGCTCCCCCACTTCGTATCAATGCCGGCATGGACATTCCAACTATCATTGACCGCAGCATCCACATTGAGAAACAATTCTTTTTCCCACCAAGTATGCTCATCACTATTGCCTTTCATGGCTTTTTGCGCAAAAACGCCACTCCATTTTACCCGGTCGGCATTTCTTTCCAAATCAGCAACTTTAACCCCCAGATTTTCCAGTTCTGCACGAAACTCTGCCGTTAATTTATCTACCAGTACCTTGTCCTCACCGCTGCTATTTTTAGCGCGTGCCCTTGCCACCATCTGCGCCATTTCATAGCGGGTAATCTGACGATTGCCACGAAAACTTTTATCGCCATAGCCTTCAAGAATACCATCCTCTGCCAGTTGTGCTACAGCATCATAAGCCCAATGGTCTGCCGGAACATCCGCAAAAGGACTGGCTGCAGCAGAACAGTTTGCTGTCAGTCCCATGCCTAATGCTAACACCGTCAAAAAACATTTTTTCTGCATACTATTCCTCCCAATTATCTTACCGACACGGCCTTAAATTTCATCTTATCGCCACGATGGCGGGAAACAGAATACTCAAAGGGACGTCCATCCGCCAAAAATGCAGTCTGCTGCACCTCCAGCAACGGCATTTCGTCTGTTACGTCCAAGCATTTCTGTTCTTCCGCTGTGGGCATAACGGCTCTCACGGTACGATGTGATTTGGCCTGGCTACTCATTTCACCGTACCAGCCTGCAGTTTTTTGTAATTCGTGTTGCCATCAGCAAAGATGCTTTCCGGCGCATTATAGAAGGCTGTAAATTCATTGATCATTTCATGCCCTCGATTGTCATCCACCATGTAGGGCATAAAGAAATTATGTTCTTCCTTGTCAAAGTTAGCCCAGACCATATAATAAGCAGCCTTATGTTCACGGCAGATGTCACCGGTCTTAGAGAACCACTGCTTATCGACATTATCCCGAACAGCCAGGCTGCCGCCTTTGCGCACGCCAACTTCCGTAAGGGCAATAACCTTATGGCGCTTTTGTCCAAGCTTCTCCATAACCGTCAACGTTTGCGAAAGGTTCTTATACCAGGCACCGCTTTGGTCATCATCATAGGTATCCACACCTAAAATATCCACATAGTCGTCACCTGGATAACGATCTAAATAAGCCGTTTCATCAGCGAAGGGTCCATTCGGCGAATAGGCGTAGAGGAAATTATGTACGCCTTTCACATCACGCATATATCCTACTGTATATTTCCATAAGGCTGTAAAATCTTTGCTGCTGATGTTGCGGCCTCCCCACCAGAACCAAAAACCATTATGTTCATGCAGCGGGCGGAAAATTACCGGTATATGCTTGTCCTGCAAGCGCAGGGCAAAATCAGCAACCATGTCCAGATAAGTACGGTAGACTTCATTGAGGTCGCCCTCTGGCAGAATTCTTTTCCCTACATCACCAGTCAACACATGCGGACTATAACCTTGAAAATCGTAAGCGCCGTTTATTCGCGGCTTTTTCGCTACAACGTCAAAATTGGGCATGTGCATGGAAAACGTGATGATTGCGCCTTGCTTGTCGGCATCAGCCGCAATTTTCACCAGTTTATCCGTATAGGTTACACCTGACGCCTTTTCCTCAGCCGTTAGTTTTAATTCATCCCCTGTGAGCGATAACGAATCCATGCCCACGACACCGGCGATACTGCTTAGTGTAAAATATTTCTCGG
>DFHU01000034.1 GCA_002373045.1 Pseudoselenomonas ruminantium | reverse complement strand
AACGCCCAGAGCAACCAGGTTGAAGTTCGTGAAAGCAGCTACAACGAAACCGAGGAAGAAGAACGGCATGAGATACTGTGCGCCCATCATGTTGATAACCATTGCATAACCAACAACTACGATGAAACCGCCGGCAACCTGCAAACCACCGGAGATAACAGGCGGAATAGCATTGAGCATATCCTGTACAGCGCCCGTACCAACCGTCATCGCAACAAGCAGTGCGGGGATACCAACACGCAGACCCTGCAGAATGAGTGCGCCATAGTTACAGAGGTCGATACCGAAGAGGTTGCCTTCTTCAGCATAATCATCCGCTTTGTGCTGGAATACTACGGAAATCGTCTTACAAATGATAGCCAAAACCTGACCAGCAGCTGCCAGCGGCATTGCGATAGCAATACCCGTTGCCACATCCTGATGGCTGGCCACAACGAGAATCGTGGAAATTACGGAAGCAAGCGCAGCATCCGGTGCGATAGCTGCACCGATGTTCATCCAGCCCAAAGCCATCATTTCCAAAGTACCGCCAATGATAATACCAGTGGTCATATCGCCTAAGATAAGTCCAGTAACGGTGCACGCAATCAGGGGGCGATGAGTCTGAAATTCATCGAGGCAGGAGCCCATACCCGCAATCGTGGCAAAGATAAAGATTAGCAAAACTTGCATAGTGCCCATTATATATTCCCTCCATTATGAAAATCCTGCGTTGGCGGGCTGTCATACACCCCAACCCGCCGTCGCAAAAATACGGCCAATTATTTGAGGATATCCATCAGCATAACTTTCTTATCCGTATCAACTTTGCGGATTTCCAGTTCAATGCCTTTTTCATTCAGTTTCTTGAAGGATTCGATATCCTGGTCGTCTACGGAAACAGCACCGGTAATCTGATGCTTGCCTTCATGGAAGCTCATGCCGCCGATGTTGACGCTCTTGATATCCACGCCATGTTCTACCATGTAGAGCACGCTGGTTGGATTCGTGAACAGGAGCAGGCATTTTTCGTTTTCGTATTTCGGGTTGTTGTATACGCGAACAGCCTTTTCGAGGTCAACAACGTGGGATTTGATACCGGCCGGAGCAACCTGCTTCAGGAGCGTTGCGCGGATGGTGTCTTTTGCCACATCATCATCACAGACGATGATGCGGGTGCAGCCCGTAACCTTGGACCAAACAGTAGCTACCTGACCATGGATAAGACGATCATCAATTCTTGCAAGTACGATATTCATTACAGTTCATCCTCCTCATCATCGGCAATCTGGCTGGCATGGAACGTCTGCAAACCACTGCGGCCTGCTTCTACGGCACGTTCCATCAGCGCTTTGATATCCGAACCATCATCAGCGAGCTGAGCGCTGCACATCTCGATGAGCATCGGCAGGTTTACGCCAGTAACAATACCATAGTTTTCATTGCTGATAACCAGACGGCAAGCTGCATTGTAGGGGCTGCCACCAAACAGGTCATTCAGGAACAGCACGCCATCCTTGCAATCAAGGCCTTTGATGACTTCTTCATACTTAGCCACCACATCATCCGGACCTTCACCGGGAACCAGTGTAACCGCAGCTACATTTTTCTGCTCACCGCAGATCATTTCGCAGGAACGAACCAGTTCTTCAGCAAAGATACCGTGCGTACCAACAACAATACCAAACATTCTCTCTACCTCCTAAAAAATTTCCCCAAGATTAACATTTATGGTTGAATTTGAACGTTTTTGGCTTTTTTGCCTTACGCCCCTATATAATGCAAGCCGCGTGCCAACTTTGTGTATCAAAAACGAAAATTTATCTTTTCGTTTGTTTTACCCGTGTTTTTCACTTATTTTTCATAAAACTTTTTGCTTTATGATACTATAAGTATTATTTTGATACACTTCAATCCACTTTCCGATACTCTTTTGTATAAAATGACCTCCATCACGATAAAAAAAATACACTATGACAAATGTCATTGTCATAGTGTATGAACTGTATCACAGCATATTCGCCATAAAATAATATTCATCTTCGTCAAAACGTAATTTTAAGGTTTCGTCAAAGATTTGTGCTGCCTTTTGCAAAGCTAGCAGTTTCTTTTTATCGACCAGCGACTTATCTTCCTTGTAGACCAGCGGACTGCGGGTTACCACCCGCTCCAGGGCACAACCGCAATGCACCAACAGCCGCACCCGCAATGGATTGGAAAGCTTTAACTGCAAATCCTTTTCCAGCGACTTATCAAATTCCAATAGTACGCTCATAATCTTGGCGGGATTTAAATAGGTAAGAAAACGCTGCAAAGACTCCTCGCAAAGGCGCTGAACGACCATATTGCCCTTGCCGTCCCCCTGCGGGATTCGCGCTTCAAGCGCAGATTCACTGTTAAAGACCAGTTCCGTCAACAGACGCTCCCCTTCCCCATCGATGAGTTGTTCCAGGGGAATAAACGGCACATTCATGGCCGGTTTTTTCATGCCTACCGCTGCTACTATGCGGTATTCCCTGGCAATTTCTGCCAGCCGGTCATCCAGATGCAGTACGCCTACGGGAATGACTTCGATTATCCGTCCGGCATGGCGCAATACGTCCTCAACCAATGCTTTGATCTTCATGGCAGCACCGTGCCCGGATGAGCATATCGTCACAATCGCTTCCTGTGTATTAGCAGGACCTTCATGTGTATCAACCGCCTCATAGCCTTTGAAGTTCAGCAGCGATTCATAGATACTCTCCAAATCCATCCCAGCAATATCCACCTTGCGCATGGCTTCGAGTATCAACGGTGTCGATACCATATCCAACGTGCGCACAGGAATTTTCAGCCGCTCAGCCAGAAGTGCACCGATATTGCATAACGAGCCCATATCCGCCAAGATAAGAACGCCCTTTTGGCACTCCATTCCCTTGAGCATGGCTGCCGTCTGCTCCAGCACCTCCTGTGGATTGACCTCCAACGGCATATCAATGGCAATGATATTGGTATCCGTAGAGCTGAACAGCCTTTTCGCCACCTCCACCATGGAGCTGGCCGTGTTCTTGCCATGCGTCGCCACCAGAATGATGATTTTTTCTTCCAGTTCATCATCCTCAGCCGACTCCAGCAGCAGGGCAATATACTCAATTTCCGCCCGCGGCACCGTCACATGGTAGTGCTGTTCAATCAGCACGCCGATTTCCTCTGCCATGCGCATATAGTCAGAATCCTGGGGAATAGCCCCCTCGATTTCCGTATAAGGAATGGCTTCATGCGCCTTGACGCGTTTCAGGAAAGCCGACAGGTGCAGGCTAAACGCATAGAGGAATCGGTCACGATAGCTGCGATTTAATCGTTTCTGCACATACAGGGAAATCTGCTCGGAAAAATCCACCAAAGCTTCATCGACGATTTTCAAGAGTCGTTCCCGCGTGGTCATATTGACCGAATGCTTCTTATTATATAGGTCTTTGACATAAACATTTACGTCTGTGGCCACAATCTGTTTAATCAGGTCATCACTGATACCTTCGCCTTTCAGCAAAGCCACCTTATTTTCGACCACCTGATAGAGATTAAAGCCCTCGCGGCTGCCCTCATCATCAAGCTTAAACTTTCCTCCCGGAGGAGATACCAGCAAAGGTTCGCTGACATATTGGGTAAGCTCGGCAAGTGCCTGCCGGTTGGCCGACAAGGTCAACAGGCCATCCCGTACGCCAGGCGGCAGCATGCGAAAATCCGCTTCAATAAAACTGGGATTGTCGATACCATTCAAAAACGCTTGCGCACATAGGAGTTTAATGTTGGATTTTAACTGCCCTACGTTGCCGCTGCCAATACTGCCAATTAAAGCCTTTACCGCTTCCACGCTGATGCGTACCGGTTTTTTCACCCGCTGGGCTTCTTCCATAAACAACAGTTTCAGGATATCCAGTTTTTCCTCCAAGGTACGCTCTGAGAGCGGCTTGATGGTGATGATGTTCGGAATACGCCGTACAAAGGTCTTGGTCAAAGCCGATTTGGGGTCTTCCGTTGTCGCGCCGATAATCAGCACTTTCGCCTTGCGGCTGCGGGTGGTTTCCCCCAAACGGTTAAAGGTGCCCGTATCCATAAAGTAGAAAATCATTTCCTGCCCTTCTGGCGGCAGACGATGAATTTCATCGAGGAACAGTACGCCGCCGTCGGCTTCTTCCACCAGGCCGGCCTTGGCCGTGTCCGCCCCCGTAAAAGCGCCTTTGATATGACCAAACACATGGGATATCAAGAGCTGCGGATTGTTGTAGTAATCCGCACAGTTAAACGTGATAAACGGCGCATCTTCAGCAAAACGGTGCATGGCCTTGCCATAGGCAAACATCATATGGGCAAAGAGCGTCTTGCCAACGCCGGTCTGCCCGACAATCAAGGTATGCAGCCCATCTGGCGGATACAAAATCGCCGCTTTGCCCTGTTCCACCTGCCGTTTCAGGCTCTTATCCGCGCCAATCAGGCGGGCAAAGGGATTAGCCTCTTCCTCCGCATTGCGGACAAACAGACGCTTACACTCCTCCACATCGCGGAATTGCAACGGCCCCTGCCCCAATTCCGTCTCCAACAGCTCTGCCAATGTCTCCCGGTCAAAATACCGCACCGGCCGCCCGGTAAATTTTACAATCTTGTCCTGCCGATGCAGTTCGTTTAGTTCCTTGGACACATTATTGCGCAGGATATCCAGCTCATCGGCGATTTCCTGCGCATCAAAACCAATCTGACCGGATAATTTATTCCCCTTGAACGTCCCTGAACGTTCCTTTATATAGAGATAAATCCGCTCACTTCGTTTCATCTGTATCACACCCCTTCGATACTCTTTCTAAATCATATAACAGAGTATCAAATATGGCAAGCATTCTCTACTTTTCAGCGTCTTTTGAACAGGTACAAAAAAGCCCCTTCCAAGGGCTCATAACGCCCATGGAAGGGAACAAAATTACTCTGTCAAACCATTGTTTTGTGCAATTCTGCCCAAATAGCGGCAGCTGGGCTTTACGGTACGGTGCATGGTCTCTCTGTCCACCGCAATCAGGCCGAAATGTTTGTCAAAGCCCATAGCCCATTCCAGATTATCCATACTGCTCCAATAGATATACCCCAAAAGCGGTACGCCGTCCTCCACGGCAGCATGCAGCCCTGTGACCGCCTCACGGATAAAGTCAATGCGGCGGCTGTCGTCCTGCGTGGCAATGCCGTTTTCCGTAACCATGACCGGCAGACCGGTTTCCTTGTAAACCCGGCGCACCACGGAGCTTACCGCCTCCGGACAATACGGATAACCGCATTCCGTGAGTTCTTCCTCTGCACCATGCGGCACACGCCCATTGGCATCATAGATTTCCCGTTCATAATTCTGCACAGCCGCAAAATCAGCGTTCATATAGATATCCTTGTACTGGCCAAAATAGCTCTGCCAAACCTTTTCTGCCACCTGTTCACCACCTGGTGCGGCACAGACATCCGAAAGGGCCAGGCTTACGCCGACTTTGGCCTGCGGCGCAAATTCCCGCGCGGCTTTCACGGCTTCATTATGCGCCTGACGGATAATCTCAATATGTTCCGGCTCCGAAGCCATATGAATGGTAAAATAATGCTCCAAATCCGTACCGCAGGCTTTGGCGGCCTGTTCCCGCCATTCCGGTGCCGTCCAGCCTTCGGCAGCCATGCCGATAGGCGGCACAAAGTTCCATTCGGCAAACAGCTGTTTGAGCATGGTGGCAATGTTTATTTCATTCATCGTGATGATATAGGGAATATGTTTTCCCAAGGCTTTCAGCACATAGCGGGCATAACGGCCGAAATAATACGGCGTTTTCTCGCCCTTCCAGCCGCCATATTTCATCAACCACTGGGGACTGGTGAAATGATGCAGCGTTACCACCGGCGTAATCCCATATTCCTCACAGGCCGCCAGCACATCAGCATAATGCGCAATAGCCTCGGCAGGAAACTCCCCTTCCCGCGGCTCAATCCGTGCCCATTCAATCGAGAAACGATAGGCTTTGAGTCCTGCCCCCGCCATCAGCGCAATATCTTCCCGATAGTGCTGATAATGGTCGCAGGTATGGTCGGATTTATCCTTGTAAATGGAACCTGCCACATGCTCCTCCGCCCAGATATCGGAATGTATATTCATGCTTTCTACCTGATGCGCGGCAGTTGCACTGCCCCAAAGAAAATTCTGTGGAAAAATTAAGTTCTTCATTGCTTACTTACCTCCATTACGCCAATAAGATACTCATTGAAGCTCTCCAAAAATTATTCTACAAGGCTTAGTAAATCAGCTACACTGCGGATAGCATAAGTAATCCGCGGCGACTTGGCCGCCTCACCGATACCGGCTACAGACATCCCTGCCCGGCAGCCGGCATTGACCCCGGCCAGTGCATCTTCCACGACCAGACAGTTTGCCGGTTTTGCCCCCAGCTTTTGCGCCGCCAGCAGAAAAACTTCCGGGTCGGGCTTGCTATGCGTGATTTCCGTACCATCAGCAATGGCATCGAAAGCGTTTTCTAAACCGACCTGCTTTAAGATACGCATGGTGTTTTTGCTCGAAGAACCGACAGCGATATGCACATCTTTCTGCCGCAGGTCAATGAGGGTTTCCCGCACGCCCTGCAAGGTGTCAGAGGCCGTCAGATTCCCCAACAGCTCCTTGTAGTAATCGTTTTTCCGCTGCGCCAGCTTCTCTTTTTCAGCCTGCGTATATGTTTTATGTGCCCGTTCCAGAATGATTTCCAGACTTTCCATGCGGGACACGCCCCGCAGGCGGTTATTAATCGCGCGGTCAAAATAAATGCCCTCTTCATCGGCAATTTTTTTCCAAGCCTGATAATGGTATTCGTCCGTAGATACCAGCACACCATCCAAATCAAAAATTATATTCTCGTATCGCATATCGCACCTCAAAATTTCGTCTGCCACATCCCACAGAAGGGGTCTACCGGGCTTTTGCCCACAAATTCACTTTTGCCAGTCAGCTTATCCACAATGGCTTTCAGCATTGCCGGCGCTGCCGTATAACCGTTGACGAGCGTCTTTAAAACCGGCATATCCTGCAAAAGATAAGGCGAACCTGTCGCCACGCCGATAACCGGCAGGTCGTGAATAAACCAGGGCATATTGGAGGCCATCGGCCAGTTCCATTCCATGCGCAGCGTGCTCTTGTTGCTGGCCGGCTCAATATTGGCATAATAGATAACGGCATCGTACTGTTTCACGATATCGGCACGTTTGATATCAATATACGCAAAGCGCATAGCCTCTTTATCAAATACATCCACCGTAAAGCCAGCATCCTCCAACAGCGATTTGAACAGCTTGGCACTGCCGTTGCCAAAATATCCCCATTCATCACCGAAGACATACAAGAGCAGACGCTTTTGGGTGGCAGGATTCAGCGGCAGGGCCTGTTGCGTATCTTTTACAAGCGTAGCAGCCTTATCGGCGGCATCTTCCGCCCATTTCCTAAACTCTTTCCTGTTCAGTACCTCCTGCAAAGCCGCTTCATCCGGCACCAATTTGCCCTCCTTTTGGCGAAGGTGCAGTTTCAAATGCGCTTTCAAGGCCAAAATCCGGGTAACAGCCTCGTCTAAACGTGCCTCCGTCAAAATGCCCTTGTTCAGCCCGTCCAGCATAAACTGGAAATCCTCGGCCATATTGCGGTTAAAGAGGAACATATCACAGCCGACGGCAATCGCCATAGGTACTGCGTCTTTGCGGCTTAGGGCATTGGTGAAGCCGCCCATGGGCGTAGCATCCGTGATAATCAGGCCGTTAAAGCCCAAATGCTCACGCAAAAGTCCCTGCAAAAGTTCCGGCGACAAGGTCGCGGGCAGTAAATCCTTCAACTCTAATGCCGGATTTAACTTCTGCTGCCAGGCCGGCTGCAGGATATGCCCCACCATGACCGATTCGGCTCCGGCAGCTATCAGCTGGCGGTAGATTTCCCCGTAGGTTTCATCCCATTCCTCTGCCGAGCAGGAGTTAATCGTCGGATGCAGATGCTGGTCGCGATAGTCCATACCATCACCGGGGAAGTGCTTGATGGCGACTGCCATACCTTCTTCCTGCACGCCCTTGGTAAACGCCTTGCTCATGGCAATAACCGTATCCGTATCATCGCCATAGGTGCGCACATTGGTAATCGGATTAAGATAATTTACATTCCGGTCCACAATCGGGGAAAACGCCCAATTGCAGCCCGTGGCATTACCTTCTGCCGCCGATACCTTGCCTAAATGATAAGCATGTATTTCATCGCCGGTGGCAGCCATTTCCATCGGATAACCAAAATAGGTTCCCTCGGTCATCACGCCGTTGCCGCCCGCTTCCAAATTGGCCGCCAATAGCAGCGGTACTGGCGATTTTTCCTGCAAATAGCGCTGCGCCCCTTGTATTTCCTTGCCCGGCAGAGCGCGGAACATCATGCCGCCGGGATGCAGGGTGTCTAAGACATCCTGCAAAGCCGCTTTATCCGGCCCCGGCGCAATGGGGCAAAAGAGCTGGCCGACTTTTTCCTCGGTGCTCATGTTCTCTTTGGTTTCTTCTACCCAACGTATATCCTCATCCGTAAGGTAAAAGGGATTTGCATGTAAATCAATTTTGTTCGTCATAAGGGATTCCATCTTTCTTAATAATATTAGAATAACAGGGAGAAATCGAGGCGGAAGATTTTCTTGCGTGCACCGCCGGCAAGGGTAGTGCCATAAGGATTGGAGGCATCCACCGTTCTGCCATACATATAGAACACATCAAAAATCGTATTGTTAATCGGCGACCATTGATAACCGGCCACCCAGCCACGGAAACCTTCGCCCAATGTGCTGATATAATCACCGATAAGCCCGCCGGAGCCGCCGATAATCATGGCATCTGCCGGAGCATTGTACCAGGCCAGCGTATGTGCATGCTTGCCTTTGACCGGGGGCCAGGGATTGCCAAATTGCAGCTGTATTTTATAAGCATTCTTGCTCACATCCGAGTTGGCATGCACCAAATCCGCAATCAGCGTAGTATCCTTCCAAATCTGATGGTCAAAGCCCAGTTCTACAAATCTCGTGCCCGTACTTTCCCAATTTTTAAAGGGGAAGGACGCATTTCTGGTGTTGGGTTTGGTCTGGTAGACCGCCTTCACATTGGTCTTGGGCGTCATTTTGTAATCCAGTTCCAATGACCAGAAATTCTTGTTGACCAATGCCGGATGCAGATTGTGCGAGCTAAGATTATTCGTAAAGTCATTATCCGTATCGGCCTCAATCGAAGTCACCGGCTTATACTGGGCAATCGTTAAACGCCCGCTAAGTTTTTTCCCCTTGCCAAAGCCCAGTTCCACGCCCTGTATCTTTTCATCGTTAAACATCAGGCCATAGCCCATAGTGGTGGCATAACGGCCAAATTTTAACCAATACCCGCGATTGTTATAGTCCACCCACTGCAGAGCACCTAAATTGGTATAATCCGCCTGCTCCGACTTAAAGCTGCGATTAAAGGTGGTGCTGACCGTAATCATCGTATGCTTATCAAAATGATATTGCGTGTCCACGGACAACTGCGTGGTCTTCTTCATCACCGCATCACTGGCTACCGCCATACCATGCACATTATCATAACGCGTACCAAAGTAACCATGGAACTGCACGCGGTCTACTTTTTGCTTTAATTCCTCAATCTGCGCCCCGATATTTTTTAATTCCTTGCTGTATTCGTCCTGCAAGGCCTGAATGATGATTTTCTGCTGGGCATCGGCCTGCTCGACCTTATCCATAGCGCGGGAGATGATAACCGCCATTTCATAACGGGACAGATTCCTGTCCCCGTGGAACATGCCATCGTCAAAACCGTCCACCAGACCGGCTTCCGTGAGCTGCTTTACGGCCTGATAAGACCAATGGCTGGATTTTACATCCGCCAATGTCTTATGCGGAACTTCCTTTTTCTGTCCATTCACTTCATTTGCCTGTATCTGTGCATTTTTTTCTGCCGCCAGCTGCAATGCCTTATCGTTTAATATTTCAGCATCGGCTGTGCCATTTAACTGTGATAACATCAATAAGGAGATACCAAAAAGTGCTGCCTTCTTCATAGACTTCATCCCTTTATATGTTCATGTGATAATCTTTTCAAAACTACCTCCTCATCAAGGAGGTTAAGGTTATGCTTTTACAGGTGCGGCCTGCACCTCAGCCTCCTTTTTTTCCGCATCCACCTCGGGGATGGGGATTACGGCCAGGAAGGAGATAACGGAGCAGACAGACAGCAGTATAAAGAAGAAGGTATAACCATCATCGCCCAACAGATTAACGCCGACAGCGATAAGCAGCGGAGCTACAAAGTTCACCAGCGAAGAAGCCAGATTGGTTGTGATATTCATGATGGCAATGTCCTTGCCCGCATTTTCCTTGCTGGGCAGAATGCGGTTAACCAGCGCATTATCCACCGCATTATAGAGACCATAACCAAAGTTAAAGACAAAGTAACCGGCAATCACCGTCCACAAATCCGTGGCAGCAGCAAAAATCACCAAACATACACCGGTAATCAATGAAGCGCCCATGACAAAAGGTTTCTGACGACGGAATTTATCCGACAACCAGCCGCCGCAAAGCCCGGCCAGCACCATCAGCAGAATGGAAGCCCCCGTATAGGAACCAATCTCAAAAACTTCGGCCTCGGACAGATGGAATCTTGCCACATAGAACAAGGTCAGCATGGTAAGACCGGCATTGGAAAAATTGATAAAAAGTTTCGTTAAGAGTGCCCAGGTATACTCAGGATATTTCTTAAAGGACGGATAAAAATTCTTAAAGCCCATTTTGAACGGATTAGCCGCACCATTCTGAGTCTGCCGCTGACCGGCAGGAATATAAGTATCCTTTACCAGCAAAGCCGTAACAATACCGGCAAGCAGCTGCACTGCACTGACCACAGCGATTTTTAATTCTACAGGCGTTGCCGCATAAATACCGATGATAATGGAACCACTCATAACAAAGATAGGCGCAGCCGAGCTCATAATCCCGGAAGCCCGGCCAAAGCGGGCTTCTTCCACCTGCTCAGGAATCATAGCAAAGCAGGACAGGGATACCATACCGTAGAAGAATTGGGCAATACACCAGGAAGCCACCACCATAGGCATGCTCTGTGCATAGGCCAGTGCCATCATAAAGATAAAGCCGCCCACGGAACCAGCCACAATCCAAAAACGGCGGCGTCCCATCTTCACATGCGTCTTATCGGCAATCATGCCGCCCAGCGGAGTCAAGACCACAATGGCCAGACTGGCGATACCAGAGGCGATACCAAAAGCACTGGTCGTTGCCTCTGCGCCAACCACGCTCATAATCTTAAACTGTATAAGTCCAAACATCAGCAGAACCAATGGTGCAATCGCCGTACCGGCCCCGAGCACCATAGCAGCCATCAGGCGATAAAACGGCGTCTTATTCCACTTAATCGTATCCATAAAGCTTTCCCCCTAGAAACAGGTGATTCATTTTACTTTTACAGCAAGGCACATCGCCGCGGACAACGCACCTATAATTTGTCAAAAGAAAACCGATTGTCACTCTTACGAATTGTCTGTCGATTTTCTTTCCTCCTCACAGTTTATATTATAACAAAGGAAAAATACGTGTTCCATGTAGAGTACTTATATACATCCGACATATTTTTATATCCATCGTTTTCAATCGTTATTTTTTCTGTTATAATTGGACTGCATATCATTTATGCGTTTTTCTTTTGTTTCCCCTCGTATTTCAAGGAGGTATATCCTGTTATTATGCGTTATTTTACCACAGTTGCTAATGTTCAAGCGGAAATCAGCCGGTATTTTCACGCCACCGGCATCAGGGCCAGCGTGCCCCAAGCCCTGCACAACATCTATAATTCCGGCAAATATTTGGAACAGTTTCCGCCGCTGACCATAGACAAGATTTGGGACACCATGGATGATGATGAATTCCTGCACCATGTCAATCAACTGCCTATCGGTCTTGATTTAATCATTCAGAACGAATCCGAAAACAGCAGCAACAAGGGCAACCCTATCGGCGAAGATCTGTTGTTCTCCTTAGGCAATGACCTCATTGTCTTTAAGGCTTTTAATTACATCAACATTGATATCCATAAACATAATTTCTTTGAAATGGGCTATATCATGCGCGGTCATTGCCTGCTGACGGTCGAGCAGGAAACCATCGACCTGCAGCCCGGACAGTTCTACATCATCGGCCCCAACGCCCGACACTGCATTCAGATGGATGATGATGAATCGGTACTCATCTGCATTGATATCCGCAAGAGCACTTTTGAAAATGCCTTTTTCAACCTGATGGCTGGCGAAGATTTGCTCTCCTACTTCTTCCAGTCCATTCTGGCCCGCCCCGACTACCCCAATTACATCATCTTTACCACGAAAAACGAAGACAATCTCCGCCGCCTGCTGAAGACCTTGATGATGGAAAGTTATTTAGGCGACAACTACCATAACCTCTGCGGCATCAGCATCGTCAACCTTCTCATGTGCTATATGCTGCGCCATTACAGCGATACCATTCAGTTCTACAGCTACGATTTTCTCTCCACCCGCGCCCCCTTAATCATGCGCTATATTCAGACGCACTACCAGACCGTGACTCTGCGGGAGCTTTCCCAGGTCTTCCATTACAATGAAGCCTACCTGTCCACCTTAATCAGCAAGAACGCCGGCATGAACTTTTCCACCCTGCTCAATAAACTCAAAACCGGCCGCGCTAAAACCTATCTCGAAACCAGCAATATGAGCGTACAGGAAATCAGCGAAGCCGTAGGCTACAGCTCCGCCGATCACTTCTCCCGCACCTTCAAACAATACTATAACTGTTCCCCGCAAAAATACCGCATGAACTTCCGGCGGGAAAAAGAATAAGGAAAGGCTGGCCAATCACTCGGCCAGCCTTTCCTTATTTCGTTAACTTCATAACAATGACACCGCTCTTGGTATCAAAACTGCCTTTATACCCTGTACTGCCGTTCCAAATCACCTTATCCGCCGACCTTTCGTCGGGCCGTCCATAATGAACACTCAGTTTATGCAGAATCTCTGCAACTTCCCCGGTATCCATCTGCACTGCCTGTCGCGGACTTATGGAAAGACTATCAATGCGGCCATACGCATCAACAGACTCCTGATACGAAGCCACGCCGATACTGCCATGAAATTCTTCAAACTCATAGCCCTTGCGCTGCAGCAAATTCGTATACCCCGGCATATCCGCCACATAGCTCCCCACCCGCGGCAGGGAATTCAACACATTGATATAACTGCGCCCGGCACCTGCTGCCAGCACCGAACCTGCACAAAACACGACCACCATAGCCGCCATCATAAAAATCCGCCATAACTTTCCCATGCTGATTCCTCCAATCCCTTACACAGCGAACAATCGTCTGAATTTTGTTTCTCTATTACTATCATAAAGCATTTCACAACAAAAAGCAAGAATTTTTCTAAATAATTGTCGTATTTTGACTATCCAACCTAAATATATGTCGTATTACTAAGCAAGGCAATATTAAGCCCGCATGGGGCCGGTGATGTTTTTCGCAGCGTTTGACAAGCCTGTCTAAGCGAAGAAAAATATTACCGGCCCCATGCGGGCGCCAATCACCTCGTACTCTAAACGTATTTCCAACCAACAAAACCTAAGCCCGTGGGGACTGGCAGTGTTTTTCCGCAGCTTTTGACAAGCCTGTCTATGGCGAAGGAAAAATATTGCCAGTCCCCACGGGCGCCTTAGCACCACGATGTAACACCGCACTATAATATCGTACTACAACAACGCACTAAGCCCCGGGACTGATGATGCTTTTCCGACGCGTTTGACAAGCCTGTCTCAGCAGAGGAAAAGTATTATCAGTCCCGGGGCGTCTTAGCACCTCAATGTAATGTATGTATTAAGCCAAATACCGCACCTCCCATTCTCCTGACCCAAACACCTGACTGGTTCCGTTCTTGAAGTTTATGCCTTCCGCCGTCTGCACGCGTGCGCCTTCCGGCAAAGTCAGCCGTGCTCCGGCATTGGGCGGAACCGTCATTTTGACCGTTACCTCAGGACCTGACCGTTCCCATTTTATCGCCGCCTTGCCATAGGGGGTTTCATGGCAAGCTTCGGCAAACTTCAGGCTTCCTCCCGGCTGCGGGTGGAAGTTAATGAGCTTATATCCCGGCTCACCTTCATCATAATCCAGTCCGGCGCCATAACGATAAAGCCAATCACCAATGGCACCATAGGCATAATGGTTAAAGGAATTCATATCCGGGCTGCAGAAACTGCCATCCGGCCGCTTACCGTCCCAATGCTCCCAAATGGTCGTTGCTCCCTGCTTCACCGGATAGAGCCAGCCGGGGAATTCCTCCCGCTCCAAAAGTTTCCAGGCAGCTGCTGTCTGGCCATTTTCCGACAAGGCTTGACACAGGCAAGGGGTTCCCATAAAGCCTGTCACCAAATGGCCATCTTTTTCGAGCAGCTCGGCTAATTCCTGCGCCAGACGCGGACGTATATCTGCCGGAGCCAGTTTATAAGCCAGCACCATCGCATACGCAGACTGCGTTTTCACCACCAAATCGCCCTCCGGCAGATAGTTGGCCCGGAAACGGCGCAAAAGTTTTTCCAGCTTTTGATTATAGACTGCGGCTTCCTGCAGATTCCCCAAAATTTTGGCACTGCGGGCTACAATCTCTGTGGACACCAGATGATAGACCGAACAGGTAAACGGCGTCGGGGTAGCGCCCAAGGGGGTCTTGCCGTCACCATCCAGCGCCAGCCAGTCACCAAACTGCATCTTGTAGTTAAACCGGCCCTGCTCATCCATACGGGCATCCATAAAGGCCACCCAATTTTTCATGGAATCGTACTGGCGGCGCAAAATAGCCACATCACCGGTAGCCAGATACAGGTTCCACGGTACAATGGTAGCCGCATCGGCCCAGCCCGATGCCCCGTCCATGCCCATATGCTCAATCATATCCGGTGTCGCCACGGGAGTCAGCACATCCGGCACCACATGGGGAATAGCGCCATTATCCGCCTGTTCCGCCGTAAGGTCTGCCAGCCATTTCCGATAAAAAGCATGGGTATTTACCAAAAAATTAGCTGTACTGCTGAAAATCTCCGCATCACCGGTCCAGCCCAGCCGTTCATCCCGCTGGGGGCAATCCGTGGGCACATCGAGGAAATTGCCCTTTAACCCCCAAAGGATATTATGCTGCAGCTGATTGATGAGTTTTTCCGAGCAATGGAAGGAACCCGTCTGCGGCATATCCGAATGGAGCACCTGTGCTGTAAAATCTTCTGCCCTGGCATCCTCCGGCCACTCTTCCAGCCATGCGTATTGGAAGCCCTGATAGGTGAAATGGGGAGTGAACACTTCCTCCGCATCTGTTCCCTTGATATAGGTTATGGTTTCCTTGGCCTCGCGCAGATTTTCCAGATAGACATTGCCATCCTTATCCAGCACTTCAAAGCAGTGCAGTTTCACCTGTGTTCCCTTGGCGCCCCGTACCTTGAACTTTACCCAGCCGGACATATTCTGTCCAAAATCAAGCACACGCTCCCCCTTGGGTGTTATGAGCATTTGTTTTACCGGCAGTTCTCCTGTCAGACGAATGGGAGAAGCCGTCTGGGGCTGGAGGTTCGACAGCGGATAGGATAATACCTGCACATCACGCCAATCATCAACTGCCGGCGTGATTTTTCTGGCATCATAGGTTTCGCCGCCGTAGATTTCGGCAAAAGTCACCGGACTGTCGGCACCCTGCCAGCTTTCATCCGTGGCAAAAACTTCTTCCGTGCCGTCTGTATAACGTACATGGAGCTGCCCAAAGAAAGCCGTCTGCTCACCATAGAGATTGCGTACATGATGGAAGGTCAGCATGCCCTTGTACCAGCCCGCGCCCACATGAGCCAGCAGGACATTTTCCCCGTTTTGCAGATAGTCCGTTACCTCGTACGTCTGATACGAGAGCCGCTTCTGATAAACCGTCCAGCCCGGTGCCAGTTCCTCCCGGCCAATCCGCTGCCCATTGATAAAGAACTGATACAGCCCCAGAGCCGTGGTATAAATTACGGCCTGTTCGACCGCTTTATCCAGTTGAATTTCTTGGCGCAGATACGTTCCCTTGGAATTATCCTTGTCCGCAGGCGTTTCTGCTGAAATAAACTTCCCCTGCCAGTTTTCTGCGATATTTCCCGTCAGAAAGCTGATCGGCTCAGACCACGGACACCATTTTCCCTCGGCAGCCGCCCGCACGCGCACATAATAGCGCCTGCCGCTTTGCAATTTCACATGCGGCTTGATTCCATTGGAATCCTTGCCCGCCATCTCACCGCTGTCATAGATTAACTGCGTAAAATCTGCCCGCTCAGCGGCCTGTATATGAAAAGCACTCTGCCGGAAATTCCTGCCTGCCGCCGCAAACTGCCAGCTAAGTACCGGAAAACTCGTCACACCTGCTGCCTCTTCCATAAAATCCAACAAAATCTTTTTGATGGTAAACATACCGATTCCTCCCCGAATCCTTATTGTTCTTGCGTCATTGCTATTGTAGCATGAAAAAACCGGCCTTTCACGTGGCTTTCCGCGACTGCTAAAGGGATGTCGGAAATTGCTAAAAATTCTCCCTATGTTCCTCTCCATATCGGACTTATGTCCTTTCCTTTTTTGTCCTTTTTTTCATAAAATAAAGATGAAAACGAATAGAACAAACTAAAACTTGATTTGGAGTGTTGATTATGGAAAACCAGGATTCCTTTGTCCTGCACGGCAATCTTATCTATACATCGGACAGAAATAAATTCATCTCGCTAAAAGACGGCTATATGGTTGTGGAAAAAGGAACAATTACCTCTGTTTCTGCCGAAAAGCCTGCTATGGCAGACAACCTGCCCGTAAAAGACTGTCAGGGAAAACTGATTATGCCGGGTTTTGCCGATATGCATCTGCACGCCCCACAATACATCCAGATTGGCATGGGCATGGACTACAAGCTGCTGGATTGGCTCGACGGCTACACCTTTCAGGAAGAGCCAAAATTTGCCGACCCGGATTATGCCCGCAAAATTTACCCGCTCTTTGTGGATGAAATGACTGCCTGCGGCACCACCTCTTCCGCAATTTTTGCGACCATCCACCCGGAAAGCACCGATATTCTATGCGATATTTTGGCCCAAAAAGGCGTACGCGCCTATGTCGGCAAGGTGAATATGGACACCAACTCTGCGCCGGCCCTCACCGAAGAAACTGCGGAATCCCTGAAGGCGACAGAGGATTTCATCCAAAAATGGCAGAACCATCCACTGGTCCGCCCCATCATCACCCCACGTTTTGTGCCCTCGGTCACGGCAGAAATGATGACCGGACTGGGACAGTTCGCCGAAAAATATCAGGTACCTGTACAAAGCCATCTGTCCGAAAATCCCGGTGAAATCGAGCTGGTCAAAAAGCTATTCCCCCAGGACCAATACTACATGAGCGTCTATGACCGCTTTGGCCTCTTTGGCCAGACACCGACACTGATGGCCCATTGCATCCATCTTTCCGATGCGGAAATCGCCATTATGGCAGACAAGGGTGTCTATGCGGTTCACTGCCCCGCCTCCAATCTCAACCTCGCCAGCGGTCTCATGCCCATGCGCAAAATGCTCAATGCCGGCGTCAAGGTTGTACTGGGCAGCGATATCGGTGCCGGACACACCCTTTATATGCCGCACGAAATCGTCCGGGCGATTGAAGTATCGAAAATCCGCAGCATCGAAAATCCTGAGGAAACGCCGTTGAAACTCTCTGAGGCCTTTTATCTGGCGACCAAAGCCGGCGGCGAATTCTTCGGACAGACCGGCAGCTTCGAAATCGGCTGGTCTGCTGATTTCCTCATTACCGATGTCCCCGAATACCAACAGGAGCGCAGCGTAGATGAACAGCTGCAGAACTTCATCTACCACGGCACAGCTCAGGACATTCAGGAAGTTTATGTACAGGGACGCCCTGTAAAAAATACACGAAAGTAATCATGGAGTAAGAGAAATGGAAAAATTAATTTATGCAATCAAGAATGCCAACCGGGAAGATTTTCTCATGGCCACAGCCTCCGGGTTGACAGCCCTCTTCATGCTGGTGGACATCCCCGTCTGGGCCGTGTTTATCGGCTGGACATGGTATCTGTCCATCGGTGCTAATGTCCGAGCCATCAAAGAGGGCGCTGTCACTTGCATTCTAGGCGGTGTGCTGGCACTGTCCTCTGTGGTCTGCATCGACCTGCTAAAGCCTTATCTCCCTTGGCTGCTGCCTAATATCATCGGTGTATTCCCCAATATTTTGCTGCTGATTCTGACATTCAAGATTCCCGGCATTCAACCGCTGGTCGGCTTCAATGCCTTCTCCTGCATCTTTGCCGGTTATTATCTGAACGGCTTTCCGGTACATCCGGACTATTGGCTCAACATTGTGCTGGCCTTCCTCTATATCAATGGCGGCAATATCATCGGCCTGTTTGAAGGCTGGTTTGTTCAAAAAGTCTGCCGTCTGGCCGGCTATAACCCCAATAACGAATAAAAAAGGCTGTGAAACACGGAATATTCCGCTGTTTCACAGCCTTTACATTTACAAACTGGTGCGATTGGCGCGATTCGAACGCGCGACCTGCCGCTTAGGAGGCGGACGCTCTATCCAACTGAGCTACAACCGCAACATAATCAGTATAACAGAAAAAGCCCTAAAAGAAAAGCCTTGGCTGCAAAATGCCAAGGCTTTTCCTATTTAAGATTCCCGGCGGCAGATATCTGCCCCAAGGCCCACTAATTTGTCTACCAAATTATCATAACCACGGTCAATATGGTGAAGGTAGCCCACCTGGGTTTCCCCTTCCGCTACCAGTCCCGCCAGCACCATGGCGGCACCTGCTCTAAGATCAGTAGCCTTTACCTGACAACCCGTGAGGGTATCCACGCCTTCCACCACGGAAGTACGACCATCAATCTTGATGTTTGCCCCCATACGCTTTAATTCATCTACGTGCATAAAGCGGTTTTCAAAAACCGTTTCGGTAACCAGTCCCGTGCCCTCAGATATGGCCAGCATAGCCATAAACTGTGCCTGCATATCCGTAGGAAAGCCGGGGTATGGCATGGTCTTGATATCCACTGCCTTCGTACGCTTATTACAGGTTACGCGGATGCCGTCCACATCTTCTTCAATGGTGACACCTGCTTCCTTCAGCTTGGCAATCACCGGTTTCAAATGCTCGCTGATGGCATTTTCAATATAAACATCCCCCTGCGTCATCGCAGCAGCTACCATATAGGTCCCTGCCTCAATGCGGTCCGGAATAATGGTATAATCACGGCCTACCAGCTTGGGTACACCTTCGATTTTAATCACATTCGTGCCGGCACCGCGAATCTTGGCCCCCATCACATTGAGATAATTGGCCAAGTCCACGATTTCCGGTTCCTGGGCCGGATTTTCCAATATCGTGACACCTTCTGCCATCGAGGCCGCCATCAGGATATTTTCCGTAGCGCCCACGCTCGGGAAGTCCAAATAGATTTTCGTGCCCTTGAGTCCATCCGGAGCCGTGGCCTCGATAAAGCCGTGGCCGATTTTAATCTCAGCGCCCAATGCCTCAAAGCCCTTCAAATGCAAATCAATGGGGCGGGTACCGATAGCACAGCCACCAGGCAGGGAAATCTTCGCCTGCCCGCAACGGGCCAGCAACGGCCCCATGATGAGAAACGATGCCCGCATCTTCCGCACCAAATCGTAAGGAGCCTCACAACTGCCAATAACCGTGCTGTCCACGCGCAGCTGATGCTTGGACTTATCAAAATCCGCCTTAACCCCCAGTTTTTTCAAAACCTCGGTAATGGTATGCACATCTTCCAGCGCAGGAACTTCGTCCAATACACTGGCCGACTCTTGTCCCAAAAGAGTTGCCGCAATAATCGGCAAAACGGCATTCTTGGCCCCGCTGATTTTTACGCGCCCCTTTAACGGACGTCCCCCATGTATAATCAACTTTTCCATTAAGTTCTTTATCCTCCTAATAGTCATGCTCTCTAAAAAGCACCAACCAATAGTTTACCATTAACCGCCAGTCTTTACAATAGGGGATTGCACTTTGCTGCGCGAAAGTACATTAACTGCGCTCTACTGTCAATGCGGAATGGATTACATTGTCAATGATGTAACCTGTGGCGAATTTCGTTTCGCCAGGAGTGAGTTCCTGCTTGCCAAAGCTGGCCAACCTGCTGACTTTGGCCTTTCTCTTCAAATTGGCATCTTTCTGCGCATTCGCCAAAGCTTCTTTACTCGGCGTTGCCTGCACAGGTCCGGGTGCAATAACAATTTCATTATTCTTCCCGGCCTTTTCCAACTTGCGCAGACGGTCTTCCGTCGTCTGTTTGGTTTCCGGCGTGCTGGCTACATCTACACCAGACTGCTGCAGAAGCATCAGCGCCGTAACCGGCACCAGCCCGCCGCCGCGGATATCCAGATTCAACGTGCCTGCCGGCTGGGCATCCGGCACCTTGTAAGGAATAATCAGCGTTTCCTTTGCCTTGCGGTACGGTTTGATGGTCGTCGTAAATTTCACCGTGTCACCGGGCTTTACCTTTTTCTTGTCCGGCACGGCAGATACCAGGGAGGCCGTCTTTCTGCCACCATCCACGGTGATATCCACCTGCACATCGATGATATCGGATTCTTTGTCTGCATTCTGGCAAATCGTGCTCATAGCCTGCATGAGTTCAGCCATGGCAATCTGTCCAACGTCTGCCGTGTTGTAGAACATATTGTCCCGCTTTACCACGCCGTCTTTTACCGCATCCGTACGAATTCTGAACCCGACCTTAGCCGTGCTGCCGCTAAGGTTGTCACTGGTCTTGGAAAGCGCTGCATAGGCAATACCACCAGAAAGCTGCGGCAGGAAATCTTCATCATAGGCAATCCGTGCCCCATAATTTTCACTGCGGGCAAGGCCATTATCCTTGACGCTGACCTTGATGGGCACTACCGAAGGGAACTGCCCCAACGTACCTGCAATTCCCGTTGCCCGGTCCTGACTGATACGGCCGATAATGTTGCCGATATTAGCCACTTTCATGCCGTTGCTCTGGCCACTTATCGTGCCCACCACCGTGGCATCGGTCATAAAGTAATTGACATTGCCCCGATGCAGGAAGGGATGGCCAAAAGCCAAAATCCGGTCGCCATCTACAGCCGTCACCGTTCCGGTTGCTCCTACGGCAAAGTCACCATAAGTCACAGCAACACCGACAGCCGCCCCCGGTTCCAGCGTAGCATGATATTTCGTCTTATTCATCGCTGCCGTGCCGGGCGTACCCATCGGCAGAAACGTAAAGCTGTCATGCGGGTCAATCTGTCGTTTCAAAAAGTCCAGTCCGGCCTGGTTAAAGCCGGAAAAATACATGACATCCTTAGGCTCAGGCTTTACATCCGCCTTAGCCTGCGGCTTATCATCTGCGGGCTGCTGAGCGGCGGACTCGTTTTTCTCATCCTTGGCCGGTGCGTCCTTCTCTTTTTTGGCCTGTTCCTTATCCGCAGTTACTGCCGCCCGCGCCCGATCCACGAGTTCATCCCCATAGACCTTTTTATCTGCAGATTTGGCCCGCTCCTCTTTTCGTTTCTTCTTCTCTGCTGCAGCCTTTTCTCTTTTCTCTGCTTCTTTTTTTATGTTAATCGTTGAAATATGCGTCTTATTCTTCTTGTCCGGCATGGACCATAGTGGCAGCATTTCATCAATCGGCGTGATAAAGAACGTATACGGTGTCATTTCTTTAATCCCTGCCGCTACCGCACCGATAAGATAGCCATTCACATATACAGGGCTGCCACTCATCCCCTGCAATATCCCGCCGGTCTGTTCAACCACTGGCCCGGAGGCTTTGGCCATAATCATCGGCTGCGAACCTTTGCCGTTTTCCATATTGCCCACGATATCCACTTGAAAATCCCGCAGTTGCCCGCTGCTGTCGATAACGGTGTAAGCCGTGCCGACCATCCCTTCCGTCACCTGATCATGGGACAAAATCGGATCCAGTGCCAATCCCGTAGCAGGCGGCATCGTCATCATGGCTGCCAGTCCTAAAGCCGCCATTTTCTTTATATATTTACGCAAAATAATTCACCTCATTTGCTCGCAATAATCGCTATCCCTTCATTATACCGCCATCATAATGGTTTTACTATAGGTATAAAGTCCTAAATAAATTTATTTTTCCGTAAGAATCAACGCCGACCCCACAGAACGCTCCCGACCATCGCTGGGGGAGTTTTGCAGCAGACCGCCCACGACCAGGGCACTAGAGCCGCCACCATCGAGATTCATCGCGTCTTTGGCTCCCATCTTGACCAACAGTTTAGCCCAATCCGTCAGCGTGAGGCCACGGCTGGAAGACTGCCTGCCGTCCACTACACCAAACAGATAGTTGCCATTCTTGAGGATAGCCACCGCACTGCGCGGTGCTCGCCCATAACGGATATCGGCAGGGAATTGCTCATCACCGGCAGTCACATTGACCACGCCGTTCTGAACCAGGCGCGGCCCTGCACCCATAATATACACCGCCTGATTCCAGGGACTGCTCATTTCCTGAGAAATAACCGCCTTATCGCCGACCTGCACCCCGGAAAAAGACTCTGCCGCCGAACCATGTACCGATACGACACAACCATTCTTGGGAATGACCGAATTGCCGTTATGTATCGCCGTTACTTCGCCATCCACTACCGTATATTCCATACCGTATTCATTTGTTCCTGTACGGCTGCCATACCAATGATTGTACAGCGTAAGATTGTCCACGCCCCGTTCTGCATCCACTCCGGATACTGGCAAAGTCACATCTCCCAGCGTTACCGTGCCCGTATAGCTGACCGGCCCCATAAAGGGCTTGCCATCCCGGCCAATGCCCAGGGCTGTGCGCCGATAATAGGTCGTACCGGCCATATCGCCATCAATCTTCAACATGCCAATGGCATCACCATTGCCGGCAAAATAAGTCGCATTCACCGCCGCAACCGCGTCCGTCATATCCGACATCCCGCTGGTTGTCTGCAGTCCGGGCACCCGCCCGCGGGCCAGTACCGGCTTAACGTCGTAAAGATTCTTGTCGGCCTCGATAAAGTAGGCGGAAATCTTTCCCGCAGAATCCCAATAGACATATTCCCTGCGAGCCAGTCCCGGCCCCACCATCTCCGTGTAAAGGCCGTCAAAATTGAGATTCAGCACATTGCCGCCCGCCGCTGCCGGCAGCGGCTTTTTCACAGCAGGCTTGGTCTGCATGGCCGGCTTTTTCGTTCTGGACACATTCGCTGTCTCCGGCACCACATCAATAAAAATCCGGGCAGGATTGGCCAGTTTTTCGACCCGATAGGACAGCCCTGCTTTGAGCCGCAGAGTAACCAGCAAATGTCCGTTTTTCTCCGTGAACTGCACCTTTTCAATTCTGGAGCTGCTAAATGTCTTTTCATTTATACTACGGCGTTCCACGCCAAAAAAATCCAACGTTACCTGCCGCCGGTCACTGGACACCGTCACATTATAGCGGGGCATGGATGACCAGTCAAAGACAATCCGGTCATGTTCAGAACCACTATGATAGCGAACGGCATGCAAATCAGCGGCCTCAGCAAAAAGCGGCGCACCGAGCAGAGAAACAGCTAGTGTCAAAGCAGCTAAGCTACGTTTTTTTATCATCAAAACCAAGGACCTCCTAAAAAACAAACAGGGACGGCGGGAAAGCCGTCCCATCGTCCATTATTTTATCACATTCTGCGCCGCATTGCGACTTTCAACCTGCGGTTTGAGCTGTTTGTACATCATATCCGCAATGCCGATGCCGCCGCCTGCGGCCACATTCTTCATCAGTTCGTCATCCCGCATGTCTTGAAAGATTTTCAGCGCATTGGACTCCCCAAAGAGCGTATCTTCCGGTACGGTAGCCCGCATCTGCCGATACATCATATTGAGGAACATCGCCTCAAAGCCTTCGCAGGCCTTTTTCAGGTCTTTATCCCGTTTCTCCGCAGCCTTTGCCGCTTTAAGCGCCTCAGCCTCCTTGGGATTCAAGGCACCTTCCGTTTTATTTTTCAGCTCATTTAAAATCTGGGAGAATTTCGCGGATTCTGCCGCCGTCTGTGACGATGCATAATTGCTGTTGCCGCCTGCGCCCAAAGCCGAAGTATATAAGGGGGGTATCTGCATATCCAACACCTGCCTTTAATCTGTCATCAAATCAGCTGCAATTCTGCGTGAATCGCACCGGAAGCCTTCATGGCCTGCAAAATGGAAATCGTATCACGCGGCGTCGCTCCTACCGCATTAAGCGCACCAACAATGTCATTGATGTTCGCCGTAGCCGGCAACACCACGGTGCTCGCTTTGTCTTCCTTTACCTCGACATCACTGTTTTTGGTCACAATGGTCGTGCCATAACTGAATGGCTCGGGCTGAGTGGCATTCGTACTTTTCTGCACCCGGATGGAAAGGCCGCCCTGTGTGATAGCAATTTCATCCACCGTAACATCACCGCCCATAACAATGGTTCCGGTGCGTTCATTTACCACAATCTTGGCCACTTTGTCCGGCATAACCGGCAATTCCTCAATGGAAGCCACAAAGCCAACGACATTCCCCTTATAATAAGCGGGAATATTTATGTCAATTCGTCCGGGATTTACGGCCTGTGCCACACCTCCATACTGCGAGTTAATCGCCGCAGCCATACGGGTAGCCGTGGTAAAGTCCGGATTTGACAGCGACAGGGAAAGACGCCCATTACGCCCCAAATCGTCCTCCACCGTACGTTCCACAATGGCACCATTCGGCGTCATGCCGACTGTGGGGAAGTTCTTGGTTGCCGTGGAATTACCACCGCCACCACGCCCGGCAGCAAAACCGCCCGTAGACACAGCCCCCTGCGCTACAGCATAGACTTCACCGTTGCCGGCTTTGAGCGGGGTCTGCAACAGCGTTCCCCCCTGAATGCTGTCCGCATCACCAATGGACGATACCGTAATATCGATGGTATCCCCTTCCCGTACAAACGGCGGCAAAGTAGCCGTTACCATAACAGCTGCCACATTGTCGGATTTCAAGGAGCCCTGATTTACCGCCACCCCATAAGCTTTCAGCATATTGACAATGGATTGCACGGTTTCCACGGATTTGTTGGAATCACCGGTACCGTTGAGGCCTACCACCAATCCATAGCCCATAAGCTGATTGGAACGTACCCCCTGCACTTTGGCGATATCCTTTATTCTGGTTACGGCATTATCTGCCGAGGCTGTCGGCGGAACAATTCCCAAAACCAAAGCCCCTGCCAGTAAACAAGCCAATACTCTTTTCATAAAAGCCTCCATATCCTGTCAGAACAAGAAGTTGAATACCTGGGTAAGTATCCCCTGCCGCTGCTTGGCATTCAATGGCCCCTTGCCATCAAACCGCACCGTAGCCGACGCAATTTTGGTCGAGGAAATCGTATTGCTCGCCGTAACGTCCTCCGGACGACAAATCCCTTTAAAGGTTATCTTGTGCTCGTTCTTATTATTCCAGATAGATTGCGTCCCCTCCAGCACCAGATTGCCATTGGGCTGCACATCCACTACCGTCACGGTCACATTACCACGGGTTGTGTTCTTGGAAGCAGCCGAACCATCCGCCTTAAAGGAATCCGAGCCGCCGATAGAAGCAGCCTTGATAAAATCAAAGATACCCACGCCGGCATCCAGCGAGTTCTTCCCGCTCTTGCTGTTGGAACTGGAGCGGGTATCCGATATGGAAGTAGACTCACTGATAACAATGGTGAGGATATCCCCCACATCCTGCGCCTTGCGGTCAGCAAATATATTGCGGGTTCTCCCCCCGGACATCGCCCACAGAGATTGGGCATCTGCTACTGGCGCCAAGGCCAAAAACAAAGTTCCCGCCGCCAATGCTCCGGCAATCTGTTTCTTATATTTTAACTTCATCGTCACTACCTGCCTTTATCATCAGCTAATCTCCACAGTAGAGGCATCAATAACCTTTCCCTGCAAGACACGTGAGGAATGCGCGTTACGCACTTTTATCCTGCCCCCTACGCGCCCTTTTTGCATGGCGATGCCTTCAGCACTGACCTGTATCCCCTTATAATTGGTCACCAATTTTACCGGCGCCCCCGAGTGAATTACCACAGGATTCTGAAGCATATTCTGTTCCAGCGGCTGCCCCATCTGAATATAACGCACGGGCACACGACCGGCAATATCCTCGAATTTTTCCAGATACCGCCCCTGACCGCCTGTCACTTCCCGGTCTTCCACACGCACCGCATTAGGAGCAATCGCCTGTTCCAGCCCCAGATTCATCCCCGCTACCAGCACTTTTTCAAAGACCTGCACACGATAGTAGCAGATTACCCGCCGATAAAGCTTTTCATCAATAAACAGACGGATATGCACCGGCTGCACGCCGCCATAGCGAATCTGACCGGGAATTTCCGCCTCATAGCGCAGATTTCCCGCCGGCAGGCGTATATCACGCGGAGCATTGGTGAGGGTCAGCACATGGCGCCTTGTTTCACTAATCTTATGCAGTTCCAATTCCAGCTGCTGCCGGGCAATCCCGGCCAATTTCTGCGAACTGATTTGCTGGGGAAAAACCTCCGCCTGCATGCCGCCGCCATAAAGAGCTTCTGCCTGCGGCGGAAAAGCAAGAACAAACAGACAGAAGAAGCCACCCCATAGCATACAGAATATGCTGCGAATGGCTAAGCGGCTTCTCTTCATTTTCATCAGCGTTTGAGTCCATTAGCGATTTCCAGCATCGAATCGGAAGTCGTAATAGCCTTGGAATTGGATTCATAGGCACGCTGGGAAACAATCATATTGACCATTTCTTCTACAATCTGCACATTACTCATTTCCAGTGTTCCCTGTGTAAGCGTTCCGGCGCCATCCGTCCCGGGATTGCCCTGAATGGCTGCACCGGAAGCCTCCGACACAATAAAGAGGTTCTTGCCAATGGCCGTAAGCCCGGCAGGATTTACGAACCGCGCCAGCGTAATCTGTCCAACGTTCTGCTGCGTGCCGCCTGCCGGTGTTTCGGAAACCTGACCATCCCCGGCAATGACAATCGAATCTACCGGTGAATTTTCACCAAAGGTAATGCCATCAGCAATCAAATAGCCGTCTGTTGTCACCAACCGCCGCTGAGAATCCAGCTTGAACGAACCATCACGGGTGTACGCGGTCGAACCATCCGGCAACGTAACGCGAAAATACCCTTCACCCTGAATACCTACATCCAGCGGATTTTCCGTTGTCTGCAGCGGCCCCTGCGTAATCACGCGCTGGGTAGCAGCCACACGGGTTCCCAGACCAACCTGCAGCCCCGTGGGATACTGGTTGTCCTGCCCGCTCTGCGCCCCCGCATCGCGAAGTGTCTGATAGATTAAATCCTGAAATTCAGCCCTGACCTTCTTGCCGCCGTAAGTATTTACATTGGCAATATTATGGGCAATAACATCCATATTCGTCTGCTGCCCCTTCATTCCCGAAGCCGCCGACCAAAGCGCTCTCATCATAGTGAGCTTCCCCCTTCTTATAACGCCAGCGATAACGCACTATCGCTGCCCAACGCCCCAAAAATAGGCGCAAAAAACCTTTCTCTTGATATATATCGAACAAACCACACCAAATCTTAAATGGAATTTAAGAAACCCGTCCTACATCATTAACGGACTTATCGAGCATTGCATCCTGTGTGGTAACTGCCTTGGAACCAGCCTCATACAGACGATGATTATTGATGAGCTCTACCATCTCCGATACCACATTGGTATTCGAGCGCTCCAAAAGCCCCTGCTGAATTTCTCCGGTAGCCGGCTGCGGCTGAGCTCCCTCCTGCGGATAATAAAGATTATTTCCCTGCTTCAGTACCGCCCGCCGGTTATTGAACTGCACGAACTGCAGTTGCCCCACCTGCTGGCCATCGGCATAAACCTCGCCCTGTGCACCCACCATAATGCTGACGGTTTCCTCTG
The DNA here is from genome assembly GCA_002373045.1 of Pseudoselenomonas ruminantium. Classification (GTDB taxonomy): domain Bacteria; phylum Bacillota; class Negativicutes; order Selenomonadales; family Selenomonadaceae; genus Selenomonas_A; species Selenomonas_A ruminantium_J. Next base: position 11,655 of record DFHU01000034.1, on the reverse strand, counting down.
GGATGGTGATTCCCTGACCATTACGCCCCAAAACCATCTGACCATTAACCGTCTGAATCTGGCCTCTGGCCGACTTATAAAAATTACCGTCACGGGTATAGCGCACACCATTTTCCGTCTGAATCGCAAAATAGCCATTGCCGGAAATCGCCAGGTCCAACGGATTGCCCGTGGTTTCAAAAGCCCCCTGACTATGTTCCGTGGCAATTTCATCAATATAAGACCCCAGTCCCAAAGTCCCCACGGTCGGATACTGATCCCCCACATGAAACTGCTTAAAACTGGTCACATCATTCTTATTTATCCCGTCGTTGATGCGCTTGATCAGCATGGGTTCAAATTCCCGGCTGACAGCCTCATCACGCTTAAACCCGGTAGTATTGGCATTGGCCAGATTATTGGCCAGCGTATCCGTACGCTTGGATTCCGTAATCATGCCCGTACCTGCTGTATAAAGACCACGCCACATTATCGGTCACTCCTTAGCATCTTCCAAACTTATCCTTGCCTGTATAATTCGCGCAAAAAGGCGAAACTCCTGTTAAGGATTTCGCCTTTGCCAAAATATTTTATTTTAACGGCCCGTTTTTACGTTCTTGGCCTTGCCATCAAACTTGCTGAAGCTGTCCAATGCCATACCGCAGCCCAGGGCCACGCAGCTCATGGCATCCTCTGCCAGCGCCGTGGGGATATCCGTCTCCCGGCGGATGAGTTCATCCAGGCCATAGAGCATCGCGCCGCCGCCTGTAAGGACAATGCCGCAGTTCATGACATCTGCGGCCAGTTCCGGCGGAGTTTCCTCCAGCACCTTCTTCACACAGTTGACAATTTTTACGACGCTGCTATGCGTAGCTTCTGCCGCCTGTGCCGTGGTAATCTGCACGGTCTTGGGCAGCCCCGACAGCATATCCCGGCCCCGGATATCCAAAACCTCATTGCGGGCGCCAACAAAAGCCGCACCGACACGCATTTTGACTTCTTCAGCCGTACGCTCACCAACCATGATGTTGAAATTCTTCTTTATATAAGCAGCAATGTCTTCATCAAACTTATCGCCGGCAATGCGCAGGGATTCGCTGGTAACGATACCGCCCAAAGAAATCACCGCAATATCCGTAGTACCGCCACCGATATCCACCACCATGGAGCCACGCGGCTCAACGATATCGAGACCTGCGCCCAAAGCTGCTGCCAAAGGTTCTTCAATCAGCTGCGTATGGCGGGCACCTGCCTGCTCGGCAGCTTCCTGTACAGCCCGCTGTTCCACCATCGTGCAGCCCGAAGGAATACAAATCATAATCCGCGGACGGAACACAAAACGGCGGCCCACAACCTTTTCAATGAAATGGCGCAGCATGCTCTCCGTAATATCATAATCTGCAATAACACCTTCGCGCAGCGGACGAATAGCTACAATATTACCAGGCGTACGGCCAATCATCTGCCGTGCCTCTTCACCGATAGCCAGCACCCGGTTCGTATCCCGGTCAACGGCCACCACCGAAGGCTCACGCAGAACAATCCCCTTGCCTTTCACATATACCAGCACATTTGCAGTGCCCAGGTCAATACCAATATCCAATGACATACCAAACATATATGAAACAATCTCCTTCCGAAGCTCTCTTTCTTTTTCTACAAACAATCTATAATATATAATAAAACCTCGCCAATTACAACAATTTCCCCCAGAAAATCTTTGCTATTTTTTACGCCCCCAAAAAATTTACACATTTTCCCCTCATTTACAACATTTCACCAATTTTGCGAAAAATACGGCTTTTGTTTATTTGCAATTCCGTATTGACACCAGGTATTAATAGTGCTACGATTAACACAACTTAGGGATATATTTCACATTTCAATCAGGGGGTAATAACAAAATGAACAACAGAAGAAAAATCGTCGTTATCGGCGCCAGCAACGTTGGTTCTGCAGTTGCAAACAAGATTGCTGATTTCCAGCTGGCTACGGAAGTAGTTCTCATCGACCTCAACGAAGACAAGGCTTGGGGCGAAGCTAAGGACTCCAGCCATGCAACGAGCTGTGTTTACAGCACCAACATCAAATTCCACCTCGGTGACTACGAAGACTGCAAAGATGCAAACATCATCGTTATCACTGCTGGCCCGTCCATCCGCCCAGGTGAAACTCCGGACCGCCTGAAGCTGGCTGGTACCAACGCTAAGATCATGAGCTCCGTTATGGGCGAAATCGTTAAGCGCACGAAGGAAGCTATGATCATCATGATCACCAACCCGCTCGACGTTGCTACTTATGTTGTTTCCACGCAGTTCGATTATCCGCGCAACCTCATCCTCGGTACTGGTACGATGCTCGAAACTTACCGTTTCCGTCGCATCCTGGCTGACAAGTACCAGGTTGACCCGAAGAACATCAACGGTTATGTTCTCGGTGAACACGGCAACTCTGCTTTCGTTGCCTGGTCCACGACTGGTTGCGCTGGTTTCCCCATTGATGATTTGGATGAATATTTCCACCGCACGGAAAAACTCAGCCACGAAGCTGTTGAACAGGAACTGGTTCAGGTTGCTTACGATGTTATCAACAAGAAGGGCTTCACGAACACCGGTATTGCTATGGCTGCTTGCCGTTTCATCAAGTCCGTTCTCTATGATGAACACACCATCCTGCCCTGCTCCGCAGTTCTCGAAGGCGAATATGGCATCAAAGACGTTGCCCTCTCCATTCCTCGTATGGTTTGCGCTGATGGTATCATGCGTTCCTTCGAAGTTCACCTCACTGATGATGAACTCGAAAAGATGCACAAAGCTGCTCAGAGCGTTCGTTCCGCTCTCGATGGCGCTGGCATCAAATAATTTCATTTGTTGCTTATGCAGACAAAAAATCGCTGGACTTTCGTCCAGCGATTTTTTATTGTCATTTTTTATCAGCAAGTATGACACTCGTCGTAAATACCGGCTTTTTTCAGCGTATCGACAACCGTTTCCCCGATGTGGGCTACCGTGTCGGCCACTTCAATGCCTACGCCATTGAGCGCCTTGATTTTATCTGCAGCCGTTCCCTTGCCGCCGGAGATAATCGCACCAGCATGGCCCATGCGTTTGCCCGGAGGCGCCTGACGGCCGGAGATAAAGGCTGCTACCGGTTTGTCCGGCATGTTTTCCTTTATCCACTTAGCGGCATCTTCTTCAGCCGTACCGCCGATTTCACCAATCATCAGCACAGCCTTGGTTTCGGGGTCGTTCTTAAAGAGTTCCAACGCATCGATGAAATCCGTCCCTTTGACCGGGTCACCGCCGATACCAATAGCCGTGGTAACACCGATGCCAGCATTCATCAGCTGGAAAGCGGCTTCATAAGTTAAGGTGCCGGAGCGGGAAACCAGGCCTACATGGCCTTTCTTTTGGATATTGCCCGGAATGATGCCGAGTTTGGCTTCATCCGTGGTCAAGATACCTGGGCAGTTCGGCCCAATCAGGCGGGTTTTCTTCCCTTCCATATAGCGGCGAACCTTGACCATATCCTGCACCGGAATGTGTTCGGTAATGCAGACCACCAAATCCAGTCCGGCATCTACTGCTTCCATAATGGAGTCAGCGGCGAACCTTGCGGGTACATAGACCACGGAGGCCGTAGCCCCTGTTGCTTCCACTGCGTCTTTAACGGTATTGAATACGGGAACGCCTTCTACTTCCTGTCCGGCCTTGCCCGGCGTTACACCGGCCACAATCTTCGTGCCGTAGGCCAGCATCTGCTTCGTGTGGAAGGTGGCCTGTTTGCCCGTAATGCCCTGTACGATTACTTTTGTATCTTTATTTACTAAAACACCCATTTAGATGGCCTCCCTTACTGTGCTGCCTTGACCCGTTTGACGATTTCTTCCGCGCCGCCCTCCATGGTCGGTGCCATGATGACGTTGGCAATCGGAGAATCCTGCAAAATCTTGCGGCCCTGTTCTACATTGGTGCCCTCTAAGCGCACAACTACGGGAACCGGCAGGGACTTGCCATCATCGGAAATAATCTTGGCCGCTTCGACAATGCCGGCAGCCACTGCATCGCAGCGATTAATGCCGCCGAAGATGTTGACGAAAATGCCTTTTGCCTGACCACCATCGAGCATAATCTGGAAGGCCTCGGCAATCTTTTCCGGCGAGGAATCGCCGCCCACATCGAGGAAGTTGGCCGGTTCACCGCCATAGTGTTTGATGATATCCACGGTAGCCATGGCCAGACCTGCGCCGTTAACCATGCAGGCCACATCACCGCCGAGGTTTACATAATTGAGGCCCGCCTCCGCTGCGCGGCGTTCCTTCGGGTCTTCTTCGCTTTTATCGCGGAGTTCCTCAATGTCCGGATGACGGAACAGCGCGCTGTCGTCGAAATTCAGCTTGGCATCGAGGGCAATCACGTCATCTTCTGCCGTGACCACCAGCGGATTGATTTCGGCCAGCGAGCAGTCCTTGCCGACAAAAGCATTGTACAGGCAGGTCATAAGCTTCGTTGCCTTGCGGATAGCCGGCTGCGGAATGTTGATGTTATAGGCCATGCGGGTTGCCTGGAACGGTGCCAGACCAATCACCGGGTCAATGTATTCCTTGAAAATCTTCTCCGGCATTTCGGCAGCAACCTTCTCAATTTCTATACCGCCTTCTTCCGAGCCCATCATGACCACACGGGCCGTCTGACGGTCAATAACAAAGGAGAGATAATATTCTTTCTTGATATTGGAACCAGCTTCGATAAGGAGGCGTCCCACCTTCTTGCCTTCCGGACCAGTCTGATGAGTGACAAGCGTTTTACCCAGCAACTCGCTTGCATAGCTTTTCACTTCATCAAGATTCTTGGCCAGCTTGACACCGCCAGCTTTGCCGCGGCCACCAGCATGAATCTGGGCTTTCACCACGACCACAGGAGTGCCGATTTTCTTGGCATTTTCCACAGCTTCTTCCACCGTGAAGGCAGGCAGTCCTTCGGGAACTGCGACCCCATAGGACTTCAATACAGCCTTGCTCTGGTACTCATGAATATTCATCAAACATGCCTCCCTGAAATTGGTATGACCTTTCAAAAAGAGAAATCTTCTTCTTGCTGTTGTTTATAATTGTATGCTTTTTTCTCATTTTTGTCTACTATTTATTATTTTTAGTCCTTCGGCCAAAGCACATAAACCGTCTGCGATTCCCACTTTTCCCCGGCCTTGATAATCGGCTGCGGGAAATTGGGATTAGCCAATGCATTGGGGAAATACTGCGTTTCCAGACAGAAACCGGAACGATGCGGGAATTCCACGCCCTTCTTGCCCGGCAGTCCGCCTTCGAGGAAATTGCCCGTGTAGAACTGCACGCCGGGCAGGGTGCTGTAGCAGGTCAGCGTCAGACCGCTGTTATCCGATTCAGCATAAGCCACCTTCTTGAGTCCGCCTTTGAGATAGTCAATCGGGCAATGCGGGTCATAGCCAAACATCCCCGGTTTCATTTCCACCATCACGGCTTCATCGCGGATTACCCAGTTGTGGTCATACCCCTTGCCCATAACGAGTTCATCGAAATCATCATCGATATGTTCGCCGATTCGCGTGGGCTGCCGCAAATCCATCGGCGTGCCTTCCACCGGCAAAATCCGGCCATCCGGCAGGGATTCGCTGTCCGCCCAGGTGTACTTGTCCGCAAAAATCTGGATTTTCTGGTCGAGAATGGACGGGGATTCAAAGCCATCCAGATTGAAATAGCTATGATTGGTCAGATTGCAGATGGTATCCTTGTCGCTGACGGCTTCATACTTAATGGACAGCTCATTGTCATTGGACAGGGAATAGATAACGGTTACATCCATATTCCCCGGATAACCGGCATCGCCATCCTTGCTGTGATAGGTCATACGCACACCTTCATAAACCTCCTCAGCCTCCCAGAGTTCATTGTGGAATCCCTTGGAGCCGCCATGAATGTGATTCTGCATCTTGGAGCCCGTATTTAAGTCCAGCTGGTACTCCTGGCCGTTAATGACCGCCTTGCCCCCCGCAATACGGTTGGCATGACGCCCTACAACGCCGCCCATGCTGGTGTCGTCCTTTTCATAGGTCAGAGCATCGGCATACCCCAATACGATATCCACCTGTTTTGCATCTTTGCCAAATACACGCCAGCCGACCAGCCGCGCGCCGTAGTTGATTACTTTTGCCTCTGTGCCTTTTGTATTGCGCAAGGTGTAGCAAAACACCTCACGACCATCACTTAACTTACCAAAGGATTCTTTCTTGATGATTGCCATATCATTACCTCCCGGTATTCGACTACGAATTGCTCCCAATTCACCGCAATTCTATACAGTTTCACTTTACTCTTTCCTGTTTCATTTGTCAACCACCTGTGAAGATTCAATTTAATTTATCATTTTTGACAAAGTATGCTATAATATTTTTATTGGTTACATATTTATAAATGAAATTATTTTTATATTATTTCAAGGGGGATTATCAATTATGGCAACCGAAAAAAAAGCTTATGTATTCTTTAACTGCGATGAAGAAAAATCGCAAACATCCATGAACATCTTCTACAACAGCACCATCTACAACGCCACCAAGAAGGCCCGCAAAGAACTTCTGGCCAAGGTTGAGGACGAAGTTGCTGCCGGCCGCGTTCATGTTGCCGATGGCAAAATGGATGCTGTGACTAAGGAAATTCTGGACGGCGAGCCCACGAAAGCCAGCAAATACCTGCAGTTTGGTGCCATCGAAAGCTTCGCTATCGTATAAATTACGCATAACAAAAGCCCGGATAAACATTACGCGAAAATGTTTATCCGGGCTTTTTTGCCCCCACTTTACGCAAAGGAAAAGACTTTTTTTACCTCCAGCAGGCTGTCCACAATTTCATCAGCCTTGCTTAAATCCTGTTTGCCAGAATTCGGATTGCGATAAGCCACGCAGTACATGCCAGCCCGTTTTGCTGCCAAAATACCATTGGTGGTATCCTCAATCACCAGACATTCCACAGGGTCAATCCCCAAACGCTCCGCACTGATTAAATAAATCGCAGGATTGGGCTTGCTCTCGGGCAGTTCTCCACCAGAAAGGATGGAGGTGAAATACGGACGAATGCCAAAGCTGTCCAGCACAGTATTCATCACCCGTACATTGGAAGAAGTCGCCAATGCCAGCGGCAGCCCCGCCGCATGCAGAGATTTTATCAAATCCACGCTGCCCGTTACCGGCGCAATTTCGCCGCTTTGCAGTATCTCTAAATAATGGCTATGCTTATACGCTGCCATATCTTCCGACTGAATATCCGTACGCCCGGCTTTGGCAATGGTTTCACCAAAAATAGCGCTGCTCGTACGTCCCATATAATGAACCAAATCCGCCTCATTAAATTCCAGACCAAAATGCGCAAAGGTATCCATCTTCACCCGGCTATGGATAGGCTCGCTGTCAATGATTACCCCATCCATATCGAAAATTACTGCTTTAATGTTTTTCAAAAACCCTGACTCCTTTTAACCAGTCCCATAAAACTTCCTACATCTATTGGTTTCGAGAAATAATATCCCTGTATCACCCGGCAGCCGATTCTCTCCAAAAAATCCACCTGTTCCTTGGTTTCTACGCCCTCAACCACGACTTCCATCCGCAAATGCTTGCCCAATTCCACAATGCTTTCCAGAATAGCACCTGCACGGCTGGATTTATCCACTTCCTGCACAAACGCCATGTCAATTTTGAGCACATCCACAGGTAAATCCTTGAGCATCGAAAGCGAGGAATAACCGCTGCCAAAATCATCCATCAACACGGAAAAACCATATCCCTTAAAGGCCCGCACCATAGCAATAAGCTGATGTGGGTTATCCATATAGGCACTCTCCGTAATCTCCAGCTTGAGCAGATTAGTCGGCAGGTCATACTTCTTCATCAGCCCCTGAAGATACTCCAGCAAATCCTGGCTGTAGAAATTCAAACGCGAAAGATTTACCGAAATCGGCACCGGTTTAAGACCCGCATCAATCTGGGCACGCAGGACCTTGCAGGCCTCATCCCAGACAAAGCGGTCCAGCCGCACAATAAAACCGTTCTTTTCAAAAATCGGAATGAATTTTCCCGGGCTGATCTGCCCCTTATTGTAATTCCAGCGAACCAGAGCCTCCGCCCCGAAGATACTGTTGTTCTCCGTTTCATAAATCGGCTGCAGGTTGATGTAAAACTGACCTTCCTGCAAGGCATAATCCATATTGCGGACAATCATCTGTTCCTCAATCATCTGGTCACGCATGGCCTTGTCATAGTAAGCAAACCGCGTCATATAGCGGCCTTTGATCCGATTGAGAGCCATGTGGGCGCGATCACACATTTGATCAATCGGCAGGAAGGCATTGTCCACGGGATAAATCCCCGCATAAAACAAGACATTGTGACTGATGCCCAAAGACTGAATGGTGCTGTCCAGTCCGGCAATAATCTTACTCATATCCAATTTGTCCGTGGGAACGCAGAGCACAAAATGGTCTGCCTCAATCCGGGCACACAGACCATCTTCGCCCACCACCATATTGAAATAAAAGGCAGCTGTCTTCAGTATAAGATTTCCCGTCTCAATGCGGAACAAATCATTGATGACCTTAAAACAGCTGATGTCCAAATACACAATGCTATAGCTCGTCTGATGGTGTTCCTGCATAAGTTCAGCAGATTTCCGGTAAAACGCCTCCCGGTTATAAATCCCCGTCAGCGCATCTTTTTCCGCATACTGATGCATTTCCATGAGCTGCCGGTTCTGCGCTACCTGCGCTACCCTGCGCCACTCAATCTCCTCACGTGCCATGACATTCCGTATCCGGCAGCGTACAATCGTTGGGTTGTAGGGTTTGGTGATAAAATCTGCCGCCCCCATCTCCATAGCCCGCGCTTCGCTGTCACCATCGTTATTCGCAGTCATGACCACCACCGGAATACCAGCAAACTGGTCATTCCGTTTCATCATGGACAGCAAGTGGAATCCATCCATTATCGGCATAACAAGATCAACCAGTACAATGCTTACTGGCTGCTGTTCGATAACCGTCATGGCCTCCTTGCCATTTTCCGCCTCGATAATCTGATATTCTTCCTGGAAAAACTGGGTCAGCACCACCCGGTTGATTTCCACATCATCTACAATTAACATCACCGGTTTGTCATCCACAATATCGCCTTCTTTGCTGTGTGAGTTTTACCACGCCCATAGGTATACTATTGTTATTATACTACATCGACCGGCAAAAATCCTGCTAAATGACAAAAGACTCTATCTCGTCTTGCAGGAACGAAACAGAGTCTTTCATCAAAAGCTTTATGTAAATTCTTGGCACCTTGCCGGCGCCGTAGGAATCTTGCCTGGAAAACAAGATTCATGAGGAAAAGAAAACTTAATATGTGATTAGTTTATCTTTTTCTCAACAAGAAAGAAAGGACATTCGACCTCAAAATATCTTTTTTATTTGCGAAAAATAATATATAATGAAGGAAACAGCAATTTAGAAAGGACCATACTCTATGAAATTGGAATACTTTCTCGACCATATACCTGACGAAATCCTGCGTCAGACCACCCACAAGATTTACCTGCCCGGCGAAACCATAGTCCGCAAAGGTGAAGAAGCCAAGCATGTCTACCTTCTGCTAAAAGGCGAAACCCGTGTCAGCAATGAATTTGCCAGCGGCCAGCGATATACCTTTGCCTCGCTAGGCAGCTCCGACCTGATTGGCGACTTGGAAGTACTGGCCGGCCAAAAACTCTACTCCGCCTCCAATGAGGCTGTCACCACTACAGAGGCCATTATCATGCGGGCAGAAACCTTCCTCCAATGGATGCAGATTGACAATGACTTTGCTCTGGCCGTTGCCCAACAACTGGCAGCCAAAATGTACCCCACCTCCAACGAGGCCGGACGGATAAAATTCCTGCCCAGCCTCCACCGCCTGCACAGTTATCTGCTGAAACGATTGGGCGACATCGAAACCGACCTCTTTATCCTCCATACCAGCCGTCAGCAGATTGCCGATGATATTGGCACCAGCGTCAAGACCGTAAACCGCGGCGTCATCAAACTGAAAGAGGCGGGATTCATCTCCCTGCTCCATGGAAAAATCACTTTGGACAAAAAGCAGCAGCAAATGCTGAAGGAAACCTTCAGCGAAGAATAATTTCAAAAAATCCGCTCTCTTTGCGAGAACGGATTTTTTTCATACAGAGAATCTTAGAAGAAGTAGCTCAAGCGGGCATACATCGTCTGCGTCTTTCTGTCGTTATTGAGCTGTTTGCCGTTGAAATAGCCCAGCGTCACCAGCGTATTCTTGAAGGGGATATAGGTTGCGCCCAAATCCCAGCCCTTGACATTGGCTGCTGCACGGGTAGTATCAAACGTCGGTGCCAGAGATACATTAGCGCCTACATGACGATAGCCCAGGAATGCGCCCCAGCTGCCAGCATTGACCTTATTGGCCTTTTTGTAATCGAGCTGTACACTGGCCGACTTGTTATAGCTGTCTGCCTTAGTGTTTTGCGCATAAGCACCACCCAAAGCCCAAATCTTATTGAAGGTATACTTGCCGCCTACAGACCAGATATGGGCATCTTCATCATTGCCGCTCTTGCTGTAATTCACCGTCTTGAACACCGTGCTGTTGAAGTGACGATAGCCGACGCCAGCAAAAATTTTGTCCTTTTCATAGTTGACCTGAACACCCTGATATCCTGCATGGTCCTTTACATCAGCAGCATTGATAAAGCTGTTGCCCTGACCAGCGATATCCCAACGACCAGCCTCCAGAATAACCTTCACGTCCTTACCAGCCGTAAGCTGTGCACCGCTGAAGAAGTTATCCATCACCAGACCATCATCATTGGCTGAGAAAAACGGCATCTTACCAACTTTGATTTCCACATTATCGTATACGCCATCGGCGTAGACAAAGGTCATTTCTGCCTTGCCAGCCGTATCGTTCTTGGCGTTGCTCGTAGCGGTGAAACGCGCCTTTATTTTCCAATTCTCATTGATTTCTGCCGTGGGCAGCAGACGGAACTGCATCGTTGCCTTGTCCGTCCTGGCAGTTTTGCCATCTGCCTGCTTGTCACGATAATCCCAATAGCGGTAACGGGCTTCGCCGTTCCACTTTACCTTATCGGCATTGCGTTCCAGATTTGCTACACGGACACCCAGATTGCTGAGTTCTTCCCCGAACTCAGCAGCCAGTTTATCCACCAGCGCTTTATCTGCACCATTGGTGTTCTTGGCCATAGCCTTGGCCACCATCTGTGCCATTTCATAACGCGTGATATTACGATTGCCCTTGAACGTGCTATCGCCATAACCTTCGATAACACCATCCGCAGCCAGCTGGCTCACCGCATCATAAGCCCAATGATCAGCCGGAACATCCGCAAACGGATTGGCAGCGGCAAACGTAGTGCTGGCAGCACCAATAACCAACGCCGTCGTCAATGCTGCACTAAGAGTCTTCTTCATTACAATTTTCTCCCTTGATATCGATTATGTCCACTGTCAATATACACCCCCCGTTGTATTCCTTGTTTACCGGAGGATTTTCCACTGATAGCGAACACATATAGTATTGTAACAAAATATCTGCTATTGTGCAACTATGTAAACATCGAGTAGGAGGCTGACCATT
>DFHU01000011.1:1788-4567 GCA_002373045.1 Pseudoselenomonas ruminantium | reverse complement strand
CTTTGCTGCCATAAAGGATTGGAAAGAGCACAAGGAAAAGTATCTTGGCCGTCCAAAGCTGCCGAAATATAAGGAAAAGAACGGCAAATTCATACTGGTGCTGACAAACCAGAATTGCAGGCTGAAGGAAGCCGAGGTCATATTCCCAAGGTCATTTCGTGGTTTCAAGGCAGCTCCTGAATTTATGAAAGACAAAGAAAGCCAACGGAAGTTTGATACATTTCAGCAGGTACGGTTTATCCCCGATGGAACGAATATTGTCATGGAGATAGTCTATACCATAAAGGCGGCTCCGCAAAAAGAAGACAACGGTAGATATGCGGGCATTGACATAGGCGTGGATAACCTGCTGACAATGGCAACGAACACAGGAATGGCCCCGCTGATTGTAAATGGGCTGGTGCCAAAGTCCATAAACCAATTCTACAACAAGAAACTGGCCTGCTTGAAAAGTGTCTGTCAACAAATGACCGGACATTATTCGTCTAATAAGATTCGGCATTTTACGGCAAAAAGGAATCGTAAGATTGATGACTACATGCATAAGGCCAGTAAATTGCTAGTTGAAAAATGTGCAGAACTGGAGATAAATACCATTGTCATAGGACAAAACAAGGAATGGAAGCAGGAAAGTAAATTATCCCGGCGAGTCAACCAGCACTTTGTGCAGCTTCCTTTTGCCAGACTTATCCAGATGATTGAGTACAAAGCAAGAGAACGAGGCATAACGGTCATCCTGACGGAAGAAAGCTATACGAGCGGTACATCATTCCTGGATAAAGAAGCCCCGGTAAAGGAAAACTATGACAAGACTCGCAGGATACATCGCGGACTGTTCCGTGCAAACAATGGCAGACTCATAAATGCTGATGTCAATGGAGCTTTTCAGATAATGAGAAAAGTATTCCCGAATGTTTCGGCAGACGGGATAGAGGGCGTAGTGCTGCGTCCGGTTGTGGTAGTTGCTGCGTAGACCGCTTGCTTGGTGCGGACTTATCCGATACTCAGCTTGTCGAGAGCAGTTAATGAACAATAAAATTTGTAAAAATCTTTAACAATATTTGTTAAGATTGCTTATAAATACAGCATGACTGGGAGTTTAAGAATTTCACTGTACGTGATCAGACAATGGCGTATTTCTGAAATTATTTTTTATCAATACAGCTTGCTGACTACTATTATATAGTAGTATAATACTTATGGAGGGGTGTACATGAAGATAACTCGTAAATTCGTATTAGGGACAGCATTTGAGCATTCATGGAAAGCCCTGGGATTCAAGGATGATGATTTGCGTCGCTTGCAGCATGAACTGCTAAAGAACCCTAAGGTTGGTGATGTAATCCGTGGCACGGGGCGACTTCGTAAGATTAGGTTTGCCTTTGAAAACCAAGGAAAAAGTGGCAGTACACGAGTTTGCTATGTGGATTTTGAAGCAAAGGAAGTTGTATATTTATTGGCTGTCTTTGCTAAAAATGAGCAAGAAAATCTTAGTAAGGCAGAACGCAACGAACTGAAAAAGAAGATTGACATATTAGAAAAATGTTTGTAAGGGGGATAAATATGAGCAAGGCTTTTGATATTTTGTCATCGGCATTGGATGAGGCTATTGAAAATAGCACAGCAGAGGAGAAGTTCCTGCGAGAAGATACCTTGTCGATTGAAATTGAGCCATTGGGACAGTATACGGCTGCAGATATCAAGGAAATACGCTCCAAAACAGGGCTGACACAATCTTTATTCGCAAAATGGTTTGGTGTGTCGACAAGAACAGTGGAAGCATGGGAGTCTGGAAGAAATAAGCCCTCCGGGCCCAGTAATCGTCTCTTGGGTTTGTTGAAATCAAATCGTTTGTCTATTGCACACTGAATGATGTATTGAAAGGTATGTAATTTGAACTTTTTATTTTGTCAAAGAAATTTACCGTTATCTATTGACATGTCCATCTAACCAACCTATAATAAGCCTATCGGTTAAAGGCAAAGACAAAGACACGATGGCAAGGGAACGGCTCTTAGAGAGGAACCTGTTTGGTGAAATGGTTTCGGGCTAGTTGTTGCGATTACCACTTTGGAGCTGCCGGCAGGAACGCTTTTTGCTAGTATTGCCGGACGGGTACTCTTACGTTACGAGAGCTTGAGTGGTCGCTAGGATTCTAGCGGCAATCAGGGTGGAACCACGATGCGATAGCTTCGTCCCTATTTAGGGACGGAGCTTTTTTGATTTTAGGAGGGAATTGTATGTTAAAGATTACGTTGAAAGACGGTTCCGTCCGCGAGGTAGAAGCGGGCGTCAGCGTTTTGGATTTTGTAAAACAGGTCAGCAACAGCCTGGCCAAGAAAGTTTTGGCTGCCAAGATTGACGGTGAAACGAAAGACCTCACGACGGTTCTCGATAAGGACTGCGCGGTAGAATTCCTGACGTTTGAAGAAGCAGATGGCCGCTGGGCACTCAGACACACGGCTTCCCATATCCTGGCACAGGCTGTTAAGCGTCTTTATAAGGAAGAAAATGTAAAGCTGGCTATCGGCCCGGCTATTGACAATGGTTTCTACTACGATATCGATATGGACCGCCAGCTCAGCGAAGCTGACCTCAAGGATATCGAAAAGGAAATGAAGAAAATCGTCAAGGAAAACCTCAAGCTCGAACGCAAAGAGGTCAGCCGTGCCGATGCCCTCAAGATGTTTGAGGAAATGGGCGAAAGCTACAAGGTGGAACTCATCAACGACCTGCCGGAAGATGCGCTGATTACGCTCTATACGCAGGGTGAATTCAC
>DFHU01000011.1:0-1656 GCA_002373045.1 Pseudoselenomonas ruminantium | reverse complement strand
GCTGGTGCTTACTGGCGCGGCAGCGAGAAGAACAAGATGTTGCAGCGCATCTATGGTACGGCTTTTGAAAAGCAGGCTGATCTCGATGAATACCTGCATATGCTTGAAGAAGCGGCGAAGCGCGACCACCGCAAGCTGGGCAAGGAACTTGACTTGTTCAGCCTGCACGAAGAAGGGCCGGGTTTCCCGTTCTTCCATCCGAACGGCATGGTTGTCCGCAACGAACTGATTAACTACTGGCGCGAAGTACATCGCCGTTATGGCTACCAGGAAATCAAGACGCCGATGATTATGAACCGCAAGCTCTGGGAGACTTCCGGTCATTGGGATCACTATAAAGAAAACATGTACTTCACGAAGATTGACGATGAAGATTATGCAGTAAAACCCATGAACTGCCCGGGCGGCATGCTGGTGTATAAATCCCATCAGCACAGCTATCGTGACCTGCCTCTGCGCCTTGGCGAACTGGGGATCGTGCATCGTCACGAGCTCTCCGGTGCGCTCCACGGTCTGTTCCGTGTCCGCAACTTCACGCAGGACGATGCGCATCTCTTCATCACGCCGGCACAGATTGAGGACGAAATCCAGCACACGATTGACCTCTTCGATGAAGTGTACAGCACGTTTGGTCTGAAGTACACGGCAGAACTCTCCACGCGTCCGGAGGACTCCATGGGTTCTGACGAAATTTGGGAAAATGCAACGAATGCTCTGCGCAATGCTTTGGAACATCGTGGCCTCAAGTATGTCATCAACGAAGGTGACGGCGCGTTCTACGGCCCGAAGATTGACTTCCATCTGCGCGATTCCATCGGTCGTACGTGGCAGTGCGGTACGATTCAGCTCGATATGCTGATGCCGGAGAAATTCGACCTGACTTATGTGGGCGAAGACGGCGAAAAGCATCGTCCGGTTATGCTGCATCGCGTGGTTTACGGCTCCATTGAACGCTTTATCGGTATCTTGATTGAAAACTATGCCGGTGCCTTCCCGACTTGGCTGGCTCCGGTTCAGGTTCGCATCCTGCCGATTACGGACAAACATGCCGATTACGCTTACGAGCTCAAGAAGAAAATGTTTGACCTCGGCTTGCGCGTTGAAGTGGATGACCGCAATGAAAAGACGGGCTACAAGATTCGCGAAAGTCAGGTCAAGAAGACGCCGTACACGTTGGTTGTCGGTGATCAGGAAATGGCTGACGGTACGGCAGCTGTTCGCAAACGCGGCGTGAAGGACAGCGAAGTGATGAAGGTAGATGACTTCATTAAATACGTTCAGGAAAAAATCGCCAGCAAGAGCGAAGAATTCTAATTTTGATAATAATGGATGTTTCTATAGCGTATATAAAGTTAAACCCTATGAGAGAAGACGGCGCAATACCATGCGCCGTTTTTCTTTTTCCCATAGGGATGTATATTGATTTTTTCAGATAAATATGATAGTATAAAAACATAAAAAGGTGCTGCCGGTTGACGGTTGCCCCAAGATAAGTAGTTATAGAATAACCGCTAAGTTTCTCAGGCTGGGCGGTTATTTCTGTTTATTCAAGTCTTTGCCAAGCGTATAGCCGAGGCTAAAGCAGGCGATGCCAAAGGCCAATAAGGCCATGGCAGACTCTAATGCCATAAGCATCCCTCCTCCTACAATAGAACT
>DFHU01000046.1 GCA_002373045.1 Pseudoselenomonas ruminantium | reverse complement strand
GGGGGAACGCTCCCAAAGGATGCACGATTAAAAATGCCTTCCCCCTTGAGGGTCTGTGCCCTTGGGGTAGAAGGCGGCAGCCGGCAGGCTGGCAGATGAGGTGGAAAACTATGCATGAGATGGCCATTGCCGAAGGAATTTTGGATATTGCTTTGGATTATGCCAAACAGAACAATGCTCGAAAGGTCAACGAAGTTGGCTTGCTGCTCGGTGAAATGTCCGGAGTAGAAGTGGATTCTCTGGAATTTTCCTTCAATATGCTGGTGCAGGGCACGATTGCCGAAGGAGCAGTATTGAAAATAAAAAATGTCCCGCTGATAGGCAAATGCAGCAAATGCGGCAAGGAGTTTCATATTAAGCATTATGATTTCTGGTGTCCCGAATGCGAAAATGGTGTGCTTACAACCATTTCCGGACGGGAGATGCAGGTGGAATATTTGGAGGTAGACTGATGGAGATTAAGGTTATCAAGAATATTTTGGGCGAAAATGACCGCATAGCTGCGGAAAATCAGGCGATGTTTCAGGATAAAAAGGTCTTTGTGCTGAATTTCATGGGTTCGCCGGGGGCAGGCAAGACCTCGGTACTCGAAAAGACGATGGAGCGCCTGAAAGATAAAATCAAGATGGCGGTTATCGAAGGCGACCTCTTTACGAGCAAGGATGCGGAACGTATTGATAAATATGGCGTGCCGGTGATTCAGATTAACACGGCGGGCGGCTGTCACCTCGATGCCAATATGGTGCAGAAAACCGTCAAGGAAATGAATCTGGATGAACTGGACTTGCTGGTGGTGGAAAATGTCGGCAATCTTGTCTGCCCAGCAGAGTTTCCTGTGGGCGAAGACGCCCGTGCAGTGGTACTCTCTGTGACAGAAGGCGACGATAAACCCTTAAAGTACCCGCTGATGTTCAAGGAAAGCGAAATAGCCTTGCTGAACAAGGTGGATTTGGCACCGTATTGCAACTTCAATATGGATTCGGCCAAGAAGGATATCACGAGCCTGCATCCGGGTATTGAAGTGCTGGAAGTTTCCTGCACCAAGGGGCAGGGAATTGATGAATGGTGTGACTGGCTGCTGAAGAAGATTGCCGCCAAGAAAGGACAGTAAGTATGGCTGATGTATTTGCGGCTGGCGGGAAGTCCAGTCTGGATAATGTACTCTACAAAAATGAAGTCACGATTTTAGGCATCGGCAATATCATCCTGAGGGATGAAGGTTTTGGCGTGCGGGTGGCAGAATATCTCGATAAGCATTATGAATTTCCGGAGTCCGTGCAGATTGTGGACGGCGGCACGCTGGGCATTGAGCTGACGCAGTATGTTACGGGCACAGAGAAACTCTTGGTCATTGATTCCATCAATGGCGGGGCCGAGCCGGGCACGACGTTCCGCTTTCACAATGATGATGTAATGGAGCATTTTCAGGATAAATTGTCGGCCCATGAAGTCGGCATACAGGATGTGCTGGGGCTCTTGACCGTTACGGGGCATAAGATTCCTGAGGTGGTCGTTATCGGTGTCCAGCCCTATGATGTGGAGGCCGGCGTTGAGCTGTCTGAGGGCATGATGGAACTGTTGCCGCAGATGGTGGAGCAGGCGCTCAAGGAACTCAAAAATTGGGGGATTGAGCCGCGCAAGCGTGATAATGTTGACGATATGGATTACCATAAGGTTGCAGAGGATTTTTCGGCTGTTAGGAGGTAATAACGATGTGTTTGGCTGTTCCTGCCAAAGTAGTTGCGATAAAAGATGCTATGGGCACGGTGGATATTGCAGGCGTGACGCGTGATGTCAGCCTGATGCTTTTGCCGGAGACGAAGCTGGGCGATTATGTGCTGGTGCATGCCGGCTTCGCTATGCAGAAGGTGGAGGAGAAGGACGCAGAGGAAACCTATGCCCTGATGGCGGAAATGCGCGGGGCGCCGAGGACGGTGGATAAGCTGTGACGGAAGTTAAGGAGAAGCTGACGAAAGCGGAAGAACGGGCATTTGCCAAAGAGCTCGTGCAAAAAATCGGTGAACTGGCCGCCACAACCGGGCGCAAGCTGCGGTTTATGGAGGTTTGCGGCACGCATACGGTGGCGATTTTCCGCGCAGGCCTGCGGCAGATTTTGCCGGATTCGGTGGAACTCGTATCCGGCCCCGGCTGTCCGGTCTGTGTGACGCCGGACGATTATATGGACAAGGCGATTGCCTACGCCCAGCGTGATGATGTGATTATCGCGACCTTTGGCGATATGCTCAAAGTTCCTGGCTCCAAGTCGAGCTTGAACGAGGCGAAAACCAATGGTGCAGATATTCGTATTGTGTATTCGCCCATGGACAGCATTCAGATTGCCAAGGACAATCCGGATAAGAAGGTTATCTTTCTGGCGGTGGGCTTTGAGACCACGGCACCAACGGCAGCAGCTACGGTGCTGGCGGCTGAGCAGCAGGGAATAACGAACCTATACATGCTATCAGCGCAGAAACTGGTGCCGCCGGTGATGGAAGCACTCTTAAACGATGAAGAAGTCCATGTGGACGGTTTTATCCTGCCGGGCCATGTATCGGTGGTCACGGGGACAGGCGTATATGAGCCAGTAATTGGCAAGTATCATGTGCCGGGCGTGGTCACAGGCTTTGAGCCGCTGCAGATTTTGCGCGGCCTTTACCGTTTGGTGCAGCAGGTAGTAAACGGCGAAGCTAAGGTGGAAAATGAGTACACCGATGTGGTAAAGACTGAGGGCAATCCGGTATCCATGGCGATTACCAATAAGGTCTATGAGTCCTGCGATACAGGCTGGCGCGGCATGGGGATTGTGCCTCTGTCCGGGCTCAAGATGAAGGCTGAATATGCCCGCTTTGATATTGAGCAGGTTCTGCCGCTGGAAGTGGAGACGGTAACGAAAAAGACGGCCTGCCGCTGTGGCGAAGTCTTGCGCGGGATTGTAACGCCCAAGGAATGTCCGCTGTTTGCCAAGGCCTGTGTGCCGACACACGCCATCGGCCCCTGCATGGTGTCGGTGGAAGGTGTATGTGCGGCCTGGTATAAATATGGTCAGGGGAGGTTTGAATATGGCAAATGATAAAGTGACCCTGGCCCATGGTGCCGGGGGCAAGGTGAGTCAGGAACTGATGGAGCAGGTTATCCTGCCGGCCTATGGCAATCCGGTTTTAAATACCTTGCATGACGGGGCTTTGGTGAATATGAAAGGGGAAGTGGCCTTTACCACAGATTCCTATGTGGTACAGCCCTTGTTTTTTGCGGGCGGCAATATCGGCAAGTTAGCCGTCTGCGGCACGGTCAATGACCTGTCGATGACGGGGGCCATTCCGCGTTATCTATCGGTGGGTATGATTATCGAGGAAGGTTTCCCCATCAAGGATTTGCAGACCATCGTGAGCACGATGAAGAAGATGGCCGATGAAGCCGGTGTCGTCATTGCCACCGGGGATACCAAAGTGGTGGAAAAGGGCAAGGCCGACGGCATTTTCATCAACACGGCCGGGATTGGCGACAAGATTCCCGGCACGCATATCAGCCCCGAAAACGTCAAGCCGGGCATGAAGGTGATTCTCTCCGGCTACATCGGCGACCATGCGGCGGCGATTATGGCAGGGCGGCACAATATCAATCTGCCGGAAAGCGTCAGGACGGACTGTGCGCCACTCAATAAAATGACCAAGGCTATGCTCGAAGCTGCACCGGATATTGCGGTCATGCGTGACCCGACCCGCGGCGGTGTAGCCGCGGTACTCAATGAAATCGCTGCGGCTTCGCATTGCGGCATTCTGATTGACGAGGATGAGATTCCCATTCACCCCGAAGTGCAGGGCGTCTGCGATATGCTTGGTTTTGACCCGCTGTACTTAGCCAATGAGGGCAAGTGTGTGGCCTTTGTGCCTGCAGAGAGTGCCGAAAAGGTCCTCAAGGCGATGCGGACAAGTCCTTATGGACAGGAGGCCAGAGTAATCGGTGAAGTTACGGCCGAGGCTCCGGGAACGGTTGGCTTGCGTACAGGCATCGGCGGAATTCGCGTGGTGGATATGCCGCTGGGGAATATCGTGCCGCGGATTTGCTGAATTTTCCTATGGCAAAACTTGCGCGAACCTTGCTTTTTCGCTATAATAAACCGTGTTTGGAAGATGTGTAAGTTCCTTTGTCATAGAAAGAAGCGAAATAGATGAAACTTGGGCGTGTTTTGCCTTTGCTGCTGGGGCTCCTTTTGTGGGGCAGTGCCAGCGTGTTTGCGGAGAATTTTCAGTTTGTGGATGCTATAGGGCCGACAGGCTATTATGTGGATGTTGATTCGCTGGCTTTTTCCACGGTGGAGGAAGTGCAGCCGGATAAGACGAAAAAGAGTTATGAAATGGTGCAGGCCAGGGTAGCGGTGATAAAGGCCCGTACTAACCGCCGTTATCTTTATCTGATGCAATTTAATAAGGATAAGATGGTCTACAAGATTCTGTCTTCCAAGGTACAGGCCTATGATAGCAAAGAATTTTTGGAACAGAGCAGTGAGGTAACGCCGGAATTGCCGTTTGTGGCTTCGTCACCAATGCAGACCGTGGTGGATTTTATCTATGAACAGCCGCGCAAAAAATGAATGTTTGAAGTCTCTCCCGATAATGGGGGAGGCTTTTCCTGTATAGAAAGGGGAAGTTCATGACTGAGATAGATGTGCTGAAAAAAGATACAGCGTACTTGTCTATTATTTCCAATTCCATACTGGTGCTGCTGAAACTGGGCGTGGGCATTTGGGTAGGAGCCGTGAGTCTGATTTCTGAGGCGCTTCATTCAAGTGTTGACTTGCTGGCATCTTTGATTGCTTTTTGGGCGGTAAAAAAATCCGTAACTCCGCCGGATATGGAGCATGATTATGGACATGGCAAGTTTGAGAATTTGTCTGCGGCAGTAGAAGCACTCTTAATTGTGGCGGCTGCCGGGGGCATCGTTTATGAGGCCTTTGAACATCTGGGGCAGGACAGGGTACCGGAAATGCTGCATTTTGGTGTAGCCATTATGCTGGTGTCCATCATCATCAACCTCGTTGTGTCGCAGAAATTGATTTCGGTAGGCAAGCTCACCGAATCGCAGGCATTGGAGGCGGATGGACTGCACCTGCGGGCGGATGTCTGGACTTCTGTGGGGGTCATGCTGGGCTTGATTCTGATGGAGTTTACCGGCTGGGCCTGGCTGGATGGAGCGATTGCCATTGTGGTGGCCGTTATTATTTTCCGGGAAGGCTGGAAGATGGTGGTGGATTCGACCATGGAGCTTACAGATGTGAGCCTGCCGGAAGAACAGGAAAACCGGATTATGGCCATTATCGACAGCATTCCCGAGGTCAAGGGCTGCCACTGCCTGCGCACACGCAAATCCGGCTCCTATAAACTGTTGGATGTACATGTACTTTTTGATGGGAATATGCATTTGGCCCAGGTTCATGCCATTTGTGATGAGCTGGAAGAAGAAATCCGCGCGGAGTTTGGCGCCTTTGATATCCTCATTCACCCGGAACCGGCAGGCAATCATGAACCGGAAACCAAGGCTGCGCAATATGAGTATGCAAAAAGACAGGAAAAACTTGATGTTTCTAACTGATTTTTAAGAAAAATAAACTAAAATATGGTACAATGATGAAGGCCACAATGAAATGAATGGAGGAACGAATCTATGAAATTCCGCAAGATATGTGCGATATTCCTGTCGGCGATGCTGCTGGTATCATCCATGGGAATGGCTAGTGCAGCAACTCCGGAAACTGTGCAGGCAAAACTTTCTGCTATGGAAAAGGATACTTATGGTACAGAGCAGACCGGAGCATTGTTAGACCGGATAAACAAATTGGAAAAAGATTATGATGGCACCCATAGGACGGGCAGTATGATGGCGCGGGTGGATGCTCTTTATAGTGAGATTTATACCAATGGCAGCAAGCCTTCTGTGTTGGCTGAGCTCAATGCCATTGAATGGAATATCGACCATGAAGTGAGCATGAAATCCGTGGAAAAACGTGTCGCGGATATGGAGATGACCATTAATGGTCAGACCAATGAGGGAACGTATAAAAAACGGATTCAGGCATTGGCCTCTTCCTCCTTTGGGACGGTTGATTTGCCGATGGTACAGATTAATGTACCGAAGAATACATTGATTAAAGTGGCACTGGTTGACCCGGTAAATACCAAAAATCTGAAAAAAGGCGATACGATTCGTTATAAGGTTGCAGCGGATGTAATTGTGGATGGCAAGTTGGTTTTTGCCAAGGGTGAGCCGGGAGATGGCGTAGTAACGAAAGTAAAACAGGCACGTAACTTCGGCCGCAATGCTGAATTGGAAATTGACTACAAGCAGACAAAATCCATTGACGGAACATATGTAGCTACTTTTATGGGCGAAGAATCCAAACAGGAAATGAAGAATCTGGCAATGGCTGCCGGCGCCAGTCTGGCTGGCATTGTAATCCTTGGCCCGATTGGTGTAATCGGCGGTGCCTTTGTCAAAGGCAAGAACATTGACCTGCCGGAGGGGACGGAATTCTATATTCAGACGAAGGACAACACGACGATGTACGGTGTAGCGACTACTGCTGAATAAGTGGAAATAAATAAAAGCATCTTCTTGACAGGAGATGCTTTTTTATTTAGAATAAATCGCAAAGAAGAATGATTATTTGTTAGTGAGGAAGAAAATTATGCGTGTAGGATTGAAACCGAAGGAAGTCACGGCGCTTTTGCGGGAGCGTGGTTTCAAGGTCACGCCGCAGCGGCTGGCGGTGTATAATGCGCTGGCGCATACCACGGAACATCCCAGTGCCGAAGCCTTGTATCAGGAACTGCTGCCCGACTATCCCACCATGAGTCTGGCTACGGTTTACAAGTCGTTGAATATTTTGTGCGCAGTGGGGATTGTACAGGAATTGAATGTGGGAGAGGATTCTTTCCGCTATGATGCCCGTATCAGTCCGCATCCCCATATCCGCTGTATGCACTGCGGGCGGGTGGATGATGTAAAGACCCTGCCGACGGCGGATTTTTTGGAGCAGGTTATGGCCGAGACCGGCTATCAACTGACCGGACAGCAGTATTATTTCTACGGTGTATGCCCGGAATGCCAGCAGGCAGACGGAAGAAAAATTTAACGCAGTTCGCATTTAATCTTTACGATTTTGCCGTTCACGACTTTGAATTCCATCTTTTTGGCATTGTCGGTGCTATAGTAGGTGTATTCTGTATCATCCTTATCCCGGTCAATCTTGTCGGGATTGCCGTAAGCCTGAGTCAGGCTGCTCTCGTTCATGCCCACCTGAATACCGGCTGGTGTAGCTCCGGCAGAACGGGTGGTAATTTCTTCAATTATATCCGGATTGTGGTCAGCAGTTTCGATGACCATGCCGTTGGGAAAGAATAATTTATCGCCGCGTTGGCTGGGGGTGCCCAGTTTTTGCTTGGCTGCGGTTACGCTGGAGCCAGGGGCAACATCTGCAAGCGCGATATGCTCGGAGGACACAGCAGCGCAGCAAACAGCAGCACTCATAGCCATTAATCCTGCCAGCATAATCAGAAGTTTCTTTTTCATGTTCTTCATACCTCCTCATAAAATACATACTTATATGGGGAATGTTCGCTCCTGGATTGGGGTTTTCCTGCCGGGGGCTTGTTTGGGTATAAAGTTTTCTTTGGGGGGAGCGGTGTTATTACGGCTGCTGGCGGTCTGCGCCCGGGCCATCGTTGGCGATGGCAACCTTGCTTTCGGCGAAGGTGCGCATGTGGTTCAGCATATAGAGGGAGGCATCGGCAATATCCATGCCCATTCCTGCAATGAGACCGCCGGGCAGGGTGCAGTTTGCTTTTAAGAGCAGGGGCTGTACATGGAGAATATAGGGACGTACTGCCGGGCACAGGAGTTCGGTGTAGCGGGCGATGATTTCGCTGGCTTCGTCATCCAGAATGATGAAGGAGCTGTTGTGCGCAGCGGCGATGATGGCGCCAATCATGGCGCCGATAAAGGGCTGGGCCGATTCCGGAGCACGGGTAAGGAACTGGTCAGCCGGATATTTCAGGCTGCCGTCTGCGTTTAAGAGTTCCTGATGCAGAAGGTCGGCGGTGGTGCCGAAGGGCGCATGTTCATCGATTTCGGCTAATGACAGCCCCAGCAGGGGATAGGAAAGGGAGAGAAATTCTCCCTGTTCCCGGCCAAAGTCAAAGGCTGCGGTCAAGGGCAGCCCTTCCCGTACATGGGCAATCGTGACATCTGCGCGGGCACTCTGGGCGGTGGCGGCAGTAAGCTGCATTTGCAGGGGGTTGGTGACTTTGCCGGTGAAGCAGATAAGCGCCCGGTCAAGGCCGCAGCCCGGTAGTTCATCGCCGGTGATGCCGGCGATTTCGATGGCGATCTGCTCCAGGGCACCCAGACTTTCCAAGGGCTTTACCAGATTGTCAATGCGTGCCTTGCAGGCGTGCATGGCCGGACTGTCCAAATCCTGCATGGTGGACAGGTAGAAATCGAAGGTTTTGTTGGTAATCTTGGGGGCAATGGTCGGCATATAGGCATTTTGGAAGGGTTCTTCCACTGGGTCATGGGGAAGATGGGAGGCCACATCCCAAAGGTTCAGCATGGTGTCCAGCTCTTTTGCCAGAATGGAACTGCCGCAGGCTTCGCCTAAGCGCAAATCCAAATGCAGAAGCGGTGTAAGGCCTAATTTTTCCAAGGCAAAGCCTTGCGAGGGTTCGCCGCCCCGATGAGAGGGCAGAAGGTAATCCACGCAGGCTGGCGCCAGACTTTGTGCAATCAGAGCGGCGGCAGCGCAGTTGGCTCCGTCCAGAATCACGGCCTTATGGCGGGCGGCAAAGCCCAGTATAAGGCCGGCAATCGCACCAAATTCAAAACCGCCGACTTTGGCGAGGACATCCAGTCCATCTTTTTTGTCCGGCTGGTTCAGGCTCAAGGCTTTTTCCACGATGCGGGTCTTGTTCGCCAGCCGCTCATTGGAGATATTGGTACCCCGTCCCGTGACTTCCGGGGCGGCTTTTTCACAGAGGGCGGCGACGATGGCGGCGCTGATGGTCGTATTGGCAATGCCCATTTCTCCCGGCAGCAGACAGTCAAAGCCTTCGGCAATCAGTTTATCAGCAAGTTCAATGCCCTTTTCGATGGTCTGAACGGCCTGCTTACGGCTCATGGCCGGGCCTTGGGCGATATTGGCTGTGCCGTTGCCGATGCGGCAGTCAATAAGGCCGGGAATGTCAATGTTTTCGGCTTTGATGCCGAAATCGGCAACAAAAAGCTCACTGCCGGAAAATTCGGCGAAGGCATTGGCGGCAGCGCCCTGACCAATCAGATAGCTTTTGGTCATCTGCAGGGTGGTTTCTTCCGGATAGGCACTGACGGCCTCACTGGCTACACCATGGCTGCCGCAGCAGATAACGGTGCATTTGTCGGGCAGACCGGGGTTCAACTGGTTGGTAATGGCAATATAGCGGAGCAGCAGTTCCCGGAACTGTCCCAGGGAATTGTCATCCGCTTCCATAATGTTGGTCAGCTGCGTGGCGGCTTGGGCTGCCAACTCCTGATTTGCCGGTTCGATGGCGGCAATGGTTTTTTCTAACAGGTTCATCCGATTTTCTCCTCATTTTTGGGTACTTGCTTCAAGGAAAGGCCGATACGGTTGCGGCTCTCGTCAACGCTGATGACCATGACTTTGATGATATCCCCGACAGCCAGCACATCGAGGGGATGCTTGATGCGTTTCTGGCTCATTTCGGAAATATGGATGAGGCCGGCAGTTTTGAGGCCGATATCGACAAAGGCGCCAAAGTCGGTGATATTGCGCACCGTGCCCCGCATAATGCTGCCTTCCTTGATGTCGGAAAGCTTCACAACCGCTTGACGGGTCAGCGGTGCCGGCAGGTCTTCGCGCGGGTCGCGGCCCGGTTTTACAAGGGCATCGAGAATATCCTTGACCGTAAGCTCGCCTGCGTCCAACTCCTTGGCTAACTTAGTGCAGTCGGCAAGTTTGGCCTTGGCCGCCAGCATGGCCAGTGCATCTTTATCGTTGAGGTCATTTAAGCTAAAGCCCAAACGTGCCAAAAGTTTTTCGGCTAGTTCGTAGGATTCCGGATGAACCGGGGTGTTGTCCAAGGGTGATTTGCCCCCCGCAATGCGCAGGAAGCCGGCACACTGGGTAAAGGCGGCCGGGCCCAGACGAGGCACTTTCAGCAGCTGCTTGCGGCTCGTGAAGATGCCGTTTTCATTGCGGTAGGCCACGATGTTTTTGGCAATGGTGGCATTGATGCCTGCGATATGTTTGAGAAGTGCGCCGCTGGCGGTGTTGAGGTCAACACCCACATGGTTTACCGTGCTTTCAATGGTGGCATCGAGGGTCGCGCCCAGTTCCTTTTGGTTGACGTCATGCTGATACTGCCCTACGCCGATGGCTTTGGGGTCGATTTTGACCAGTTCGGCCAGCGGGTCCTGAATGCGGCGGGCAATGGATACCGCGCCGCGGATGGTGACGTCGTATTCGGGCAGTTCTTCCTTGGCCAGTGCCGAAGCGGAGTAGACGGAGGCGCCGGCTTCGTTGGTAATCAGGTAATGCACATCCGTCAAGTGATTGTCGGCAATCAGCTGGGCGGTGAACTGCTCCGTTTCGTAGGAAGCCGTGCCGTTGCCAATGGAAATCAGGGTGATATGGTGTTTTTTTATCAAGCCCAGTACCGTTTTGGCAGCAGCGGCTTTCGCCCCTTCGCTCTGCGTTACCTGAATTACACCGTGGTCGACCACATGGCCGGTGGCATCGACAACGGCCATCTTGCAGCCCGTGCGATAGCCCGGGTCAAGCCCCAGTACGGTATGACCGGCAAGGGGCGCCTGCAGGAGCAGCTGTTTTAAGTTCACGCCAAAAATCTTGATGGCCTGTGCTTCGGCATCTTCGGTGAGCTGGCTGCGGACTTCGCGCTCCAATGCCGGGAACAGCAGGCGTTTCCAGCCGTCCTCGATAACGGCTTTCAAGGTTTCATCCCATTTTGAGGGCGCCTTGCTGATACGGCGGAAAATTCGGCTTTGGCAGTCCTCGGCGTCAATCGTGACATGGACTTTGAGACAGCCTTTGGCTTCGCCGCGGTTGATGGCCAGAATTCTATGGGAAGGCAAAGTATGGATAAGTTCGCTGTAATCCTTGTACATGGCAAAGGTTTGGGCTTCTTCGGCATCTTCCACGAGTTCCGTTTCAATATGCCCGTTGTTCCAAAGGCGGGTCCGCATATTGGCGCGGAGTTTTGCATCTTCCATAATGGTTTCGGCGGCAATATCCATAGCGCCCTGCAAGGCATCTTCGGCGGTGTTTACTTCTTTTTCGGCATTGATAAAGCCGGCGGCTTCGTCAAGGGGCGTGCCCTGGATTTTTGCCTGTTCCAGCATCAGTTTGGCCAAAGGCTCCAGACCGCGCTCACGGGCAATCTGGGCGCGGGTGCGTTTCTTCTGCTTGTAGGGCAGATAGAGATCCTCGAGTTCCTGCAATTTTTGCGCCTTTTCGATGGCGGCTTTGAGCTCGTCGGTCAGCTTGCCCTGTTCCTCAATTTTGGCGAGGATTTCTTCCTGTCGTTTGACGAGATTGCGCAGATAGGTCAGGCGTTCTTCGAGCGTACGCAGCTGCTCATCTTCCAGCGCACCCGTGGCTTCTTTGCGGTAGCGGGCAATAAACGGCACGGTATTGCCTTCGTCCAACAGCTCGATGGCGGCCGAGGTCTGTTTCGGTGTCACGCCAAGTTCCTTGGCGATAAGTACGGGAATATCATTTATTTGCATGGTGGGCACCAACTTTCCTTTTGATTGAAACTTATCTTATCATTATAACGCTGCTGTTGTTTTTTTGCATTACCCAAAATGGAAATATAGCAATAACAAAAGTTGGGGTTATCTCCCAAATAATTGATTTTTCGCCTAAAATGATAGTATAATTAGGAGAAAAATATATGAGATAGGAGAAAAGTATGCGTACGTTTGACTATACAAAGTTAAAAGATATTTCCTGGGATAGTCAGATTATTTCCTACATAGCTGAGATTCAGGAGTACAAAGGGAAGCAGGAATTATACATTCGGCAAAAACCGATGGAACTTAAGCGCTTAGTGGAAATAGCCAAAATACAGAGCACCGAGGCTTCTAATCGCATTGAGGGGATTGTGACCACAGAGGCACGATTGAAACAATTGGTTGCGGATAAGACAACACCACGAAACCGCGATGAAAAGGAAATTCTGGGTTATCGCAATGTGCTGAACATCATTCACGAAAGTTATGCGTATATACCATTAACAGCAAATTATATATTGCAGCTGCATAGGGATATGTTGAAGTTTACGGAACTATCCTATGGAGGAATGTTTAAGACGACACCTAATGAAATCGCAGCAACTCTGCCGGATGGCACCAAAAGGGTATTATTCAAGCCATTGGAGCCCTATGAAACACCGGTAGCTGTGGAGGCAGCTTGTCGCAGTTTCAATGAATGTTTGGGAAAAGAACTGGTATCGCCCTTGCTTTTAATACCGTATTTTATTGTTGATTTTCTCTGCATTCATCCCTTTAATGATGGCAATGGTCGCATGAGTCGTTTGCTGACCTTGTTACTGCTCTATCGCAGTGGATATATGGTGGGCCGATATATCAGTATTGAAAAAGCAATCGCCGATACCAAGGAAAGCTACTATGATGCTTTGTATGCATCTGACCAGAATTGGCTGGCAGAAAAAAATAATCCACTGCCCTTTATCAAGTACATGCTCGGCGTGATTTTGGCCTGCTATCGTGATTTTGAGCGCAGAATTACCATTTCCGCAGCAATGGGACAGAAAAGTACAGCGTATGATATTGTCAAGGTTTATATTGACAATAAGCTGGGCACGTTTACCAAGCAGGATGTGCTCAAAAATTGTCCGAGTATCGGTAAAGCATCGGTGGAGGCAGCACTAAAGCGTTTGGTGGAGGCACATTATATCGAAAAAATTGGCGCAGGGAGAAGCACTTGCTATGTGCGCAAATAAAAGGATAGGATTGTTTCGTAAATATAAGCAGGATTATTGATTCGCTAGGTAATCTGGGCAGCCTTTAATTTACGCATACAAAAAAGGGGCTGTTGCACGTAATGGACTGCTCCCCGTCAAGAGGACAATAAAAAAATATAAGATTTCTTTGGTCGACAGATTTGTCTGTCGGCCTTTTTTTATGCGGCTAAATACAAGGTGTGTTTCTCTATCGGTGTTAAGATACCAAGGTTACGTTGCACACGCTTGTGGTTGTAATAATGAATGTATGCTT
>DFHU01000036.1 GCA_002373045.1 Pseudoselenomonas ruminantium | reverse complement strand
CTTCCTTCAGATTCCACCTCGCAGTGGACACCCTTGGTGTTCGGCTATGACCTTCCCGCTACCGGGTGGTCTAGGGACTTTCACCCATTAGAGTGTGCCCATGCCGGGCGCACAACAAAAAAGCCCCGTGAGAACCTCACGGAGCCTTGATTTACAAGTGGTGCCGATGATCGGAGTCGAACCGATACGTTGTTGCCAACGGCAGATTTTGAGTCAAAAACCTGTGATTTCGTAATGTAACGAATAGAGTCAAAAGCGTTGTATTTCAAGGGGTTGCGAGCGTTTCTAATTTCATAATGTTACTTTTAGTGATGTATGATTATGTTCTTGTGGCTGTCAATCGGCTGTCAAAAAAAGTAGTATAGGCGAAGATAAAAGAATAGTATGTGATTAAATGACCTGTCAGATATGTTTTGACAGGTCATTTTTCTTATGACTGGACAACATCGTTGCATCCAAAAAAAGCGTAATGCCCGCCCTCGGTGTTCCGGCTTTGGTGGACGCTGGCGCTGGCTGCGACCTTCGACCGCCGCTTAACTGCCAGCGTCCACGCCGCCTTTGAACACCTTGCCCCACCCTAATCAATCGCCATAAGAGCCAAACAGTCAGGCGTGGGCGGACTGTACGGCTGCATTCCCTCGTTTCTCCTTCCGGATGACCATGCACTGACGTACCACCAGCACATGGCCATCCTCCCTCCGGCGCTCGGTCATTCCGCCATACAGACCGCCCCCGCGCATAAGAAGAAACAGGCAACGGGTGTCCGTTGGCTTGGGTGGACAGCTGCGCCGTCCACGTCGCCACAGACACCGCCTCACTTGACCAGTCAATTTTGATTTAGGTAAACACGTTTCAAAAGGATATTGCGTCAGGTTCGTGTGGCGGGACGTGCTGGCGGCACCTCCCGCACGAAGCAATCCGGCATCCGCAGGCCGTGACGTTGTCGGTCAAAATCAGCGGCGAGGCGGACGGCACTGCGGGCAGGGGGCCGTCTCTGCACATGGACGCATTCGCGTCCATTCTCCGCCCCCTTTCCCCCTACGGCCCCGACCAGCGGGGCCTACCCCCTTACCCCCGATTTCCTGCCCTGCGGTGCTGTGGCTCCTCGGTCAGGCGGGGAATAAGGTGCTGCGGATTAGGGGGACAGGGGGCTAGGCAGCCCTCCCTACGGTCGGGACGACTACGGCGGCCAGCGAGATAGGAGCAGGATAACTCGCGCCGCCGTACCCCCTGCCCGCAGTGCCTCGATATGACCAGATGGGCTGGGAGAAGCCTGCTTGTCGTTCATGCGTATTGGGTTTGTGTCCGCCTGCTCGGGTGGTCAGGAAACCTGCCCACTTCGCAGCAGACACTTTCCGTTTCTCTTGGCGGGCGGCGGTCGGACTGTGCGGCTTCATTCCTGCGGCGTTCCAGTCGTCAGTCTCCAGCCCCTGCGGGTGCTCAGGTCTTCGCACTATTCCCGCAGGGGTTGGAACCTTCCTCCTTCCAGCACTTAGTCATTCCGCCGCACAGACCACCGCCGGGCATAGATTGTCACTGGTACGGGTGTCCGATTGCTCGGGTGGACAGCTACGCTGTCCACTTCGCATCCGACACCAAAATACGGAAAAAGACTTTAGTTAAGATTTTTTTATATTCGCACTCCCTCAATACTTTAGACTTTTAATCTTGTCTTCTTTGAAACTGTAAAATAGCAGATTACCAATAATTACATGGTCTAAAACGGGTATTTGCATGATTTTCCCACATTGGAATAATTTCTTCGTTATTTTCTTATCCGCATCACTAGGGTCAGGCTCTCCTGATGGATGGTTATGAACCAGTATCACGGATGCTGCAGAATAGTAAATAGCTGTCCTAAATATCTCACGAGGATGAACTACGGCACTCGTTAACGACCCTACGGACACTATGGGAGTAGCAACAATAAATTTTTTGCTATTCAGTACAATCAAAATCAGATGCTCTTTGTTCTCATCCTTAAGCCTTGGCATAAGATAACGGGCCACATCCTCTGCACCGTCAATCTTCTGCCGGAGATTCGGTGTCATGAACCAGCGACGTGAAAGCTCCTTCAACATGAGTATTTTTTTTGTGCGCTTTTCACCAATCCCCTTTATTGCCTGAGGAGCCATCATTATCTCCCGCAACGTGCGCGTCTCAAAAACCGTCTTGGGGATGTCCAAAAGTTCAGCCAGCAATTCCCCATCCCGTTTTGTCGTCATGTCCCCATCTCTCATAGTGAACACTCCTTTCGTTCTTAGAAGTATCTGCCTCCGGCTGCATTTTGCTTAATGCCGAAGTTTCACCCGGAGAAGTTTGTAGGGAAATACTGGCTCCACTTACGCAAGGAAGTATTATAATGTACGAAAACCGCCATCCTTCGATAGCGGTTTTCTGACATATGTAAATAACAGCATGAAACAATCTATGACATTGACCGGATTAACAAATCCATTTCCTGCTCCAGCCGGATATGAAAGATACCTTGTTCATCCTGACTATCTGACACCAATTCAATTTCCTTATCCAGTGCCAGCCCTTTAATCTGCAAAAAGTGACGAATATTTATATCTTGCATCCATGTGGATTCATAACAGCCAACAATTCCGTAACGAATCAGCGCTTCTGTTACACCTTTGGCAACAGCGTAACATAAATCCTTGTATCTTACTGTGTATGTATGAAAAGATTCCTCCTGCTGATAAACCTCCAACGTGATGGTCACATCGAAATCATCGTCAATTGTTGCCGGGCGCTCCATTTTCCACTTCACATAAGTTCCTTCACCGTTCCATAGCAGTTTAGTTTTCCATGGAACATCCGACCATAACTGCTTGGCTGTCACTCCGTCAATCGTAGATTCTATCTCCACGTCGTCATAATACTCCATAACCCTGTAATCAAGGTTATCATGCCCCCAGTTAGGATACAAATAATATACCTTCTCAATAAGGTCATATATATCCTCACCTATGTATGATAAGATAAACGTATACTCATCTTTCCCAATATGCATATTTACCTCAGCCCAGCCTGCACCACCTGGTTTCACTTCCAGCATAATCGGACAATTTAGATTTCCCAAAGCCATCCCTCTCCCCTTCGTTATATAACTACGTGATAATTCTATAAGCGAACATAAAATTCCTTTGGCTATTTTCTTGATGATGGTATAATAAGTATAGAGCCACTTTCTCCCTTATGACGCGATTGTGTAGGCATAGGGGCAGTAGGCATGGTGGAATCAAATCCTTCCCCATGTTCATTTAGTGGCTCATATTACAATTCAGCGAGGATAAATATGGATAATGTCAATGTAGGATATTATATACGTCTGCGACGCACTGAGCTTGGAATGACACAGGTTCAGCTTGCCCAAAAAATTGGCAAGTCGTCACAGGTTATTTCAAACTGGGAACGTGGATATAGTCCCAGTATGAAAATGGGCGAACTGGCCAGTATTGCCCGGGCATTGCAGGTCAATGTGAATTATTTTTTCCCTGCGCCCAATAATCAAATGGACAATCACCCCCCCCGTAGTGGACAAACGCCTGCAGTATGTGATAAAAAACTATCCACAGCTTACGGAGCAGTCAAAAAACATTATTGACGCAATAATCCGGGCGGACAAGAAAAACCAAAAACAGGCACAATAAAATGCAGCTATCCTCGGATGGCTGCATTTTATTGTGCGCTATTAAACAGTCCTGCTGCCCATACGCCGGAACAAGCCTCTTATTTTCCGTACGCTTTTCTGCCCGTTACACGCCTCAATACCCTCGGACACGTCCACAGCGTAAGGATGAAGTTTGCGCTCAACATCGAGTACATTTTCCCGGTTTATTTCTCCGGCAACAATTACCGACTTATGCAGCTGGACAATATCGTTGGCCAGTTTTTTATTATGATAGTCCTGCTCCCCCAAATCCAGCAAAATCATTTCCGCCGGATTCTGCTCGGCCTTTTCCACGGAAAAATGCTCATCAACATAATACCGCTTGATAACCGGGCAGACCACCTGACGCATATAGTCATCGCTTTCATCCCCATTGAGCTGCACATAGTCAAGCCCCACCATGTCCGCTATGAGATTCACCCGGCTTAGTTCTTCGTCCGTGAATACCCCTACCGTGCGTGTCCCCGGTATCTGCCTTGCCAGTACCGAAGCCACCTCCGGCTCAATGTAATCCTTGTTATCCACATCAAACATAAAGCTGACAAAAGCTGCCCCGCATTCATCTGCTGTAAGGGCAGTAAACAAATCGGTAATCCCCGATAGTTTGGCTCTCATGCCTATCCCCACGCTTTCTTATAGAATTACGATACACTATATATTATAACAGCTATTCTTTAAATAGTGTACATACGCAGAAAATATAGTAATAATTTAGGACATCAAAAAGGCGGGCGGCTGACCGGTCAGATTGACCAGTCAGCCGCCCGCCTTACTTTACTTTTCCAGCCGCTTCAGTTCCTGTATAAGCTCCCCCAGCCTGTCCGTGAATTTATCCATTGACTTTTGGAAGCTGGTCAGCAGGTAGAATGTCACCACAATGGGGAAGCCCACAGCGGAAACGGCGGTGAGTATTGTTTGCTCCATCATCCCGCCTCCTTACGGCAAGACCTGTTCATTCACGACATCAAGAAGGCCGCCAGTTTCCCCGGCGGCCCCCTCTGCTCCGTAGAACAGTCCGATTACTCCAATTCCGTCTCCTGAATGGTACGGATGTATGCCCGTTTGAAAGCTGCCACCGACACACCCGCGGAAAGAACGGCCTTCTTTTCCACGATTTCCTCTGCCGCTGTGATCACCTCAGCTTTGGTGACATCTGTGCGCGGATCAGGAATGGAAATCGTCGTGTTTTTATTGTTTTCCAGCTGAAACTCAATCAAAAGCGTTTCTTTCATGGTCTAGCCCTCCTTAGTGTTCTTCTGCCAGCGAACATGCGTCAATACGGCTGACACCGATAACGGGGAGACTCTGCAAACGACTGAGCTTCTGCCCAATGGAAAGCACATCCCCATCCTCCAGTTTCGGATTGACAGAAAGATTGACGTAATCATGGTTGTCCTTGCCCGCGGCTGTGGTGCCTTTTACACGGGTGATTTTTAACGTGGTGGTCTGTTTCGTGCGAACAGTCATATTGTTTTCCTCCTTTACAGATAGCAAAAAGGCCGCCGGATTGTCACCCTGCGGCCTTCTTGCGGAATGACAACCCAAATATATATCTTACGCATGCCTGCGTTAGATACCCATAATTTTGTCATTTCCGAAAATGTATTCAATTGGGATTGGTACGGGAAGGTTCCTTACAATTCTTATAATACGGAGTTGACCGGTCAAATGCAAGAAGAAAATTAGTTAATCTTAACTTCTTGTAACATTTATTGTAGCAAGCTTTTCTTTCATCAATTTACTATTTTTTATATAACTATTAGCCCACGAATTCAACGTATATGGAAAATATAGATGTTGATTATCATAATTGGTTGATGTATTAGAAGTTCTATATATAATTTGACATGCAACTAAATGACGAACAGCACCATCACTTAAATCAAAAAAATCAGTATGATTATCTTTATTATACAACAACTTCACAATCGCAAGTTCATATTCTTCAAGATTGCGTAATATTTTTTTTCTTTTTCTCTTATAATTAAAATTGCTCCATTTTTCTTTAACAAATCCACTGAAATAAACAATTACATTAACAACCGATATTGAAGTGGAAATCAAAAAGAAAATACCAATCATAGAATGATATTCGTCAACCAGTTCATTTACCCCGATTATTCCTATCATTTCCGCAGGTGTAAACAAGCATAAACCAGTAAAAATAACTGCCGCAAAAATCATTCTTTGAGACATAGTAATAAAACTACTAACTGCTTTAATAAATGTTTCCATAGATTTAATTCCCTTCTATATAAAAACTTCATTCATTTTCATATTTGCTATTTCTAATTTAACTATAAGTCTATACTATAACATCCACAAATCTATATATAGTTTTCAATATAGTTTATGCAACTTGATAGATCTCTAAGTATATCCGACTCCCAAAACCGCAGCACCAGCCAGCCTGCTTCGGTCAGTTCGTCATTGACTTCCTTATCCCGTTCTACGTTACGGGCAAGTTTCTTCTGCCAAAACTCCTTATTGGTGGCCACCTGCTCCCCAGGGTTATCCTGATGGCCACGAGCGTGCCAAAAATCGCCATCCACAAAGATAGCGATTTTCTGACGGGTCAGCACAATATCCGGCTTGCCGGGCAAGGCGGCGTAGTTCTTGCGATAGCGCAGGCCTTTTTTCCACAAGGCTTTGCGCAGGAGCACTTCTGCCTTAGTGTCAGCCGCACGGATACGACTCATATTATGGCGACGCTGCTCACGGCTCAATACATCCATGCTGCTATTCCTGTAATTCAATCTTTAAAATCAAACGTGCCTTTAAAGACATTTTCATGGTGAAATTTCAAATACTCATAACGCTTGTCATCCATGGGAAGCATTCTAATAAAATCGTTATCTGCGAGTTTTATCTGCTTCCACGTAAACGGAGAAATGAATTTAGACAGAACAACGTGCTTATCATGGGTGAACGTAATGAAGCCTCTGTCAAAAAGCTTGTCATACAATGGGGAAAGCATATACCCATTGTATGGATCTATTTTCTCGTCATCATCAGCAGCAGCCCATGGCTTTATATGGCTGGCTATCAGCAGGCGTTCATCCGCTATCATGGTGAATGGGCAGAAACGGCACTGTTCCAACAGGGCTTCGCGATATTTCCCCTGACCTTCTCTAGCCCGTGAAATGGTTTCGCGCTTCTTTTCTGCCTTCTTATCTTCCTTGGTAACGGCAGGCTTTTCAGCATCCTTTTTCTTACCATACTTGAAGACAAGAGGCCCGTTTTGGATTTCGTTGACGGCTGTAAAATCGACAAACAACTTCCAGTAGAAAAGCGGTGCGCTCTCTGTTCCAACCTTCTCCACATAGATATAGCTTACCAGCGGCAACGCCAGCGTTCTAATAATCTGGTAAGCGTCATCTGCTGAATTTATATAGCCACGGGGGCCGCCAATCTGATTTTGGTCTTTAATGGTAAAGAATATTACATCATCCAGCTTGTCAATCATGTCCATACGATCCTGCCATAATTGGGGAAGCTGGTCTTTCTTCTGGTAATCCAGCGAGGGCGTAAAGTATTCGTTCTTTATGGCCACCATGTAAGAAAGCAAATCCTTC
Organism: Pseudoselenomonas ruminantium; assembly: GCA_002373045.1. Lineage (GTDB taxonomy): Bacteria > Bacillota > Negativicutes > Selenomonadales > Selenomonadaceae > Selenomonas_A > Selenomonas_A ruminantium_J. The sequence goes on along the minus strand of DFHU01000036.1, from coordinate 25,612 downwards.
TTCAGCAGGAAGCATTTTACTTCAAACCCGGCTTGCCCATAGAAGCTATACATATCCTCCTTGGAAGCAATATAAAACTTTGCTTCTCCATGACCACCGCCCAATTTATTGCTGGACACCACCAAACAATCCGGAACAGTCATCATCGTGGGGAACACCGCTAATGTTTTTAATTCTTCACCATTGATTTTCATAAATTCATCACTCCGTGATATTCGTTTCTAAATCAGGGTAGGTTTCCAAAATCTTACTCATAATGTTCATCAGTACATCCACAACAATGGAATTACCAGATTGCTGATACATTGCCGTATCGCTGACCGGTATCTTAAAGCTGTCACTGAAGCCCATCAAGCGCAGACATTCGCGTGGAGTAAGTTTTCTTAACCGTCCCTCCGTAGTTACATAATTATCAACGCCAGCACGGTGCATTTTGTGCATGGTGGTAAGCAATGGTCTTGCAATATCAAGGTCTGTTTCCGGCTTGGAATAAAATCCCTTCGTGCCGGTGGCCAGTACATATTTCCGGACTTTTTCACTGAGGAAATACTTTTCCAAATCCTGCATGGTCTTTTCCTTGTCCTTGTTTTCTTCCTCAAAGACAAAATCACCATGCCAGTTAAACTGCTGGTTCTTCTTTTGGCAAAGAGCAATATCGCCGTCTATCTGCGTATATCTCTTGGTCAGATTCTTGTCGCTGGTGACAAAGTTTACCCCCTTGGTGGGTAAATAATACTTTCCAGATACATTATCCAGCAGAAAATCCTTCATTGTGGTTTTCAGTTCCTGCGGTTCAGGGAACTCAAATTCCTTTGCCAGTTTCAAATCGTTTCGGAAGCCGACAACAAAAACGCGCTCACGGTTCTGCGGTATGCCATAGTCGCGGGCATTCAGGATTTTATAATCCCACGTATAATTCAGGTCAGTGAATATCTGGGTGATGGTTTCCCATGTTCTGCCATTGTCATTACTTAGAATAGCCCGGACATTTTCATAGATGAATACTTTGGGCTGTATCTCCTTGACCAGACGGGCATACTCATAGAACAGGGTTCCTCTCGTATCTTCAAGGCCCCGCTGCTTTCCTACAAGGCTGAAGGACTGGCAGGGGCTGCCGCCCACAAATAAATCCACTTTCCCCTTGTATTCGTTACCATCCAAGAAACTGACATTCCAATAAAAATGACGCTCATCTATATCGTAGTTGGCCATATAGGTCTTCTTGACCTGATTTTTCCGCTCATATGGTGCATACAGACTATCAATATAGGCTTTCTTATCATCATAAGATGGAAGGGTTGACAGTTTCTTCTCAATCTTTGCCGTCAAAATCTTCTCATGGAGCATTCCCAGCCGTTCACATATATCACGAATGCTCTTGATCACCCGACGGCCATTGATTTTGTCAATCAGATTCTTTAAGGTAGTGACTTCTTCCCGAATGTAATCCCAATCTATGTTATCCACGCTTTTGAACGGAATATCATATTGATCCAGCAAATTCCATGCGTTGTCCTTATGGAAGTCGTTGGTTATCTCTATGGCATAGAAAAGCGTATACAGCCTGTTGTTAAGCTCGTCATCAGCAGCAATGGTAAGCTGCTTGGAAAACTTGTCGTACTCCTTTGTCCTAGCAGCCTTGACACCAGTCATCTTCTTTACGGAACTAAGAACTTCTCTTACAGTCTTCGTATATTTGTCCGTAACACCATCCAACCCCGTAACCTGTGACTTGAAAAGCTCGTCATCCCTTGACAGGTCGCCCTGCAATTCGTCTTTATAGTCACCGTCTGGCATTTCGGAAATAATATTTTCCAGTTCGTCAAATTCTGCACGAATTTTAATAATATCCAAGGGGATGTCCTTTGATAATATATCAACGTCACCATTATCGCAGGCAAAGACTATCTCATTGTCAATCCCCATGCGATTCAGGGCGTGTTCGATTGCCCCAATACCGCTAAAGCAGGTTGCTAACTTAATCAAATGTATTTTCTCTCCTTCTAATAAACGCAAATATATTTTATCATATTAGGCCATGAGATAAAAGAGCAGCTGACTGGTCAGATTATTTTTTGACAAGTCAACATATTGTGTCTAATGCGACGTGGACAACGTAGCGTAGCGAAGTTGTCCACCAAAGCAGTTGGACACACGTACCAGTGACAATCTATGCGCGGCTGTGGTCTGTAAGGCGGAATGACTAAGTGCTGGAAGGAGGAAGGCTCCTACTAAGGCGGAAATAGTGCGAAGACCTGAGCACCCGCACAGGCAGGAGACTGACGACCGGCAGCCCCGAAGGAATGGAGCCATACAGTCCGACCGCCGCCCGCCTTCAAAGCCGGAAAGTGTCTGCTGCGAAGTGGACAGGGCACCTGTCCACCCGAGCAGCCGGACACAAACCGAATACGTATGAACGACGAGCAGGCTTCCACTACTCCATCTGGTCAGCATTAGGCAATGAGGGCAGGGGGTACGGCGGCGCGAGTTATCCCACTCCGCTCTCGCTGGCCGCCGTAGTCGTCCCGACCGCAGGGAGGGCTGCCAAGCCCCCTGTCCCCCTATCCCGTGGCACCTTATTCCCCTGTTCGACCGAGGAGCCACAGCACCGCAGGGCGGACAATTGGGGGTAAGGGGGTAGGCCATGCTTGCCGTGGCCGTAGGGGGAAAGGGGGCGGAGAATGGACGCGCAATGCGTCCATGTGCAGAGACGGCCCCCTGCCCTCATTGCCGTCCCGCCTGCCTCTGATTTTGACCGACAAGGGCACGGCCTGCGGTTGCCGGATTGTACCTTGCGGGAGGTGCAAGGCACGTCCCGCCACACAAACCTTACGCATCATCCTTTTGAAACATGTTTACCTAAATCAAGATTGACTGGTCAAGTAAGCAGGTGTCTGTGGCGACGTGGACGGGATATGCCGGACTGCGCAGGCAGGCCAGCATTCCTGTCCACCCAAGCCAACGGACACCCGTTGCCTGTTGCTTCTTATGCGCGGGGGCGGTCTGTATGGCGGAATGACCGAGTGCCGGAGGGAGGATGGCTCTGTGCTGGTGGTACGTCAGTGCATGGCCATCTGGAAGGAGAAACGAGGGAATGCAGCCGTACAGTCCGCCCCCGCCTGACTGTTTGGCTCTTATGATGGGTATTAGGGCGGGGAGCGGTGTTCCCCTGCGACGTGGACACTGACTGCCCATGGCGGTCAGAGGTCGTCATGGGTGCCAGCGTCCACCAAAGCAGGAACGCCGCAGGGCGGGCAAATCCTCTTTTGTCCATCAACATGTCCTCCCCCCCTTCCTAAGTCTGTTGTCAATCGTTATTAAATATCACCCAGTCCTAAAATAATAGAAATAAAACCATATTTATGGTATAATATAAGTGCAGAAATAACCGCGAAGGAGGTTGTATTATGAACATTACTTGGACGATTGATGATGTCAAATCTTATGTTAAGGAAAACGAAATACAAGTTATTCCCGAACTTACAGATGATGATTGCAATGATGTCTTGGAAGAGCTGAACGATTATGCAATCTATGACGAATATGGCCCCCAGCGTGGTGTATCAATAGATAAAATCGGAGATTTCGTCAGACGCCTGTTTGCCGACCGTATTATAGAATAAGCATCACATTATTAAGACCCGATACAATCATTGTATCGGGTCTTTTGGTTGTCAGCCCTTCAATTCCTGCCAGTAATCCGTAACTCCTCTGGCCACGGCCCTTGCCATATCCTCCTGATGTTCTTTCAAGAGCCACACATCCGCGCTGTCAATGAAGCCCAGCTCCACGAGCACGGCGGGCATCATGGTTTCCCGCAGGACGCACAGGCTTGGGCGTTCCTTTACGCCCCGGTCAAGATAATCTTTGTCCAAGGGCTGCATGGCCATGACCAGCTGATTCTGAATGCAGGCAGCCAGCCGTCCGCCTGCACCGTACCGCCAGTAACAGAAGGTTTCCGCACCTCTGCCGCCACCGGCGTTGACGTGGATGGAGATAAAGGCATCCGCAAGGCTGTGATTGGCGGTGTCGGTGACATTCGGATAATCGGGGGACTCCCCGCCAAGGTTATGGCTTTGCAGGAGACTCACCGTACAACCGGCTTCTTCAAGAAACTTGCCCGTTATACTGCCAACGGTTAGGGCAATATCACACTCGCGCAGGTTTTCCGCTTGATTTACGCATCCCGGATCAGGATTGCCGCCCAGTGCGTGCCCCGGATTGATAAAGACATTCATCATTGCCGCCTCCTACTCTACATCCACCCCGCCATATTCATTTTCCGTCACCGTATAATGGTCTTCCATACCGTATTCTTCCGCCCAAACGCTGTACTCATTGGGCGTGACCAGCGATTCCGATACATTGACACAACCGCCCAAAGACACGGTAAGCATGCCCATCCAATCGTCAATACTTTCAAACGTGCCCGTCACCCTTGGCATTTCGGCCTGCGCCGCTGCTGGTGCCGCAGGTTTTACCACTCCTGCCTTGACGGCGGGCGGTGGCGGAACTTCCACGAGTGCCGTCAAGGCCTTGGGTTCTGCAGCTTCCACGGGGTGTGCCGCTTCGGCGGGGGCAGGTTCCGTCATTCTGTCCGATTCTGCCAGCGTGCCCGTTGACTTTTCAGCCTGACTGGTCAAAAGGTAAGTGGTTCTGCGTCCGTCTTTCCCTAACGTAAGAAGACCTGCATCCACAAGCTCCTTACGAGCGGCGCAGATAGTGCCATGGGAAAGGCCGGTCTTATCCCGCATCTGCCATTCATCAAGGGCACCACCGCCACATCCCTGAATATAGCCGTAGAGGATGACTGCTTTACGGCTGAGGTTATCAAGTGTCATAACGTACTACCTCCCCACTTTCAATCGCGGTCAGCATATCAACCGGCGTAGTCGCAAGGCTGGGGGCAAAATTGTGCATGTGTTCCATGGCCGACCTGCGGGAAAGCATACGCTGGCGGCCGGCAATCGTAGCCAGGTCGAACAGACCGTCAAACTCGGCAAGTTCTTCTGCATATCCCCATGCAATGGCCTCATAAAGACCGGTCAGCACTTCGGCAAATGCGTAGCTGCTTCCCACCTTTTGCAGGGCACGGATGATGACCGGCAGCCATTCCGCCCGCGCCTCCGGCTTTGTCCCACAAAAGTCGGCAGGCAGTGCCCCAAGGCGGGCGGGAAAGGTCAGAATAATTGACCGCCCGCCGGAAAGTTCCGCCTTATGGTCAAATCCAATCCGATACCAGCTGTCCCGCACAATGGAGACGCCGCTTGCCCTGCCCAGCGCGTCCTCAATCTGCAAATATTGCAGGTTATTGAACCGCACTTCGATAATCCCGGCATCAAGCCGTCGGCTGTAATTTTCCGCCATGACCTTTTTCCTCCTTTATCAGCTTCGCACGAGCAATGCACACTCCCTGAAAAAATGCCCCATGCTCATTTACTACAACGTCCTTGCGTGGATGATTCCTAAGCCTCGCAAGAATTTGGCAGTCCGTCATATCCCGACCACAAATCCTAGAATAAATGTTTTCTCTATACAATCCCTTCGACCTCTTTTACATTCGATTACTTTATTTTTTTGCTGCAAATAAATCGTCACCACCTTTGCTGATTATTGAGTTGTCTTGTCCGCAATTTTCGGCTTGATCTCCAGCGGCTTGCCGGGGGTAATGCAGGACAATAGTACATAGCCCGCTGGACGGCTGCCCCCATAGGTTTCCGTGAGGATGTAGCCGCTTTTTTCCAGTTCGGTACGGGCTTTTTTGACCATAGCTGCGCTCATATGCGTAGCCCCTGCAATTTCCGGCACTGACAGCCGCAGGGGGAGCTGCCAGAATACTTCATTGGCCCGCCACATCAGATAATGCCATAGGGCCTGACCGTGCGGGGATAATGGGTGAAAGACCTGCCGTTTGTAGAAAAAACGGATTTCTGCCACCCAGCCGCCTAAAGCGTTCATCCACAATCACGAGACGGTCGCCTGCGGCGTGTAATCCTTGTGCAGTGCCCGGGCTTCCAGCCACGCATCCGCCGCCCGCCGGTGAATGAGAATGCGCCTGCCATTGCGGAGAGCAGGAAAGCCGTCAATCTGTGCCAGGTTTCTTATCGTATTGGCACCAAGACCGCTGACTTGCGCAAATTCCTTCACCGACAGTAAAATCTTTTGCTGATTCAAACTTATCACTACCTTCCTTGAAACCCTTTTGTGATAAAACAGATGTTCCCGCATGACAGACAATGACAATTGTATTGACCTGTCTATCTGTCAAGTAGTAAAACATAGTAGAAACTTAGGTGTTTTATCGCAATTACAGGTACATTATAACGCCATAAGGTTGCTTTGTCTACTGTTTTTTACGATAAAAAATTATTTTACTAGCACTTAATAGCACAATATGGTACAATAAAGGCGAAGGAGGTAACCAAAATGAAGGAGAAAAAAGAGTTGACCGGTCAGATTGACTCGTCAGATAATCTGACCTTGGGGAAACGGCTCAAAGTCCTGCGGGAAGAACGCAAGCTTACCCAGCAGGATGTAGCAGATTATTGCAAGATTCCCGTTTCTTCCTACGCCAACTGGGAACAGGATCGCTCCGCCCCCAGCATTGAGCGGATTATTACCCTGTCAAAATGTATGAATGTCACAACGGATGTCCTCTTAGGTGTCAGACAGCAGGATGTAGAAGAACGGCTCCAAAGCCGCCTTGCCCGCTTAAAGCCCAAGCAGAAACAAAATATCCTCAATCTCATTGACGATATACTGGGCGACTGACCTTACTATTATTAAAAATATATGTCTATATCTAAATATACATATAGGGAGGTGACGCAGCCAGCAAAATCAAGGCCTTACGGCTCCCGACCGGCTATAATATAGCCGCATTTGTGACCGCATTAGTGACCACAATCGTTACCGCTTTTATGACCGGTCAGGATTTTATACACATTTCATCCACAGGATAATCCACAGTTAAATGCAGGTTATCCACAGAAAAACACATACTTATTCACAACCTTCCCTGTTACTCTTTTTTTTACAGTCAAGTAAAAAAGGAGGAGTAAGGGAAATGACAACCCTGTTTGACAATAACAATAAAAAAGCCGCCCCAGTAAAGGGCGGCAAACGTGCAGACCATGAAGGAAGTATTTATTTTGCAAAACGCCGCCATCAATGGGTGGCTTCTGTTCGGGTAGGCACAAACCCCAGGACGGGAAAACCGATTCGCAAATATGCTTATTACCCCAGTCAGGCGGACGCCCTGAACGGGCTGGCGGCCTTAAAAATGAAATACGCCAAAGTCACCCATGTGGATGCAGACACCATTACCGTCGGCCAGTGGATTGACAAATGGTTTGAGGTTTATTCCAAGCCAAAAATCCGTGGCAATACTGCCCAAAGCTACCGCCATATACTGGATATTGCCGTAGAAGAACTGGGCGGCATAAAGCTGGACAAGCTGACGGAAATTGATCTGCAAGGTGTCATCTTCGGCAGACTCAAAGACCATTATCGTACAGCCGCCTTTTTCCGGCTGCTGATGAAAATGTGCCTCCGGCGGGCGGTCAAAAGCAGGCTGATTATGGAGTCTCCGGCGGAAGACCTGGAACTGCCCAAAAAGCCACGCAAAAAAGCGTTTATCCGCCCCAGTCGCGAAGATTGGCAGAAACTTATTGATTTTCCGACTTCTTGCTATTACTGCTGGCGCTGGATTCTCCTGACCGAATTTGTCACGGGTGCCCGTATGAGCGAAGTATTGGCTCTTAGATGGCAGGATTTTTCCGTGACAACCGACCAGAATGGACGCATCCAGTCCGGCTCGCTTCACATCCAGCACGCCCTTTATCTTGGGCAGAACGAGGAAAAAGGTGCTCCGCGCCCCGTTATCCTTGGCGATACCAAAACCCAGCAGGGCAACCGCATTCTGCCCCTGCCTGCGGACTTCTGCCGTGAACTCATGGCCTACCGTAAAATCCAACTGGAACGGCGGCTGATGACACCCGGCTTTGACAATCAGGATTTTCTCTTTACCATGCCGGACGGCAAACCCATCAATCCCGGCTCCTTTAGTTCCCGCTATTCCTTTGTGCGGAAAAAGCTGGGGATTAAGACCACGTTCCACATGCTGCGTCACGACATGGCCAGCCGGATGAAAGGCACCCACATGTTTGACCTCAAAGATATACAGACACAGCTGGGACATTCCAGCATCCAAATCACCATGGATATATATACCCATATTGACGAGGAACAGAATCAAAAAGTCAGCGGCTGGCTGGAAAGCGGCGTAAATGACCTGTTAAGTGATAAGCAGTTTTTTGAACATAAGCATATAGGAAATTAAAACAACACCTAAATTTACTTGCCCCTGTAAAAATATGGGGGTAAGTAAATAAATTTGACACTACCGATTAAATTCTGGTGGCTGTCAACTGGCTGTCAATCCCTTAAAAAAATATAGCAAAAAGGCTCCATGAAAATCTCATGAAGCCCTACCATTCATATGGTGCCGACGATCGGAGTCGAACCGATACGTAGTTGCCTACGGCAGATTTTGAGTCTGCTGCGTCTGCCAATTCCGCCACATCGGCGTTCGCAACTCTTCGTTGCTGACAGATATTATATTAACAGATATATCCACCGTTGTCAAATCATTTTTATCATTTTTTTGAAAAACTTTCAGGAATATTTCAGAATTTGAATCTAGCGCTCTCTTTCTGCAATTCTTCTGCCATGTTCGCGAGTCTATGGCTGGAAGCAGCAAGTTCTTCCATAGAGGCCGATTGTTCTTCTGTAGCGGCCGAGATGGAAGCGATGTTTTGGGTAATCTGTTTGGTGGTTTCGTCCACATCTTCAGCATCCCGCAGTACAGTTACGCTGTCATCGGCCACTTTGGCTGCGCTGTTAGCTGCATCTTTAACCAGATTATCCACTTCCTGAATATGTTCGGCAATCTGACGGAATTTTTCACCAGCCTGATTTACGGTTTCACCACCAGTGCGTACCTGTTCTGTACCTACATTCATGGATTCTACGGCACGTTTGGTAACCTGCTGCACGCCGGAAATCATTTGGGCAATTTCCGTAGCCGCTTCGGAGGACTGTTCGGCAAGCTTTCTGACTTCATCGGCGACAACGGAGAAGCCGCGTCCCTGTTCACCAGCCCTTGCCGCCTCGATTGCCGCATTGAGTGCCAAAAGGTTGGTCTGCTCGGCAATGCTCTGGATGGTGTTGATAATCTCGCCAATCTGCTCGGAGCTCTTGCCCAATTCATCTACATTTCTTGCCGACTCGATAACGGTTTCGTGTACTTTCCTCATCTGCTGTACAGCATCTTCAATGGCTGCGACGCCCTCTTTAGCTGCCTGACCGGCCATACCGGAGGTCTTGCTGATATTGGCAGATTTTTCCGCAATGCCATTGACATGCTCCGTCATTTCCCGGATATTATCGACCACATTGTTCATGGTATCGCTCTGATGGCTGGCCGCCTCGGCAATATCGCCGACCTGCTCAGCCACATGGGTGATGGTCTCTGCCACCTGCTCAACGCCGCTGGACATCTGACCGGAGGAATTGGAAACCTCATCGGCACTGCCCTTAATCTGTTTCAACAGGCCTGTGAGTTCATGGGTCATGGTATGGAAAGAACGGGACAGATTACCGATTTCATCATCCGAATCCACAGTTACATCCGTATCTCGCAAATCGCCATCGGCCAGGCGTTCTGCCGAAGCCTGCAAGCCACGCAGAGGCGAAACAATCATATTAGAAATCGTATAAGTAGCAAAGAAAATCAAAATCAACGCTACTACCAGTACACCGCCCAGAATCATGCGCATATGATTGACGCTTTCCATGAGCTGGGAACGGTCAACAATCGTCAGGTATTTATACCCCGTATTTTCCGATACATAGGTATTGACCATCTTGGTCGTACCATCCATGGTGATTTCCTGCAGCCCTTTAAGGCTCTTGCTGGTATCGAGATTGGATACATCCCCTAACTCAGACTCCGGCAATTTCTTGAAATCAGCTTCCGGATGCTTGGGGTCAGCAATAATGACGTTGTTCTCATCGAGCATCATAATATAGCCGGTTTCCCCAATCTTAATTTCGGCAATCATGTCTGTAACTACCGGCAGGTCGATATTCAAGCCCAAAACGCCCAACGGCTGCCCCGTCATGCTCTTGACCGTAGCAAAGATACCCACAGTTGGCGTTCCTTTAGAGGTCTTAAAAGGCGGCGTAATGCGCACCTTATTTACATCAGCCATGCTTTCTTTGTACCAGTCACGGCTGCGGGAATCATAGCCTTTCTTGCGCTTTACAGCCGGATACTGCAAATAACCGCCATCCGTGGTACCATAGCTTATAACCGATACGCTGGACTTATTGGCTTCCCCAAAGCGCTGAAACAGCTGATAGGCCGCCAGTTCAAAACCGCCCTTGGCCTGCGGGTCCATAGCAATCATTCCATCGGCTCCCGCCGTAGCTGCCACCGTTTCATCCATATAGCGGGTGATTTCCCCGCCATTTCGCAAAATCGGGTCATTGGCCATATTGACCAGGCCATCGCGCAAGCCATTCAAGAATAAATGCATGGCATTATCCACCTGCGCCGACTGCAAATCAGCCTCTTCTTCAAAGTTGGCCAGCTGTGTGCTGGTGATGATTTGGTTCAGCACAATACCCAGCACCGCCATCACAACGATAAACAGCACCGATACGGATACCATTATCTTCTGCTTGACGTTAAACCGGTCTAACAATCCACCCAATTTCCTCATCTCCTATTCTCTTTTCCCTGTATCCTAAACCTCATGATATGTAGTTCTTATACGACAAAGAAGCGAAATTTTCCTGCTGAATTTTTCATCAGCTTACAGAAAATTTCGCTTCTTTTTTTAGTCTTGATGTTCCGCCAAAAATTGCCTATCTTTATCCGTTAACGGAGCATTTTCCAGCAAATCCGGACGGTATTTTTTCGTCACGAGCAGGGACTGCTCACGCCGCCATTGACGGATTTTGGCATGGTCGCCATTTAAGAGTACCTCCGGCACTTCCATGCCTTCAAATTCGCGTGGACGGGTATACTGCGGAAATTCCAACAGGCCCTCATAAAAAGAATCCGTAGGCGCAGAATCTTCATGGCCCAGCACGCCTGGCAGCATGCGCGACACCGCATCGGTAATGACCATAGCCGGCAGTTCCCCGCCGGTCAGCACAAAATCACCAATGGAAATCGCTTCATCCGCCAGCTTATAGATACGGGCATCAAAGCCTTCGTAATGACCGCAGATAAACACCAGCTGGTCATAACCTGCCAGTTCCTTGGCCTTGGCCTGATTAAAGGTCGCCCCCGAAGGGTCCATAATCAATACCCGGCGATTGGCCGCATATTCCTCGGTACGGGCCAGTACATCCCGCACCGCTTTGTACATCGGCTCAGGCTTTAACACCATACCTGCACCACCGCCAAAGGGGCTGTCATCTACATGATGGTGCTTATCCTCGGCAAAATCCCGGAAGTTGGTAAAGTGAATATCCAGAATCCCATTATCCACCGCCCGCTTGGTAATGCTGTCACCAAAGGGGCCGGAAAACATTTCCGGGAAAATGGTCACCATATCAATGCGCATCGGAAATCTCCTCAGGCATATCGACCACCATACGGGAACCGGGCACATCAATTTCCTTGACTACAGCTTTTAATGCCGGAATCAAAAGTTCCCCGCCATCTGTACGGCGTGCCTGATAAACATCATTGCTGCCCGTGCGCAGAACATTTTCAATTTTGCCCAGTTCCTTGCCGTCCATATCGTAAACCGTCAGACCGATGATGTCAAAGGTGTAATATTCGCCTTCCTGCAAGGGAGCAGCCTCGCTGCGGTCAACGGTCAAAAGTTTGCCTGTCAGACTCATAGCGGCTTCCCGTACCGGATATTCCTTGAACTTCATCAGCACATACTGCTTATGATACTTGCAGCTTTCAATATGGAGCATTTCGCTGCCAACCATGACTTCTTTCATGGTCTCAAAACGTTCCACGAAGTCCGTCAGCGGAATGATGCGCATTTCCCCATGAATGCCATGGGGTGCGCCCACCTTGCCGATGGTCACGCGATTCTTGTCGCGCTTGTTTTTCTTAGCTGCGAATGGCGATAACTTTGTCATCTTCTACCAGCACTTCCACATTCATGATTTCGCGCATATCGTCGCCCACGTGCACTTCCACCTGATGTTCCAGCGTGCCCTGCACGATTTCGGCACCGATAACCATCTTTTCCATTTCTTCCTTGCGAGCAAGGGATTCTTCGCGGAACTGGAGACGCTTATTGCGCTCTTCGCCGAAATGCGCCTGAATAGCCTGATAGCGCTGTACTTCTTCCATGGTGGGCTGCTCCGGATTAGCCGGCTGATTTTCCTGCAGCACGCGCTTTTCCTGAATATCCATCTGCTGAATTTCGAGCTCCGTGCGCTTGATGGCTTCTTCCAAATCCGTCAAGATTTTGGTTTTGAGTTTTTCCGTTAATTTTGCCTTAATGGTAACAGGCACTTTCAGTGAAATAGAATCCATGACAGTTCCTCTTTTCTTTTTCTCATAGTAAAAAACGGCAAGACACCGAAAAGGTAATCCTGCCGCTTTTCATTTAAATAATCTCAACCGTGACTTTCGTATTTTCCCGAGTGGCTGCGGCTTTGACCACGGTGCGCAAAGCTTTGGCAATGCGCCCCTGGCGTCCGATAACCTTACCCATGTCATCTTCAGCCACATGAAGGACGAGCACGGTCTGCTCATCCTCCTGCCGTGAAGAAACCTCCACAGCTTCTGGATGCTCCACCAGGGATTTGGCGATTACTGCAACAAGTTTTTCCATGTCGCTTCTCTCCAATTACTTTTTCTTGGATTCAGCGAACTTGGCCATAATGCCCTGCTTGCTGAACAGATTTTTAACGGTATCGGTCGGCTGAGCACCTTTGTTCATCCAATCAAGAACCTTTGCTTCGTCGAGGTTAACGACTGCCGGCTGCTTGGAGGGGTCGTAGTTACCGAGAATTTCGATGAAACGACCATCACGCGGAGCGCGGGAATCAGCTACTACCACACGGTAGAACGGGTTCTTCTTTGCACCCATACGGTTCAAACGAATCTTTACTGCCATGAAATTTCACCACCTTTCGCAAATAAGGGTTAAAACTTAACGCATAAACGGCATTTTCGGGAAACCACCGAGATTTCCGAGCGCCCCCAAACCGGGGAAACCTTTGCCCTTCTGCATTTTTTTCATCTTCTTCATCATCTTGCGCATTTCACCGAACTGCTTTAAGAGCTTGTTGACATCTTGCACGCGCGTGCCGGAGCCCATAGCAATACGCTTGCGGCGGCTGCCGTTGATGATGGTAATGTCGGCACGTTCCTTTGGTGTCATGGAGCGGATAATCGCCTCAATCTGGCGCATCTCCTTGCCATCGAGGTCAATATCCTGACCTTCGAGCTGTTTTTTGAGACCGCCCATGCCGGGAATCATACCCAAAATGTTTTCGAGCGAGCCAAGCTTCTTGACCTGCTGCATCTGGGATAAGAAGTCGTCCAAGGTAAATTCATCCTTGCGCAGCTTCTTTTCCATCTTTTTGGCTTCTTCCATATCGAAGGTCTGCTGTGCCTTTTCCACGAGAGAAAGCACATCGCCCATACCCAGAATACGGGAAGCCATACGGTCAGGGTGGAATGGCTGGAGAGGCTCCAGTTTCTCGCCCATACCGATGAATTTTATGGGAACATTCGTGACTGCTTTGATGGAAAGCGCCGCACCACCGCGGGCATCGCCATCCAGCTTGGTCATGATGACACCGTCAAGTCCAAGACTGTCATTAAAGGTCTGCGCCACATTGACCGATTCCTGACCGGTCATCGCATCGACAACGAGCAGGATTTCATGCGGCTTAACTTCAGCCTTGATATCGCGAAGCTCCTGCATGAGGGCTTCATCTATCTGCAAGCGGCCTGCCGTATCGATGATAATGACATCATTGGCATGGCTTTGCGAATAAGCAATGGATGATTTGGCAATCGTCACCGCATCGGTGCCCTGTTCCATCGAGAACACGGGAATGTCGAGCTGTTTGCCGACTACCTGCAGCTGCTTTATTGCTGCCGGACGATAGATATCACAGGCAACGAGCAATGGACGTTTGCCCTGCTTTTTAAGGGACAAGCCCAATTTACCGGCAGAAGTGGTCTTACCTGCGCCCTGCAGACCAGCCATCATGATGATGGTTGGCGGATTCGGGCTCATATTGATGCGGCTTTGCGTACCTCCCATGAGGTTCGTAAGTTCTTCATCAACAATCTTTACTACCACCTGAGCCGGCGTCAGGGTTTCCAAAATATCCTGACCAATGGCCCGTTCCTTAACGGTTTTTATGAAATTCTTTACAACCTTGAAGTTGACGTCTGCTTCTAAGAGAGCCATGCGCACTTCCCGCATGGCTTCATTGACATCATCCTCCGTCAATTTGCCATGGCCGCGAAGTTTCTTGAAGGTCTCCTGCAAGCGGTCAGACAGGCTTTCAAATATCAATTAATTAACCTCCTGACTGCGCCCGATAAAGGGCTCCAGCCGGTCAAGGATCGCCTCAACGGCACGTTCATTGCCCGCCTGCCGCAAATCCTTGATGGACTCGTAAATTTTTGCCAGTTCCTGACGCTCCTCGCTATAACGGGCCGCCAGCCCCAGCTTCTTTTCGTAGGATTCCATCGCTTTTTCACTGCGGTGGATATTGTCGTAAACCGCCTGCCGGGATATGCCCAGCTCCTCGCCGATTTCCGACAGAGAAAAATCTTCAAAGAGGTGCAAGCGCAAGCACTCCTGCTGCTTTTCCGTCAACAGCGCCCCATACAGGTCAAACAAAGTAGACAAATATAAGAACTGCTCCATCACGGCTATCACCTGCTTCAAAAATAGGTGCCAAGGTTTTCCCCTTGACATAGGCTATTATAGCGAAGCTGCTATGGCCTGTCAAGTGTTTTTCCTTGGCACCCATAAAAAAACAAGAAAAAATTTCAGATTTTCACGTATTCGGAACCCATTTCCAAAATCTTTTGCCCATCACCTTCCAAGGCTGCCGCCAAATCATGGGCTGTGCCATTGAAGTCTACATCTACAATGGTACAGCCAAAAGACGTGCCCCGCACATAAACATTGTTGACCCCTGGGATGCCTTCCAAATAATTCGTAATGGCCGTGATATCCCCCCATATTTCTTGGGTGACAATCAACTTTATATGCTGGCTGGGATTAGCCGCTTTGTTCAGTGCCGCTTCCCCTACCGCTTTGGCTATGCCCTGCGCTGCCGCGGCCAGCGCCTCATCTGCCCCGCCACTTGTACGATAGTGCGGCGATTTGCCGGTAAAATTGCCGGCATACACCACTTCACCGGTGTTGGTATTAACCATGCGCACGGCGATTTGTGCTGTCGTTTTCTGTAAATGTGCGACACGATTAGCAAATAGCTCCACCTGTGCCGTCACCAGATAATCCACCGGAGCTTGCACGTTAAGGCTCTGCCATAAGCGTTTATCACCAGAGAACTGCGCAGCCATCAGCTGCCGGCGCTGGGCATTGCTAATCTGGCCCATATCCACCACCCGGCCAAAGCCCTGACCAGTCAAACCATGGATAACGCAGTTTTCCACAGCAGGATAATGCCGCCCCTGGCTGTCCATCGAAACCACTCCGATGCGCGGATCCTGCATATTCATGCCAATAACGGCCTTTTTCTGTGCCAGTGTCCCCAAAGCTGCGCTAAGCTTTTGTTCCTGCACATCCACCTGTACTTTGGCGGAATGTATGCCATTGACCGCTGAATGTTCCAGCACCTTGTAGCTTTTGATAAATCCATCGGACTGGGTATAGACCCGGTCATGAATCAGTTTATAATTGGTCACATAACTGCGGCTGTCCACCATAACGCCAATCTGCTGTTCAATCGCCTGTCTTAAAGCCGCCTTTACTGCCGCCCGCTCAGAACTGCCCTGCCCGGTGACCGTCACCATCGCCGCCTCACTTAGCGGCAGATAGGTCAGCATACAAGCGGTCAGGCACAAACCACATTTTAATACCTTTTTCATCCCCCTCACCACCTTGCCCTCATTTTAGCATTTGCCCTCTAAAAAGTAAAATGACCTATCCATAATAATGGACAAGTCATTTTACATCATAATCGCTTATGCTCTATGTGATTCTTCCAAAGCTTTTAATTCTGCGTCACGCTGCTCAACGGGCTGTTTCACCTTCAACAACATTGCATCGCCAAAGGAGAAGAACCGATACTTCATTTCCACAGCCGTCTTATAGGCATCGAGCACAAACTCCCGCCCGGCAAAGGCACTAATCAGCATAATCAGCGTGGACTTAGGCAGATGGAAGTTGGTGATGATGGCATCGACAATCTTGAAATCATAGCCCGGATAGATGAAAATCTGCGTCCAGCCACTCTTGGCAGAGATTTCTCCGATGCCGTCCGCAGCGGATTCCAGTGTGCGGATACTGGTCGTGCCCACGGCAATAACCCGATGGCCGGCTTTTTTCGTATCCATAATGAGCTTGGCCGTTTCCTCCGGCACATTGTAGAATTCCTTGTGCATATCGTGCTTCTGGATATCTTCCACATTGACCGGACGGAACGTGCCCAGACCTACATGGAGCGTCACAAAGCCCAAGTTCACGCCCATGTCCTTGAGTTCCTGCATCTGTTCCTTTGTAAAATGCAGGCCGGCAGTCGGTGCAGCCGCCGAGCCCTGTTCACGATTGTAAACCGTCTGATAGCGTTCCCTATCCTCCAGTTTCTCATGGATATAAGGCGGCAGGGGCGTTTCCCCTAAGCGGTCAAGAATTTCCTCGAAAATACCCTCAAACTTGAATTCCACAATGCGGCCGCCAAAATCCGTATGGTCGGTCACAACGCAGCTCAGTTCATCGCTAAAGTTGATTTGGTAGCCTGGCTTAGCCTTCTTGCCCGGCTTTACCAAGGTTTCCCAATGGGTCGCATCCAGCCGGCGCAACAGGAAGACTTCCACCTTGCCCCCCGTCTGGTCACGATGACCGATAAGACGGGCAGGCATAACGCGGGTATCATTGAAGATAAGCGTGTCGCCCGGTTCCACATATTCCTTGAGGTCATAAAAATGACGATGCTCCATGGTCTTTTCCACGGGGTCAAGCACCATCAAACGCGAGGAATTGCGCGGCTCCACGGGAACCTGTGCAATCCGTTCTTCTGGCAGTTCATAATCAAAATCCGAAAGTAATAACATCATTCAATCCTTCAATCAATATAATTTTTTTAACTCTGCACCACGATAATAATGCTGCAAAATCTGCTTATAATCATAGTGTTCACTATCTGCATAGGCCTTAGCGCCATGCTGGGACATCCCCAGTCCATGGCCCCAGCCATAGCCCTTGATGAACAATACATTGCGGTTCATGGTCATACCAAAAAGCGTACTTTTCAGCCCCAGCATACTGCGCAAATCATTGCCTGTTATACTGGCTTTGCCGTTCTTGCCGACAAACGTCACCTGCTTGACCCGCCCCGATACCGTGCGGTCTTTCGAGGCTTTGCCAATCTTTATGGGGGACAGTTCAATCTTCTTCAGCGTGCCGATATTTTTCCCACGCCTAACGAGCAGCTCACTGAACTTTTGCACAGTGATATTCTTCTCCCACGGATAAGTCTCCGTCCGCACTTCTTTAGCCGCCCGCAGGCAGTCAATGCGGCTGCCCCATACGTCTTCGCTGTTCTCCGTCATGCCACCCGAATCCGTATGAAAGAGCGCATCAACAAGTGCGCCGTGACTTTCCAAAACTTCGCCGCTGGTTGCCTTTACCGCCTGGTTAGCCGCTGCGCGCTCCACAGCCACGCCGCCATACTGCTGGCAATGGGTTGTTGCACAGACATCAAAGCCTTCTTTGGCATGGCGCTTGCGCTGACGCAGGGCATACGTCCTGGCCGCCACCGCCTGTGCCTTCACCGCCTCCGGATTCCATTCCGCCGGCATTTCCTCCGGCACAACCCCTTGCAGATATTCCTCCACGGTTACCCGGTTTAGCAGCTGCAAACTTCCCTTGCGCGGTATAAGGCGCAGGGCACCGCGATAAGACTTATTATCGTAGGTACTGACCAGCTTAGACAAATTGCGCTCATCCTCCACCGTGAGTTCCAAGGCCGCAGCATCCGCTTTTTTCAGTTTCCTGCCATTAAGTTCCCAGCCCTTGTCCGTAAAGGTGAGCGTAGCAAATTCCTTGGATTTTCCCTGCCAGACCACTTTCTTATTGTCCAGCCGCTTCAAAACCACAGGAACATTTCCCGACAGGCGCAGGGTCGTTCCAGCCGTCCCCAGCGATACCAAAAGTTCTGGCTGCCAGGCCGCCTCGACAAAAGCAACCGGCGATAAGAATAGACAAAACATGCTGCAAAGAGCAATAATCCATTTTTTCATCATCCGGCCTCCCCTGCACGCGCCTTTTCCTCAGCTTCAAGCCGGGCACGCTTTTTCGCCTTGTTATCCTTCTTGCGCTGCTTGCGGATAGCCTTGCTGTACCGTTCTTCTTCGCTAAAGATACATCCGCAATAAGGCTGACGGTAAAGCTCCAACTCGTGACTGATATCAATGCCCTCCTGCCAGCCGGGACGGAAATCTTCATAATAAAACTGCACACCATATTGCGCGGCAAAACGCTCCGCCGTCCGCTTCATCAAATCATGCTGCTGGTAAATGCTGTAAAAGAGCGTCGACGTAAAGGCATCAAAGCCATGCTCGGCCGCAAACCGTGCCGCTTCCTCCAGCCGCCAGGTATAGCACATCGTACAACGGCCATTGGGCAAAGCCTCCGCCGGCAGCGCCCGCTTCAAAAAATCCCGCAAACGGTAATTGTCATCGGCGAAAAAATCCATATGGACTTTTTCCGCAAACTCGCGAGCTGTATTTAAGCGCATCTCCCACTCTTTGTAGGGATGAATGTTGGGATTAAAGAAATACCCCACCGGCTCAATCCCGTCTGCCCGCAGTTTTTTCACCGGATAACAGGAACACGGCCCGCAGCACATATGTAATAGTAACTTCATAACCATATACTCCTATTCCGGATAAGCAATGCCCAAATGCTCATAACCGGCTTTCGTGACCACACGCCCTCTTGGCGTGCGATTGATAAAGCCCAACTGAATCAAGAACGGCTCAAACACATCTTCCACAGTATCCGTACTCTCACTGATAGCCGCCGCCAATGTATCAAGCCCCACCGGGCCGCCGCCGAATTTCTTAATCATGGTCAAAAGCATGCGCCTGTCCGTATGGTCAAGACCAGCCTTATCCACTTCGAGCAGGGACAACGCTTTATCGGCAATCTCGTCGGTAATAACCTCCATGCCTTCATACTGCGCCACATCGCGCACGCGCTTTAACAGGCGGTTGGCAATACGCGGAGTTCCCCGGGAACGCCGGGCAATTTCCAGCGCACCTTTGTCCTCAATGGGGATTTCCAAAATCTCTGCCGCACGCTTGACAATCGTCACCAAAGCTTCCGGCGTATAATACTCCAGGCGGGAGATAATACCGAAGCGGTCACGCAAAGGAGCCGCCAAAGAACCAGCCTTAGTCGTGGCACCAATAAGCGTAAAGGGCGCAATATCCAGCCGGATAGACCGGGCACTTGGCCCTTTGCCGATGATGATATCCAGCGCAAAATCCTCCATCGCGGAATACAAAACTTCTTCCACACTGCGGGACAAACGGTGAATTTCATCAATAAAGAGCACATCATGCTCCTGCAAATTCGTCAGCAGCGCCGCCAAATCTCCCTGCCGCTCAATAGCCGGCCCGGAAGTCTGCCGGAAATTTACCCCCATTTCATTGGCGATAATGCCCGCCAGCGTGGTCTTACCCAACCCCGGCGGCCCATAGAGCAAAACATGGTCCAGCGAATCACCGCGATTCATCGCCGCCTGAATGAAAATCTCCAAATTTTTCTTGGCCTTGTCCTGCCCGATATACTCGCTTAACTTGCGGGGGCGCAGGCTGTACTGCCAATCATCTGTCCGCTGCTCGTCCATGGCCACAATGCGGCCATCATCAATATCCATCTCGTAAAAATCTTCTTCAGCCAAGCCTCACCCCTCCTTAAAATTTATTCAACTGCTTCAAAGCCAGCTTGATGACGTCTTCCGTTGTCTTGCACTTGGTTGCCTTCTTGAGCACCGGCGCAATTTCGGCCTGACTGTAACCCAGAGCCACCAAAGCCGCCTGCGCTTCACTCATCATATCGTCGCCAACCGGCCCTTCCATATCCAATGTCAGAATTTCTTCCACATCATCAGCTGCGGCAAAAGCAACCTTGTCCTTCAGTTCCAAAATCAGCCGTTCTGCTGACTTTTTGCCAATGCCTGGCAACTTGGTCAGCACCGTGGCCTGCTTGTTCTGAATCGCCTTGCAAAGGCTCTCCACCGTAATAGCCGACAAAATCCCCAACGCTACCTTCGGGCCAATGCCTGACACGCCAATAAGCAGCTGAAAAATATCGTATTCTTCCTCACTGGCAAAGCCATAGAGGGTAATGCCATCCTGATAGACATTCATATAGGTAAACAATTGGGCTTCTTCCTTTAAGCGCAGCTTGTTCCGCGTGGAACCAGCCACAAAAACCCGATAGCCCACACCATTTACATCCAACAGGCAGTAATCCGTCTTCAGCGCTGCCACCTGTCCCCGTAAAAAACCAATCATGCTGTCCGTTCACTCCAATAGACATAGAAAACTTGTAACCTTATTAGTATAACACGAACAGCACAAAGATGACTAGCCAAATACGAAAAATCCCCAAGGCCAATACACAAAACCTTGGGGACTTTTCTTCACGTATATCACGCTCTCCTGCATAATATTTTACCATGAAAAAGCAGGCTTAAATAAGGGGTAACTATGTTCCTTTATCTCAAATATAATATTCGGTTTTATCCTCAGGTTTTAAGGCAAAGCACTCAAAAACTCGTTCCCGGATATCCCAGAAATCCGGGCTGGTACGGTCGCGCTGACCGTGCAGGTCTACCGGCAGTATGGTTTTAATCTGTCCAGGATTTGGTGTCATGACCACAATGCGGTCTGCCAGCACCACCGCTTCATCGATATCATGCGTGACAAAGATAATGGTCTTTTTCTGCTCCCGGCAGATAGCCGATACCTCATCCTGTAATTTCATACGGGTTAAAGCATCTAACGCCGCAAATGGTTCATCCATAAAGATAATTTCCGGGTCAACTGCCAATGCTCTCGCTATTGCCACACGCTGCTGCATCCCACCGGATAGTTCTGCCGGATGGCTGTCTGCAAAATTCTGCAAGCCGACAATCTCCAAATAGTGACGAGCAATTTTTTCTCGTTCATCCGCAGAAAGCTGTTGTTCTTCCAATCCGAGTTCCACATTCTTTAGCACAGTACGCCAAGGCAGTAAGCCATAGTTCTGAAAAATCGTCACATACTTCGGACTGGGCTTAGACACGGTCTGTCCATCAATCGTCACCGTTCCGGCACTAGCCCCTTCAAAGCCTGCCAGAATATTGAGCAGGGTACTTTTGCCGCAACCAGACGGCCCAAGTAAGCAAATAAATTCTCCTTGCTTTATCTCCAAATCCACATGGTCAAGAGCTTGAAACACACTGCCATCCGCCTTGGTAAACTGACGGGATACATCTTCCACTTTTATATAGCTCATACTTAGGTCCTCCTCGTTAATCCCCACCGGCGGTAAATCTGCCCTTCTAAATAACTTACGATTCCATCCAAGACTAAACCCAAAACGCCAATGGTCAGTATTGCAGCCATTAGCCAGTCTGCTCTTAGATTATTACGGGCATCAATAATCAAAAAGCCAAGACCGGATTGCGCACCAGCCATTTCTCCAGCAACGAGGAATACCCAGGCTGTCCCTAAAGCTAAATGCAGGCCTGTTGCAATACGGGGAAAAACTGCGGGAAATACGATTTTCCCTAAAATCTGAGGCTGGCCTATGCCAAAATTTTTAGCGACCTTTAAGTACACAGGTTCCATCCCCTGCACCGCCGCTACAGTGGCCAAAAGCACGGGAAAAAAGGCAGCGATAAATATGATAACCAGCGCGGGCATTTCACCAATGCCGAAGAATAATACGATAAACGGCAGCCAGGCCACAGGTGATACCGGGCGCAATACCTGCGCTACCGGATTAAGATAATTCCAGATTTTTTTATACCAGCCTAATACCAATCCTAAGGCCATGGCTAAAACCACTGCACTGATATAACCCAGAGCAAATCTGCTGAGACTAGCACGAATATCTGCAGCCAGCACACCACTAGCCAGAAGTTCTCCCAAACCACGCACGGTTCCTAATGGTGAAGGAAACAACGCTTCATTCCAGCCCCCCAGCCAGGTTACGATTTGCCAAAACGCTAACAAGATAATAAGCGAACCACCAATATATTTAACCTTATGCATATAATCCCGCCTTTCCACTCCTGCCCAACATTTACGGCAGGAGCGTTCTATCTACAAAATCCTTATATTCCGGTATGCGTTCAATTAGTTTTGCCTCTGCCATACGCTTTACCAGTTCGGCATAAGCCTCAGGCGTAATCTGCAGGTCATCATAACGAATGAGTTTCAAAGACATTTCCACGACTTTTGCCTTGGCCTTCAAATACAGCTGTGCAATTTGGGGCTGCTCCTCTTCATGCTCGACTTTTTCAATGCCATTTCCACCGATAATCACATTGCCATCCTTATGTCCCAAGGCCGCAGCCCGTACGTCGATGCCTTGTTCTCTGGCCTTTACGGCAAGTTCTATAAGCACAGACGCGCCATCCACTTTACCGGTATTTAATGCATCCATAAGTTCCGGCCATGAGCCATATTTAATCAGCTCTACCTGTACATCATCATCTGCAGTCAGCAGTTCTTTTTCCGCAAATAGGGGCAAAGCATGTGTTATGGGCAGATAGGCAATGCGCACCATATGTTTTTCTTCCGCTGCACTTTGTCTATCTCCTGACCATAAAAACCAGCCTGCACCACCTATAAGCAGGAGCAGAAGTATTACACTCCACAGTTTTCGCATAGCGTTACCCCCAGCCTAATTTTTTTCGTGCTTCTTTCATATCCGCAACAATTTTTTCACCTAACTCCCGTCCGTTGACATTAACCATCATTACGGCTCCTAAAAGGTCTTTCGTATCTTCTTTTAGAAATTTTTCGACTGCCGTTGAGCCTTGAACTGGCGGTTCCACGCAATGATAAGAGTCAATACCGAACAACCGGAATGCAAGGGAAGCATCCAAGCCTTTTTCATTCGACCACTCGGGGCTAGCGAAAGCATAAGGCATATCCTTAATTGCTTGTCCGGCTTTTGCCGCTACCCCACCAAAAATTCCAGACGAGCGGGTGTTATCAATACACTCACCTACATGCCAAACCGGTGGTACATCATATTCCTGAACAAACTCCTTTAAGGACTTACCACACCGTTCTGCCCCCTCCTTGCTGCAATAACCGAGTTTCAACAGCGGGAACGATGCACAACCATTGGTTAAAATCAGCACATTATTTTCCAGTAGAACATCCGCTACATCAAGTGTTGCTTTTTCATAAACCACGCGTGGATTGCTGCAGCCAACCATATTGACAATACCTAAGATACGCCCATTCTTTAACACCTCATAAAGCTTTTGGAAATCATCAAACTGCGCACCTACGTTTTCTGCAGTAAAACCAATATCTGCCGTAACCTCATACTGTGGAATCGATACAGCTACATCACGGCGGTCAGCGAAGCTTTCAATGGCTCTGGTCACAATCTTACGAGCCAATTTTTCCGTGTCACCGATATTGCTGTGCCGATAATCATAAGCATAATGCTCGGCCCCCGGCAAACGCGCTGAGTCACTGGTAGTGACCACTGTTGTCTTAAAGCAGCGGGCAACATCCATAATCGCCGGATAAACATCCTGCACGTCAGCTACCCATAAATCCAGTGCACCTGTCCCCAGAATAAGTTCTGCACCTACTGCATTAGACAAGGGAATTACCCCTTCATAGCGATACATAGCCGCCAGACAATTCCGCTCTCCTCCTCATCAACACTCGATACCCTTACGCGCCTCGACACCTTTCGTATAGTAGTGCTTAACTTCCTTCATTTCTGTAACCAGGTCAGCCCGCTCAATCAGCCAATTTGGGGCACATCTACCGGTGATTACCAGTTCCGTATGCTCCGGCACCTTTTCCAATAATTCCTCAACAGCACGTCTGCCTATCAGCCCAAAATGCAATGCCATATTGAGTTCATCCAGAATTATCAGCCCGTAATCCCCCGAAGATACTGCTCTTGTCACTTCAGCAAAGCCATCTTTTATAAGTTCAACATAATCCTGCGGAGGTTTCCCCTTCGGAAAAATCACTACGCTGTCTCCCAGCTTATCCCGCAGCTCATTACTTAAAGTTCCTTCTTCCGCAACGAAAAACGGCTTACCACTGGTTCTTAAGATAAGTTCAGGCGCAAAGCCCTGAAGAATCTTCTGCTCACTATAGGCCAGGCTTTTCATGAACTGCATGATGTAGACTTTCCTGCTTGCCCCTAATGCCCGGATGGCAAGCCCCATCGCCGCTGTGGTTTTTCCCTTGCCGTTTCCTGTATAGACCTGAAGCATCACGACTCCCCCCTGATTAGCTCTACTGCTTTTATTTCCTTATTTCCTGCCCTTTGTTATTTCACCATATTCTATGGCCTTAACAGGACAGCTATGCTACAAAATAGGCTGTCCTGAGATTCCCCTTTCACACAGGCCACACATCACCTTAACATTGATAGCCGCCAATTCTGATTTAGATTACTAGGTTTTCTAATTCACATACGCTTTTTCCAGCTTTGCTTTAAACGAAATTTCCCTTGGCGTTTCAATATCCTCAAACTTTATGACATAAGCACCTTTATCCGTGTTGATATCCAGTATTTCGCCTTCCCCCATAATACGGTGAAGCACCTTATCACCTTTAGCAAATGCAGCTTTTTTTACAGTCTGCTCCTGCTCCATTCGTTTTTCCATACCTCGGATGTAATCCCAGGCATCTTTCTGGACACTTTCCGCAACAGGCTTTGCATATTCCAGCAGTTTATCATCAATCTCCAATAAGAATCTTGAAGGATATCTCAGCGAGGCATCAAAGTTTAGGCCGGAAGCTGCGGACAGATAGAGCCTTTTCTGTGCCCTTGTAACAGCCACAAAGGCCAGCCGCCGTTCTTCCTCCATGGCCTGCTCTGTTCTGGTCTTTCTGGATGGGAATATCCCTTCATTCAATCCGCAGAGAAACACATAGGGAAACTCCAAGCCCCTGGCCGCATGAACGGTCATCAGCTTTATTTTATCTCCCTGCTCAGCAGTATCACTGTTGGTTAAAAGTGCCACTCTGGCCAGATAATGCTCCAGCATAGCTTCTTCCCCGCAGGAAGTTTCATACTCATAGATGGCCTGTTTCAGCTCTGCCAGATTATCCAATCGTTCCTGACTGCCTTCGGTACGC
>DFHU01000030.1:108053-121835 GCA_002373045.1 Pseudoselenomonas ruminantium | reverse complement strand
ATAACTGCTATGGGATGAGACAGGATTTCTGCTGCTCTATAAGCGCTTGGAGAATGGCCAATATCAATGGCCAGACACGCCGGAAGATCTGCTGGAAATTTCCGAGCAGCAGCTTCGCTGGCTTACCGAAGGCTTGTCCATTTCACAGCCCACATATCGCTGTGGGCGAAGGTACCACGGAGTTCCCAGTTACTACGGATGTTCATTTTAAGCCGGACTTCATCAGCGGCACCAACAACGGCAATGGCCACGCCATTGATGCCGTTATTGATGACTTCAAAGAGCAGTTCGGTCTGATGAAGCTCACCCGTCAGGAATACTCTGATATTCTTCAGGACGAAGGGCACAAGTACCATGCTACGGCTGTGGAGTTCATTATGCCCGCATTGGAGAATCAGGCCGAAGAAATCCTGCATAAGGCCAAGCAGGTAATCCAGCAAGCAAACAATGAGATTGATGTGGTTTGCGTGTATGGTGGTGGCTCCATTATGATGCGCGAAGCACTGGAGAAGAAACTGAAGGACTTCTGTGACCGTGCCATGATTAAGCTCCTGTATATGCCGAAGAAGTACGCAGTTACATTGGAAGTAAGCGGTTTGAATGTGTTCCTTAATAGCAAGGTCTTTGCCGCTCTCAAAGAAGCATCGGCAGCAAATAACTAAAGGAGGGTAGGCGTGGAGCTGCCTCCACGCCCTTAAATATGGCATTTATAACAAAGTCGTTTCGCTTTGACGATTCGCACCCTGTACTGAAGGATTTCGTGGCCAAGCAGTCCAACTTCAGCAAGGCTATGAAGTATTTGGTATTTTGACCGTATGCGTGCGATGACACAGACAGATTCCGCACAGGAAGCCCAGGCGGAGGTAAAAGCTGAGGAAAAGACCGAAGCTGCTCCAGCACCACAAAAGAAGAAAGCATCCAAGAAGGAAAAAAAGAAGTCTTCGGATGTTAATCTTGACGAGTATAGCGAGTATATGTAATCTAAACTCCCGCATTATTAAACACACCTGGATGCTTTATATATTTTTTTTGATTGATTTCTACTACATATAGTTTTAGTACATTATGTTGATACATTTGTAATTACAATGGTTCACGGCATTTCAAGTACAATTTTAAGGCTTGGTAGAGTAAAAAATATCAGGGATTTTAGGTTACAGAAAACATCACCTACCCTTTGGCTGTGGTCTAACGTCTTTGTTCGTATTACATCGAGGCTGTAAGAGCCCCGGCATAACTTTTTCTTGCGCTGAGACGCTTCGCGTCAAGCGCTTTAGCAAAGGTCATGCCGGGGTTTTGATGTGCCTAATTGTCGCAGTCTGTGTGAACGAGGTTAGGCAATGGCAATCTGGACAGCAACTACGATGACTGGTTCCAAATATAAAAAGGGGGGGATAAAAAAAGTTATCAGAATAGCAGGAGTTTTCTTCCTTTTGGAGAATATTTGTTTTAAAAGTGAGGAAAGTTCATAGAGAAGAGTCCAATGTTATGTGGATGAAGGGGGATTTTCTATGAAAATGATGATATGGAATTGCGAAGGAGCCTTTGCGATTCAGCAGAAATATAAGGAAGTTCCTGCGGATATAGATATAGGAGTAATTCTCGAATGTGAAGACAATGGTGCTCAAAAAATGAGTAAAGAGGTCAAAGATGCATGGAAGTTACAGTTGGCGAAAAGGCAGGCATTTGCTAAATACCATTATGATATACCCAAGAAGAATGATTTAGGAATTGCAGCTTTTGTGTACAATGATAAATTTGAGATAAAGCAAGAATATATCATTGCTGATTGGTTAAAACAATTTTTAGTATTTACAATAAATGACAAGATACGTGTGGTGGTGTATCATGGAGACGCTCATGGATTGAATGGTATTGGTGACTTACGTTATGTGATTGATAGATATAATGATATATTGTTTAGTGATATGCCATTATTTGTGTGTGGCGATTTTAACAGTAATGAAAATAAGGATATAGATAATCCGGTTCATTCACATAGTGAGTTTGAAAAAACAATGTACGATTATGGAATGGAAAGCTATTACAAATTGCAGTATGGCAAGCTTGGTAAAAAGAAACCAACTTGGCGACAAAATAGAAATAAAGAAGGTGGGAAAGAAAATCATATAGACTATTTTTTCGGTGAAGCCAAATATTTTCAAAAGAATAAATTTTCTTTGGGAGAGAGAAAATGGTGGGATTATAGTGACCATATTCCATTAACAGTGGAATTGGATAATACATTGTTGTAAGCATATGTTATTATTAGGTCATTCATAAGCATGGTTCTAACGTGATGGTGGCTTTGCGGTTGGCTTTCTCTAGAAGAACTAGAGAAGCCATCTTGGGTGTATGCTACTGAACAGTTAGTTTTTTATCAAATGAGAATAATGGTCGGATGTTATGTTAGTGGTATTTGTATTGTAAGGAGGTATTGACATGAATGAAAAGGAACTAATGGAGAAGTTTTTTTGGACAACGAATGCGGCGGAAAGACAAAAACTATTGGAAAAAAATGCACCAGAGTTTTCATCGGCTACATATGAGGAAAAGATTTCTGAATACGAAATTATTATCATGCGATATAATACAGCTAGAATATTGAATATCGAATAGGAATTAAATTATGCTAAAAAAATATTTAAGGAGATGAATATTTTGTCCGAACAATTAAAAAATTATATGAGACTTGCGGAGAATGCCTATAACATAGGTAATTTTGAAGAAGCTTATGTATATAGTACCAAAATCTTGGAGCACGATCCAGATAATTGGCTGGCTATTATCATAAAAGGTGTCAGCATAGCTGGAACTGCTAAAATGGCAAATCCGCGTTTTGATGCAATGATTGCAACCGTGCGTCCGGTAATACATCGTATACCTGAAGAGGCAATGAAAAGTGTGGCGGAGAAGTTTGCGGGATTTGCAATATCTTATTATGAATATTTTAGCAAAAGGAAAAACCATGGCGTTGAGGCTCAGGAGGTGTATTTGGGCAGAGTTTTGAATGCGCTTCATCTTTTGGGATTGGCCTTTATCATTTATCCGGATTTGGAATATGCAGTTAAAATTAATGAAATATACTGTAACTTGATAAATCGGAATAGTTTTTCTGAAAACTTCCCCAACACTTTTAATCAAGCGGAGCGTTATGTAATTATACAAGTGGAGTATATTGAATCAGTTGTAGTGAAATATATGCTTTCTCGTAGCCCGGACTTGTCGGTTCCCCTTATGGATAACCAAATAGCGGACATGAAAGAATTTATTGAAGCTTGTGAGGAAAAGGAAAAAAAGAAGAAAAAAGGTTGTTTTATAGCCACAGCAGTATATGGAGATTATGATGCGCCAGAAGTGCGTGTTCTACGTTGTTTTCGGGATAATGTACTGGATAAGAGCGCTTTGGGACGTGTGTTTATTCGTACATATTATGCAATCAGTCCGAGTATTGCAAACTGGTTGCGAGCACATAATGATGTATCGTTTGCGGTCAAGAAATTGCTGGATAAGTTTGTTGATTTCCTTCGCCGTCATAAATAATGAAGAAAACTGCTAAACTACGAGGAGGGAGGGATGTTTGTGCATTCGGAATATGGTTTGGATGTAATAGCTTACGAAGGTGATAATAAGACTTTTGTTTATAAGCATCCGATAACAGATTTTAATACCATGTCGCAACTTATTGTTCACGAATCTCAGCAAGCAATACTGATGCAGAACGGACATATTTTGCAGACGTTTAGTGCGGGAAGATTTACACTGGACACGCAGAACATCCCACTTCTTCGCAAACTGGTACAACTTCCGTTCCCAAGCGGCAAAACGCCTTTTCACTGTGAAATATATTTTGTCAACTTAACAGAGCAAACAAATATACTTTGGGGGACGGCAAAGCCTGTAGAATATGTAGACCCCGAGTTTAAATTGCCACTTCACATTGGAGCAAATGGTGTTTTGAGTTTTCGTGTTATTGACGGACGAAAGTTGGTTTTGAATCTCGTGGGTACGGAATCTGGTCTGACTCGTGATGGAATTATGCAATGGTTCCGTAATTTTGTGAATGTTCATGTCAGCACCTATTTGGCGCAATATATGATGAGACCTAATATCAGCATATTTACGGTGGATCAATATTTACTGGATATGACGGAAGCGTTACGAGAAAGGATTGCATCTAATTTTACCCAATATGGTTTTTCTTTAGAAAAGTTTCTTGTCAGCGGCTTAAAAAAACCTGTGGGTGAGTCTGCTTATGAAGGGTTGCGTCGCATTTTTGAACGTAGAAAATTGGATGTTGAAAATGCAAGAATCGATCAGCAGCTTTCTATTATTGACGAGGAGACATTAGCTCAGCGGAGGCTTATAGAATCAGCAAGTTTGGCAAAAAAGCGCAATATCGAGGGTTATACATATCAAGAAGAACGAAGTTTTAATACAATGGAAAAGATGGCAGAAAATGCTGGGATAGGAGAATTTTCCAATGCGGGTATTGGGCTGGGGATGATGGCTGGTATCGGTAATTCCCTTGGAAATCGCATGAATCAAGTAATAAATCAGGCGATGATGGCGACATCTGAAAAATCAACAGCTAGAATTCAAGGTGAGGCTGGGCAGGATGTGTTATTTTGCACGCAATGTGGAACACAGCTAGCAAGCGGTTTTCGTTTTTGTCCCAAATGTGGTAATAGAGTGGAAGGTGGCGCAAAGATATGAGCGGAAATACTTTTTTTATAGCAACGACGCTTTTGCTTTGCCTTGTTTTTCATATATTGCTATTTGTTATTCCTGTGGAACATACGAATGTTTTTTGGATTGGCTATGGATTTGCTTTGATAAGTTTTTTGTCCCAGTTTATATTTTTTCTCTTTAGGTTAAGGAAAAGACAGAGATTTATGAATTATTCCTATGCTTTTGTGGGTGGTCTTTGGTTAGCACTTCAGATGGTAATCACATTTGCGGTGGCGTATCATCCAATAACAGTATGGATTGTTATATCCGTTAGCTCGATACTTGCATGTATCGCCGTATTCCTTTTCTTTTGTATTTTAGCAGCTTCTAGGCATAGTGATAATATAGAAAAAATTATTGCGAGGAAAAATGATTCCCATATATATTCAGATTTGCCAGATGATTAAAATCGCAAAAGAGAGATGCTGTTATGAAGTGTTATGAATGCCCAAACTGTGGTTCACGTATAGTTTCAGAAAACGAAAATAAGCTAATTTGCCAAGCTTGTGGAAACTTCTATACGGAAGAAATTCTAAATGAAATGGAACGTCATAAGAAACAAATGACGAAGTTGTTTCTTATTGCTGAAGAGCGGAGATTGCAGAGCAAGAACGAAAGCATTGCTATGTCTCAACAAGTAGAGGGGTTGATTCGGCATGTTAGGGAGATGCTGGCTAATCATAACTTTGAGTTTGCAGGCAAAACTTTACAAAAATTGCAGGAGATTTGTGGAGAGAAACCAATAGTACGAGTTTTATATACGCGTTATATGTTGCAGGCAGGAAAATTTTCTCATGCTAGAGAGATTATAGAAAACTGGGAAAAAGCAATCACTTATGCGCAAGGGGATAAGAAAGAACTGTTGCAGGAATTATTAATTGCCTACGATGATGAATTATGGGGGAGTTTAGATAAAATAAAACAAGAGCGTATTGTAAAAGAAAACGAAGGTATGAATCTTGTTTATTTGATTATGATGATTATTGCACCGTATGTAGATAAAAGTAATTTATGTTTTTTGAGAAATAAGAGCAAAAAAATACATGCAAGAGGTGAAATGCTCGTTTTTAATATGTTTAAATGGTTAATCGTTGTGTTGGCAAAACATTCGCAATTCCCGTCGAATATAGATGGGGTGATGAATATGTGTGTTAGCACAGTGATGAAAAAGGAACAAAAAATAGAAATTTATGAATTATATTTATTGTTGTCAGCGAGAGTTTTTAGTACGGAATTTACGCGTGAAAAACGACGAATGGTGATTGCCGCATTTCGAGATGGCGTTTTGCCTTTTATTTTAGATAGTGTCCAAATTGATTTGCCGTGGACGGATAAACAGGAACACATTTATATACTTCTATCAAAATTAGATTCCAATTTTATTCATGAATTGGAATCTATATCTAAAAAATGGCGAGGGAAAAGGGGGGAGAAAATACCAAAGGAACATATAAAGGCTGCAAAACTGATGAATAAGCTTGCTATGGAAATGAATATACAATGTGATGAAAATCCGATGAATTTCATGTATGCATTGGTAAAAAAACGAGAACAAAGCAATATGCCATCTAAATGGAAATATCAGTATCAGCCTCAACTACAGAAGATTTTAGAACTGTGTCCTAAAATGCGAGTATTTTATGAAGAAGCGGAACGTATATGGATGGAAGATAAGCTGGAGATAAGCAAACTACAAGCGGAACAAAAAAGAATTTCGCTAGAAGCAAGTGCGTGGGAAAATATTGAGTCTGAACTAGAACAGAAAAAAGAAAATATTGAAAAGCAATTAAAAATAATAAAAAAAGAAAATAGTTTTTCTCTTTTGAGGGGATTTCGTATTTCAAAATGTGAAAAGGAAATAGCGTCTGTTAAAGCGGAGATGGCAGAAATAAATAAAATGAAGCAACAATATATAGAGGCATTAACAAATGTTAAAGTACAAATACGTCTTTTGGAAAATAAGTGCTGGAAACTTTGAATGAATGATTATAATGGTAGTTATTTCACATGGAAGGGTTAAGAAGAAGAGCAATGTCTATGTTGAGTTCTACTCTATTTTATTTAATAGAACCTAGTAATAGTTGATTGCCTTATGGTTATTTCGTGCCTTCCAGCAGGAAGTCTCTGATATTCTGATGTATGATGCCGTCACGGCTCATATTAAATTCATCCAGCGAAAGCACATATTTGGGGTAGTTGTCGCGGATGTTCCTGTACACGCCGAACTCACGCTCTACGGTTTCGGGAGTGGCCAGGATATAGCTGACTTGTACATAGATCTTCTCGGACTGGCGTTTGGCGATGAAATCGACTTCCTTTTCGCCGTACTTCCCTACGGTGACTTCATATCCACGGCGCAGCAGTTCCAGAAAGACAATATTTTCCAGTATGAGGTTAATATCCTGCATATTTCCACCAATGACAGCCTCCCGGATGCCGTGATCGGCCAAGTAGTATTTTTCCTGTACACTCAGGATTTTCTTTCCTGCTATGTCCTGTCGTTTGACAGGATAGAAAAGAAATGCTTCCTGTCCTGCATGGAGATAGTTCAGAATGGTATCAGGGGCAACTTTACGCCCCTCGTTCTTCAGGTATTTGGAAATAGAGGTAGCGGAAAAGGTATTGCCGATATTGGCGGTGACATAGGCAAGGATGCGCTCCAGCAAGTCCACATCTCGGATTTTCTTACGGCGCACGATGTCTTTTAGCTCAATGGCATTATAGAGGTCTTGGAGGTACTGTTTGACAGGTTCTGCCTGATATTGCAGGTTTCCAAGATAGGGCATGCCGCCGAATTGCATATACTGTTTGAAGCAGTCTGCCACTGTGCGGTCAGGCTGCTTTTCGTGCATCGCTTCACAAAACTCTCGAAAGGAAAGAGGATACATAACGAACTCAACATAGCGTCCCGCCAGATAGGTGGCCAGCTCGCCGGATAGGAGCTTGGAGTTTGAGCCTGTAATGTAAATATCGCAGTCAAGGTCAACGCGGAAGGAATTGATAGCTTTTTCCCAATGTGTCACCTCCTGCACTTCATCGAAGAACAGGTACACCCTTCCTGTTATGTTTTTTGCCTTTTCCAGTACATCTTTATGCAGTGCTTCGGCAGTGCATAGATGGGATAGTGTCAAGGATTCAAAGTTGTAGGTCAGCATGGATTCAGCGGCTACGCCGGATTTTTGCAGTTCACGCTGAATGAGTTCCAGCATGACTGATTTGCCACAACGCCGGATGCCAGTGATGACTTTGACCAGTTTCTGATTGATAAAAGGACGGATTCTATCCAAATATAAGTTGCGATTTATCATATATACCTCCGTTATAAACTTATAACCAATAAACTATTATTTGTATACAATTTTATCAGTTATAACTAACAAAATCAATATTTATAGTAATATCATTAGGTATATATTAATAGATAGGAGGTTTATCGCCCTTTTCGGAAACATGTGCTATGATAGAAGAAAAAAATATTAGCAAAGGGAGATTGATTAACGGATGTTTGTTCCCTCTATAAAGCTTTGCGGGGCAGTTCTCTGCCTTGCTTGTCTGTTTTTTAGCGGCTGCAGCCAGCAGGGAAATCCCAGCGAGCCTGCCGCTTCTGCCGAGGAAACTGTGCCTGTAGAAGAAAAAGCTCCGGCTTATATTACTGCCGCTGATGATTTCAGCAATCTTGCTCTGGACAATGCCGAAACGCCGGTCTATGACCATTACACGCTGGCTCAGCGCCGGGCCAAAGGCCTGCCCACTGCGTTGCCCAAGATTGTGCCTTATCGGGATAAGAAGGTGGCTTACCTCACCTTTGATGATGGCCCGGACGATAAGAACACCGCAGCAGTGCTGGATATCTTAAAGCAGGAAGGGGTAAAAGCCACTTTTTATGTACTGGGCAAAAACGTCAAGGCTTATCCGGAAACAACCACGCGTATCTTTGACGAGGGTCACGCTCTGGGTAATCACAGCTATGACCATGACTACAAACGCCTTTATGCTTCTGCCGAAAGTTATCTGGCGGAAATGGAGCAGGCTGACGATGCCATCTATGAACTGCTGGGCCTGCGCCCGCTGATTACCCGCGCGCCCAGCGGCCGCATGGGAAACTTTACATCCGCTTACGAAAATATTATTACGGCCAATGGTTATGTGGAACATGACTGGAATGTAAGTTCTGCCGATGCTGCTCCCAACCATCCGGTAGCGCAGGATTTCATTGACAATATTTCCGGCCAGGCCGTGATGGACAGTGCCATCATCCTGATGCATAGCTCGGCAGGCCATGAAGAAACCGTCAAGGCGCTGCCGGAAATCATCCGCGTCCTGCGGGAAAAAGGTTATACCTTTGGCGTAATCACCCCCATGACGCCCCAACCTTGGTAAAAAATGAATAGAAAATGAAAACAGCCCCTTTTCTGCTTAAGAAAATTATGCTTAAAGCCGATATAGCATACAGAGAGGGGGCTTTTTCATGAAGGTTACAGGAATAGACGAAAGTATGGCCGGCTTTACGAATTTGGAGAAAGCCAAAGCGCAGGGCGGGGGAGTGTTTAAGGATATGTTTACCGGCTTGGTGCAGGAGCGGCTGGGTAATCTGACTGAGGACTTGGAGAAGATGAATGCCAAAAAGCAGGAAATCTCCCAGTTGAAGGCGCAGCAGGAATTTACGGAAGTCATCCGTCATGTGCTACCAGATGGCAGTATCCTGGTAAAGGAGTATGTGGATGGCAAGCTCGACACCTGCTATCGCAAGCCGCCGCATCTAAAGGATGTTCCGGATGAATCCCAGCCGGTGCCGAAAGCAGCCGATGGTACGGAGCTCAGTACCCAACGGAAAATGAAGCAGGTACCTGCCGTCAGGATTTTGGAAGATATGGTCTAAAATACGCTGTGATAGTCTTTGACAGTGAGATTTTTTTCTGCTATATTGGAAGAATAAATCTTAGTAATTTACTCGGAATTTTTGAGGTGGCTATATGAAAATCTCAACCAAGGGCAGATACAGTGTGACGGCGCTTTATGAACTGGCACAGCGTTATGGTGAAGGGCCGGTTTCGTTAAAGTGTGTAGCCCAGGGGCAGGGACTGTCGGAAAATTATCTTGAGCAGCTTATGGTTCCTTTGCGGCGGGCGGGGATTGTGCAGAGTATCCGTGGTGCCCAGGGCGGCTATATGCTGGCGAAAAGTCCGGCGGAAATCACCATCGGTTCCATCATCACCACCGTGGAAGGGCCGATTGCTGTGGTGGACTGTCTGCTGGCTGAAGCCGGTGCGGCGGAGCAGATGTGTGACAAGGCATGTGCCTGTGTGACGCGGGGTATTTGGGAGAAAGTATGTGACAGCATCAGTCAGGTGCTGGAAAGCATTACCCTGCAAACCCTGCTCGACAATGATGATGGCAAAGAAAATATTGGCTGTGCACGCTGACATTAGCCTTCCCCTGCGGGGAGGGCTGTTTTTGTGCTTTTAGCGGGTAAAAAAAATTTGTATTAAGCATTATATTTATGTATAATGTTGTTTGGCAGTGCTTTTGGGTAAGCGCTTTGATATAAGGGGGAGGAATTATTCGTATGATTGGTGATAAGTTACGCGCAGAGCGTGAGCGTCAGGGGGTAACAATTCAGGATATAGCGAAAGGCACGAGCATTCGTGCTTTGTATATAGAGGCGATTGAAAAAGGTGAGTACGGGCAACTGCCGGGGACGGTATATGCCAAGGGCTTTATCCGTAACTACGCCAATTTTTTGAAGATGGATGCAGATGCGGTTGTGCGTCAGTTTATGGAGGAAAATCATCCCGAAGAAGTTGCTGCAGCCGAAGAAGCAAAACAGCAGCTGGCTGAAGCGGAAGAACAGAGCAAAGCGGAGGCCAAGGCAAAACTGGCCACGGGCAGTGAGTATCGTGAACAGGTATCCACACCCAGCAGCCGTCATAACAACTGGCTTATTGCTGTGATTGTTCTGTTGGTGGGCGCTGGTGCCTATTATCTGTTTGCCATGGAGGACAGCAGTGCTCCAAAGACAACGACTAAGGCGGTAACGCAGACGGCTAAGGCCCCCGCTACTAAGAGTCAGCCCGTCAAGGAACCGGCTAAGACGCAGGAAGCTCCGAAGAAGGTTGATGGGGTAGAACTTGTGGCCAAGTTCACCGACAAGTGCTGGACGCAGGTCGTGGCTGATGGCAAGACGGTTTATGAAGGAACCATTGAATCGGGCAAGACGGAAACCTGGAAGGGTAAGGAAAAGGTGGTTATCACCGCCGGTAATGCCGGAGCAGTGGAAATGAAGGTTAACGGTCAGGATATGGGCAAGGCCGGTGATATTGGTCAGGTAGTGGAAAAGACGTTCACTCCGGACAATGCCAGCCAGCCCGCTCCGGCCGATAAGAAGGATAGCAAGAAATAATGAATGAATTTTTGCCAATCAGCAAAAAGGATATGGAGAACCGTGGCTGGGAGCAGCTGGACTTTGTCTTTGTGTCCGGTGATGCCTATGTGGATCATCCCAGCTTCGGCCCCGCCATTCTTTGTCGATTACTCGAAAAGCATGGCTATAAAGTAGGAATTATTCCCCAGCCGGACTGGCATTCTACCAGGGATTTTGACCGCCTGGGAAAACCACGGCTGGGGTTTCTTGTCTCTGCGGGGAATATGGATTCCCTCTTAAATAAGTTCACCGCCGCTAAGAAGATGCGCCATCAGGATGCCTATTCGCCGGGGGGCAAGTCCGGCTTCCGTCCGGAACGGGCGACCATTGTCTATTGCAATCGCCTGCGGGAACTCTACCCGGATGTGCCAATCATCATTGGCGGTATTGAGGCCAGCCTGCGCCGTATGGCGCATTATGACTATTGGTCAAATGCTGTGCGCCGTTCCATACTGGTGGACAGCGGGGCCGATATGCTGATTTTCGGCATGGGCGAGCGGGCACTTTTGGAAGTGGCTGCCGATTTGCAGCAGGGTGTGGAGATTGGCAACATTCAGGATGTGCAGGGAACCTGTTTCAAGGTGCCCAATATGGATTACATCTGGGATTACCTGCCGCTGCCGTCTTATCAGGAGGTAAGCTCCGACAAGCGCAAATTTGCTGAAGCCTTTAAGCTGGAATACTTAGAGCAGGATGCCTTCCGGGGCAGAAAGCTTGCCCAGCAGAATGATGAATGGTGTGTGGTGCAGAATCCGCCGGCCAAACCGCTCTCTGAGGAGCAGATGGATGAGATTTACGACCTGCCCTATATGCGGACATGGCATCCCATTTACGATAAGGACGGCGGGGTGCCCGCCATTGCGGAGGTGCAGTTCAGTCTCTTAAGTCAGCGCGGCTGTTTTGGCGGCTGTAATTTCTGTGCGATTATTTCCCACGAGGGACGGATTATTCAGCGGCGCAGTCATGCATCCCTGATTCGTGAGGCGAAGATTCTGACGCAGCAGAAGGGCTTTAAGGGCTATATCCACGATGTGGGCGGCCCTACGGCCAATTTCCGTCGCACGAGCTGTGATGGTCAGCTCACGCGGGGCACCTGCCGTGGCAAGCCCTGCCTGTCACCAATCCCCTGTAAGAATCTGGTAGCCGACCATAGCGACTACATTAAACTTCTGCGGGAGCTGCGGGCGCTTCCCGGCGTAAAGAAGGTCTTTGTGCGTTCCGGGGTGCGGTTTGACTATCTGTTATTAGCCAAGGACGAGTTCCTGAAGGAACTTTGCGAGCATCATATCAGCGGCCAGCTCAAGATTGCGCCGGAGCATATCACCGACCGGGTGACCCGTCTTATGGGCAAATCCAACCGCAAGGTCTATGAGCGCTTTGTGGATAAGTTTACGGCGATGAATAAGAAACTCGGCATGAAGCAGTATCTTGTGCCGTATTTTATGTCCAGTCATCCCGGCGCGAAACTTGAAGATGCCATTGAACTGGCGGAATTTATCCGGGACAAGGGCTATCATCCGCAACAGGTGCAGGATTTTATTCCCACGCCGGGAACCCTTTCCACCTGTATGTGGTATACGGGGCTTGACCCGCTGACGGGCGAAGAAGTCTATTCGGCCAAGTCCCCGGAGGATAAGCTGATGCAGCGGGCGCTGATGCAGTATTGGCTGCCCAAAAATCAGGGCATTGTGCGCAAGGCCTTGACGATTGCCGGACGGACGGATTTAATCGGCTTTGATAAGAAATGTCTGGTACGGCCGGCAAATGATAAATTTGACCAGTCAAAGACGGATAAAAATAAATTGACCCGTCAAAAGACAACGAGAACGAAAAATAAAGTGATAAAGAAGGTGCGGCGATGAAGTGCCCATATTGTAAACAGAATGACAGTCGAGTAATAGATTCCCGGTCGGCAGATGATGGGGCAACCATTCGTCGCCGCCGCGAGTGTACGTCCTGCGGCCGCCGTTTTACCACCTATGAAGTGGTGGAAAAACAGCCCTTGATGGTAGTCAAAAATGACGGCCGCCGGGAGGTCTTTAAGCGGGATAAAATCTTAAACGGCATTATCCGCGCCTGCGATAAGCGGGATATTTCGCTGGAGGATATCACCAATCTGGCAAACGAGATTGAGCGGGATATCCGCAACACGATGGAGCAGGAAGTCAGCACGGCCGATATCGGCAAGTTGGTGATGAGCAAGCTCAAGAGTTTTGACGAAGTGGCCTATATCCGCTTTGCTTCCGTGTATCGGAAATTTGCGGATATCAGCAGCTTTATGGAGGAACTGCGGGAGTTGCAGGCCCATAAGAGCGGGCAGGAAAAAGAGTAAGGCAGTAAGGAAAAGGAGTAAGGCATTTGGCTTGGGCATTAAGACAGGAGTTAAAGGAACAATTGGCGGCAGAGGAAGGTTATTACCGCTATCCCTTGGGCACACGTCTGCCTGTGGCTCTGGCCTATCCCAATTCTTATTTCGTGGGCATGTCCAACTTAGGGCTGCACATCATCTATGACCTGCTCAATAAGCGTAGCGATACAGCTTGTGAGCGGGTATTCCTGCCGGAGCGCAAGAGCATTGAGCGCTATGAAAATACGCGCACGCCGCTCATGAGCGTGGAAAATCAGCTGCC
>DFHU01000030.1:30062-107931 GCA_002373045.1 Pseudoselenomonas ruminantium | reverse complement strand
AACGTCATCAAGATGCTGGAGCTTGGCAAGGTCAAGGTGCGCGCTGAGGAGCGCGGCGATATGGACCCGCTGGTTATTGCGGGGGGCCCATGTGCAACCTTTAATCCGGAACCTTTGTCGGCGGTGATCGATGCCTTTGTTATTGGCGAAGGTGAGGTCATTATGCCGGCTTTGATGGATGTGTTCTATCAGGCGCGCAATGAAGGCGTATCCCGTCAGGAAATGTTGCGGCGCTTGGCGCAGGTGCCCGGTGTCTATGTGCCATCCCTTTACGAACACAGCTATGGAGAAGATGGCCGCTTGCAGGCGATTGCCCCTATGGAAAATGCGCCGGCAAAAATCAGCCGTCAATGGGTGCAGGATTTGGATATGTACCCTGCCCATACGGTGGTGCGTACGGAAAATACGGAGTTTAACTTTTATTTGATTGAAACGGCGCGCGGCTGTGGCCGTCATTGCCGTTTCTGCATGGCAGGCTACTGTTTCCGCCGTCCGCGCAATCGCTCGCTTTCCGTGGTGACACGCGAAGTCAAAGAAGCCTTGCAGTATAAAAAGCGTATCGGTCTGATGGGCGCGGCAATCTCGGATTATCCGGAGATTAATGAACTTTGCAAGGATATTTTGGGCGAAGGTCTTTCCATGTCGGTGGCTTCCTTCCGTGCGGATTCGGTGACGCAGGAATTGGTGAATTCCCTGGCCGAAAGCGGGCTCAAGACGCTGACCATGGCGCCGGAGGCGGGCAGCTCCCGCATGCGCGCCATCATCAACAAGGGGATTGAAGAAGAACATCTCTTTAATGCTATGGATATGGGGCTGGCGGCCGGGATTCGTCATTTTCGCCTGTACATTATGATTGGTCTGCCCTTTGAGCAGGAAGAAGATGTGGAGGCAATCGTGGATTTGGCAGGCCGCCTTAAAGACTATATGGAGGAGCATGGCAGCAAGGGCACGTTGACGCTAAGCGTCAATCCCTTTATCCCCAAGCCCTTCACACCGTTCCAATGGTTGCCGATGGCCGATAAGAAATATGTGGAAAAAGCGGCCAAGGTCTTGACACAGAGCCTGCGCAAGCGCAAAAATATCATTGTAGGTGTGGAATCGCCCAAAGAAGCCTATATTCAGGGCGTGCTGGCTCGTGGTGACCGCCAGGTGGGCGAGGCGCTTTTAACGGCCTGTGCTAATGGCGGCAGTAAGGCCTTTAAGCGGGCTATGAAGGACTGCGGCCTGTCCATGGATGACTATTTGTACCGGGAGCGGGCGGCAGATGAACTTTTCCCTTGGGAAAGCCTGGATATGGGCTTTAGCCGGGAATACATCTATCAGGAAATGAAAAAAGCTGAGGAATTAAAGCCGACCATACCCTGTTTTGACGGTTGTCATCGCTGTGGTGTATGTGGTTAATTGATGAAGTGGCATGGGGGGAGCTTATGAGTTTTGCATTGGAACATTTGGGCAGTAATCTGTGGCGGGGAAAGTTTTCCTCCTTTGATGAAAAAATTTGTCAGCATGCCTTTAGTGCCCGCTTAGGCGGTGCCAGTGTCAAACCTTACCAGGGCTTGAATATGGCACTGCATGTCGGGGACGAAGCCGATATTGTCTGGCAAAACCGGCAGCGGTTCTTTCAGGCGCTGGAATTAAAAGCAGAAAATCTGGTGACACCGCAACAGGTTCATGGGGC
Source organism: Pseudoselenomonas ruminantium (assembly GCA_002373045.1). Taxonomy (GTDB): domain Bacteria; phylum Bacillota; class Negativicutes; order Selenomonadales; family Selenomonadaceae; genus Selenomonas_A; species Selenomonas_A ruminantium_J. The sequence goes on along the minus strand of DFHU01000030.1, from coordinate 106,253 downwards.
TAATATCCAAAAAGTAACCATGGCTGACGCCGGCCGGGGTGCAAAGGATTATGCCGATGCCATCGCCGATACCGACGCGCTGATTACCAATGAGCCGGGGCTATCTCTAATGCTCTGCTTTGCCGACTGCGTGCCGGTCGTTTTCCTCGACCCGGAGAAGCGGGCTGTAGGCATTGCCCATGCAGGCTGGAAGGGAACCGTGGCAAAAATCGCGCGGGAAACCGTCTGGAAGATGCAGGAAGAATTCGGCTCAGAGCCAGGCGATATTTTGGCTGGTATTGGCCCATCTATCGGGCCCTGCTGCTTTGCCGTTGGCGAAGAAGTGGCCGAAAAATTCCGTGAGGCTTTTCCTAAGGCTGTTGACAAGCTGATTGCTGAGCGGGAAGGTCAGCTCTATGTAAATCTTTGGGAAGCTAACCATTTGCAGCTGTTGGAAGCCGGTGTTTCCGCAGGGAATATCGAGATGGCGGATACCTGCACCGATTGTCAGCACCAGTGGTTCTATTCCTATCGTGCTGACGGCGGGCAGACCGGGCGCATGGCGGCCATAATTGCACTGAATCAATACTAATGGATTTTGCAAACAGGGGTGAGTGTTTTGGGGCAGGAAATAGCAGAACGATATCAAGATGTACTAGCCAAAATCGAAGCAGCTAAAGCACGGCGTACACAGGTGCCCAAAGATGCAGCGGTCACGCTGGTCGCGGTGACAAAGAATCACGATACCGCTGCCATGCGGGAGGTCATTGCCGCAGGGGCGTTAAATGTCGGGGAAAACCGTGTACAGGAGGCTAAGGCAAAATTTGCCGAAATTGGTAACGCCGTTACCTGGCACCTTATTGGCCATCTGCAGACCAACAAGGTGCGGCAGGCGGTGAAATTTTCGGACCTGATTCACTCGGTGGACAGTTTGCATCTGGCCGAAGCCATCAGCAGCGAGGCTGCCCGCATTGATAAAGTGCAGGACATTTTGGTGCAGGTGAATTTAGCCAAAGAGGACAGCAAATCCGGCGTTTACCGCGAGGATTTGCAGGAAACGCTGCAAAAGGTGACGGCCCTGTCCAATTTGCGCCTGCGGGGGCTCATGTGTATGGCACCCAATTATAAGGATGTGGAAATGTGCCGCCCCCTGTTTCGGGAAATGTATAAAATCTATCAGGAAGTACAGGATTTAGACCTGCCAATGTCGAATATTAATATGTTATCGATGGGCATGACCCACGATTACGAGATAGCCGTGGAAGAAGGCGCCAATGTTGTGCGGGTTGGTACCGCCATCTTTGGACCACGCCAGTATTAATGAAGGGGACAAGCCATGAGTATAATCGATAAAGTTTGTGGAAAAATGGGTTTGATGGACCCAGCTGATGAAAAGCTGGATTTTGAAGAAGAAAAGTTCAAAGAAGAACGCAATTACGAACCGGAAGAAGAGGAAGAGAGTTTTACGATGAGCCATGAACGCAATGACAGTTCCCGTAATGTAGTGGATTTCCAGTCGGCAGCTTCGGCACGGGAAAGCAGCAGTGTGACCAATATGAAGATGAAGGTTATCGTCATTGAGCCCAAGACTTTTGACGATGCCCAGCAGGTAGCCAACAATCTGCGGGAGAAAAAGCCCGTAGTCATTAATTTTGAAAAGACTGAGGCGGACGATGCCAAGCGCATTATCGACTTCATCAGCGGCACGACCTATGCCCTGAACGGCGAAATTAAGAAGGTCGGCCATAATGTCTTCCTGTGCGCACCAAGCAATGTCAACGTGAGCTATACGGAAGAAGAAAAGAAAGTATCGGCAGAAATGCCTTGGTTGAAAAAATAAGGAACACATATATGGCAAGTGAACAAAAAGAAAAACTCATTCGTTTCTATAAGGGCACGGAAGGCGAAGAAATCGTCATCAAGCTTGTGGATTTGGCGGAAAATGTTTTGCGTACGCAGAAGTTCCGCATTTCCGGCTTCCTTGACCCTTTTGGACAGGAGATTGCCGAAAACGTTGCGGCAAACTACGGCAATATTCGCGTGGATTTTGCGGGCGGCTATCAGGGCGCAGAACGGGCAAGAGCCATCTTTATTCACGAGGACTTTGCCGGCACGCCGACGGGCTTTGGCATTGACTGTATCGAAGCCAAATGGAATGGCCAGTTTGCAAGACTCAGCCACCGTGACGTACTCGGAGCGCTTATGGGACAGGGCATCGAGCGCGATACCATCGGCGATTTGCTAGTAACCAATGATTCCGTGAAAATCATCTGCGAGGAAAAGATGGCGGATTTTCTGCTTACGAACCTCGATAAAATCGGCGCCGTAGGTGTGGCATGTGAGCGCTCAGACCTCAGCACCATTGCACCCAAGGAAGAACGCTGCAAGGAAATTCGCGCGACAGTAGCTTCTCTGCGTGTGGATTCCATCGCTGCCGCCGGCTTCGGCTCCTCCCGTAGCAAGGCAGCGTCTGATATTGCCGCAGACAAACTCAAAATCAACTGGCAGCCTGCCAAAAGTGCTTCGCAGAATGTCAAAGAAGGCGACATTCTCTCCATGCGCGGCAGAGGACGGCTGGAAGTGGCTGAGGTCAGAGGTACGACTAAGAAAGGGCGTACCGTGGTCGTGTTGAAAAGATATTTGTAAACTTCAACAATAGAATAAATGTGCGAAGCCGCCTAAATTAATATGGATTGTAATTTAGGCGGCGTTTTTATAGAGTTTGGAGATATTACACATGAAAAGACAGCCTTACAGTGCTGGTGCAGTCAAGGTTGCTTTCTGGTTTCAGGAGTTTCGTACGTTTGTAGAGCTGTTGTCGGAAGGCAGGACTTATGAAGAAATCAAAGAACTAAACGAACAAGAGAATATATTTGGGGCATCCACTGTTACGCGTAAAAGACAGATATACAGCACTGTCACTGCCAGAGCCAGATGTATGGATGAATCCTTTGTGCCTTTGTTTATGTGTGTTAACGCCACTGCCCAGAAGCAACTGGCTTTGGCGGCGATTATGGCACAGGATACGTTGTTCCATGAATTTGTCTTTGAAGTTATTCACGAAAAGCTGGTTTTGTGCAGCTATGAGTTGACAGATGCCGATATGGATAAGTTTTTCCGTCGTAAGCAGGTACAGGATGAACGTGTGGCAGCATGGACGGAGGCGACATTCAATCGGCTGGGGCGCACTTATCGTGGGATTCTCACAGGCGCGGGCATATTGGAGAAAAAAAACAAAGGCCCTCGCCATATTTATGCGCCGCTTTTGGATTTGTCTGTGGAAAAATGGTTATTGGAGCATGATATGGCGGAAGTCGTGTATGCCCTGTCGGATAGGTAAGGAATAGCATATGGAAAACCATGTACAACTGCGTAAAGATACAACAGAAAAAATATACGAAAGACTTAACAAACTGGATAGTTACATCAACAAAGAGGAGTTTGTTAAAACCAGTGGTACGACCAATACCGTCAATCATTGGGTTTTTGACTATAATCCGAAGCATGAGCTTATTGTCCGTGAGCGTGTCAACTTAATCCAGAAGAAGTATAACGACTATCATGATGAGTTGAAAATCTATGTTGTTGATTTGTATGAACTTATCATCAGGCATCTGGAGAATAATGACTATATCGGGTACTGCAAGCAGTTTGAGCGGGATAGTGGTATGGAATATGTAACAGCTGCTGTGAAAAACAGTCTGCAATTAACTGCGAGTAGCGAGGGGACAAACGCCATGGTGAGCTATATCACAGGGATTGCTTCGGCAGCGGACGCATATTGTATCTTATTGACAGGGGTTGGTAAGTGCTTCCCACTTTTGCAGGGGCCAGAGGTCTTTAATCAGATACTCTACAATATGCCAGATAATTACCGTAGGATACCTATGGTTCTGTTCTATCCAGGCACTTATACTGAGCGGGAACTCATTATATTTAACGAGATGCAGGAAGACAACTTTTATCGAGCTTATCGCATTGTAAGAGATTGAATAAAAAGTGGGCGAGAAAATTTCAGGAGGCAGCATCATGAAGATTCAGGATATGTTCGCAAGACCCATAACACGAGAAATAAAAAATGTTATCACTGTAGGAGCGAACGAAAGTGAGGCATTTGTTAAGCAGGAGTTGGAAGAGTATGTCGTAACCAGAGAACTATTGCGGCATTTTGCGGATTTCTATGAGAACTATAAGAAAGGGATAGTGGGAGAGACGCCCAAGATGGGGGTCTGGATATCAGGCTTCTTCGGCAGTGGTAAATCCCACTTCCTGAAGATGCTCTCGTTCCTGTTGGAAAACAAGTTAGTGGCAGGAAAACATGCTTTGGATTATTTCAAGGATGGGGGAAAATTTAACGATGCCATGTTGCTGGCTGATGTTGAACTGGCTGCCAAAACTTCCACGGATGCCATTCTTTTTAACATTGATGCGAAGAATTCTGCCCACAGCAAGGACGATAAGGACGCCATTGTGCGCGTGTTCCTGAAAGTGTTTAATGACAAACTGGGCTATTACGGGGAAATTGCCGAGCTGGCTCAGTTGGAATATGACCTGGACAAAGCTGGCCGCTATGAAGAATTCCAACAGAAATTTCTGGAGAAGAAGGGCAAAACGTGGAAAGAAAACCGCCATGATATTTTCTTCAATCAGGACATTATTGTGAAAATCCTCGTGGAAATGGAAATTATGAGCGAGCCTGCGGCGCGGAATTGGTGTACCCGTGCCACCAATCCTAAGGCTGGTGATATCAGTATCGAAGCCTTTGCACAGCGCGTAAAGGAGTACATTGAGTCGAAGGGAAACAACCATCATGTGGTGTTCCTGGTGGACGAGGTGGGGCAGTATATTGGTAATGACTCCAAGCTGATGCTTAACCTCCAGACGGTGACCGAAGAGCTGGGCAATGCCTGCATGGGTAAGGCCTGGGTTATCGTAACCAGTCAGCAGGATATTGATACGATTACGGAAAATGTGAAGGGCAATGACTTCTCAAAGATTCAGGGCCGCTTTGATACCCGCCTGTCCTTGTCAGCTGCAAATGTAGACGAAGTAGTTAAAGAGCGTATCTTGAAAAAGACCGATACTGCCACAGAAACGCTGGAAGTGGTTTATGATGACAAGGAAACCACGCTAAAAAACCTGATTTCCTTTACTGGTACGGCAGAAAAGAAAATCTATGCAAACCGTGAGGACTTTGCTGCTATTTATCCCTTTGTAGGCTATCAGTTTGACCTTCTTGGCAAGGTGTTGACGGAAGTGCGTACGCATGGTGCTTCTGGTAAGAGCCTGGCGGATGGCGAGCGTTCCATGATAGCCTTTTTCAAGGAAACGGCTAACTACTATCGGGAGGGGGACGAGAATACCCTCATTCCATTCAGTGCTTTTTACCGTGCTTTGGACAGCTACCTTGACCATAGCCATCGTGGGGTTATAAACAGCGCATATAATAACAGTCATTTGAATCCTGATGGCAAGGATACCAGAGAAAATGTTTTTGTTATTGAAGTATTGAAGGCGCTCTTCATGGTGAAGTATGTCCGTGAAATGGATGCCAATGTGGAAAACATCACCAGCCTCATGGTAGACAACGTACAGGCGGAACGTAGCGTTCTGCGTGGCGAAGTAGAGAAGGCTCTGCGCCTGCTGGAAAATGAAATGCTAATTCAGCGTCAGGGCAGTGTTTACATCTTCCTTACTAATGAGGAGCAGGAAATCAATCGACGCATTGAACGGCAGACGGTTGAGATTCAGGAAATTGTCAATCGTATGGCAGAGATAATTTTCTCCGAAATCATCAAAGGGAATAAATATACCTATCCGCAGTTCAACAATCGCTATGTGTTTAGTTTTGATCAATACGTTGATGAACAGCCTTACTACACCAACGCGATGAATGCTTTGAAAGTGGAGGTCATTACCTCTTTGTGGGATTTTGGCGGCGATGAAGCCACTATGGCCAGTCTGTCCGGGCAGCTGCCAGGTATTATTATCCAGCTTCCAAATCAGGATGATTTTATCAGGGAAGTGCGTACGGCGCTAAAAATCGAGACTTTCATCATGCGGGACAGCGAAGCTAAGTCCATGGCACAGTATGATACCATCCGCGCTATAAAAGGCAATGAAATGCGGGAGCGCTTGCAGCTTGCGCGGACACTGCTCACGGATGCCCTGCAGGAAGCCAATATCTTCATCAATGGGCACAAGGCTGATATTGGTGTCAAAGATATGGATAAACGCATGCAGGAGGCGCTGCAAAATCTTACCCAGCAGCTCTTTACCAAACTGACCTATATCGAAAAGCCTATGGATGGGGATGCCTCCTTAAAGATGCTCAAGGCCGCTAAAGAGAACACGATTGACCTCTTTGCGGGCGGTGGTGAAGTCAATCAGCATGCTATCAGTGATATGCTGACCTATATTACAGGGAAAACGGGAAATCACATGAAGATTTCCATGAAAGTCGTAAAAGACCATTATCTGAAGCGTGCCCCATATGGCTTTGTGGAAGACGATATCTACTATCTGGTAGCCCGTCTGTTCAAGCGAGGCGATATTGCCTTCTCCTTACAGGGCGAATATGTTACGTTGGCGAACCGCGAGCCTAAGGAAATCTATACCTATATCAGCAATAAGGCTTATCTGGATAAGCTGATGATAGAAAAGCGAGACCGTGTCTCAGATAAGGACAAGAAAATCGTTCGTGATTTGCTGAAAGAAATATTTAATGACGGAACTGCCACCGATGATGAAGATGGCTTGATGACTGCCTTTGTGTCTGATACAAGTAAAATGATGGAAGAGATGCAGAACTTCAGGGGGCAGGCAGCGGCTGGCAAATACCCTGGAACGGCTACTATTGAGACAGGTATTGGATTGCTGGAAAAAATCCGCGCTGCCAAGACCTCCAGTGCGTTCTTCCGTGTGGCAGTAGATGAGAAAGACGACCTTTTGGATTTTGCTGATGACTATGTTCTTGTCAAAAAATTCTTCACTGGCACCCAAAAGGAGATTTTTGACAAGGCACAGCACATTTTTAAAATTTACCAGGAAAGCCAGAACTATATTGCGGATATTGAATTGGAGAAACTGGCAGATAAAATCAAAGCCATACTGCAAAATCCAAAGCCATATCGTCTCATCAAGGACTTGCCACAGCTCAGGGATGATTTCATCGATGCTTATATGAAAATTCTTGAGGAAAAGGCAGAACCCGTCAAGTCTGATATCGAAAACTGCCGTCAGAGGGTAATGGAAGAACTCTCCAATCGTCCTTACAAGGATAAACTCGCACCCAATGTTCAGAAGAAGTTTGACGAGCTTCTGCAAAGTGCCGAGCATAGCCATAATATCAATCAGCTCATGAGCCTTAGCAATCAGGCGGAGGCCGTAAAGGCTAAATTCCTCAATGAAATTGCCGCTGAGGAAGAACGACTGGCCAAGGAACAGGAAAAAACTCCGCCCGCTCCATCTGCTGAAGGAAAAGATGGGAAAGAGGTTCATGATGGACAAAAGGCGTATAAGGCAGAGAAAACCAAATACCTGAAATTCCGCGAAGCGGTAGGTGTAGGCTCCGTGGAAATCAAGAGCGAAGCAGCGCTGGATAGTCTGCTCGCCAAAGTCAAAGCCAAATTCATGCAGGAGCTGAAAGACCGCGACAGCATTCACATAGATTTTTAACAAGAGGGATAACAAATGAACAAGACAGCTATCAAGAATTTTGCCATTTGGGCACGGAACAAGCTCATAGAGGATATTACTTATCAGATGCGCCTTATCGGTATCGACAAAGAGGGCATCAAGAAGAAGCTGCCCCAATCTACGGCAGATGTGGAATTCTATGATATTGGCACCCGTGACCCATATCAGGTGACAGGTGCTGCGGTAGGGCAGCGCAGTGCTCTGGTGAAGTTCTTGGAACAGAAGGCCAAAGAGTCGGATTTTGCCACGGCTTATGAATATGTAATCGAGGAGGTTGCCTATACCTGGTTCAACCGTCTCATTGCCATCCGTTTCATGGAGGTCAACGACTATCTGCCAGGAGGCCTTCGTGTGCTGTCTTCGGCAAGTGCCAACAAAATCGAGCCTGAACTGGTGACTACTCCTTTTGACAGTGACCTGGAGTTTACCGCAGATGAACGGGAGCAGATTCTGGATTGGCAGGAGAACAACAAAACCGATGACCTCTTTCGGTTGCTGTTCATCAAGGAATGCAACGCCCTCAACGAGTACCTGCCTGAGCTGTTTGAAAAGACCACGGACTATACGGAACTCTTACTCAGTCTATCGGTCACGAATCCTGATGGCGTAGTATCGCATCTTGTAAATGATATTCCCGAAGAAGATTTCAATGTGGAAGCGGGCGGCCAGGTGGAGATTATTGGTTGGCTGTATCAGTTTTATAATACCGAGCCGAAGGCCAAGGTCTTTGGACGCCCCAGCGGCCAAAAAATCAAAAAAGAAGAAATCCCCGCTGCTACTCAGCTCTTCACCCCCGACTGGATTGTTCGTTACATGGTGCAGAACTCCTTGGGCAGAATGTGGGTAGAGGGGCATGAAGCTGACCCTGCAAAGCTGAACTGGCAGTATTATCTCCCTGAAGCGGAGCAGGAGCCAGAGGTGGTAGAGAAACTCGTTAAAATCTGCGAGGAGTACAAGAACAAGAATATCGAGGACATCAAATTCCTCGACCCCTGCATGGGCAGCGGGCACATCCTTGTCTATGCCTTTGAAGTCTTTATGCAACTTTATTTGGAGCAGGGGTATGATGAGCGGGATGCGGCTGAAAGCATACTGACCAACAATATCTATGGTCTGGACATTGACCGCCGTGCGTTCCAGTTGGCATATTTTGCCCTGTTTATGAAGGCGCGGGAATACAATCGCCGTATTCTCAGTAAAGGTATTGAACTGCATATATGTGCCATCGAGGAAAGCAATGGGCTGGAGAATGCTATCGAGGAATTGCATATCCCTGCAGATAGTTTGGTAGCCAGAACCGTAAAAGCCTTTGCGGATGCCAAAGAGTATGGCTCCATCCTGAATATTCCTGCTGAGGACTATGGCGAAGTGCGGGAATATGTGCAGGATTTGGATGAAGGGAGCAACCTCTTTATGTCTGCTGCTGTGGGGGAACTGAAAAAGAGAGTTCCTGCTTTGGTGAAGCAGGCTGAGATAATGAGCAGAAAGTATGAGGTCGTGGTGACGAACCCTCCATATATGGGCGGGGGCATGAGCACGAAACTGTCGGATTTTGTGAAGAAGCATTATAAGGATAGCAAGAGTGATTTGTTTGCGGTGTTTATCGAGAAATGCGCAGACTATACGCAGAAAAACGGTTATCAGGCTATGCTTACTCAACATGCCTGGATGTTTTTGTCCAGTTATGTTAAGTTACGGGAAAAGATACAGAAAAAGACCATCATCAATATGGCACATCTTGGGCCGAGAGCCTTTGAGGAAATCGGCGGCGAAGTGGTGCAGACAACAAGCTGGATTATGTTGAATGAGAATGTATCTGATTATAAGGGAAATTATGCAAGGCTTATTGATGGAAAATCACAGGAAGAAAAAAGGTTAATGTTTCTGCAGGGAAATAATATATTTAAGAATGAACAACAGAACTTTAAAAAAATTCCTGGAGGAGTATTGGCATATTGGATTTCCAATCAACTTATAAGGGTATTTATAAAAAATGATAGTTTGAGTAAATATGGTATGCCACTACAAGGTACGATTACGGGGGATAATGATAGATTTTTAAAACTGTGGCATGAAATTTCTTGGAGAAATTTTAAATTAGATGCTAAATTTGGTGAAAAAAATATAACTGGTAAATGGTTCCCTCATAGTAAAGGTGGTGAATATCGTAGGTGGTATGGAAATAATGATTATGTTATTGATTGGGAGAATGATGGTTATAGAATAAGAAATTTTAAAGATAAAAAAGGAAAATTGAAATCAAGACCACAGAATACGCAACACTTCTTCAAGCAAGGTATATCATGGTCAGATTTAACTATGGGAAGTTTTGGGGCAAGATATGTGGGGGAAGGCTTCACATTCAATGTTTCTGGGCCAACATTTATTGCGCATAGTGATGTTAATATTTATTATGTTTTAGCTTATTTTAATTCATTTGTATTTCAAGAATTGTTAAATGTATGTTGTCAAGGTTTGCATTATCATAATGGCATTATAGCCACACTACCTATAAAAGAATATGATGGGAAAAATAAGATAGAAGATATAACTAAAGAAAACATCTTAATAGCAAAAAATGACTGGGATTCCCGTGAAAACTCTTGGGACTTCCAACATCATCCATTATTGCACAAAGATGGAAGCTTGCAAGATATCTATGAAAATTACAAGGCCGAAGTCAATGCTCGATTCGACCAACTGAAAGAAAACGAGGAAGAATTGAACCGCATTTTTATCAACATTTATGGGTTAGGGGAAGAAATTACTCCCAAAGTGGTCGATAAGGACGTAACTGTAGCTTGTATCTACGATACTGATGAGGAAAAGCCTGACTCCATCAAAGGGAATAACTATGTTCTAACTAAAACTGATGTGGTGAAATCGCTACTTTCTTATGCCGTTGGCTGTATGTTTGGCCGTTATTCCCTCGATACGGATGGGCTGGCCTATGCGGGGGGCGAGTGGGATGAGAGCCGTTATTCCACATTCTACCCAGATGCAGATAATATCATTCCTATTACCGATGAAGCTTACTCTGAGGACGATATCGTGGACTTTTTTGTGGCTTGGATGAAGAAAGCCTTTGGTGTGGAAAATCTGGAAGAGAATCTTGCTTTCATCGCTGATGCATTGGGGACGAAGGGAACAGGCAGCCGTGACCGCATTCGCGCCTACTTCCTGAAGGACTTCTACAAAGACCATGTGAAGACTTATAAGAAACGCCCCATTTACTGGCTCTATGATAGTGGTAAGCAGAACGGCTTTAAAGCCCTCGTCTATATGCATCGCTTTGATGAAGACACCACGGGACGTGTGCGGGCGGATTATCTGCATCGCATCGAGCGTATCTATGAAACAGAAATCGCTCGTATGACCGAGGATATCGACCACAGTGATAACGCCCGTGAAATTGGTAAGGCCACCAAACGCCGCGAGAAACTGCAAAAGCAATTGAAAGAATGCCAGGCTTATGACGAACAGATTGCTGCCCCCGCCCTCGCCCGCATCGCTATCGACCTCGATGACGGCGTGAAGGTCAACTATAACAAGGTACAGACTGTAGGGGGCAAGAAATACAATATGCTGGCAGATATCAAACTTTGAGGTGACGAACAATGAGCTACATCAATCATATACATATCAGCGAGGTTCGCAATCTCCATGGCATCGACTTGTCGTTGGATAAAAAGCATGTTGTATTCACAGGTCGCAACGGCAGTGGAAAGACCAGTGTAATTGAGGCCATAAGAGGGAAACTTGCTCATTTCGTGGCAGAAGATAGCCAAGCGGTACCAACAGATTTGCAGGGGGTAACCTTGCAGTTTGCTGATAGCGAGGAAGACCTTCGAAACAAAGTTAATGCAGGTGAGTTCCTTATTGCCTGTTACACTGCTGAAAGGGAGTACAAGGCCGAAAGCAGCAAGCATATTGAACGCATTGATTTGCAAAACAGCTATGGCATTATGGAGAAGCCTGGTTTGGAGTTTGTCAAATATTTGGTTGACCTCAAAACCAAAGAAGCACTATACAAAAGCAATGACAAAGCTGAACAGGCAGCACGCATTGTCAAATGGTTTGACAATTTCAAGGGAATACTGAGGAAGATATTTGACGATAAGCAGCTGGAGCTGGATTTTGACATTGAGACATTCTCTTTTAGCATAAGGCAAGAAGGAAAGAAGCCCTTTTCTTTCGCCCAGTTGTCCAGTGGCTATGCGGCGGTGCTGGATATAGTCACGGATATTATCGTTCGTATGGAAAAACACCATAGCGGTGTATATGATATGCCTGGAATCGTCCTTATCGATGAAATCGAGGCGCATCTCCACCTGTCCTTGCAAAAGAATATCTTCTTGTTATTGACGGGGATGTTCCCAAATATCCAGTTTATCGTGACGACACATTCGCCTTTTGTACTCAGCTCGGCCAAAGAGGCTCTCATTTATGACCTGGAGAAGAACCTGTGTATTGATACGGAAGAAGGCTTGAGTAATCTTACCTATTCAGGCATAGTGGAGGGGTACTTTGACTCTACTGAGCTTTCAAAAGACCTGATGCAGAAGTATGAAAAATTTCAGGAGCTGGCAAAGAAAGAAAACTTCACGGATGATGACTACGAGGAACTGGGCACCTTACAGACCTATCTGGACGAAGTTCCTGACTATCTGGCTTTGCGCATTGCTGCGGGATATCAGAAGACGAAATTGGAATTGTATGCTCGTTTGGAGGATAAGGGCTGATGGTTAAGGTAAATCGTACATATCCAGCACCAGCCTCTCTGGCAATCGAAGCCGCCAAAGGCACAAATGGCAGCTATAATGAGGCCGATGTTATCGACCAACTGAAGAAGGATTTCGCTGACAAATGTTATATTTGTGAACTGCAAGGCTTGCAGGATGGCGTGGTTGAGCATTTAATCCCGCATCACGGCGGGAAGCATATGGACTTATTATTTGCCTGGGAAAATCTGTTTTGGAGCTGTACTCATTGCAACAACCTGAAAAACAGGGCAGAATATGAGGGCAATATCATAGATTGCTGCCAGGAGGACCCCGAAAAGCATATAAATTGCGTTTATACCAACACAGATACGGTAGAAATCCATGTTCGTGATGCTCAGAAAAGCTCACGAATGACAGCAAAACTGGTGGGAGAGGCGTTCAATCTCGTGAATACAGGCATACGGGAAAATGCAACGACCATCAGGAAAAATGCCCTGAGGACGGAAATGTGGATTTTCTTCAAATTGCTAAATCAGTATCGCCAGAACAAAAACAAACTAAATCTTCGCCTGGTTAATAGTCGTTTACGCACAAAAACGGCGTTTGCTGCGTTCAAACGGGATTACATCCGTATGCACAGCAATGAATACCCAGAGTTGCAAGAATTTCTGCTGGAAAAGATTTGAGGTGATGAAATATGGCATTAACTAAAATACAAATAGATAACTTTGTGGTCTTCAAGCATATCGAAGTAAATCCATCTCAAGGTGTAAATGTAATTATCGGTAAAAATGGATTGGGAAAAACCCAATTGTTGAAAGCTATTTATGCAGATATTGATATATCGAACAATGATAATAAAAAAGACTTTGCAGATTACTTCAAGCGAGGAGAAAGTAATGAGTTCCTGATTGCGAACAAAGGGGAAAGAGATTTATCTATACAACTATTCGATAATACAGATGGCCAAGAAAATATAGAGCACAAAGTAGAACTTAGCTTGGGATTGAGACAAAATGGCGCTGGAGATATTCTTGCTTCAGATGCATATAATATCTCGATTTCGCTATTCAATAAACCCATCAGCACTGTATTCTTACCAGTCAAGGATATGCTCACTCATGCAAAGGGATTGCTTTCAATGGGGGATAAATATCGTGAGTTTCCCTTTGACAGAACTTTAACAGATGTTATTCGTTTAGCAAATCAGTGGACACTCAAAAATCCACCATCTTTGGCGTTGAATATTTTGCCGATGCTGGAAAAGATGATAGATGGAACCATAGAAGTCGTAAATGAAGAGTTTTTTGTTCGTAAACATGATGGTAGTTTGGTCAATTTTGCAGTGGAGGCAGAGGGGCTTAAGAAAATAGGATTGCTCTGGCAGCTCCTGATGAACGAAAGCATAACAGAAGACAGCATTCTACTTTGGGATGAACCAGAGGCCAATCTAAATCCCGAATACTTACCTATTTTGGTAGAATGCTTGCTGGAGCTTTCCCGTCATGGTGTGCAGATTTTTGTCAGCACGCATAACTATCTTTTTGCCAAGTATTTTGATGTACGCAAAAAAGATGGGGATGATGTGGCATATCATGCTTTGTATCAGGATGAAGAAGATGTGGTTTGCTGCGAAAAGTCGGATAGGTTCGATGAATTGAAGCATAATGCTATTATGGATGCTTATAACAAATTGCTGGACGAAGTATACGGTTTGCAGGTAGGTGAATGATATGTCTCAGATTTTTCATGATGAAAATCATTCATGCGAGATAGATTTTTCTGTGGCAGATTGGGCTACAGACCAATTGAATAATATTTTCGTTAGAAGTTTTAAGCATTGCAGAGTGGAATGAACAATATGGTCAGTTTCCCCTAACGCTGGTTGAAGGAGATAGGTAGATGGCAGAGCTTAGTTTGAAGCAGGTCGTGGATAGATTAAACGATGAATTTGCTGGTGATAACCGCAGGATTGTGTTCTGGTATGATGATAATGGAGATTTTGCGGAAGACATTGAGAAGTTACAACTGAATAATGCGAAAATATTAGTACTCGATGGCCATAACCAGTTCGAAACCAAGCTAATTATCGAACGGGAAGATGTGAAATCGAATTATCTTATCTACGCTCCCTACCCTGAACCTGCTCTCGTAAACAATCACCTGGCGGATGTAGCATTCTACTCCAAGCGGTTCTATGCCGACAGAGCTTCTCTTATCGTCCGCGATTTGAATATGGATAAGGAACTTCTGCCTGTAATCCAGAAGCATATCAAATTTTTTGGCAGCAAGGACAGGTTGCAGCGGTTCTATGCATTAGAAACCGACCATTATACAGATGAGAGCTTGTGCATTGCCATGATGTGCGTGTGTGCGCGTGTCAAGGTTGCTTCCTTTGATGAAGTATTGCGAGTTGTGCTGACAGCGGATTCTTTGCAGGAGAATACCTATTTGCAGGAGTTCGCCAAGTATGAGCTGGAGTCGGTCTTTTGGGAGCTTTGCCAGCAAGAATTCGGTTATATTGATGAAACGCCGAATTTGACTAAGCTCGCGGCAACCCTTTTGATGACTTATGCCAGTTGCAAAATATCCAAGGCATTGCCTGGCCAGTGGCAGCATTTTGTTACGGATAAGACAGGCAGCGTAATGACTTTCCTGGATGGCATGATGAACAGCCTCGTCTATCGTGAAGGATATGACAAGTTGGTAGCAACCGTGGAACAGGGGTTACATGTAGCTGATTTGTTGAATGACTATGAACCTGCTGTTCTGGTGGAATGTGATATTTTCCGCTGTGTGGATGTATTCTTATTGAAATACATTACCCAGAAATTGTTAGCGGAAGACCTTTCCATCAAGATAGGTGATTATGATTTACTTGCCCTTTGTGACGCGAGAGAGCGAATGCACTTTGGCGAAGAGGTAAAAGTAGCCTATGATATGCTGAAGGAAGCTTTTCAAATCATCAGTAGGGCAAAATATACCGAGCCGAAAACGTTGGCGGAGGCTGTGGAACAGTATGTCGATAGCGATTACGAGATTGATGGTGCCTATCGTCATTTTTACCAGAACTATGATGCACTGGAGAGTGTAGAACAATATGAGAACTTGCGGGAACTGGTAGAAAATATCTATACCAATGAATATCTGGGGCGCCAGCTTCCTGCCTGGAATGAAGTTCTGACGGAACAGGGAGATTTTGGCGATTTACCCAGACAGACGCACTTCTATCGCGATTATTTGCAGTACAAGAAAGAAAAAACTGTTGTCATCATTTCGGATGCGTTCCGCTATGAAGCTGCCCGCGAGTTGTATGTGAAGCTGGCTGACGATGAGAAAAACACCGTGAATATCAATACAATGATAAGTGTAATGCCTTCTTATACGCGGCTGGGCATGTTGGCATTGCTGCCTCATCAGAAGCTGGAACTCAGTGATAGTTTCGAGGAACTTGTAGATGGTCAGCATGTCATTGACATGAAGGGCAGGCAGGCCGTTCTGCAAAAGGCGAATGAAAATAATGCCTGCATTTCCTTTGATGAGTTGAAGAAACTGAAAAAGGACGAACGCCGTCAGGTATTCACTGGCCGACAGGTGGTCTATGTGTATCATGACCGCGTGGATAGTGCGGGGGAAAATTCTCCAGACAGTGTGTTTGCTGCGTGTGAGACGGCCATCACGGAAATTTTTGACATGGTGAAGCTGCTCAGTAACACGGCGAATATCCAGCACTTCATCATCACTGCCGACCACGGCTTTATCTATAAGCGGGATGCAGTGACGGAAAGTGGCAAAATTGCGGGAGTAGCCGATAAGGAAAGCCTCGTGAAACGCCGTTATATCGTGGCAAACAAGGCTGTGAAGGACAATGGTATTTGCCATTTGCCCCTGGGGAGAATCTTGGAAAATGCTGATGAGAAGATAGTTTCTTTCCCCATGAGCCATAATGTGTTCAAGGCACCAGGCGGGGGCCTCAACTATGTTCATGGCGGTTCGTCGCCCCAGGAACTCATCGTGCCTGTGGTGGAGGTCTATGCACAAAAAGGTCACGTGGACACTCAAAATGCAGAAATCAAGGTAGTTACGATGCTGCACAAGATTACCAACCTTATCACCAACATGGAATTTGTGCAGTCGGCTCCTGTCAGCGATACGGTCAAGGCCGTAAATTATGCTTTGTATTTTGAAGATGAGAACGGCGCGAAAATCACCAATGTAGAAAATTACGCCGCTGAATCCCGTGAACAGGACACGGCGAAACGTATCTTCAAAGTAAGATTTGTGTTCAAGAATCAATCCTATGATGCCACAAAGAAATATTACCTGGTTATCATGAACCAGGATACCAATATCGAGCTATCTCGCCAGGAAATGAGAATAGATGTGGCGTTTGCTGGTGATTTCGGCTTTTAAGGAGGGGCAGCGCAGTGGTAGATGAGAAGCCAGATGCATTAGAAAGTCTGCACAAAAAGCTTCAGGAGTGTTATGCGGGTAAGATAGTCCGCAAGGATTTGACGAAGAAAATCAAAGAGGGGGCCAATGTTCCCGTCTATGTTTTGGAATATCTGTTGGGGATGTATTGCTCCAGCCAGAATGAGGAAGAAATCGAAGCTGGCGTAGAAAACGTCAAGAAAATCCTGGCCGATAATTTTGTGCGCCCAGATGAAGCACAGAAAATCCTTTCACAGCTCCGTCAGCGCAGCAACTATACGGTAATTGATAAGATAACTGTAAATCTCAATATTAAAGAAGATACCTATGAAGCTGAGTTTTCCAACCTGGGATTGAAGAAAATACCCATAGATGAAAGCTATCCTGCCCAGTATGACCGCCTTCTAAGTGGCGGTATATGGTGCATTGTTCAGCTGAGTTATGATTATGTCGAAGAAGACAGCCATGGTACGCCCATCAGCATCCGCAAGCTCACGCCCATACAGATGCCACATGTCGATATGGAGGAATTTAAGGCGGGACGTAAAGCGTTTACCAAAGAAGAGTGGATAGACCTGCTGCTTCGTTCCAGTGGTATGGAGCCAACGGCTTTGGAGTATCGTATCAAATGGCTGTTACTGGCTCGCATGCTGCCGTTAGTGGAAAACAACTTCAACCTGTGCGAATTGGGGCCAAGGTCAACAGGCAAATCACATATCTACAAAGAGATTTCCCCAAATAGTATTTTGGTTTCGGGCGGACAGACCACCGTTGCAAATCTTTTTTACAACATGTCCAGAAAGACAGTAGGGCTGGTTGGCTTATGGGACTGCGTGGCCTTTGATGAAGTGGCGGGCATTAACTTCAAAGATAAAGATGGAATCCAAATCATGAAGGACTACATGGCATCTGGTTCTTTCGCCCGTGGAAAAGAAGAAAAAGCGGCTTCGGCCTCCATGGTCTTTGTAGGGAACATCAACCAAAGCGTTGATGTTCTGCTGAAAACATCTAGTTTGTTTGACCCCTTCCCAACAGAGATGGGGACGGATACAGCTTTCCTTGACCGTATTCACGCCTATATTCCAGGCTGGGAAATTCCCAAATTTCGCCCTGAGCATTTTACGGATGACTATGGTTTCATTACGGATTACATGGCGGAATTTATGCGGGAACTGCGTAAGGAACCTCATGGTGATGAGCTTGATAAGTATTTCCGCCTTGGTAAGAATCTGAATCAGCGCGATACCATAGCCGTTCGCAAGATGGTGGGCGGCTTCATCAAACTGGTCTATCCTGATGGTCAGTACGAAAAAGAAGATATCGAAGAAATCATGCAGATATCACTGGAGATGCGCCGTCGTGTGAAAGAGCAGCTCAAAAAACTCGGCGGTATGGAGTTCTATGACGTCAATTTCTCGTATATTGATAATGAAGATTTTACCGAGCACTACGTTTCTGTACCAGAACAAGGTGGCGGAAAGTTAATTCCCGAAGGGCTATGCAACCCTGGTCAGATATATACCGTTGGTCTGGGCAAGTCTGGTATGTTGGGCGTTTTCCGCCTCGAATCGCAGATGCTTCCTGGGAATGGCAAATTCGAACGCACTGGTATCGGCTCTGATAGAGAGGCGAAAGAGGCATCCAACACTGCCTTCAACTTCCTCAAAGCTAATGTGCGCAATATCAGCGGCGGTATCAGCACAACGACCAAGGATTACAATATCAACTATCAGGATTTACAGGGCATTGGCATGACCAAGACGTTGGCCCTGCCGACATTGATAGCCTTGTGTTCGATAGCATTGAACAAGCCAACTCAGAGCAGCCTGGCCGTGATGGGCGAAATCAGCATCGGCGGCAGCCTGATAAAGGTAGACGAATTAGCAAATGCTTTGCAGGTTTGCCTTGACAGTGGCGCCAAGAAGATATTGCTGCCTATCACATCCGCAGTAGACTTAGGAACTGTTCCACCAGAACTAATGGGCAGTTTCCAGATTATATTCTATAATAGCGCAGAAGATGCGGTGTTCAAGGCGTTGGGAGTAGAGTGAGAAAGGATATATTTATGGCTGATAGAAATTTATACTTTGCAAAGGTTAAAAATGAAAGAGATATTATAGCTTATATAGATAAACATTATCAATAATCAGCCTTTATGATTACATTTAGTAAGTGAAAACTAAAAAATTGATTGTCTGTTAGAAATATGATAGAATTATCTTTAAGAAGGTGATAGCATGATAGAAAGCAGCAACACAGAATTCAAGCGTGAGTATACGGATAGTATCCGCAAGGCGGTGGTGGCTTTTGCCAATACGGACGGCGGCTGTATTTATGTCGGGATTGAGGATGATGGTACAGTCGTAGGTGTGGCAGATGTAGATGATGTACAGAAGCGTGTTATCAGTTTATGCCGTGATGGAATACAGCCGGATGTGATGATGTTTCTATCATGTGATAGAACGGTGATAGAAGATAAGGACGTTATTCGTCTGCAGGTTCAGCGAGGGACGGATTGTCCTTACTACCTGAAGGGCAAAGGAATTCGTCCAGAAGGTGTGTATGTACGGCGTGGCCCAGTCAGTTTACCGGCATCGGAGGCACAGATTCGGAAGATGATTCGTGAGGCTGGGGATTATCATTATGAGCAGGAGCGCTCGTTGGAACAGGAATTGACTTTTAAGGAGACAGAGCGTTTTTTGAAGGAAGCTGGCGTGCCTTTTGGTGAAACAGAGCGCCGTACCCTGCGCCTTGTCAGCCAAGATGGCTTGTATACGAATCTGGGGCTGCTCTTATCGGACCAATGTCAGCATACGGTGAAGGTGGCAGTTTTTTCCGGGAAAAAGCAGGTGGTTTTCCGTGACCGGCGCGAGTTCTCCGGTTCGTTGCTGTTACAGGTCAATAAGCTGATTGAATATCTGGATTTCCATAATGCGTTCCATTCGGAAATCCGAGGTATGAAGCGGCTGGACAGCCGGGATTATCCGGTGGAATCTTTGCGGGAAGCGATATTCAATGCTTTTGTGCATCGTGATTACGGATTCAGCGGCAGTATTCTGGTGAGTGTGTATGAGGATAGAATAGAAATTTTGTCCCTGGGGGGATTGGCAGAAGGAGTAACCTACAGGGATATGATGCTGGGGGTGTCCATTCCGCGCAATCCCAAACTGGCGGAAATATTCTATCGCTTGCACTATATTGAAGCTTTTGGTACAGGAGTGCGGCGTATTCTGGCAGATTATGCAGATAGCGAGGAAAAACCGCAATTTTTGGTATCGGATAATGCCGTCAAGGTCATTTTGCCCAATATTCATGCCGAGTGGGAACTTCCGGTAGGCTCTGGGGCTTTAGTACAAGATGAAAATCAAGAGTATATATCAAAAATATCAGTTGATGAAGGAGTATGTCAGTTGATAGCAGCAGGCTTAGACAGCCGTAAGAAGTTGCAGTCAGAACTAGGTTTTTCCCTGACTAAAACGGTGAATATTTTGCGGAAACTGTTGGATGAAGGCAGAATTCAACGGGTGGGCAATGGCAAGAACACGCGTTACTTATGCAAATGATATTAGCGCCTAAAGTGGAATTTTAGGCGGATTTATGATAGTATATTGGATGTAGCATAAGAATACTGGCGGTTTTCCGCCATACAGATAGGGGATAATAATATTGCTTACACCAATGGATATACACAACAAGGATTTCAAGCGCAGCTTTCGCGGTTACAATGAGGACGAAATCGATGATTTCCTTGATAAGGTAGTAAATGACTATGAAAAGCTGTTCCGGGAAAATGACCGGCTGAAGGAAGACTTGGCCCGTGCCAAGAAGGATAACGAGCAGTATCAGCAGCTGGAGCAGAATCTGAAGGATACGCTGCTCGTGGCGCAGAAGACGGCTGAAGAAGTGACCAGCAACGCGCGTAAGAATGCTGAAGAAACGCGGGAAAACACGGCTAAGGAATGTGCCAATAAGCTCCACGAAGCGGAGATGAAGGCCGAAAAAATCATTGAGGATGCCAAGAACAAAGCACAGGTGATTGTAGCGGAGTATGATCGTCTGGTGCGGGAAAAGAACACCTTCCTGCGGAAAATCAAGGTGACGCTGGAATCTGAGCTGGCTGTAATCGATGAAACCATGAAACAGATTCCCGACCCGGAAAAGGAAGAACGAGAAAAGAAAGCTATGGGGACGCAGGCAGAAGCCCTGCAGAAAGCCCTGTCGGAACATCAGGCTGTTCCCTATGAAGCCAGAGAATTAGGCGAAGAACAGAAAGACGAGCAGGAGGGCTAAGGCAGTTAGATGGCAGTAGGATTGTTTTTTGTACTGTTGGCCTTAGACCAGCTGATTAAGTTTTTGGTTATGCTGACCATGACACCGGGCGAGAGCGTTCCCGTAATCAAAAATGTCTTTCATATTACCTATGTGTTGAACCCCGGAGCGGCTTTTGGGATGCTGCCCCATCAAAGCTGGTTCTTTATTTTGGCCGGTGCGGTAATGATTGCTGCTTTTGGCTATTATTATCCCCGGCTGAAACGTCAGTCGGCGTATTTTCATTATGGCTGTGTGGCACTGTTGGCCGGAGCGGTGGGCAATCTTATTGACCGCATTCGGAGCGGTTTAGTGGTGGATTTTTTCGATTTCCGGATTTGGCCAGTGTTCAATATTGCCGATATTGCCATTGTTCTGGGTGTAGCCAGCATGATTTATGCCATACTTTACAAGGAAAAGGAATCGGATGAATAATATGGAACCTGTTGTATTTACGGCGGAAGAAAAAGGGCAGCGGCTCGATGTGTTTGTAGTAGAACGTTTCCCGGAACTTTCCCGATCGCATGTGCAAAAACTCATTGAGCAGGGGAATGTGCTGGTCGATGGAACGGTGCGTAAGGCAAACTATAAGCTGCGGGGCGCAGAGGCAGTGCAGGTAACTGTACCGCAGGCAGAACCGATAAGCGTAGAGCCGGAGGATATTCCGTTGGATATTCTCTATGAGGATAAGGACATCATCGTGGTGAATAAGGCCCGTGGTATGGTGGTTCACCCCGCTTCTGGTGTATATAGTGGCACTTTGGTTAATGCCCTGCTTTATCATTGTCAGGATTTATCCGGTATCAACGGTGAAATCCGTCCTGGCATTGTGCATCGCTTGGACAAGGATACGAGCGGTGTGATGGTCTGTGCCAAAAACGATACGGCGCATCTTGATTTAGCCGAGCAGATTCGCACGAAGACTGCGCACCGCACCTATTGGGCGATTGTGCATGGCAATATCAAAGAGGAAGCGGGCATTATCAAGGGGGATATTGGCCGTCATCCCACCGACCGCAAGAAGATGGCCATCGTGCGGGAAAATGGCAAACCAGCCGTTACGCATTTTAAGGTCTTGGAGCGGTTTGGAGAATACACGTTGGTCGCATGTCAGCTCGAAACCGGCCGCACCCATCAGATTCGCGTACATATGACCAGCATTGGTCATCCGCTTATAAATGACCCTAAGTACGGGCCGAAAAAGTCTTCGCCCTTCGCCATTAATGGTCAGGCGCTGCATTCATTGCAGCTGACCCTGACGCATCCCGTGACGAAAGAGGAAATGACGTTTACGGCACCAATTCCGACCGATATGGAGAAAATCTTAACCGGTCTGCGCAATAAGCGCAGCAAAGCACAGCAGTGAGCAGGAGGCGAGGATATGGAACTTATTGATAAAACCGTCCTGATGGACAGTGAAGGTATCCGCCGGGCATTGACCCGTATTGCCCATGAGATTGTGGAAAAGAACAAGGGCGTGGATAATGTCGTTCTCGTGGGGATTCGTACCCGTGGTGTGCCCATTGCTGAACGTTTGGCCGAGAATATCGAAAAAATTGAGGGGAAAAAGCCGCCTGTGGGGGTGCTTGATATAACCTTATACCGGGATGATTTGTCTACGCTTGCTTATCAGCCGATTGTCCGTCCTACGGAACTGCCTGTGGACATTACGGGCAAAATCGTTGTGCTGGTAGATGATGTGCTCTATACGGGGCGTACGATTCGTGCTGCCTTGGATGCAATCATTGATAATGGCCGTCCAAAGACCATACAGCTTGCGGTACTGGTGGACAGAGGCCATCGGGAACTGCCGATTCGCGCGGATTTTGTGGGTAAGAACGTGCCGACATCCTCCAAGGAAGTCATCAGCGTACAGCTGCAGGCAACGGATGAAGCAGAGAATGTAATCCTGCGGGAAATCGTCGAGGAAAAATAAATTTAGAATGTGTAGCCAGGGCAGAGAGCTTTTTCTGCTTTGGCTTTTTTATAGGGGGAAAAGTCTTGCAAACGGTAAGCAATGTATTGAATTTGGTTAAGGCAGCCATAGAACCTGCACTAAAAAATGCACGGACAGTAGTAGATGCAACCGCCGGCAATGGGCATGATACGCTGTTTTTGGCAGAGCATACTGTCGATGAGGTAAAAATCTATGCCTTTGATATTCAGGAAACGGCGCTAAACAATACGCGGGTGCTAACCGCTAAATATGCTGGGCGGATTAATTATGTTTTAGCTAGTCACGATAAAATTGCCGAATTGGTGTCCGAGCCTATTGATGTGGCGATGTTTAATCTTGGCTATCTGCCCGGCGAGGAGCATTGTGTTACCACCAAGAAGGAAAGCACGATGACCGCGGTAAAGCAGGTGTTGGACAAGTTGAGCTGTAATGGGGTATGTGTGCTTGTCGCCTATCCTGGACATGAGGCAGGGGCACAGGAAGCGGCCAGTTTAGAGGAATTTTTCGCCGTGTTGTCGAAAAAGAATTATACAGTTGGTTGTTATCGTTTGCTCAATCATGCGCGGACGGCACCTTATGCCTATGTGGTGGAAAAAGTGAGGTAAGAGGAGGATAGTTTATGTGGAAAAAGAAATTAATAGCGGCGGCTTTAGGGTTATGCCTTAGCCTGCCCTTGCCGGTTTTTGCTTCTGTGCAGAAAGATGGTATACATATCACCATTCTGCATACCAATGACATCCATGCGCGGGTGCAGAGTACGGATGATGAGGGCAAGACCATTGGCATGGATTGGCTCGCAGGTGCTATTTGGGCGCAAAAGGGAGCTGATGAAGATACATTGGCTTTGGATGCCGGGGATACGTTTCATGGTTTGACGCTTATTAATCTAAGCCGGGGCAGTAATATGGCTATGTTGATGAATATTGCGGGTTTTGATGCTATGACGCCGGGAAACCATGACTTTAATTTTGGCAGCCAGCGGTTAATCGAACTTGCCCGTATCCTGAATTTTCCCGTGTTGAGTGCAAATCTCATGGATAAGGATAAAACACAGTATATTTTCCGTCCGTATAAGAGTTATGATTTCAATGGGGTTAAGGTAGCGGTAATGGGCCTGTCCACGCCGGAAATAGCCTACAAGACGAATCCCTTAAACGTGAAAGAGGTTGCCTTTACTGACCCCATTGCGGTGGCGCGGGAATTAATGCCTAAACTGCGTGCTTCGCATGATGTAGTAATTGGGCTTATGCATATGGGGATTGATAAGAGTTCAGTGGTAACGACAGAGCAGCTGGCAAAGGCAGTGCCGGGCTTTGATATCATCATTGATGGGCACAGCCATACCACACTGCCCAAGGGGATGAAAGTGGGCAATACGCTTATCTGTCAAACAGGCTGTCATGGTCAGGCCCTGGGCAAGGTGGAACTCGTAGTGAAAGACCATAAACTGCGTAAGGCACAGGCTTTGCTGTTAAACCGTCAGGGGGTAGAAAAACTGGCAAAAATGCCTGATGAGGGCGTAGCACAGGCTTTGCAGGAAATCAGTACGCAGGTGAAAATGGAAACGGAAACCGTAGTAGCAGAAAGTCCGCGGACACTTACGGCTGCACGTGAGATTGTGCGGACACAGGAATCGGAGCTGGGCAATCTGGCCGCTGATGCTTTGCGGCAGGCAACGGAGGCTGATGTGGCTATGGTCAATGGTGGCAGTCTGCGTACAGCACTCCCTGCGGGCAAGATTACCAAGGGGGCAGTATTGGATATTTTCCCCTTTAACAACCGCGTGATAACTTTGGCAGTGGACGGCAAGACGCTGAAGTCTATGCTGGAATTATCCGTACAGTATCTGCCGGCAACTTTCGGCGGCTTTTTGGATGTCAGCGGCATGACCTTTACGGTAGATACCAAGGCACCTGCAGGTAAGCGTGTCAGTGAAATCAAGGTGCAGGAACAGCCGTTAGAGGAGAGCAAAATCTATACGTTGGCGCTTAATGATTTCACTGCGGCCGGAGGCGATGGTTATGATATGCTGAAGGGCGCACAGATGAAAGGTGACTTTGGTCCGCTGGAAAGCATTTTTGTGGAGTATTTGCAGAAAAATGGGTTGCAGGGGATTGAGCTTGGACGCATTACAATGAAGTAAGCTGTTTACATCGTAGCACAAAGACGCCTGGTGGCTGATAATACTTTTCCTTTGCTTAGGCAGGCTTGCCAAACGCGACGGAAAAGCATCATCAGCCACCGGGCTTTTTCGTAAATTGCAGTTTGTCGGTAAATTCGTGATAAAGGTATCCTGTCCATACGTAGTCAGGGGCGAACGGGGAGTACTTTTTCTGTTTCCCGCTAAACGACCCCTTCGCAAAATAGAGCTGTCCAGCTACTCGCGCCGGGCAGGCCAACGGCGCTTCTTTCAGCGTATTATCCTAGCCTTGTTCTATATGGGGTCGGCCTTCACTGCGTTCAGGCAGTCGCTCCTAACAGAAAAAGCACTCCCCGTTCGCCCCAAGTTACGGATTAGACTATCGCCACGAACTCGTCTCTCCCGTAACAAGAACATCGATGTACTTGTTGCTTATCATCGAGGAAAAATACATTCTATGCGGACATCACTCAGGGCGGAGGTGGTGATGCTTTTCGCCGTGGAACGACTGTCCGAACGAAGTGAGGGCTGGCCCACAAACGGTATAAACTAAACACTGATATGAACATACGCGCCGCCGGTCTTGCCCGGCGCAGGTCACTAAAAAGCCCATACACTTGCTTGTGGGTCATTTAGTGCAACGGCGAAAAGTATTACCACCTCCGCCCAAACTGAGCTGTAACAAAAATATTTCAGCACGAACTAACGCACAAACTGCAATTGTAACCTAAAAAGCTGACCCGTCAATTGACGAGCCAGCTATGAAAAAAGTAAACTTATGCGTTTTCTTTGCGGAACTTATCCATGAACTGGGCGAGTTTTTCAGCGCCTTCATAGGGCATGGCGTTGTAGATGGATGCGCGCATGCCGCCGACACTGCGGTGGCCTTTGACACCGCTAAGGCCTTGCTCAAGAGCTTCTTTTACGAATTTGGCTTCGAGTTCTTCAGAGGGCAGGCGGAAGGTGACGTTCATGAAAGAACGGCTGTCCTTGTCGGCATGGCCTTTGTAGAAACCGTCGGAATTGTCGATGGCATCGTAGACCACAGCGGCTTTCTTTTTGTTGCGTTTAGCCATTTCCTCAAGGCCGCCTTCAGCCTTAATCCAGGCGGCAACTTTGCCGACCATATAGATGCAGAAAGCAGGCGGCGTGTTGTAGAGGGAATCCTTTTCGAGGAAGGTGCTGTAGCGGAACATGGTCGGCAGAGTCTTGGGGCTCTTGGCGAGCAGTTCTTTTTTGGCAACGACGAGCACGACACCAGCAGGGCCTAAGTTCTTCTGCACGCCGGCGTAGATGAAGTCAAATTTCTGGAAGTCCAGCGGGCGGGAGAGCATATCCGAGGACATATCGGCAAAGAGGGGCACGCCGTTTGTTTCAGGAATGTAGTGATATTCCGTACCATAAATGGTATTGTTGTAGCAAAGGTGTACATAGGCAGCATTCGGATTGATTTTGAGTTCTTCTTGAATGGGAATATGCTTGAAATCTCTATCCTTGCTGGAAGCAGCGATTTCGCCTACGCCTAAGAGTTCCGCCTCTTTATAGGCCTTGGAGGCAAAACTGCCGGACAGGACATAGCTGCCGGGATGGTCTTTGCTTGCAAAGTTCAGCGGAATCATGGCGAACTGCTGGCTGGCGCCGCCCTGGCAGAACAGGACTTCGTAATCGTCGCCGAGGCCCATGAGCTCCTTGATATCGGCTTTGGCCTGTGCATGCACGGCGGCATAGGGCTTAGCACGGTGACTGATTTCCAGAATGGACATGCCGCTGTCACCAAAGTTCAGAAATTCTGCCTGTGCTTCCTTGAGTACCGACAGGGGCAGGGTAGCCGGGCCGGGATTAAAGTTATATACGCGATTTGCTTCCATGGAGTACCTCCTAAAAGTAAAAAACTTACAATGTTACATATAGCGGATATTTTTCTTTATTTTACCCCTAATTTTTTATAAAAGCAAGGGCAAAAACAAATATTGTTCCTCTATAAAATACAGATGGTGAAACTGGAAAGATAAATTTTACAGATTTACGAAAAATATCTTGACATACCTGCGGAATAATGATAAGCTTACATCAATTTCAAAATTAAACAATAAGGAACTGCGATAAATAATATTGTAAGATTATTTTATCGTAGTGACCTAAACCGATGAAGCGGAGATAACGGCTTTTACGCCTTTACAGAGAGCCTGCGTTGCTGGAAGTCAGGCAAGAAACGGATGGTCAAATGGACCGCTGAGGGTGCAGTCAAATGATTTGACCTGTCAAATCAGAGTATTCTGCAACGTGAGGAACGCGTGAGTTTCCGGGGATATGGTTGTATCCTGCAAAGCGCATGGCAAAAAGCCATGAAAACAAGGTGGCACCGCGGATAGTGTGAAAACTTTTCGTCCTTGATAGAATAGATAGTTCTGTCAAGGGCGTTTTATTTTGCCTGGGTTATGGCAGAACCGTGCCGGAGTTTTTGTATCGAAGGAGGATTTACCATGATTGAGCAGGCTATTGTAAAGATTGTCAGCAAAGAAGATTTGACTTACGATGAAGCTTACGCCGTGATGAATGAGATTATGAGCGGCAAGACTAGTCCTACGCAGAATGCGGCGTTCCTCGCGGCACTTTCCACCAAGAGTGCGCGTGCGGAAACCACGGAGGAAATCGCCGGCTGTGCGGCGGCGATGCGTGACCATGCGACGAAGGTGGATACGGGCATGGATATCTGCGATATTGTCGGTACCGGCGGCGACCACTCCCAAAGCTTCAATATCTCCACCACGGCAAGTTTAGTGGCGGCTGCGGGCGGCGTAAAAGTGGCCAAGCATGGCAACCGTGCAGCGTCTTCCAAATGCGGTACGGCAGATTGTCTGGAGGCGCTGGGCGTCAATATTGAGCAAAGCCCGGAGATGTGCAAGAAACTGCTCGATGAAGTGGGCATGTGTTTCTTCTTTGCGCAGAAGTATCATACTTCTATGAAATATGTCGGTGCCATCCGCAAGGAACTCGGTGTGCGGACGGTGTTTAATATCTTGGGGCCGCTGACCAATCCCGGCAGCCCGACCCGTCAGCTCTTGGGGGTTTATGATGAATACCTTGTGGCACCGCTTGCGCATGTGCTTAGCAGTTTGGGCGTAAAGCGGGGCATGGTGGTCTATGGCAAGGATAAATTGGATGAGATTTCCTTATCAGCGCCTACGGCGGTCTGCGAAATCCGCGATGGCTGGGTCAAGGCTTATACCATTAAGCCGGAAGATTTCGGTATGGAACGCTGCACGAAGGATGATTTAGTGGGCGGTACGCCCGCGGAAAATGCTGCGATTACCCGCAGTATTTTGCAGGGCGAGCGCGGACATAAGCGCAATGCGGTGCTCTTAAATGCAGGCGCGGCGCTTTACATTAACGACAAGGCACCGACTTTGGCGGAGGGCATAAAACTTGCGGCAGAGCTTATTGACTCCGGCAAGGCAATGGAAACTTTGGAGAAGTTTGCCGCTATAAGTCAGAAAGTGCAGGCGGTGGCATGAATGTATTAGAACGATTAGCAGGTTACGCCCGCGAACGGGTGGAGGCAGCGAAAGCAGAAAAGCCGCTCGCACAAATCCGTGAGGAAGCAATGGCGCTGCCCAAAGGGGATTTTGCCTTTGAACAGGCCTTGCGGAAAAAGAAACTGTCCTTTATTTGCGAATGCAAGAAGGCTTCGCCTTCTAAAGGGCTTATTACTCCGAACTTTCCCTATTTGCAGATTGCCAAGGAATACGAGGCTGCCGGCGCTGATGCAATTTCCGTGTTGACGGAGCCACGTGAGTTTTTAGGCAGTGATGCTTACCTGCGGGAGATTGCGGCGGTGGTGAACATTCCCTGTTTGCGCAAGGATTTCACCGTGGATGAATATATGATTTATGAAGCCAAGCTTTTGGGCGCGGCGGCGGTGCTCTTGATTTGCTCCTTGCTTACGGAGGAGCAGATTCGGAAATACTTGGCCATCTGCGATAAGCTGGGGCTGTCGGCGCTGGTGGAAGCTCATGATGAAGCAGAAGTAAAGATGGCCTTAAATGCGGGGGCGCGAATAATCGGCGTCAATAACCGCAACCTCAAGGATTTTTCCGTAGACCTCAATAATAGTGCCAACCTGCGAGAGCTAGTGCCTGCAGAAATTATCTTTGTAGCCGAAAGCGGCATCAAAGATGCAGAAGATGTCAAAGCCGCTGTGAAGATGGGCGCCGGCGCTGTGCTGGTGGGAGAAGCCTTGATGCGGGCGGAAGATAAGAATGGAAAACTAGCGGAGTTTTATGCCGCTGCGGATAGAGTAAAGGAGAGTTTGCAATGACCAATCCTCAGGGAAGATTTGGCATTCATGGTGGGCAGTATATTCCCGAAACCTTGATGAATGCCGTTATCGAATTAGAAGAAGCCTATAATCACTATAAAAAAGACCCGCAGTTCCAACAGGAACTCACGGAACTCTTAAATGACTATGCCGGCCGGCCGTCACGGCTCTATTATGCGGAGAAGATGACCCGCGACTTGGGCGGGGCGAAAATCTACCTCAAGCGCGAGGACTTAAATCATACCGGTGCCCATAAAATCAATAATGTGCTGGGGCAGGCACTCTTGGCCAAGAAGATGGGCAAGACCCGCCTGATTGCCGAAACCGGCGCCGGCCAGCATGGTGTGGCTACGGCTACGGCGGCAGCGCTTATGGGCATGGATTGTGTAGTCTTTATGGGCAAGGAGGATACGGAACGGCAGGCGCTCAATGTCTACCGCATGCGTTTGCTCGGAGCCAAGGTTGTAGCGGTTACTTCCGGCACGGCAACGCTTAAAGATGCCGTATCCGAAGCCATGCGCGAATGGACGACCCGTATCAGCGACACGCATTATTGCTTGGGTTCCGTTATGGGGCCGCATCCGTTCCCGACGATAGTCCGCGACTTTCAGGCGGTTATCTCACAGGAAATCAAAAGTCAGATGTTAGAGAAAGAAGGCCGCCTGCCGGATGCGGTACTGGCCTGTGTGGGCGGCGGCTCCAATGCCATCGGCAGTTTCTATCACTTTATTGAGGATGAGCAGGTACGGCTGATTGGCTGTGAAGCTGCCGGCCGGGGCATTGACACCTTTGAAACGGCGGCGACCATCAACACAGGGCGTGTAGGGATTTTCCACGGCATGAAATCCTATTTCTGTCAGGATGAAAATGGTCAGATTGCACCGGTGTATTCGATTTCAGCGGGCCTTGACTATCCCGGCGTCGGCCCGGAACATGCCCACCTGCATGATATCGGGCGGGCAGAGTATGTGGCGATTACCGATGATGAAGCGGTGGAGGCGTTTGAATATCTCTCGCGGACGGAGGGCATTATCCCGGCGATTGAGTCCTCCCATGCCATCGCTCATGCCATGAAATTGGCACCGCAGCTGGACAAGGACAAAATCATCGTTGTAACGGTATCCGGACGGGGCGACAAGGACTGTGCCGCCATTGCCCGCTATCGGGGGGAGGATATTCATGAGTAATATTGCAAATGCATTCAAAAACGGCAAAGCCTTTATACCCTTTTTTACCTGCGGTTTCCCCGATATGGAAACGAGCAAGGCCGCGATTAAGGCGGCTGTGGATAATGGTGCTGACCTTATCGAACTGGGGATTCCCTTCTCTGACCCCACAGCCGAAGGGCCGGTAATTCAGCGTTCTACATTGGGGGCATTGAAAAACGGCGTCAATACCAACAAGATTTTCAAGATGGTCAAGGAACTGCGGCAGGAAGTTACGATTCCGCTGGTCTTTATGACCTATGCCAATGTGGTGTTCTCTTATGGCGGGGAGGATTTCTTCGCCAAATGTCAGGAAGTGGGGATTGATGGGCTTATCCTGCCGGATTTGCCCTATGAGGAAAAAGAGGAATTTTCCGCACTTAGCGAAAAGTACGGCGTGGATTTGATTTCCATGATTGCACCGACGTCTCATGAGCGCATCGCCATGATTGCCAAAGAAGCCACGGGCTTTATCTATGTGGTCAGCAGTTTGGGCGTTACCGGTGTGCGCAAGGAAATCACCACGAATCTGACGGAAATGGTGGAGGAAATCCGCAAGGTGACGGATGTGCCCTGCGCCATTGGCTTTGGTATTGCCAATCCCGACCAGTCAAAACGGATGGCCCAGATTGCCGATGGCGTGATTGTGGGGTCGGCGATTGTGAAGCTGCTCGAAAAATATGGGAAGGATGCGCCGGAGTATGTGGGGGCTTATGTGAAGTCTATGCATCCGAGAAATTTGCTATAAATGCGGCCCGAGGGAAAAGATATTTCCTCGGGCTTTTTTATGAAAAATTGCAGTTTGATAGTGCGCGCTTTATTTTTTTGTTACAGCTCAGTGGGGGTGGAGGTGGTAATACTTTTCGCCGTTCCACTAAATGACCCACAAGCTGGTGTATGGGCTTTTTAGTTACCTGCGCCGGGCAAGACCGGCGGCGCGTATGTTCATCTCAATGTTCAGGAACTATCGTTTGTGGGCCAGTCCTCACTTCGTTCGGACAGTCGTTCCACGGCGAAAAGCATCACCACCTCCGCCCTAAGCGATGTCCGTATAAGCTGGCATCTTCACAGTGACAAGGAACAAGTACATCGATGTTCTTGTTATGGGGGTACCGAGTTCTCGCCGGTTGCCTAATCCGTAACTTGGGGCGAACGGGGAGTGATTTTTCTGTAGGGAGCGACTGCCTGAACGTAGTGAAGGCCGGCCCCGATAAGAAAATGCTAAGAAAACACGTTGAAAGGAGCGCCGTTGGCCTGCCCGGCGCAGGTAACAGGACAGCTATTTTTTACGAGGGGGTCGTTTAGCGGAAAACAGAAAAATTACTCCCCGTTCGCCCCGAACAACGCATGGACGGGATACCTTCAGTACGAACTGACCGATAAACTGCAATTTGTTACATAAAGCATGAATTAATAGCATAAAACTAAACTTAGAAATAAAATTTGTTTTTTGGTAAAATACACTTGCTACTGCGAAATGGATAAACTATAATGGAATAGTGTTATTTTGATTATAAGGAGCGATGGATATGAAGGTTTTGGCTGCTGATGGCATTTCGCCCAAGGGCATTGAGCTTTTGCAGAAGGAGTTTGAAGTAGATGTGCGGGACAAGATTTCCGCCGAGGAACTGCTGGAAATTATTCCGCAGTATGATGCATTGATGGTGCGTTCTGCCTCTAAGGTGACGGCTGAAGTCATCAACCGGGCAGAGAAGCTCAAGATAATCGGCCGTGCTGGTGTTGGCGTGGATAATATTGACATTCCGGCAGCTACGGCTAAGGGTATTATCGTCATCAACTCTCCCGGCGGCAATACCATCGCCGCTACGGAACATACCATGGCCATGATGCTGGCCATGTCCCGCAATATCCCCATTGCCAATGAAACCATGCAGAAGGGCGAGTGGAATCGCAAGCAGTATGTGGGCGTGGAATTGCGGAATAAGACGCTGGGCGTTATCGGCATGGGTCGTATCGGTTCCGGCGTAGCGAAACGGGCCATGGCTTTTGATATGAATGTCATCGCTTATGACCCCTATATCAACGAAGACCGTGCCAAGGATTTGGGCGTGACCGTGGGCACGCTTGAAGATGTTATCACCCAGTCGGACTTCATCACTGTGCATATGCCGCTGACGCCTGACACCAAGGGCATGATTGGCATGGAACAGATGAAGAAGATGAAAAAGGGCGTACGCCTGGTGAACTGTGCTCGCGGCGGCATTATCGTCGAAGAAGATTTGGCCGAAGCCGTGAAGCAGGGCATTGTGGCTGGTGCCGCCATCGACGTATTCACCAGTGAGCCTGTCGGTGCGGACCATCCGCTCGTCGGTGTGCCGGGCATTGTGCTGACGCCGCATCTGGGGGCCTCTACGGTGGAAGCGCAGGTCGGCGTATCCTTGGATGTATCCGAAGGGATTTTGGCAGCCCTCAAGGGTGAGCCGGTAGCAACGGCTGTAAACATGGCGCCGGTTTCTCCGCAAGTCATGAAGGTTATTGCGCCTTACCTTACGCTGGCTGAACGTCTGGGTGGCACAGTTGCTTCTTTGGCTGAAGCGCCGGTCAAAAAGGTCGAAGTCACCTACAACGGCGAGATTACGGAAGTCAACACGGGTATGCTGACCACGGCTGTAATTAAAGGGCTTTTGAACCCCATTATGGAAAACGATGTAAACTACGTCAACGCTCCTGGTCTGGCGAAAGAACGCGGTATCAAGGTGACGGAAGTCAAGAAGAAAGAAGCCGAAGACTTTGCCAACCTCATTACGGTCAAAGCCGATATTGGCGGCGGCAAGAACCTCACGGTGCAGGGCACGCTCTTTGGCAGTGAAGCCCGCATTGTGCGCATCAACAAATTCCGTGTGGACGTTGACCCGCAGGCGCGCATTCTCGTTTGCCCGCACATCAATAAGCCCGGCGTTATTGGTACGATTGGTACTTTCCTGGGTGTGCATGGTATCAACATTTCCGGCATGCAGGTGGGCAAGACGGAAGTGGAAGGCACGAGTTTGATGGTGCTGACTGTTGACCATGACATTCCGGCAAGCGTGCTTAAAGATGTCAAGGGCATTGACGGTATCATTGATGCCAAACTGGTCAACTTCTACGCTATTTGACCGGTTTTTAAGTAAATATTGCTAAAACAAAGCTCTATGCCAGATGGACATAGGGCTTTTTGTTTTGTTATTGTCTGTATTATGTATACACATAATTAATATTCACATAATTCAGTAAACAGTTTATTAAGTATACATGCATACAATTTGCGATTACTGTAAACTTATGCTATTATATATCCACGGTAAGGAGTGTTGTGTATGTATACGAAAGAACTTTATATAACAAGAATTAAATTGATTGCCCTTAGTCGGATTCGTCAGATTGTGGATTCGGTTAAGGAAAGACCGGCGGAATACCGCAAGGATACGCGGGAGTATCTGGATGCCATGTATGAGGGGATTTCCTACATGCGTCCGGAACGTCTGGCGGAGGTAGTGAATACCGTCCATGAAAGCTATGTAGAAGCGAATATGGATGATGATGGCTGTGTAGCCGATTCTCTGATGATGATTGCACTGGCTGAATACCAGAATGAACTTGGCGAAGAAAATATCTACGACTTAGGCTGGAACAGCTGGGTGGAGGATTTCTTCCGTACGGCAATCGCTTAACTTTATAGAAAACGTGAGAAAACTTCTGCATTTGGCAGGAGTTTTTTTCTTGTGCGCGAAAGTAGGAATGTATAGTGATAGTGGATAATAGGTGGTGAATGTATTATGCCAATGTACAAGAAACAGCTGTTTGTCTTAATGATTATTTTGCTGGCGGCGGTAGGTGGCACTTATTACGGTTTGTACAGTGAGGAAGAAGCCGTAGTGTTGGATGCTGCTGCAACTGCTGAAAGCAGCCCGCCAAAACAGGAAATAACGGTTTATGTAACCGGGGCAGTTAATAAGCCGGGGCTCGTGAACGTGCCGGAGGGAGCGCGGGCTGCCGATGCCGTCAATGCCTGCGGCGGTTTGCTTCCCACTGCGGACGGCGAAAAAATCAATATGGCGCAAAGCCTCAAGGACGGCCAGCAGTTAAAGGTGCCGGAAAAGACCGGAACAAACAGCAAAACGGATTCGGGAAAAGCGGATAAATCCAAAGGAGCAGACAGCGGGGAAAAGGTCAATATCAATACTGCCGATGAAAAAGCGTTGGATACCTTGCCGGGAGTTGGCCCAGCTATGGCCAAACGGATTATCGAGTATCGGGAAAGCGAAGGGGCGTTCCAGTCGATTGAAGATATCAAAAAGATTCGCGGTATTGGCGAGGCCAAATTTGCCAAAATGAAAGATAAGATTTGCATATAAGCGGGATGTGAGGGCATGAAAATCGGTCAGCATCAGGAAGTATTTTTGGTCAGTCTGCTGATTGCTTTGGGGGCAGGGATTGGCTGTGCCAGTTTGCTTACAATGCCTATGGGGATTGTGCTGTCCTTGCTGGTAATGGCCCTGATTTTGTCTGTTTATGGTTGTTATCGGTCACAGACGTGGACATGGCTCGCATTTGTTTTGGCATTCTTTTTCGTAGGTTTTTTGCGCTTTATGGTGGCGAATAATCTGCCGGATACAGATATTTCCCATTTTGCTAAAGAAACGGTGAAAATCGAGGGTACTTTGCGGGAAGTTCCGCGGTTGACAGAAGATAACCAGGGACGGAAGAAACAGCGGTATTTGCTTGATGTGACCAAAGTTAAACAGCAGGGAAAGGAATGGCAGGCGGCCAGCGGCGGGGGGTATGTATATGCCGCAGAGCAGGCTGCACCGGAGGTGCGGATTGGCGATAAGGTGACGGCTACGGGAAAGGTGCGCTCACCCCATGGCTATCAGAATCCCGGTCAGTTGGATACGAAAATGTTGTTAAAGAGTCAGGGAATCAGCGCATCTTTATCGGCAGGCAAACAGGGAATAAAAGTCATGCCGGTGGACACGGCTGTTTTTGCCCGTAAATTGGCAGAGGTGCGCCGTCACTATCGGGACAGCATGGAACAGGTTATGCCCAAATCCGATGCAGCGGCTATATTTGCCATGCTCTTTGGCGGTTATGATGGCTTGAAGCCTGAATTGGTAGATTCGTTTACCATTACCGGCATTGTTCATATCCTTTCAGTGTCCGGCTCGCATATCAGTCTGTTGGCGGCGGTAATGGCAGGTTTTGGGGGATTGCTGCGCCTGCCCAAAACGGTTACGGCGGTGCTGGTGGTGGGTTTGATTGCTATTTACAGTCTGTTAGCCGGTGCGGTGCCGCCGGTTATCCGCTCGGCGATAATGGGCGGGCTGGCTTTTGTGGCGTTAGCATTGGACAGGGAGCGTGACGCACGAAGGATTTTACTGTTGACCGGGCTGGTTATGCTCTTAAGCGCACCATTGTTGCTCTTTCACATCAGCTTTCAGTTGTCCTTCCTGGCCACGGCAGGGCTGCTTTATTTGGCGCCTGTCTGGCAAAAATATTTCCGTGAGCGTGGTTGTAATGCGTATATTGCGGCAGGGCTTTCCATTACGTTGGCGGCACAGCTTGCCACACTGCCGATACTTGCCTGGTATTTTAATCAGTTGTCGCTGTCCTCCCTGATTGCCAATCTCGTGGTAGTGCCGTTGGTGGAAATAATTATCGTGTTGGGACTTTTTGCCGGAGTGGTGGCCTTTATCCTGCCTTTTGCAGGCAGTGTGGTCTTTGCTTGTGGGAGTTTGCTCTTGGGCGTAGTTACGGAAATGACGGTGAAGATTGCCGCCCTGCCGGCAAGTGCGATATGGATTCCGAGTATGAATTTTGGTTGGGGACTGTTGTATTATTTGCTGTTAGGCTTGTTCTTGCTGAATGCACAGCAGCGGGAAAAATTATGGGACGGCATAAAAAAACGGCGCAATGCTTTAAGCGTAGCGCTGCTGGTAGCGGTTGTATTGGTTGTCAGTGTCCAATTGGCAAAGCCCAAGGAAATGCAGGTGCATTTTATTGATGTAGGGCAGGGCGATGCGGCACTTGTCATTACGCCAGGAGGACGTGCATTTATGTTTGATACCGGTGGTACCCGGGATGGCAATTTTGATATCGGTGCGAAAGTGGATGTACCTTATTTATTGCACTATGGCGTGTTGAAGTTGGATGGTGTTTTTCTTTCCCACGCCCATGAAGACCATGCGGCAGGCTGTGGCGGCATTTTGCGCAAAATGCCGGTTGCGCAGGTGATAACCGCCGATGAAGGCATATTGGATTATGCCCGCAGTATGAAACTGGGGGATAATGACCCTTTACTGCACAAATTCCATACAGCAAGGCAGGGGGAGCGTATGACTGTTGATGGCGTGACCATTGAAGTGTTGTTTGCTCCACCACTGCAGGAAGGCGATAATAAAACGGGCAACGAGGCATCAAATGTTTATCGCGTGTCCTATGGCAAGGCAAATTTCTTGTTTACGGGGGATTTGACCAAAGAAAAAGAAGCACAGTTATTGGCAGAGGGGATAAATCCTGCCAGCAGTGTGTTGAAAATCGGCCATCATGGCAGCGATACCTCCAGTTCGCCGGAGTTTCTGCAGGCGGTCAAACCGCAATTTGGCGTATTTTGTGTGGGAGCCGACAACTCGTTTGGGCATCCGAAACCTGCGGTGGTGCAACGGTTTAAGGAGCAGGGGATTAAAACTCTGCGGACAGACGAAAATGGTGCGGTGGTTTTTTATACGGACGGGGAGCTCATGCGGGTAGAAACTTATCAATAAAAAGCAGGATTTTGCTGTTAAAAGTGGAAATAATATAATATCAGATGAATATGCAGAAGGGATGATTTTTATGACAGCAGAAGAATTCAAGAGTGCAGCAAAAAAATTAGGTATTACAGAAGTTGCCGCAAACCAGACCGTCGAGTTGCATGAAAAGTTTCTGCGCATGGGCATGACACCGGCCAGCTATGAGGAGATACTGGCAGCAAAGCAGAAAAAATCCTGCGTAGAAGTATTTGAGGCAGCGTTGGCAACGCATTAAGAATAAATAAAAAGTACATAAAGAGATCTATTTTTAGGATGTTACAGGCGGTGCAGGCGGTTTTATAAGCCTGTACCGCTTATATTTTGCACCGGTACAATAACGCATATCGGGAAACTAAGGTGGCACAGGAACTATGGATTTGGCATTAAACAAAGAACAACAAGCAGCAGTAGAGGAACTGGAAAAAAATATTTTATTATTAGCACCGGCAGGCACAGGGAAAACCAATACCCTGGCCTGCCGTATTGCGCATATTATTGAGGAAAATCGGGCATTGCCGGAGGAAATCCTCTGTCTGACTTTTACCAACAAGGCCTGTCGGGAAATGCGCGAGCGTGTGGAGGCGCGGGCAGGAGATAATGGCAGCCGGGTGATGGTAAAGACCTTTCATGGGTTTTGCTATGAGGTCATTAAAACTGAGGCAAAGCGTCATTCGGATTTATTCACGGATTTCACGATTTTTGATGAAACAGATTGTCAGGGCCTGTTAAAGGAGATTATTGACGAAGAATGGCCGCTCAAGGCGGTGCAGAATCTGGTCAATCAGCTGAAGGAAAAGAAGGCCGAATATGCCATTGACAGCGGGGATTTAATCGCGGATTATCAGCAGACCTTGCAGCGGCTTTTGCAAAAGGAAACCGCTGCAGTAAAGGCATTAACTGTGGATGACGCCTATAAATTCCACGGGCGGCTTTATGAGGGCTGGCAAGTCTGGGGCGCAGAGAAGACTGCGCTGTATGATGAGCGCCTTCATGAACTGCATGGATTGGATTTTACGGATTTGCTGGTGCAGGTGGATACGCTTTTCCGGCAGGACAGCGTGGCAGGAAAATGGGCGCGGCGCTTTGTCTATATCAATATCGACGAGGTGCAGGATACGAGCCTGTTGGAGTACCGCATTATCTCCCAGATTTTTGGTGCCAGTCACCTGCTCCTTTGCGGGGATTATTTTCAGACCATTTATGAATGGCGCGGTTCGCATCCGGAACTTGTCTTGCGCAAGTTCCAACAGGAATATAATCCCAGACGCATTGTGCTCCATGAAAATTACCGGGCTACGCAGGTGCTTTTAAATGCGTCCTTTGACTGGCTTAGGAATTCCTTCCCGGAGCGGGTGAACCTGCTTTATCCTGACGGCCTGCAGGCGGTGAGCCGTGAGCATGGAGAGCCGATTGTACTGAAGGGCGCGGCGGATTTCAGTGAGGAAGCCCAATGGATTTACTATCAGATTCAGCAGCTGCCTGTTGCCGATTACAGCCGGGTCTGCATCTTGACCCGCAGCAATCGTTATAACAAGGAATTGTCCGCCCATTTTCGTTCGTTGAGCCGTTTTGTATCGGAAAAGGAACGTCTGCCCTTTATGCTGATTGATGAGCAGAAGTTCTTTCGGCGGCAGGAAATAAAGGATGCTTTGGCAGTTTTGAAACTAGCGGTCAACAAGCATGACGTGGCAAGTCTGGTGCGGGTGTTGAACCGCTTTGCAACTGGAATTGGTCCGGCGACCATCAAGAAACTGTCCAGTGAGGAAATCCGCAGTGCGGGCATTCGGCTGACGGATTTTGTCGATGCCGATGCCCGTGAGAGCGGCGAACCTTATGCAAAACTGCTGGCGGCTTTGGCGGCAGAGAACATCGTCGTGTTTGATGTGGAGTCTACCGGCGTGGATACGACCCGTGATGAAATCATCCAGATTGCGGGCATCCGCCTGGATAAGCATGGGGCGGTCAAGGAAAAGTTTGTACGCCTTTTGACGCCCTTGCGCAAGGTTGGCGATTCGGTGAAGGTGCACGGCCTTACGGATGATTTCCTGCGGGAGCAGGGTGAAGACCCCAAAAAGGTCTTGCAGGATTTCTGCGCCTTTGCCCAAGGGGCGGTGCTCGTAGGGCATAATGTGTCCTACGATTTGCGGATTTTGGGCAGCGAGCTGTCCCGTCTGGATTTGCCGCCACTGGAATATCCCCTGTATTATGACACGCTGGATATCTTCCGGCGGTTTTATCCCAATCTGCCCAATCACAAGCTGGAATTTTTGGGGAAATACTGCGAGGTCAAGCATAAATCCAGTCACGATGCCTTTGATGATATCATGGCGACAGCGGAAATCCTCCTGTATGCCGTGGAGCGGGATTTGCGTCCTCATGTGGAGGCGCGGCAGGAAATTATGGCCAAATATCAGGAAATGTTTACCGAATGGGCGGACAAACTCACCGAAGTCCGCCAAAAGGCAAAGTACCTGCGTCCTTGGCAGCTCTTGGGAGAGATGGTGGTGAGCTGGGGCATGGACAAGTATTATGTTAAGCATAAGGAACCACAGCGCGTGGAACACTTGCGGGATTTATTCCGGCAGGCGCGGGATTTGGACGATGAAGCCATCCGGCCACTCGATGCGGTGGAGCGTTTCCTGCGCTAT
Source organism: Pseudoselenomonas ruminantium (assembly GCA_002373045.1). Classification (GTDB taxonomy): domain Bacteria; phylum Bacillota; class Negativicutes; order Selenomonadales; family Selenomonadaceae; genus Selenomonas_A; species Selenomonas_A ruminantium_J. Next base: position 66,057 of record DFHU01000030.1, on the reverse strand, counting down.
ACGACGCTTTCCAATACGGAGCTGGATGCATTGACAAAGCGTCCGCAGATTCCCATTATCACCATCCATCAGGCCAAGGGCTCGGAATTTGACTATGTATTCTTAGCAGGCTTGCAGGAGGGGACATTCCCTGGCTTTCAGGCAGAGAAAAGCGGGCGGCTGGCAGAGGAAGCGCGTCTCTTTTATGTGGGCATGACCCGGGCGAAAAAGCAGCTGTTCCTGTCGTGGTCGCAGACCATGTACGGTCACTACCGCCATATCAGCAGTTTTATCCGTAATATTCCACGCAAGTATCTGCAAAATGTATGATGTGCGTTGATTTGAACATGGATACAGTATATTTTATAAATTTTTGTCGTTATAATAAAATTGTGTACATTCAGGCTGGATTGTAGTATACTATTTACTGGTAGACATAATTGTATGAGTTTTATAGACAAAGGAGCGATTACTTTGGCAGACATGAAACAGTATGTACAAGATACGTTAGACCTGATTGCAAAACGCGACCCGGACCAGCCGCAGTTCAAGAACACGGTATCGAAGGTTCTGGAAAGCGTTATTCCTGTGCTGGAAGCACATCCTGAATTTAAGGAACAGAAGATTCTGGAACGCATTATCGAGCCGGAACGCGTGATTACCTTCCGCGTACCCTGGCAGGACGATAAGGGCGAAATTCATGTAAACCGCGGTTTCCGCGTGCAGATGAGTAGCGCCATTGGCCCCTACAAAGGCGGTCTGCGCTTCCATCCCAGCGTAAATCTCGATATTTTGAAATTCCTGGCTTTTGAACAGGTATTCAAGAATGCGCTGTCTGGCCTGCCCATCGGTGGTGCCAAGGGCGGTTCGGATTTTGACCCGCATGGCAAATCCGACAATGAAGTCATGCATTTCTGTCAGAGCTTTATGACGGAGCTCTATCGCCATATCGGCCCGGATGTGGACGTTCCGGCTGGTGATATCGGCGTAGGCGGTCGTGAAGTCGGCTATCTCTACGGTCAGTACAAGCGCATCCGCGACAGCTATGATGCCGGTGTCCTGACGGGCAAACGCGTGGACTATTGGGGCAGCCTTGCCCGTACCGAAGCTACCGGTTACGGCCTGCTCTATTTTGTCAAGAATATGCTTGACGCTAAAGATATCAGCCTCAAGGATAAGACGGTTGTGGTTTCCGGTTCCGGCAACGTGGCAACCTATGCCATCGAAAAGGCACAGGCTTTCGGTGCCAAAGTTGTTACCTGCTCCGATTCCAACGGCTATGTCTATGACCCCAATGGCATTGACCTTGATGCTGTCAAGGAAATCAAGCAGGTTCGCCGCGGCCGCATCAAAGAATATGTGGAAAATCATCCGCAGGCTGAATACCATGAAGGCTGCAAGGGCGTTTGGACGGTCAAATGCGATGTGGCTCTGCCGTGCGCAACGCAGGGCGAAATCGACCTGGAAAGCGCGAAAGCCCTTGTGGCTAACGGCGTAATCGCTGTTGGTGAAGGTGCCAATATGCCGTCCACGCTGGAGGCAATCGCTTACTTCCAGCAGAACAAGGTGCTCTTTGCTCCGGGCAAGGCAGCCAATGCCGGCGGCGTATCCGTTTCCGCACTCGAAATGGCCCAGAACTCCGAAAGACTCCAGTGGACGTTTGAAGAAGTTGATGGCAAGCTGCAGGACATCATGGCCAACATCTACAAGAATGCCAAGGCCAACGCTGAAAAATATGCTGACCCCGACGATTTGGTAGCCGGTGCCAACATCACCGCCTTTGTCAAGGTGGCTAATGTTATGCTGGCGCATGGTCTGGTGTAAGAGAATAAAGTTTTTAGGATTGACCAGTCAGATTGGCTGGTCAATTTTTAATGATATTTAATGCTTTTTTTCTCTTATGGCGCTATAATAAATAAATAATCTTTATAAGCAGAGGTATGAAGCGTGAAATTTGGCGAGTTTATGGCCAGTTTGCAAAAAAGTGAGTTAAAGCATGTTTATTTGTTGGCTGGTGAGGAACATTATTACATAGAAAAAGCGCGGGAAAAACTTTTCGCGCAGTTGTTTGCCAGCCCCCAGGAACAGGCTGGTGCCCTGCAAAAACTGACTGGTGTGTTGGATACAGATGATTTAGTGGGGCTTATCGAGACCGCGCCATTTTTTGCCAGTAAAAATGTGTTGCTTTTGCAGGATACCAGTTTGTTTAAGGAAAACAAAGAGGAAGGGGACAGTAAAAAGCCGGGCAAGGACAAGAAGATGGAACGGCTGTTGGCAACGCTTGCGGATATGCCGGAATTCAGCTATGTGATTTTTGTGCAGAATGGCAAGGCAGACAAGCGGCGCAAGTTGTATAAGGCTATTGAAAAATGTGGGGCGGTGCTCGAGGCAGACGCTGTCCGGGCCTGGAATATCAATGACTGGCTGCAGGGAAAGCTGCAATCCATGAACAAGGATATGGACCGGGAGGCAATGGCGTATTTCAGCGGGGTAGTCAGCACCATGCAGACCATTTCCCTGGAATTTTTGGACAAGGAATTTGACAAACTGGCTCTGTTCACCAAAGAGCGGCAAATCACGAAAGATTTGTTGACCAAGGTTTTTGCGGGATTGCCGGAGGTATCGGTGTTTGCCATGCTGGATGCCATCAGTGAGCGGAAGGCGAAGAAAGCCATGCAGCTTCTGAGGCGCCAGTTAAATGATGGCACTTATTTTACGGTAATACTAGCGCTGTTGACTCGTCATGTACGGCAACTTTGGCAGGCACAAACGCTGCAGAAACAAGGCATACGAGGCAAGGCACTGGCCAAGCCCTTGGAATTGAATCCTTTTATTGCTGAGAAATTGGGACGGGCTGCCATGCAATTTCCCGAAGCAGTACTGAAACGCAATATGCTTGAACTAATAGATGCAGACTACTTTTTGAAAACAGGACAGGCCGGAGAGGAAGTATTAGAACATGCCGTAATTGACCTGTGTCGTGGACAGGCATAGGCAAAGATTGGGAAATCAAAAAGCATGAGGCTGCAAATAATTAGCGCCTCATGCTTTTTGTTAGGATATATTTCCTGCCAAGGTGGTCAGATACCCATCTCGATATTGTGAATAATGGTGGTCAGTTTTTCCATTTCCTCACTGGTGCGTTCGTTGATGGCCTCCAGTGCTTTGATGGACTGGGTGGATTTCTGGATGTGAGTGATGCCTTCGTTGAGATTTTTGTGCAGTTCTTTCATTTGCTTCGCGAAGTTGGCGTCAAAATCGTTGATGCGTTCTTCGAAGTCCTTATTATCGGCCAAAATCTTGTTGATTTCGTTGACGTCGTGGATAAGGGAACTGATGGCGTCATCGGAAACATGAACGTTGGTCTGGGTATTTTCAGCCAGCTTGCGTACTTCCTGAGCAACGACGGAGAAGCCGCGTCCTGCCTCGCCTGCGCGGGCCGCCTCGATGGCGGCGTTGAGGGACAGGAGGTTAGTCTGGGCGGCAATCTCGTTAATGAGCTTCATGACATCGTTGATTTTCTGGGTGCTCTGGGAGAGCATATCCAGTTTCGGGGTGATTTCGCGGTTGCGGTCGGTCAACTGGTTAAAGAGTCCGTTCTGCTCGTCAATGCCGCCGGAAAGCTGCTTGATGGCATTTTGAATCTGGTCAACATCGGTCGACATGCGCATGATGGTCCTGACGATGTCCGGCATTTTGGACTGGTAGTCCTGGAACATACTGATCAGGTTATCCTTGAGTTTTTCCGTATGTTTCTGGCGATCGATGACGCGGTTGAAGAAGAAGGCCTGGCAGCTTGCGTAGATCCGGGCAAAGTTGTCGACGTACTCATCAGCAAAGATAGTGCCAATCGGTACATGGTAGAAAAAAATTGCGGTCAGGGTTTCGTTGATATGGAGCCCTTCGATTTCACCGAAGCTGGAGAAACCGGCCACGGGGATGCCGTCAAACAAATCCAGATGCTTGATTTCATCGGGATGGCCCAGACGGCGGGTGATGCAGTCATTTAAGATGCCGCCTAAGGGCTTGGGCTTGCCATTTTCATAGTGGCGCAGGTCGCGGTTCATGGTAGTATCGAGTGAGAGACGTTTCAAAAGGTAGAGTCGTTCACCGGTCACCACATCGCAGAAGAAATTGACATGGTCATTGGCTTCGTCAATACCTGCCATAGTACGGATAAAATCTTCCCCATCAATATCGGTGGCAAAGGTATATCCCTGCATAACGGATTCCAATTCACTGGTGGTTGAAACATGGAAATGATTTTTGAGGGCTTCGAGGAAGGAAATCTGCCCACCGTTTTCATCTTCAACGGTTTCTACATAGCGCAGGGCGCTGTTGGCATTGCCAATGGTAAAGTAGTCACCCGTGCGTTCAGCGGCCTGGGATTTGAAGATGCCATAGCGGTATTCATTTTGCAGGCGTACCAATGTGATGACGGCATGATTTTCGAGGCACTGGTTATTGGCATAGATATAGGTATGGGAGAAATCTACGCCGGCAGCGCTGCCGCCGATAAAGGGGATGGGGAATTTTCCACTGTCAAAGAGCGCCTGGGAAACGAAGGTTTCACAGCTGGAGGCCCCGTCAATGTAAACTAAGGCAAAGCAATGGCCTACGCTTAACCGGAATGGTGGGTGATGCTTGTCGAGTTCTCTGCGGATAGCCTCTACGCGGTCATTTACGGACATTTCCACAGTGCCGCTGCGTAAGTCCTCATTGGGCAAGGGAATCGTGATGGTATGCACTGCCTGAATCAGGCGATGAGAGAACGACTGCAGCAGAACCTTGGCCCGATGGTCAGGTGCATCGCAGTAGAGGGTATGGCTGCCCGGCGTTCGGCATAACTCACCGGCGGTGGTCATGAGTACAAGTTCCGTGTTGGCCGGAATTTCGGCTTTGATCAGGCGGGCTACTTCGGATAGATCTAAATCCGGGGAAGCAAAGCCCATGACCATAGCGGCGCCTTCGGCCACATCGACCAGTTCTTTCAGCCGCAGGGCGGTCAGTTCACTTTTGCCTAGATAAGCTGTCTTGATATCGGGAAGTTCAGTCGCCGCCGGAACAGCAGCAGGTGTAACCGGCGTAGCAGCTTCGGCCCTTTTGGGCGTTTCGAATAGTTTGAACATGTATAAACACCTCTCAAATTTAATCAGTATCCCACATCCATAAATCCATTTGTTTGTTCTATTCGTGTTTTATAGCGAAATTCCTTCTTCTATAGAACATATTTTGGGTAAATAATAATGAAATGCTGAAGGCAAACTGTATTTTTCTGCTAATTCCTTTTGTGTAACCCAGATAACGGGCAGAGAATTTTCCTGCAGGATATGGTCAGAAGGTGGTGTAAGTTCTATTCGCCAGCCGGAAAGGTGCCATTCGATATGGGAAAAGACATGCTTGGCTGCCGACAGTTTTTGTATATGCTTAGCCGACAGACCCTGCGTTTGCAGCCATTCTTTTATGGCAGCTTTGTTCAGCTTGCCTTCAAGATTGGGAAATTCCCAAAGTCCGGCAAGAAGTCCTTGTGGCGGACGCTTATGCAGGGCCACGGTATCGCCTTGGATGAGCAGAAGGATTGTGCGGTTTTCACGGCGGCGTTTTTGTGGAGAGCTTTTGCGGGGCAGTTCCTGCTCCAGTCCCTCGGCACGGGCAAGGCAGATTTTTTCCAAGGGACAGCGAGGGCAATGGGGCGTGCCTTTGGGCAGGCAGATGGTAGCGCCTAAATCCATAAAGGCCTGATTGAGGTCACCGGCGGTTTCGCCTTGCGGATAATGAGGGAGAAGGGCCTGTTCCATGCTGTTTTTTGTCGCGGGCAGGGCGATGTCCGCAGTGGAGGCAAGGGCGCGGGAAAGTACCCGCAGCACGTTGCCGTCCACGGCAGGCCAGGGCTGGCCAAAAGCAATCGAGCCGATGGCGCTGGCAGTATAGCGGCCAATGCCGGGGAGAGCCAGTAAGGTTTTGAAGTCCTGCGGAATTTTGCCGTTGTGTTCCTGACAAATAATCGTGGCGGCTTTTTTGAGATTGCGCGCGCGTGAGTAATAGCCAAGCCCCTGCCAGAGTTTCATCAGCGCGTCATCGTCGCAGGCAGCAAGCGCGGCGATATCCGGCAGGGCGGCGAGGAACCGTTCGTAATAGGGAATCACGGTGCTGGCGCGGGTCTGCTGCAGCATGATTTCCGACAGCCAGGTGTGATAAGGTGTGGGGGATTTTCGCCAGGGAAGTTCCCGCAGGTCCGCTTGACTGCGGTACCAGCCGGGAAGTTTTTGCAGTATCTCCGGTATAAGTTCGGTATGCGGAATCGTAATCGTCTGTAGCAAGATAATATCCTTTCTGCGTTAAAAACAATCTTTTTCCTAGTGGGGCTAATTGTATCATGGGCGCTGTAAACCATGCAAGCTGGTGACATGTATATAATTTTCAAAAAAAAGTAACAAGAAAAACTTTTTAATTCTCCATGAAAGACAAACGTATAATATAATCGCCATGAAAAGCGGCGTCTGTATGCTTATGGTGGAAGAAAATATCAAAAATGCACAAATAAGATTAAAAAAGTTACATAATATAGTTGACAAAAATAGCTATTCGCGCAATAATGTATACATATTTACAACTTTACATATTGAATGGACAGCCTAAACGTGTTATGATGTTTGTGTGTGAAAAACAAGGGGGATTGCAGGATGAAACATGTCTTGTCTGTGTTTGTGGAAAATCAGACTGGTGTGCTGGTCCGGGTTGTAAGTATGTTTTCCAGACGTGAATTCAATATCGACAGTCTCGCTGTTGGCGTGACGGAGAAAGAAGGGTATTCCCGCATCACGGTTGTTGTACATGGCGATGAAAATCTCATTGAACAGATGATTAAACAGCTGGAGAAAATGCCGGTGGTGCAAGCCGTACAGCGTTTGGATGAAAAAAATGCAGTCTGCCGGGGGATGACGCTGATTAAGGTCAAGGCAAATGACACGAATCGTCTGGATGTGCTGAAGATGGCGGAGCTTTTCCGTGCCCATGTGGTGGATGTGGATAGTTCCATGGTCATTTTTGAACTGACGGGCAGCGATGATAAGGTGACGGCTTTCCTGAACCTTATCAAGCCGTACGGTATTGCGGAGGTCATTCGTACAGGTCTTATCGCGCTGGAACGCGGTGAACATACTATTTATGAACATTGTGAGGAGAGAGAGTACTATGGCAAAAACTTATTATGATCAGGACGTAAACTGGGAAGTCATGAACGGCAAGACCGTTGCCATTATCGGTTACGGCAGTCAAGGGCATGCCCATGCACTGAATCTTAAGGAAAGCGGCGTAAACGTAGTAGTCGGCCTTTATGAAGGTTCCAAGTCCAAGGCTGAAGCTGAAAAGCATGGACTGAAGGTTCTGTCTGTAGCTGACGCTGTAAAAGCTGCTGATATCACCATGATTTTGATTCCTGATGAAAAGCAGGCTGATGTATATAAGGCTGAAATTGCGCCGAATCTCAAGGAAGGCAGTGCTCTCGCTTTTGCTCATGGCTTCAACATTCACTTTAAGCAGATTGTGCCGCCCGCTAATGTGGACGTTTTCATGGTGGCACCGAAAGGCCCCGGCCATCTTGTTCGTCGTACCTATACCGAAGGCAGCGGTGTTCCCGATGTATTCGCTGTGGAACAGGATTACACGGGCAAGTGCTTTGATGTGGCTCTTGCTTATGCCCGTGGCATTGGCGGTACCCGTGCCGGTGCTATTCAGACCACGTTTAAGGACGAGACGGAGACTGACCTTTTCGGTGAGCAGGCCGTACTCTGCGGTGGTGTCTGCGCACTGATGAAGGCTGGTTTTGAAACCCTCGTGGAAGCTGGTTACAAGCCGGAAATGGCTTACTTTGAATGCTTCCATGAAATGAAGCTCATCGTTGACCTCCTTTATGAAGGCGGCATGGCCAAGATGCGCAAATCCGTTTCCGATACGGCTGAATATGGCGATTACATGGTTGGTTCCCGTATTATAACGGAAGAAACCAAGAAGGAAATGAAGAAAGTGCTGACGGAGATTCAGGATGGCACTTTTGCCCGCAACTGGCTTCTGGAGAACCGTGCAGCTGGTCGCGCTAACTTCCTGGCACAGCGCCGCATTCAGGCTGAACATCCCATTGAAAAAGTGGGCGCTCAGCTCCGTGGCATGATGAGCTGGCTCAAAGACGGCGCTGACCTGTCCAAAGACTAAGTCTTAACCTTCTGCAAAAGCAGGAATATGTCCATTTAAGTCGAATGTTTTAATTAAACAGTTGTGAGAAGCCTTCCCCTTCCACCTAACGGGAAGGCTTTTCTTGTAGATAACGGGAGAGTGAGAGCATGGGTATGACGATGAGCGAGAAGATTCTCGCCAAACATGCAGGGCTGGAGCGCGTGGAAGCGGGACAACTCGTGACCTGTAAACTGGATATGGTGCTGGCCAATGATATTACGGCCCCGCCGTCCATTAAAATTTTTGAAAGCATTGGCCGTCCGGTTTTTGATAATGAAAAAATCGCTTTGGTGCCCGACCATTTTCAGCCGGCTAAGGATATTAAATCCGCAGAACTGGCAAAAATTGTCAGGGATTTTGCCCACAAGCATAAAATTGTGCATTACTTTGAACAGGGCAGAGTGGGCATTGAGCATGTCATTCTGCCGGAAAAGGGGATTGTGGCGCCGGGGATGCTGACCATTGGCGCAGATTCCCATACCTGCACCTATGGTGCAGTCAACGGTTTTGCCACGGGCGTAGGCTCTACGGATTTGGGCGCGGCCATGGCCACGGGCGAAGCCTGGTTCAAGGTGCCTCAGGCCATCAAGGTAGAACTGAGCGGCAAGAAACCTGCCGGCATCAGCGGCAAGGATGTTATTCTCACGCTGATTGGCATGATTGGCGTGGACGGCGCGCTCTATAAGTCTTTGGAGTTTGCCGGTGACGGTGTGAAGTCGCTGACCATGACGGACAGGCTGACCATTTCCAATATGGCGATTGAAGCCGGCGGCAAGGCAGGTATCTTCCCCTATGATGAAATCACGGCCGCATATGTTAAAGACCGTGTAAAGAAGCCCTTTGAACCGGTGGCCGCTGATGATGATGCCATTTACTGCCAAGTTGTGGAGATTAATCTTTCGGAGTTGAAGCCGGTTGTGGCGTTCCCGCATCTGCCGGGCAATACCAAGCGGGTCGAGGATATCAAAGAACCGATTGCCATTCAGCAGGTGATTATCGGTTCCTGCACCAATGGCCGTCTGGAAGATTTGCAGATTGCCGCTGAAGTGTTTAAGGGGCATAAGGTAGCGGATGGCGTGCGCTGCATTGTGATTCCCGGCAGTCCGGCGGTGTACAAGGAAGCGATGAAGCGCGGTTACATTGACATCTTTATTGATGCGGACTGTGCGGTATCCACGCCGACCTGCGGGCCGTGCTTAGGCGGTTATATGGGCATTATGGCGGCAGGCGAAAAATGCGTTTCCACGACCAACCGCAATTTCCGCGGGCGTATGGGCCATGTGGATAGTGAAGTTTACTTAGCTGGCCCTCATGTGGCGGCGGCAAGTGCAATCTTGGGCAGAATTGCCACGGCAGAGGAGGTTCAGTGATATGAAGTTAGAAGGAAAAGTTTGGCGTTATGGGGATAATATTGATACGGACGTCATTATCCCAGCAAGATACTTGAATACTTTTGACCCCAAGGAACTGGCCAGCCACTGCATGGTGGATATTGACGAAAGCTTTGCAGGGAATGTGCAGGAGGGCGATATTATGGTGGGGGGCCGCAATTTTGGCTGCGGTTCGTCCCGTGAACATGCACCGGTAGCCATCAAGGCTTCGGGGATTCCCGTGGTTATAGCGGCCAGCTTTGCGCGGATTTTCTACCGCAACGGCATCAATATCGGCCTGCCCCTGCTGGAAATCGGTGATGATGTGGAAAAGATTCATGCTGACGATAAACTGCAGGTGGATGTAAGCACTGGCGAAATCAGGAATCTGACCACGGGTGATGTCTTTCATGCCCATCCCCTGCCGGGCTTTGTGCAGGAGATTGCGGAAGCTGGCGGCCTTATCGAATACATAAAAAACAAGAAATGAGGTGCTAGAGTAATGACAAACGTGCTGATTTGGGGACTGGGAGTAGATTTTGGCAGACAGGAAAAAGAACTTTATAATATGGTAAGGATATATGCCCTAAATGTGTATTTGACTGCAAAAGAAGCACCTAGGTACACAAGGGGGGGACATTCATACCTGTAACAAAGATCCAACCGCGCAAGATAGATTATGTTATAGTTACTTCCACTCAATTTGAGGAAGATATTATACAAAATGCTTTGCAAGTGGGATTTAAGGAAAAGCAGATTGTGACAATAGGATTACTCGAATATATGAAATGGGATTGGCTTAATACGGTTCATAGGTTGGCATGTCATTATGATAGTATAGGAAAAGAACTAAATGATATGACAATTTTTTCCTATAGCTGTTCTGGTGGAATTTTATATCGTTCTCTTGGGCTGCAATTTAAGTCACCATTTATAAATATGCGTGTGCCTGAGAAAGATTTTTTGCGTTTTTTACACTTTCCACGTGAATATATGCAAGCTCCCTTGAAGTTAGTCGATGCGGCACAAGACGTGGAAAATAGTTATTATCCTATTTTTTCACTATATGATATCAAAGTTCATATGGTACATTATCATGATTTTCAGCAGGCAGCAGAAAAATGGGAAGAAAGAAAACAACGGATAAATTGGGAGAATATTTTTGTTATGATGGGGACAGACTCATGGTATATAGCCGATGAATTTGATAGTCTTCCCTATAAACATAAGGCATGTATAGTTCCATTTGCTACTAAGCTAAAATCATGTATAACGATAGATAAAGTAGAAGAGGATGATATTTATAATATGGTTTTAGAAATAGCAAGAGGAAAATATCCTAGGTATTATCAGGCTTTATTGCAAAAAATGCGTGAATAAATATAACTATGAGGTGTTTATATTGATGAAGAAAATAGTAGTTATTCCCGGTGATGGCATTGGCAAGGAAATTACTGATTCGGCAGTAGAGGTGCTGAAGGCAGCCGATAAGAAATTTGGCTTGGGTCTTAGCTTTGACTACCATGATGCAGGCGGTACGGCGTATGATAAATTCGGCACACCCCTGCCGCAGGAAACCATTGAGGCCTGCAAGGCATCCGATGGTGTTCTGTTCGGAGCCGTGGGCGGCGATAAATGGGATAAGGTAGAGCCTGCCAAGCGTCCGGAAAAGGCGATTCTGGGTCTGCGCAAGGAGCTGGGGCTTTATGCTAACCTGCGCCCGGTAAAGGTCGCCGATGCGCTGATTGAGTATTCTCCCTTAAAACCGGAACTTGTGCGCGGGGCTGACCTCGTTATCGTCCGTGAGCTTATCGGCGGCATTTACTTTGGCGAGAAGTGTGAATCCGAACAGCATAACGGCGTAGAACGGGCATGGGATTTGGAAAATTATTCCGTTCCCGAAGTGGAACGTATTGCCAAGCTCGCCTTTGAAACGGCGAAACTGCGCCGGGGCAAGGTGACTTCCGTGGACAAGTCCAATGTGCTGGCAACCTCACGGCTCTGGCGCAGAACGGTCGAAAAAGTCGCCAAGGATTATCCGGAAGTGGAGTGCAATAATCTCTATGTGGACAACTGCGCTATGCAGATTGCCGTTAAGCCTACCCAGTTTGACGTTATCGTGACGGGCAATCTCTTTGGGGATATTCTCTCTGATGAGGCGGCTGTAGTTGGCGGTTCCATCGGTATGCTGCCGTCTGCTTCCATTGGCGAATGTACGAGCCTCTATGAGCCAATTCATGGCAGTGCGCCGGATATCGCCGGGCAGGGAATTGCCAATCCCATTGGCACGATTTTGTCGGCGGCTATGCTGCTCCGGTATTCGCTGCATGAGGAAGCCGCAGCAGATGCTATCGAGGCAGCCGTGGATAAGGCGCTGGCTGAAGGTTTCCGTACGCCGGACTTGTGGAAGGACGGCTTTACGAAGGTGGGTACCGCAGAAATGACCAAGGTAATCAGTGAGAGGGTGTAATTTGTTATGAACGGAGCACAGGCAGTCGTTGCATGTTTGAAGGAACAGGGCGTCGATACGGTGTTTGGCTATCCCGGGGGGATGATACTGCCTTTATACGACGCTTTATATGATAGCAAGGAGATAAAGCAGGTTCTCGTGACCCACGAGCAAAATGCCGCCCACGCCGCTGACGGCTATGCACGTGCTTCGGGAAAAGTCGGCGTCTGTATCGCAACTTCCGGCCCGGGAGCCACGAACCTCGTGACGGGCCTGGCTACGGCCTTTATGGATTCCATTCCCGTGGTCGCTATCACCGGACAGGTGGACACGGCGCTTTTGGGCCGTGATGCCTTTCAGGAAACGGATATTCTCGATGTGACTATGCCGATTACCAAGCACAACTACAAGGTAAAAGACGCTAAGATTCTGGTGGACACGATTAGAGAAGCCTTTGCTTTGGCGAAAAAAGGCCGCCCCGGCCCGGTGCTTGTGGATGTGCCCAGGGATTTGTTCTTTGAGGAAGTGGCCTGGAAGGACGCTGTAGAAGAAACAAAAAAAGTGGGCAAGCCGGATGCGGATTTTCTGATTTGTGCCGCGGAAGCTGCGCATGAAATCGTCAAGGCGCAGAAACCGGTGGTCATTGTCGGTGGCGGTGTCATTTCGGCAGGGGCTACGGCTGAAGTTACAGCCTTTGTGGAAAAATATCATCTGCCGGTGGCGCATACTTTGATGGGCTTAGGCGCTATCCCCAGAGAACATCCGCAGTCTCTGGGCTTTGCGGGAATGCATGGGGAAAAGGCGGCCAATCATGCGGTGGCGGCGGCAGATTTAATCATCGCCATTGGCAGCCGCTTCGGTGACCGTCAGACGGGTAATGTCAAGAAGTATACGCAGGATACAAAGTTCATTCACATTGACATTGACCCTGCCGAGATTGATAAAAATATCGGCAACAGCCTGGGGCTGGCTGGCGATATGAAGGTTATTTTAGGGCTTTTGATGAAGCAGGAGGCCACGGGCAATCTGGACGAATGGTGGCAGCAGATTCAGGGCTGGCAGGAGACTTATGATTATGACTACCATGTGAATCGGCTGACGGTTCCCTGGGCGCTTCATCAGGTGGCGCAAAACACCAAAGGCAAGCCTTATGCCTTTGCGACCGATGTGGGTCAGCATCAGATGTGGGCGGCTCTGCACTTGCGCATCGAAGAACCGCGCACCTGGCTGACTTCGGGGGGCCTTGGCACGATGGGCTTTGGCCTGCCCGCGGCAATGGGGGCACAGATGTACTATGGCGCGAGTCGGCGCGTCATCCATGTGGCCGGTGACGGCGGCATCAAGATGACGGGCAACGAGTTCTATACCATCGCCCGCCTGCAGCTGCCGGTGATTTCGCTGATTGTCAACAACACCAGTTTGGGCATGATTCGCCAGCTGCAGAAGGTCATGTATCAGGAACGCTATATCGCCTGTGAATTTGACTATCCGATGGATTATGCCGCCTATGCGGGCAGTTTTGGCATCAAGGCCGAAACGGTTTCCACGCAGGAGGAATTTGCCGAAGCACTGAAGCGGGCGCTGGAGGATAAAGACCATCCACGGGTCATCGTTCTCAATGTATGGCGCAGCTTCGTGGAACCCATGATTAAGGGCGGGGCGCGTATTGATGAATTCGTCGAGTTTAAGTAATCTTGCGATGGCCCGGCAAATGGTATATACTTGTGGTAAGCAATACAGTTGCATATAAGCAAAGGGGCTGAAAAGCCCCTTTCTTTTTGCAGGATAACCATTGACGTGTATGAAAGAGGCAAGGTTATGGAACAGTTTATCAAAATCAAGGGGGCAAGAGCCCATAACTTAAAGAACATCAATGTGGACATTCCGCGGGATAAATTGGTTGTGGTTACGGGCCTGTCGGGGTCGGGGAAATCCTCGCTGGCGTTTGATACGGTTTATGCCGAAGGGCAGCGGCGTTATGTGGAATCGCTGTCCTCCTATGCCCGGCAGTTTTTGGGGCAGATGGACAAGCCGGATGTGGATAATATTGACGGCCTTTCGCCGGCTATTTCCATTGACCAGAAGACCACGAGCCACAATCCGCGTTCCACGGTGGGGACGGTCACGGAAATCTATGACTATCTGCGACTGCTCTTTGCACGGGCGGGGCGTCCTCATTGTCCCAAGTGCGGCAAGCCCATCAGCCAGCAGACGGTTGACCAGATGGTGGACCAGATAAAGGAACTGCCCGAGCGCACGAAGCTGCTCATCATGGCACAGGTCGTGCGGGGCAAGAAGGGTGAGCACCGCAAGATTCTCGAACATATCCGCCATGAAGGCTATGTGCGCGTGCGCATTGATGGGGAAATCTTTGACATCAACGACGATATCAATTTGGAGAAGAATAAGAAACATACCATTGAAGTCGTGATTGACCGTCTGGTGGTGCGGGAAGGCATGGACCAGCGGCTCGCCGATTCGTTGGAAACTGCACTTAAACTCGGCGAAGGCGTGGTCTATGTGCAGGTGGTGGACGGTGAACTTTTGATGTTCAGCGAAAACTTTGCCTGCGTGGACTGCGGTATCAGTCTGCCGGAAATCACGCCGCGCATGTTTTCGTTCAATAATCCTTATGGTGCTTGCCCTGTGTGCATGGGGCTCGGCAGTCATATGGAATTTGACGAGGAACTTGTAATTCCTGACCCCAAACTTTCCGTGGGAGATGGCGTTTTTGCGCCATTGTCGAAAAATGTCAATTCCTATGCCATGTGCGCCATGGCAGCGGTGCTCAAGGATTATGGCTATGATTTGGACACGCCGTGGAAGGACATGGACAAGAAGACTCAGAAGGTATTGATGTACGGTTCGGCAGATGAAAAATTCCGTTTCCATTACACCAATATGTTCGGGGAAAACAAGGAATACAATGTGGAATTTGAGGGCGTTATGCCGCTTTTGGCCCGCCGCTACCATGAAACGGATTCGGACGAAATGCGGGAGTCCTATGAAAACTACATGACGGAAATTCCCTGCTCGGCCTGCCATGGTGCACGCTTGAAGCCGGAAACCTTGTCGGTTCTGGTCGGCGGCAAGAATATCCATGAAGTGACGGATATGAATATCCGGGAGGCAGAAAGTTTCTTTATGAATTTGGAACTCACGCCGCGGGAAGCCAAGATTGCCAAACAAATTTTGAAGGAAATCCATGCGCGGCTGAACTTCCTCTTAAATGTCGGTTTGGATTATCTGACGCTGTCGCGGGCGGCAGGGACGCTTTCCGGCGGCGAGGCCCAGCGCATCCGTCTGGCCACGCAGATTGGCTCAGGCCTGCAGGGCGTGCTCTATGTACTCGACGAGCCCAGTATCGGCCTGCACCAGCGGGATAACAACCGCCTGCTCGAAACGCTCAAAAATCTGCGGGATTTGGGCAATACCCTGCTTGTAGTCGAGCATGATGAAGATACCATGTATGCCGCCGACCATATCATTGATATTGGTCCGGGAGCCGGTGAACATGGCGGACGAGTTGTGGCACAGGGAACGGCACAGGAAATCATGCAGGTGCCGGAGTCGGTGACGGGACAGTATCTGTCCCGCAGGAAGTTTATTCCCGTTCCTTCCCGCCGCCGTCCGGGCAATGGCAAATGTCTGGAAGTTGTGGGGGCGGCAGAAAACAATCTCAAGGATATCAATGTGAAATTCCCCTTGGGCACGCTGACTCTGGTAACCGGGGTGTCCGGTTCGGGCAAGAGTACACTGGTCAATGAAATCCTGTATAAAGGCATTGCTTCGCGGCTGTACCATGCCAAGGGCAAGCCGGGGAAACACAAGAAAATCAAGGGATTGGAGCATATCGACAAGATTATCGATATCGATCAGCAGCCCATTGGCCGCACGCCGCGTTCCAATCCTGCTACTTATACGGGCGTCTTTGATGCCATCCGTGAGCTGTTCAGCCAGACCAGTGAATCCAAGGTGCGTGGCTATAAGGCCGGACGGTTCAGCTTCAACGTGAAGGGCGGCCGCTGTGAAGCCTGCAAGGGCGATGGCATTTTGAAGATTGAAATGCACTTTTTGCCAGATGTTTATGTGCCCTGTGAAGTTTGCAAGGGAGCACGGTATAATCGGGAAACGCTCGAAGTCCGCTATAAGGGCAAGACCATTGCGGATGTGCTCGATATGACGATTGATGAAGCGGTGGCATTCTTTGCCAATGTGCCGAAGATTGCCCGCAAGCTGCAGGTCATTCAGGATGTGGGTTTAGGCTATATCAAGTTGGGACAGCCGGCAACTACCCTGTCCGGCGGTGAGGCGCAACGCGTGAAACTGGCAACGGAACTTTCCCGCCGCAGTACGGGCAAGACGCTTTATATTCTGGATGAACCGACTACCGGCCTGCATTCGGCAGATATTCATAAATTGCTGGGGATTTTGCAGCGGCTCGTGGATGGCGGCGATACGGTGGTGGTCATTGAGCATAATCTCGATGTGATTAAGACGGCTGATTATATTATCGACTTGGGGCCGGAAGGCGGCGATAAGGGCGGTACCATTGTGGCAACAGGCCGGCCGGAGGATATCGTGAAGGTTCCCGCATCTTATACCGGGAAGTTCTTGAAGCCGCTGTTGGAAGAAAAGAACGAATAATTGATTTGCACCATTTGGTTCGCGGCAGTTGGCGCGGGGCCGGGGCATTGGTTGTCCTTCGCTATGGTGCTTAGCTAAAACCGATTTTTGCCTTTTAATTAAGTATCTGTAAAAGTCAAAACTCGCTGCGCTCAGACAGCAGACTTTTACAGATATAACGGATGTAGGCAAAAATCGGTTTCTTTACGCTAAGCGCCATACGCTACGGACAGCCAATGCCCCGGCCCCGCTTAGTGCTGTCGCTTAATGCCGTCGCTGTTGCTTGCGTAACGAATACTTTTAGTTTTGGAGCGAAATCACGAGGGATAGCGTTTGGGGGAAATGTACCGGCAGGGGCAGAGGTGGTTTGTTGGATTTAAGTTTGGCTGTTTTTATGCGATATATTGTTAAAAGAGGATATATTGCGATTCTAAGGAGGGACGGACAATGCGGATATTGCAGAATCTTACCCGCAGTGAGTTGGATGCTTATACCAAACAGCCAACGGCGAAGAAGCTTAGGGATAAGACGGTGCAGGATGGTGTTTTTATTCCGTCGGGGGATAAGGATGCGGCGGCAGTTTATGTGGCTGGACGGCAGAAGGTGTCGGGAACGGCTGGAGAGGGCTGGCAGGATGCGGTGGAGATTTCTTCTGATGGGTATGCCTTGAAAACGCAGGAACGGGAAACGGAAGCTGCTGCGGTCTGTTCTTACACCCGTATAGGGGATTCGGGCAGGTATCGTTTGCAGTTTGCCAACACAGCTATGATTAACCGGGCCGTGAAGCAGGGCTATGTGACGATTGAAGGTCAGCGGGTGGATTTGTCTGATGAAGTGAAGAAGCAATTGCTCGCAGCCGGGAAGGAAATCGACGGTGTAAGAAAGCAGATTTCTACGCATAACTTCTTGTTGCATGAAGCGGCTTATGCGCAGCAGAGCCGGGATGCCATGCAGGAGGAAGGGGAGAAGATGTCTCGGGTGATGATGACGGTCAGCCGCATTATGCACGGGCGGAAGGTTTCACCGGCGGACGAAAAGGAACTCATGGAGTTCAATAAAGACCTTTACGCTATGGCGAAAAATGCAGCGGCGTTGGAGCGACACCGTCACAAGCATGATGCGGAAGACGACAAGATTTCTGCGGAAAATGAGCGGGCCAGAGAGCGGGCGGCGGAGCCGAAGGATTACAGCGTTGAGGAGACGCCTATGCCCAATATGACCACGGAAATGACCGTGGACTTGGAAGGGGAACTGCCACAGATAGATGAGGTGGCAGCAGTAATCAGGGAATAAGATAGGGGAGCAGAAGGAGCGATATTCATGATGAAAAAATCACAAAAGCTGGCGATTCTGGCATCTTTGGCAATGAGCCTTAATTTTTATGGCAATGTATCGGCTTCGGATACGGATTATGTTTATTATGATGGGAAAAAATTTATTGAATTTGAATTTTGTAATGATGGTGAATTTTATTCGCATTACACGTTGTCTGACCCGATTAGGGAGGCAACAAAATCTGCTACAGCTTATTGGACGGGAATAATTGCTCCCCGTTCCCGGTATTCTTCACCGTGGCAAATTATAGTAGTAAATGAAAAGAATACACAAAATGCGAGCGCGGCAACATTATCGTTTCAAAGTGCTAAATATATGTATGATAATTATCCTGCTTTGATGATGCAGAAGGGAAAAGAATTGTCGCATTACGATATGAAACAATTGGCAGATATTTCCCTTGCCGGTGAGCCGAAAGAAGAAGAATTAATAGAGATTTTTCGAGCAAATTCTTCTAAGCAGGGAGACTCCGGTATATCCCTGCTTACCATAGGACAGCATTTTGGTGCAAATCGTGAAGGGATAATAGATGGCTGGTGGGTAGATACCGATACGGTCTTGCCGACTAATGAGCAGGCAAATGATTTTGTAGGAACCTGTCGTCATGAATTAGGACATGCACTGGGGATAGCCGCATGGGTGAAGTATTGCGATTGGAAGGGAAAGACGGTAGCTGAAAAAAACAAGATTACTTATGGGGAGAATAAAATTCCTTTAAGTAAATTTCCGGATATCATTGCCGATAAAAATAATTGGATGCTCCATTTGGTGGATAAAAACGGCAATCATGCCAAAGAGAATATGATGATTGTAACAACGGAAGGTTTTAATCGCATCCGCAGCATTAAACCTGAAGCCAAACAAGTGGATTATTTTATTGTTGATGAGGGCGATTATGCCTATTTTATGGGAGATCGGGTAACCGAGGCTTTGGCGGGAGCAAAGTTTAACGGCATTTCCGGCTTGCCTGTAAACGCATGGGAAGGTGAGAGATTTGAAGGTTCACATCTGCAGACTACCGGGATGATGAGTCATCGCGATTACAGCAATTATACCGGTTTTATGGAAGTGGAATTGGCTGTTATGCAGGATTTGGGCTATGATTTTGACCGAAAAGCATATTTTGGCTATTCGGTTTATGGTGATGGACTGACCTTTAAGAATATGCAGGGATATTCGGCACGGAATGCAACTGGGACGGCGTATACTACGGATTACAGTATAGTGCCATTGGGGATTGGGCTGCATGTTTATGGTTCCCTTAATAATATCACGCAGGCGGCTGATATTTTGACCAAGGGAACCGGGGCTGTAGGTATTCGGGTAGATGGTGAGGCGAATAAAATCAATATTCCAAGGACGACAGAAATCCATGCGGATGGCAAACGGGGCAAAGGCGTTTTATTTGCTTATGGACGCGATCAAAAGCTTAATCTTGCCGGTACAGTAACAGCCAGGGGGGAAGGTGGCAATGCTGTTGAATTTAATTTTGGTTCAAGCTCGAATGGCGCAATAGATGAATATCGTGGCTCGTACATTCGCTATGAACGAAAGGTCAATGAAGAAAACGGTGAAATTACGCAGGGCAAGAATTTAAAGTTAAATGATATGAACAAGGAAAAATATAATGCCTTTTTTGATGAATTAGACGGTGAAATGATTGCCGATTTTAATTTATCCGGTAAAATAGTGGGCGGAAAAAATGCCATTTATATTGGCCGGAATGCCTTTGTTAAAAATATCAATATCAGTAATGGGGCAGAAATTAAAGGGAAAATCACATCGGATTGGAAACATTTCTCCCCAGAATATGGTTTTTGGGATACTGAACAGAGCACTACATATCAGGAAAAAGATGATGATGGCCATGTAACAACGAAAACAGGCAAAATCAATCCGCTTTATATTCAGTACCATGGCAATAATTATGTTTACAATGACTATATTCCCGATTTGGTAACCAATCTAAACTTTAATGGGGATATCCATTACGATAGCGATATCAGCGGTTCGGATAATCTGAAAATGAACATTGCTGCAGGGACGATGACGTTTACAGGAAATGCAGATGTTGTAAATGTCAAGGTGGCAGAAGGGGCTGCTTTGTATGGCGGCAATTACATCGTCAACGATATGAGCAATAAGATGGCCATAGGTTATAAGGATGATGAAACGGGCAAGTTTATCAATCATGGAACTGTGGGCGCTGTTACCAAGGATACGGCAATGACTATTCAAGGTGACTTGGTTTCGGATGGCATGCTTTGTGCGTATAGCGGTGGAGATAAAGGCCATATCGAGGTTACTGGCAATGCAGATGTCGATGGTTCTACAGTCGCGGCGTTCAATATGGTGCCGGGGGAAACGGCAACCGTGCTTAAGGCTGGCCGTATTACCGGCAGCATTGCCAATCCGGAAGGGACACCTTATAAGGCCTTTGATTTGCTGGATATGACAGGCATAAAAGAGGATAAGCAGGTTTTGGTCAAAGCTCAGGCCAAAGAAAATACAGCGCTGGGCTTTAATGCAGAGCAGGCGGCGACCTTCAACGCCATGAATGATATGAGTATTGCGCTGTCTGCTGCCGGGGGTAACCGTCGTGATGAACTGCGACCCTTCTATCAGATGAATACGAAGACGGCGGGCAAAGCTTTGCAGGAAATTGGAGCTTCGGAAACACCGCATATGGCAGCACTTATCCAACAGAATACTTTGGCCAGCCGGGTGATTTCGGACAGGCTCAGCACAGCTTTTTCGCTGCAGCCCATGCAGGTAAATGTTCCGGCCAATCATTTGGCAGATAGTGACAAAAAGGACGGCCTAAAGGTAAATATGGAACTTCCGGTGGCACAGGATAATAATGCCTGGGTGAAGTTTACGAAGAATTGGGGCGACCTTGATGGTGGGGCAAGTTATCATGGACAGGCGATTTCGGGCGGTTATGACCGCCGGTTGAATAAAAATTGGCGTGGTGGCGTATTCCTCAGTTATCAGGCGATGAGCCTTGGGGCTGCGTCCGGTAGTGGGAATATCTACGATACGCGGCTTGGCCTGTATGCAGGTTATCATAAGAATGCTGCAGATGCTTATCTCTATGCCGATTACGGCTGGATTCGGAATAAGATGCAGCGCAGTTTAGGCATGATGGGCTTGGGGGCTGAAGCGAAATACGATGCGCATCTGCTGGAAATCGGCGGTGAGTATAAATATGATCTCCATGCCGATGACGGTAAGATTTGGCATATCAGTCCCTATATTGGTTTTCAGCTTTCCCGGCTGCAGCAGGATGCATATACGGAAAATGGCGCAGGAATTTTCAATCAGCAGATAGCGGGCATGCACAATACCTATTTTGCAGGAAATTTGGGCATGGAATTCAAGCGTTATCTTAAACAGGGGAGTTATGGCCTGCGTATGGGGGTAAAGCACGCTTTTGCCGGCGCAGATCCGGAATTGTCTTTTCACTATGAAGGGAACAATGGCAGAAACTATACGTTGCGCAACAGTCAGGATAAGACACATTTTATCTGTTCACTGTCAGGTGAAACGGAATTTTCCAAGGGCTGGTTCCTGAGTGGTGAGGCTCAGTTGCAGAAAGGGGCTCACGATAAGGACGTGTCGGCAACGGTGCAGTTCAAACGGGTATGGTAATGAAAAAATAATCCCTTGCTTTTTCAGGATGTCCGCGCTATAATTACATACAAAGCAGACGAGAGCTGCTCAAGGACAAACGAATACATTGCCTTTTTAAGATGCGTACTGCGATGCGCATAAGGGGAGCCTGACATAAATATAGCTATAAGTATAACTATAACTGGAAGTAAAGCGGGAGCTTTCTTATGCATACGCATAAGAAGCTCCCTTTTTTGTGTTCTATGCAGGCATATTTTCAAAGACAATGGATTTCTCCTTGAAAGTTTATGCAACTTTAATGTATAATTATAACTGTCAACCTGTTAAGGAGTGAATGACTTGGAGAAAAACAAATTGTCCCTGCGGGGAAAGAATGTTTTGGGTCTGGAGGATTTCAGCCCGGAAGAGATTCGCTTGGTGCTCGATACCGCCAAGGAAATGAAGAACATCATTCATCGGGATATCAAGAAGGTTCCGACCCTGCGCGGCAAATCCATTGTCACCCTGTTTTATGAACCCAGCACCCGTACCCGTACTTCCTTTGAACTGGCGGGTAAGTACCTCGGCGCAGATGTGGTAAACATCACGGCCGGTTCGAGCAGTATCGTCAAGGGTGAAAGCCTCAGAGATACGCTCTATACCATTGAGGCTATGGGCGTAGATGCCATCGTTATGCGCCATAAGGCGGAAGGTGCAGCAGAATACGCTTCGCGGGTGGTAAGTCCCGTAATTTTGAACGCCGGTGACGGCGCGCATGCGCATCCTTCGCAAGGTTTGTTGAACCTCTTTACCATCGAGGAACATAAAGGCCATCTCGAAGGGCTGAAGGTCGCCATTATCGGTGATGTGCTCCACAGTCGTGTAGCCCGCTCCGATATCTACGGCATGCGCAAGATGGGCATGGAAGTGCATATCGCCGGCCCTAAGACCTTGCTGCCGCGTTTCCTCTATGAAGAACCGGGCATTGTGGTGCATGAGCGCATTGAAGATGCCATCGCCAACGCTGATGTAATCGAAGTGCTGCGCATTCAGCTCGAACGCATGAAGGGCGGCCTGTTCCCGACAACCCGCGAGTATGCACGGATTTTCGGCCTCAACGATACGCGCCTGAAGCTGGCAAAAGATGATGTACTGATTCTGCATCCGGGTCCCATGAATAAGGGCTGGGAAATCTCGCCCTTCACGGCTTACGGCAAGAACTCGGCCATTCAGGAAGAAGTACAGAATGGTGTAGCTGTGCGCATGGCGCTCTTTACCTTGGTGCTGACGGGAGGAAAACAGGCATGAAAATTTTGCTCAAAGGCGGACGCGTAATCAATCCGGCCACGAATTTTGATGAAACGGCAGATGTGCTGGTAGAAGATGGCAGGATTGTAAAAATCGGTGCAGGAATTGAAGATAAAGCTGACGAAGTTTATAACGTTGCGGGCAAAGTGGTAACGCCGGGACTTATTGACCTGCATGTACACCTGCGGGAACCGGGCCAGGAAGCTAAAGAAGATTTTGCCTCCGGCTCCAAGGCGGCAGCTGCGGGCGGCTTTACGACCATCTGCACCATGCCCAACACCAAACCGGTGGTGGATTCGGCAGCGCTCGTGCGCAGCTTGAAGATGCGGGCACAGGAAGCCGCCTGTGTCAATGTGGAAATCATCGGCGCGGTAACAAAAGGCCAGGAGGGCAAGGAACTGGCTGAAGTCGGCGATATGATTGAAGCCGGCGCCGTAGCCTTCTCGGATGATGGTCATTTTGACGCCAATGCCAAGGTCATGCTGAATGCCTTTGACTATTTGCATACCTTTGATAAAGTCATCATCAACCATGAGGAAGAACCGACGCTGGTCGATGAAGGTGTGATGAACGAAGGTCATCGCAGTGCGATGCTGGGCCTTAAAGGTCGTCCGTCCGTAGCGGAGGATATCGCCGTAGCCCGCGATGTGCTGCTGGCTGAATATGCCGGTGCCCGCGTCCATGTGGCCCATATCAGCACGGCACGTTCTGTGGATATCGTGCGTCAGGCCAAAAAGCGCGGCGTCAAGGTAACGGCAGAAGCTACGCCGCAGCATCTGACCATGACGGAAGAATGTGTCAATCTCTTTGATACTTCCACGAAAATCAATCCGCCCCTGCGGGCAGCCAAGGATTGTGAAGCCATTCTCGAAGGCTTGAAGGATGGCACCATTGATGCCATCGTCACCGACCACAGCCCGCATGCGCAGGAAGAGAAGGACCGGGAGTATATCTACGCGCCGAGCGGTTTCCCCGGCCTTGAAACGTCCCTGGGCATTATGCTGACGGATTTGTATCATGAGCAGAAACTTGACCTGCCCTTGATTATCTCCAAGATGAGCTATGAACCGGCCAAGGTTTTCGGTCTTGAAGCAGGTAAGCTCAACGAGGGCTCGCAGGCGGATATCACGGTTATTGACCCGGAACTGGAGTGGACGGTTGACGAAAAAGAATTCTATACCAAGGGCAGCCACAGCCCGTTTGTGGGCCGCAAGCTCAAGGGCAAGGCGGTGCTGACCATGGTTAAAGGTAAAGTAGTTATGCAGGATGGTAAGATTCTGGACTAACAGATTAATGAGGTGTTTTCATGAAGGGTAAATTAATCCTCGAAGACGGCAGCGTTTTTACGGGGCAGTTATTGAATGACAGCCGGGCTACCGGCGAAGTGGTGTTCAACACCAGCATGACGGGGTATCAGGAAAGTCTTACGGACCCCAGCTATTGCCGCCAGATTCTGACGCTGACCTATCCTATGGTGGGCAATTACGGGATTGCCGATATCTTCATGCAGTCCCGCAAGGCTTTTGTGGGCGGCTTTGTCATCGGCGAACTTTGCGAGCTGGGCAGCAACTGGCATTATGAGGAAAGTCTGGCGGAGTTCTTGACCCGTCAGAATATCCCTTGCCTGTATGATGTGGATACCCGTGCCGTGACCCGCAAAATCCGCAATGCCGGTACCATGAAGGGGATTATCGTACCCGCAGATGCCGAGCAGGCAGAAATCGACAAGCTCATGGCGGTGCCCATCAAAAAAGAAGTGGTTATGGAAGTAACCACGAAGGAAGCTTATTGCGTGGAAGCAGAGAAAGAAGATGCACCGTTGGTTGTCGCCATGGACTTTGGCGTTAAGCAGAACATCCTGACTTCCCTGCACAATATCGGCTGTAAGTTGCAGGTCGTGCCGGCAGATACCAAGGCTGAGGATATTCTCGCGATGAATCCGGACGGGATTTTCCTCTCCAACGGCCCTGGCGACCCTGCCGATGTGCTGGAAATCGTCGAAGAAATCAAAAAGCTGATTGGCAAGAAGCCCATCTTTGGCATCTGCCTTGGTCATCAGCTGATTGCCCGCGCTTTGGGGGCTAAGACCTACAAGCTCAAATTCGGTCACCGCGGCTCGAATCAGCCGGTCAAGGATTTGCGCACGGGCAAGGTGCAGATTTCCTCCCAGAACCACGGTTTTGCGGTGGAGGAGGAATCCCTCAAAGACTTGCCGCTGGAAGTAACCCATATCAATGTCAACGATGGTACGGTGGAAGGTATGCGCCATAAGGAGCTGCCGCTGTTCTCCGTGCAGTATCATCCGGAAGCCTCGCCGGGGCCGGACGACAATCTCTATCTGTTTGACGAATTTTGGACCATGTTGAAGGGAGAATAAGATGCCAAAAAAGGAAAATCTCAAAAAAGTAATGGTTATTGGCTCTGGCCCCATCATCATCGGTCAGGCAGCAGAATTTGATTATGCCGGTTCCCAGGCTTGCCGTGCCCTTAAAGAAGAAGGACTCGAAGTAGTGCTGGTAAACTCAAATCCGGCAACCATCATGACGGATACGCATATTGCTGACCGCGTGTATATCGAGCCGCTGACGCCGGAATTCCTGGCCGAAATCATCGCCAAGGAAAAGCCGGACGGCCTTTTGGCAACTTTGGGCGGTCAGGCAGGACTCAATCTGGCCGTACAGCTCGCAGAGCGCGGTGTACTCAAGGAACATGGCGTAGAGCTTTTGGGCACACCGCTGTCGGCCATCAAGCAGGCCGAAGACCGGGAACTCTTTAAGGAAACCATGGAAAAACTTGGTGAACCCATTCCGGAAAGCACCATTGTGGAAGATGTGCCCAGTGCTGTGGAATTCGCGAACGGCATTGGCTATCCGGTTATCGTGCGCCCGGCTTACACCATGGGCGGCACGGGCGGCGGCATTGCCGAGAATGAGGAAGAACTCATTGATATTGTCATCAAGGGCCTTAATTACTCCCTGATTGGTCAGGTGCTCATCGAGCGCAGTGTGGCCGGCTGGAAGGAAATCGAATACGAAGTCATGCGTGACGGCAACGACAACTGCATCACCGTCTGCAACATGGAAAACTTCGACCCCGTGGGTGTGCATACGGGTGACTCCATCGTCGTCGCACCGTCCCAGACGCTTACAGACCATGAGTATCAGATGCTCAGAAGTGCATCTCTGCGCATTATCCGCGAACTCGGCATCGAAGGCGGCTGCAACGCGCAGTATGCCCTCGACCCCAACAGCAACCGCTACTATGTTATCGAAGTAAATCCTCGTGTAAGCCGTTCTTCGGCGCTGGCCTCCAAGGCTACTGGCTATCCGATTGCCAAGGTTTCGGCCAAGATTGCCATCGGTTATACGCTCGATGAAATCACAAATGCGGTAACGCAGAAGACCAAGGCCTGCTTTGAGCCTTCGCTCGACTACTGTGTCGTGAAATTCCCGCGCTGGCCGTTTGATAAATTCGTCTATGCAGATAAGACGCTGGGAACGCAGATGAAAGCCACGGGCGAGGTCATGAGCATTGACCGCCACTTTGAAGGCGCTATTCTCAAGGCTGTGCGCTCGCTGGAAATCGGCGTGCACCGCCTCTCCATGCCGAAAATGGCCGCCTGGGATGACGCCCGCGTCAAGAAGAACCTCAACCGCATCAATGATGAGCGCATCTTCGTGATTGCCGAAGCCCTGCGCCGCGGCATTGCCACGGTGGATGAAATTCATGCCATCACGAAAGTGGACAAATGGTTCATCAATAAAATCAACAACATCGCCCAGGTGGAAAATCAGCTGGGCAGCGAACCTTTGACGCCGAGCCTGATGCTCGCGGCCAAGAATGTGGGCCTGGCCGATGTATCCATCGCCGAAATCACCGGCAAGAGCATGGATGAAATCCGCACCACGCGCAAGAGCATGGGCGTAATGCCCTGCTATAAGATGGTCGATACCTGCGCGGCCGAATTTGAAGCTGCAACGCCGTATTATTACTCCACCTTCCGCGCGGAGCAGGATGAAGTGACGGTGTCGAACAAGCGCAAGGTCATCGTGCTGGGCTCCGGGCCTATCCGCATCGGCCAGGGCGTGGAATTTGACTACTGCTCGGTACACTCCGTATGGGCGCTCAAAGAAATGGGCATTGAAGCCATCATCATCAACAACAACCCGGAAACCGTATCCACTGACTTCGATATCTCCGACCGCCTGTATTTTGAACCGCTGACCACGGAAGATGTGCTCAACATCATTGACAAGGAAAAGCCCGAAGGGGTTATTGTGCAGTTCGGCGGACAGACGGCGATTAATCTGGCAGCATCCCTGCAGAAAGCAGGCGTAAAAGTATTCGGTACTTCTGTAGATGATATCGACAGGGCCGAAGACCGTGAGCGCTTTGATGAAGTGCTGACCCAGACGCAAATTCCCCGTCCGCAGGGTATCAGCGTGACGAACCTCGAAGATGCCATCAGCGGGGCTGAGCGTATCGGCTATCCGGTTATGGTACGTCCGTCTTATGTATTAGGCGGCCGGGCAATGGAAATCGTCTACAACGAAGCCGAACTGCGTGACTACATGAGCCGCGCCGTAAAGGTAACACCTGACCATCCGGTGCTGGTTGACCGCTATATGCAGGGCACGGAAGTGGAAGTTGACGCCATTTCCGACGGCATGGATGTGCTGATTCCGGGCATCATGGAACATGTGGAGCGCGCCGGCGTACACTCCGGCGACAGCATTGCCGTATATCCGCCGCGCACATTGTCCTCCAAGGTGCTGTACACCATTATCGACTACACCAAGCGGCTGGCGGTGGCCCTGCATGTCAAGGGACTCTTAAACATTCAGTTCGTAGTCGTCAATGACGAGGTTTACATCATCGAGGTCAACCCGCGTTCCAGCCGTACGGTGCCCTTCCTGTCAAAGGTCACGGATGTGAAGATGGTCAATCTGGCTACCCGCATTGCGCTGGGCGCATCGCTTAAAGAAGTCAGCGAACGCACGGGCCTGGTTCCGCCCAAACCCTATGTGGCCGTAAAAGCGCCGGTGTTCTCCTTCGCCAAGATGACGGATGTGGATATTGCCCTCGGCCCCGAAATGAAATCCACGGGTGAGGTCATGGGCATTGACTATCACTATGCCCGCGCTCTTTATAAGGCCATTGTCGGCTCCGGCATCAACGTGCCGACCAAGGGCTGTGTGCTCTTTACGGTAGCCGACAAGGATAAGGAAGAAATGAAGCAACTGGCCAAGGCGTTTGCGAATTTGGACTTCCAGATTGCCGCGACCGAAGGTACGGCCAAGGCGATAAAGTCCATGGGCATTGATGTCGAAGTCGTGGGCAAGGTACATGAACGCAGCTCCGACATCATTGAAAAAATCAAGACGGGCAAGATTCATATGGTCATCAATACCCTGACGCAGGGCAAACATTCCGTCAAGGACGGCTTCAAAATCCGCCGCGCTACGGTGGAACATGGCATTGCCTGCCTGACCTCGCTGGATACAGCCTGGGAAGTCATGCGGGTGCTCTCCTTCATGCGCGAACGTCGTCTGGTCTACTCGCTGGCCATTCAGGACTATGTGGGAGGCGGTGACGACCTTGCCTAAGGTGGCTGTAGATGGCGAAATCATTGACCAGCATGAACTGGCAAAAGATGTATGGCGCATGGAAGTAGAGGCAAGAGAAATCGCGCGGGAAGCAGAGCCAGGACAATTTGTCCAGCTGCAGATTCCCGGCGGGGCCTTTACCCTGCGCCGCCCCGTGGGGATTGCCGAAGTCAGCCTGCAAAAAGGCACGGTGGCATTTATCTATCGGGTAGTGGGCAAGGGTACCAAAGCACTCTCCCGGCTTACGGCAGGCACGGTTATCAATGTGCTGGGGCCGCTCGGCCACGGCTTTAGCTGTAAGGCGAAACGCCCGCTATTGGTGGGCGGCGGCATGGGCCTGTCCCCGTTGCTCTTTTATGCCGAACATGCAAAGGGCAAGGCCGATGTATTGATGGGCGGCCGCTGCGAGCGGGAACTTTTCTGGCAGGAAATCTATAAGCCCCATGTGCAGGAGGTCTTCTGTACAACAGATGATGGTTCCTGTGGAACCAAGGGCTTTACGACAACCCTGTTGCCGGAACTGCTGCAGAAGGGCGATTATGATTTGGTCATTGCCTGCGGCCCGGAAATCATGATGCAGGGCATTTCTAAAATTGCCCATGAATATCAAATTCCCTGTCAGGTATCGCTGGAAAAGCGCATGGGCTGCGGCTTAGGCGCCTGCCTGTCCTGCTCAATTGATACGACCAGCGGGCAGCGCAGGAAAGTCTGCAAGGATGGCCCGGTATTTTGGGCAGAGGAGGTGTTTGACCTCGCATGAGCAGAGCAATCAATATGTTGGATAAACGCCTGCATACGAATCTTGCGGGTATCTACATGAATACGCCGGTGCTGACCGCTTCGGGAACTTTTGGTTTTGGCGAGGAATTTGCCGAATTCGTGGACCTGTCAAGGCTCGGCGGCGTCATGGTCAAGGGCACGACCTTAAAGCCCCGCCGAGGCAATGAGGGCGTGCGCATTACGGAAACACCCATGGGCATGCTCAACTGCATTGGCCTCGAAAATCCCGGGGTGGAGGTTTTCCTGCAGGAAACTTTGCCGCGGATCGCGAATTACAATATGAATGTAATCGTGAATATCTCGGGAAGTACCGTGGAAGAATATGGCATCCTGGCCGAAATGCTCGATGTGCCCGGAGTCGCAGCCATTGAACTCAATGTCTCCTGTCCTAATGTCAAGGAGGGGGGCATTGTGTTCGGCACCGACCCCAAAGCTGCCGAAGCGGTGGTTAAGGAGGCCAAGGCCCATACGAAGAAGCCGGTCATCTTGAAACTGTCACCCAATGTGACGGATATTGTCACGATGGCCAAAGCGGTGGAATATGCGGGAGCCGATATCATCTCCCTTATCAACACCCTGCTGGGCATGGAAATCAATATCCATACACAGAAGCCGACCCTCGGCAATGTCACAGGCGGTTTGTCCGGCCCCTGCGTGAAGCCGGTGGCCCTGCGCATGGTCTATCAGGTGGCCAAAGCCGTAAACGTACCACTTATCGGTATGGGCGGCATCAGCTGCGCAGAAGATGCCATTGAATTTCTGCTGGCGGGAGCCAGCGCCGTGGCCGTGGGAACAGCGAATTTCAATGACCCTGCAGTGACCATGAAAATTTGCGATGGCATCAATGATTATCTGGCACAGCGTCATTTGGAATCGGTACAGGATATTATCGGTGCAGCACTTTAATGATCAACTTAGTATATACAGGAGGACAGGTTATGGCAGATGAACGCTTGATAGCAGCACTTGATGTTCACACGATGGATGATGTAAAGCGGCTGGTAACGACATTAGGAGACAGTGTGACCTATTACAAGGTTGGCATGGAGCTCTTTTACGGTGTGGGCGCTCAGGTGGTAACCTGGCTCAGAGAACAGGACAAGGATGTTTTTCTTGACCTCAAACTGCACGATATTCCCAACACGGCGGCAGGCGGCATCTGTTCCTTGATGCGTCTGGGCGCAACCATGCTTAATGTGCATGCCAGTGGCGGTTATGCCATGATGAAGACAGCCTGTGACAGGATGCATGCCGAAGCGGCAGAATTGGGCGTAAAATGCCCCAAGTTAATCGCTGTCACGGTGCTTACCAGTATCAATCAGGATGATTGGCGGGACATGGGCCTGGCCTTGCAGATAAAGAGTGCTGTGGTGCGTCTGTCCAGACTGGCGCAGAAAGCCGGTCTGGACGGGGTAGTGGCCTCAGCCCAGGAAGCAAGTCTGATTCGTGAAGCCTGCGGCAAAGACTTTTTGATTGTCACACCGGGGATAAGACCTGCCGGCAGTGATACCCATGACCAGAGCCGTGTAGCAACACCAACCAGCGCCTTAACCGATGGCGCTACGCATCTGGTTATAGGCCGTCCTATCTATGCCGCTGCTGACCCCAAAGCCGCCGCAGAAAAGATTATTAACGAAATGGAGAAAGTAAGATAAGATGACTGAACAGGAAGTAAAAGAATTACTGATTGAAACCGGTGCGATTATGGATGGTCATTTTCTTTTGACCTCTGGCCTGCACAGCCCGCACTATGTGGAAAAGTTCAACGTGCTGCAGCAGCCGAAGTACACGGAAAAACTCTGTCAGGCCATGGCCGAAAAATTCAAGGATGCTGATATTGAAACGGTGGTCGGCCCCATGACCGGCGGCATCCTGCTGGCCCATGAAACCGGCAAGGCACTGGGCACCCGTGCTATCTTTACCGAGCGCGTGGATGGAAAGATGACCTTCCGCCGCGGCTTCACCCTGCATGAAGGCGAACGCTGCCTGATTGTGGAAGACATTGTGACGACCGGCGGTTCCATCAAGGAAGTCATCGAAGTGGTCAAGGCCCATGGCGGAATTCCCGTAGCCGTGAGCATGCTCGTAGACCGCAGCGGCGGTAAAGCCAATTTTGGCGATGTTCCCTGTACGGCGCTTCTGCATATGGATGTGGAAACCTATAAGCCGGAGGAATGCCCGCTGTGCAAGCAAGGCGTGCCGATGACCAAAAGAGGGAGTACGGGAAAGAAAAACGTATAATATAGAGGTGTAAAGGCGCCCGTGGGGGCTGGTAATATTTTCCTTCGCCATAGACAAGCTTGTCAAAAGCTGCGGAAAACATCACCAGCCCCCACGGGCTTAGTTTGTACATTACATAGATGTGCTAAGACGCGCGATGACTGGTAATACCTTTCCTTCGCCATAGACAGGCTTGTCAAAAGCTGCGGAAAGGCATCACCAGTCGCCGCGCTTAGTATCTACATTACAAAGATATGCAAAGACGCCCCGGTGGCTGATCATACTTTTCCTCTGCTTAGACAGGCTTGTCAAACGCGACGGAAAAGTATAATCAGCCACCGGGCTTAATTTGTACATTATCATTGTGCGCTGCATCGAAGTACAAGGATGACCGTAGAAGCAGGCAGTGAGGAGGGAGGGGGCGGGGATGGCTTTCGGCAGCGTTTGACAAGCTTGTCTAAGCAGACGAAAGTTATCCCCGCCCCCTCCCTCCGTCTTCTATGCAATATATTGTAAGAATTATGCGGATTTTTTTTGATTACCGGATATCAAAATGATATAATACAATAGTATGATTTTTTAGACCGCGGCTTTGCCGCATACTGGAGGTGTCCTTTTGACACAGTTTGATAAACGCAATATAACGATGATGATGGATTTCTATGAAATGACCATGGCCAATGGTTATTTTCAGGACCATGATAAAGATGTACAGGTAGCTTTTGACGTATTTTACCGCGCCAACCCGGATAAGGGCGGTTTTGCCATTTTCGCCGGCTTGGAGCAGGTCATTGAATACGTGGAAAATATGGAATTCTCCAAGGACGATGTGGAGTATTTCCGTCAGCAGAAAATGTTTTCGGAAGAATTCCTGCAGTATTTGGAAAACTTCCATTTCAGTGGGGATATTTATGCCATGCCTGAAGGTACGATTATGTATCCGAATGAGCCCTGCATTACGGTGGTGGCCCCGCTGATTGATGCCCAACTGGTGGAGACGGCGATTTTGGCACAGGTCAACCACCAGTCCTTGATTGCGACCAAGGCGCGCCGCATTGTAAAGGCGGCTAATGGCCGGGCCGTGTCTGATTTCGGCGCCCGCCGTGCGCATAATATGGATGCGGCAACTTATGGTGCCCGCGCAGCTTATATCGGCGGTGTAGTCGGCACGGCAACCGTGTCTGCCGGTCAGATGTTCAACATTCCCATCTCCGGCACGATGGCGCATAGCTGGGTGATGTTCTATGGTGATGAATTCACGGCGTTCAAAAAGTATGCGGAAACCTATCCAGATGCCACGGTACTGTTGGTGGATACCTATGATGTCATTCACTCCGGCATTCCCAACGCCATCCGCGTGGCGCATGAAATCTTAGAACCGATGGGCAAGCGCCTGCGCGGCATCCGCATTGACTCTGGCGATTTGGCCTATCTTTCCAAGAAAGTGCGCAAGATGCTCGATGCCGCAGGGCTTGAGGACTGCATGATTGTGGTGTCCAACAGCCTCGATGAGTTCACGGTGACATCGCTGTTGAGTCAGGGTGCCTGCATTGACAGCTTTGGTATTGGCGAGCGCCTGATTACGGCTAAATCCGAGCCGGTGTTCGGCGCAGTTTATAAACTGGCTGCTGTTGGGGAAAATGGCGAATTTGCGCCGCGCATCAAGGTATCGGAAAACGTGGAGAAAATCACCAATCCGGGGCTCAAGGATTTGTACCGCGTTTATGATGCTGATGGTAAGGCTGTGGCCGATATGCTCGCCATTTGCGGCGAGCCGGTGGATATGAGCCAGCCATTCCGTTATGTTGACCCACAGAAACCGTGGAAGAATCGCACCTTTGAAAACTGCACGTTGAAGAATCTGCGCAAGCTTTATGTGCGTCAGGGCAAGCGGGTAGAAGATATGCCGACGCTCGATGAAATCCGCAATTATGTAAAGGCGCAGCTAGACAATGAAATCTGGGAGGAAGAACAGCGCTTTGAAAATCCGCACCGCCATTATCTGGATATGACGCCGGATTATTATGAGCTGAAGATGGAACTGCTGTCCAAAACCCGTGAGGAGCATGCGTGATGATTACCGGGAGAACGCAGAATTTAGGTGTTATTGGCTGGCCTATCGCGCATTCGCTGTCGCCGGTTATCCAAAATGCGGCCATTGAGGCAGCGGGAGTGGATTACAACTATACTGCCTTGCCCGTGGCCCCGGAAAATCTGGCGGCGGCAGTGGCGGGGCTGAAAGCCCTGAATTACCGCGGCTGGAATGTGACCATTCCCCATAAAGCGGCTATTATGCCGCTGTTGGATGAAGTGGATAAAGCCGCTGAGATTATCGGCGCGGTCAATACCGTCATCAACGATAACGGCAGGCTGACAGGCTATAATACCGATTATCTGGGCTTTATGGGTGCGTTGAACAGCCGTAAGATTGACCTTGCCGGCAAGACGGCTGTTTTGTTAGGCGCTGGCGGCGCAGCGCGCGCCGTTATCTGGGGGCTCTTGCAGGCAGGAACTGCCGAAGTGGTGCTGGCCGTGCGCAACCCGGCGAAGGCACAGCCCTTGGCAGAAGAATTTTCACCTTATGGTAAGGTAACGGTATGCCATTGGACAGAGGATTTATGCGCAGAACAATTGAAAAAATGCAGCCTGCTGGTCAATACCACGCCGCTGGGCATGACGCCGAAGGTGGAGGCTTGTCCGCCGGTTGACTGGTCTACGGTCAACCCGGACGCCTTTGTTTACGATATCATCTATACGCCGGCCGAAACCCGTTTTCTGCGGGAAGCGCGTGAGCATGGACATGCGGTGGTAAATGGCGAAGAAATGCTGGCCGGGCAGGGGGCGGAAGCCCTGAAGCTTTGGACTGGCATACAGCCGGACTTAGGCTGTATGCAAAAAGCATTGCGTAAGGCTTTAAGCTAAAGAGAATAAATTTGCCTCGACAGGATTTTTAGCTGTCGAGGCGAATTTTATTTTGTAGACATATGATGATGAGAAGGGGAGGCGTTAAATATGTCGGAAAAAAGGTCTTATCTTGAACATGCTGCCGTGACGGTGGCGGATATCGAATGGAGCCAGAAATTCTTTGCTGAGGTTTTGGGCATGACGGAAACCCGCCGCAAGGAAAAAGATGGCAAATTGCAGCAGTTATGGTTAAAAGGCGGCTTGCAACTGGTGGCTGCGCCCGATAACCCCGCTGCCGGACGGGGACATCACTTAGGAATCGTGGTGCAGGATTTTGCCGCCACCTTGCAGGAAATGCTTGCCTATGAGGGCGTTCATGCCATGGAAGGCAAGCCGGAAAAATGGGTGCAGTTGCCGGATGGCCTGGTGCTCGAACTCTTTCAGGAAAAGCCGGGCGCTATTGAAAAGGTGCTGGCGGTGGATGTGAAGTGATGAAGTGGTCTATTCGCGGACGCATGATGTTGCTATCCTTTGCCGGTGTCTTTGCTGTTTTGCTCGCCGTGGGTATTGTTGCTCTTTATGGTCTTTATGCTGCGCAAAGCAGTATGCGGGAACAGGAAGAAAGACTGAGTTCCTACATGACCGAATCCATGGAAGGCTATGCTGAAAAACACGCCAAAGATCGGCTCAGGGAAGTGGCGCAAAGCAAGGCCCTGCACTTGGACAGGGAACTCTATATGGTGGGGGAAGATGTGGGCTTTATGGCCGATACACTCTCCCGCATCTTAAAAAATAAGGAGAATTATCGTCCACGCACCTTGCCGAATACGCGTGATGTGCCGGATATTGTTTCCGGACAGCCCTATATTCACTATAGCCCTGATTTTCATGATGGAAATGGTGAACTGCAGGCAGAAATTGCTCTGGCAGCAAATTTTGCTGATGGTCTGGAATCCATCAGCAAATCCTATGCAGGGTACCGTACGTCGTTCTTTGCCGGTTCAAAAAATGGCTATCTTATCTGTTTGGATTTGATTCCTCCGGATGCCGGAACGAATAGCATTTATCCATCGGAAGAAGTGCGGGAGGATTTTGTTTCGCATTATGATCCGCGGAAGCGTTACTGGTACGAAGCGGGAAAAAAGGCCAATAAGCCGGTTTTTACCGATGTGTCCAGAGGAGCAGATGGACATGTTTCCCTGAGCTGTGCAATGCCGTATTATGATGCAGACGGTTTTGCCGGTGTTGTGGGAATAAGCTATAGTGCAGAGGATATTTACCAGTCAATTTTAAGTACTGCAGTAGGCGAAAAATCCATAACCTTTGTTTTGGACGATACGGGAAAGGTAATGTTTTCATCGGAAAAAGATGGTTTTTTGGCTGTAAGACCGGACGCGCAGGATTTGCGTAATGTAAATGATCCGTCCATTGCTGAAGCTGCCTGCCGTATGGCTGCCGGGGAAAACGGTGTTATGTCCGTGGATTATGAGGGGGATATCTATTATTTGGCCTTCGCACCGATGAAATCAACCGGCTGGAGTTTGGGAACGGTTATCGAAGATGATGAAATATTG
>DFHU01000030.1:6905-29949 GCA_002373045.1 Pseudoselenomonas ruminantium | reverse complement strand
GTCATGGAGCGGGCCTTTTATGATTTATTCCTGCGGGCAGGACTCATTTTGATTCCCATTCTGCTGCTGGTTTTTTATGGCAGTGGCAGGATGGCCAGTCGTATGTCCAAGCCGATTCGCCGCTTAGCGGATGGTGCCAAAGAGATTTCGGCAGGTAATTTTGACAAGAAACTGGATATACATACTGGTGACGAAGTCGAGCATTTGGCGGTATGCTTCAATGACATGACCATGGCGCTGAAGGAGTATACGGAAAATCTGGCCAATGCTGCAGCCGAACGGGAACGCGTTCGCACAGAACTATCCGTAGCAGCACGGATTCAGGAAGATATGCTGCCCAATCTTTTCCCGGCTTTTCCTGAGCATAAGGAATTTGCTATTTATGCGACAATGGATGCGGCGATGAATGTAGGCGGCGATTTTTACGATTTTTATCTGCTCGATGAAAATCATCTGGTCATTACGATTGCGGATGTGTCCGGCAAAGGTGTGCCAGCCGCGCTCTTTATGGCAAAATCCCAATCCGTGCTAAAAAACAGCATTTTACGCGAAAAAATGCAGGACAGACTGTCAGCAGCTATCGAAAATGCCAATCGGCAGCTTTGCCGCAATAATGATTCTGCTATGTTCGTGACGGCTCTCGTCGGTATATTGGATATGCAAAGCGGACATTTTACCTATGTCAGCGGTGGACATTGTCCGCCACTGTTGGGAAGAAATGACCATTATGAATTCCTGCCCATAAAGAAATGCAGCATGTTGGGCGTGATGGAATTGCCTTATACACAGCAAAGTGTTGACCTTTTGCCGGGGGATACACTCTATCTCTATACTGATGGTGTTTCCGAGGCGATGGACGAACAGGGCAGACAGTTTACCGAAAGACAGATTAAGGAAAAGCTGAATGGCCTGCCCCATATGTCCATTGAAGATATTTTGGCCAAAATGCGGGAATTTGTTCGGCAGCATGCTGGCACAGCACCGCAATCGGACGATATCACCATGCTGGGCCTTAGATATTATGGCTGTGCAGGCAGAAAGGAATAGTCGCCTTATTGGTGTTCTATTTTTGTCCTGTCTGGTGGTGGAACGAGCAGAAGAAAGCAGGCGAGAATATCGTCGACCTGTGAGGACTTGGCTACGCCGGTTTTACACCAAAAGGCAAAGTGTTCGCAGTTGTTGAGCAGCAGGTCATAGCCCTGCTCGCCCAACTTGCTGCGGGCACGGCTAATGGTTTCCTGTGGAGAAAAAGGCGTTATTTCGCCATCGAATATCCGCTTGATAATCCAGTCAAAAAGATTGTTTTTGGCGGATGGGCCGATGCCATTCAGAACGTATAACGTATCACTGTCGGACATAAACTCCGCTAAAGTGGTTTCGGTGATAATCCCGTCGCAAAGCAGGGGATTGCGTTCCTTGTAATAATGGATTACCTGCTGATTTCCCGCATATATGCCAAAATGGCGATATCCTTTGCGTTTGACGTAGACGATATCGCCTTTATTTGCCATAGTCATAAAGATCGCTCCTTATTCATGTATTTTTATTTACTATTCGTGCAAGATAAGCGATATTCCTTGTATGGACAGCAAAAAATCCATTTGCAGGTTTTTGTTTATAGGATGAGGGATACTTTTAAGAAATTATAAAAGATGGGAGGATTATTGATTGATTTTGTAGAATAAACAAGGCATAGAAGTTATTAAATAGATTTTGGAGGTTTTTAAAGATGGCAAGAAAAGCAAATTATGATGAAAAAATTAAGGCAATTGAGGAGAAAATTGAAAAGAAATCCAATGAGCTCAAATCCTTGAAAGCACAGCTGACGGAACTTAAATCCAAAAAAGCACAGGATGACTATCAGGAACTCATGGATTACATGAAGGCCAATAATATGTCTGCAGGTGAAGTTCTGAGCAAACTCAAATAACCGCAAATGAGTGAAAAGGACTGTGAAAATAGGTATTGAACCTTTTTCATGGTCCTTTTGTGCATAGCAGGATAAGACGCATCTGCTGCTGTCGCTGTCTGGTGAAAATGAGTTTTCACCGGGGAGGATGCTGGCCGGTGAGGCGGTCCTAGAACGCGGCGGCCATGACCGGGATTTGATGTGTGCGGTTACTCTGCGGCGGATGTGGTGAAAGATACCTCCAAAGACAAGTTTTTGTTTTTGGAAGTTTTTTGTGTGGTCGTTGTTTAACCTAACCCGCCAGAAGTCCCCTTCCTCTTAGGTGGGGGATGAAGGCGGGGATGGCGAATTTACGTAAGTAATTGAGCCATACAATTGCTTTGTAACTCGTTTTGTAGTACAATCAAAGACAATAGAAATCGGAAATCTTCGAAGAAAGGAGAAGACCTGCGACAATCTTATAGACTGTTGTACTACGGTCTCACGGAGTCTGAAACGTCGAAAACCAAGGCAGTAAGCTCCCAGCAGGTACAAACAAGGGATTTGTGATTATCCTCTCTTTTCCGTAACCATTCGGAATGTAACATGTGCGAAGTCAGATTAGCAGACAAATCACAACTACCGTAGGAACTACGGAAAGTTACGCCTGTGGAGAGAGTGTAAGTCGCTGCAACTCTTCGGAGTCAGTGGTGCAGTTCTCGACGAATCAGGAAGCTCACGCCTCTATAGGCGGGAGTAGTTCACGTCCATAGTCACCGAAGGCAAGCGCAGTTTGCAGTTGGGGGACAAGAATCTGCTGACCTTTGGTGGCGAATACCGCAAGGAACAATACGATTCCACTCGTATAAATGGTGAGGCCGATTCCCATTATGAGGCTGTTTATTTACAGGACGAATGGGTGCCCAACAGCAAATGGACGGTTATTCCTTCCGTGCGTTACGACCATAGCGGCGATTTCGGCGGCAAGACCACGGCCAAATTGGGCAGTACCTATAAATTCAGCAAGAATACCCGTTTTAAGGCCAATGTGGGCAGTGCCTATCGTGCACCTACGGCCAGCGAACTCTATATGGACTGGTCGCATAACAGCTATGCAACCATCAAGGGCAATGCCAACCTGCAGCCGGAAACGAGCTTTAACTTTGATGTGGCCATTGAAGCTGAACAGGGCAGGACTTCCGGCAAACTGGGCTACTTCCGCAACCGCGTAAAAAATCTTATCGACTATGAAAACTTGGGCGGCAGCACCTATCAGTTCGTCAATGTCAACAATGCCATCATTCAGGGCGTGGAAGCGGAAGCTAAACAAAAACTGGGCGATAAATTTACCTTGAAAGCCGGTTATGCCTATCTGGATGCCTTTAACAGCGATACCGATGAACGCTTGGCCAACCGTGCCCGCCATAATATCAAATTGTCCCTGGATTTCGATGACAGCAAATACAGCGGCGTGACCGCTTCCTTGTGGCAGGACTGGCTGCTGAACTATCATTATGAATTGGGCAACGAAACGAACGATACGCATTTGAATACGTTGAATTTCGTGGTCAATAAAACCTTCAAGAATGGTCTTAGCGCCTATGTGGGGGTAGATAATATCTTCGACCAGAAAAATGAAAATCTCTTTGCCGATGGACGTGTGTATCGTTTTGGGATGAAATATACGTTTTAATATAGAGCAAAAGAACTCTTTTCTGTGCTGACAAATCCGCTATCCTCTGTTAGAATGGTCTTAGGAGAGCGTTATATACGTGAAAAAATCCCCAGAGCTTGTGGTGTATTGGCTTTGGGGATTAATTATGTGAGGAAACGATTAAAGGAGATTTATTTTGCATTTTTCGACAATATATCCTGATTTTTATGCGGATTTTTGCTGCAAGGCCGACAAATGTCAGCATACCTGCTGTGCTGGCTGGGAAATTGATATTGACCCGTCAACAGTGGCCCAATATCAGCAGCTTGAAGGCGCGTTAGGCGGGAAAATCCGGCAGAATATCGTTGAAATCGATGGCGTTTGGCAATTTCGTCTGGGCGAGGGCGACCGCTGTCCGTTTCTGCGTGAGGATGGTTTATGTGAACTTATCCGTACGGCCGATGAATCCATACTTTGTGACATTTGTACGAACCATCCGCGTTTTTTCGTGACTTTAGGCGATTATGAGCTGGCTGGTGTGGGGCTTAGCTGTGAAAAAAGCTGCGAGTTATTATTAGCGGATACAGCGCCGTTAGGCTTTCAGCTGGAAAATGGCGAGAAACTGTCGCTTAATGAACTATTGCAGCGACTATCGTTGCCGGCAGATGATGAGGATTTATGCTATCAGGCAGGTCTGACAGTTGATGATGCAGCTTTTGTGCTTGATTGCCTGCAAAAGACGGAGCCGATTGATGCAGAGTGGACGGCGCAGTTGGCGCAGCTGCGTTCTGAACAGTTTGCAGTTGGTGTTGAGGTTCCGCAGGTTTTTGACCGCGTTTATCAATACATTCTTTATCGTGCGTTGGAGCATGTGCCACAGTATGGCTGGGGAACGGTGCTTTCCTATGCCCAG
The DNA here is from genome assembly GCA_002373045.1 of Pseudoselenomonas ruminantium. Taxonomy (GTDB): domain Bacteria; phylum Bacillota; class Negativicutes; order Selenomonadales; family Selenomonadaceae; genus Selenomonas_A; species Selenomonas_A ruminantium_J. The sequence goes on along the minus strand of DFHU01000030.1, from coordinate 25,494 downwards.
CTGAATGCTGATTTTATCTATCTGATGTATTGTTTTACCGGGCAGCTGGGTGAGTCCATACGTCGCTGGTCGGAGCAGATTGAGTACAGCACGGAGAATGTCCAAATTCTTTTGGAAGCACTTTCTGCTGGAGGAGCGTAATTTATTCGAAAAAAGCAGGTAAAAGCTGGTATCATAGCGAATACAATCAGTGGTATTTTTACGAATAGAAAGGCGTGATATGGTGAAATCGTTCAAGAAAAAACTGTTGATTGGTGCATTGTCGGCTATGGTCTGCTGTAGTTTTGCCTATGAGGCAGAGGCGGCGAACCATGCGGAAGTCAATCCGATGGCCGTGAGCCAGAATGTAGATTATTTGGTATTTGTCAATAAAACCCATAAGCTGCCGGATGATTACGAGGCAAAACTGCCGCTGATAACGGTAAAGAATTCGTTTGGAAGGGAATTTCAGATTGAGCCGGAAACCTATCGTCATTTTGAGCAACTGCGTGCAGCAGTAAAGCAAAAGGGCATTCAGATAGAGCTGGATTCTGTCTATCGGAGTGTTGCCCGTCAAAAGGAAATCGTGGCTGAATTTACCCAAAAGTATGGAGCTGACTATGTGAAGCAGTATGTAGCCGTTCCGGGGTATTCTGAACATCACACGGGGCTAGCTGTAGATATCTGTCTGGTCGTGGATGGAAAGATTATTGATGATAACGATGAAATGATTGCACAGAAGGAAATTTTTGCGCAGATTCATCCACTGTTGGCAGAATATGGCTTCATCCTGCGCTATCCGCAGGGACGGGAAAATATCACAGGATATAGTTATGAGCCCTGGCATTTCCGCTATGTTGGCATAGAGACAGCGAAAAAAATCAGCGGTGCGGGCTTGGTCATGGAAGAATATATGAAGTAGATATATATTCGTTAATCTTTATATCCCTAAAAGCAATCGAAATTTCTCTAATGTGAGATTTCGGTTGCTTTTTTTCGCCAAATGAAGTGTGCTGGAATAGAACTGTATTTTTCTGGGATTTCGTATTGCTCCAGAGCTGGGTGAAGGAGGCTGTGAAGAATAATAGATAAGTTCCCAGCTACCTTGTGGAGCAGGGGCACCCTGCCATCAGCTCTTCTGCTACTTTCGAGATGGTCCAGATGGAGATAGCACGGTGCAAGCAGGAGGACAGATGTTACAGCGGCTTGGTGGAACGGTATGAGAAAGCCAAGGCACGGTTCGATGAGGTGACGGAGGCCATCGCAGAGCGGTCAGCCAAGAGCGAGAGGCTGCGACGCGAAGCTAGTCCCTTTAGGGAGCGGGGTTCATCAGGACGCTTGAGGCGCAGGAGGAGCCTGCGGGCGCAAACGTCGCATCACGCTCCTGCGCCCGCACTAGTAGCGCATCCTGCGCGTCGGTGGCGGAGTTCGACGAGCGGCTGTGGGGAGCGATGGTGGACTATGTGACGGTGGGCGTGGATGGCAGCATGACGGTGGTGTTCCGGGATGGGACGAGAGTAGTGGATAGTATGTAAAATAAAGCAACTACGATTAAACTATGAAAAACACTTAATATTTTTCAAAAAAATGCGATATATTGTGTATAGGTGTCCTATTGTCGTGTACCTATAGTAGTATTTACCTAAGGAAAGTGAGGGTAAATTATGTATGATGTAAGGAATATACTAGCGCGTAACAATGCTATAGGCAGAGGGGCTTATGCCTCCACCACTGGAGCAGGTGTGGCAGAAGAGCTTTTCGATGAGGACGGTTTTTCCTACAAAGAACTTTTACAAGAGTACAGTGGGGATCAAAAGAAATCTTCTAAACGCCAGTCTGATAGTAACAGAAATCGACAGCAAGACAATAATCACAGTCAATCTCTAAGCCTTCGTTCCTATTCCAAGCGGAATACAGCATCTGCATCGGAATTATTGAATGGACTCGCATTAAAAAACAACGCATATATTCAGACGATTGGGACGGCAGCTTCGCTGAGCAATACAAAACTTTCATCCTCAGAAAGTAATGCAAAAAGTGAAGATATGAGCACCAATAAGGTTGTCTCCAAAGTAGACACATTATCCCCGGATAGTGATGTGTATTTTAATGATGTCACAGTATTGAGAAGTGCTCCATCGGAAGCTAACCGGGAGAACTGGCTGGCAGGTTACGCAGGGAAAGCTACCCTGGTATCTACGTCAGAAGCAGATGGAGTGCAATGGGCAGCAGTAAGAACAGGTAGCGGAAAATTGGCATACGTACGTACTGATGAATTATCCGCTGCCAATCCGCTCGTTACCGCTACAGGTAGCAGAGATAAAAGAAATGTTGATATCGGGACAATGTTGGGAGTCAAGAATACCGTAAAATTGTACAAAGATACGGACGAACAAAGTGATTATTCCGGTGATTACGGTAATGAAACCGGCTTGGAAGTGCTTGAGCGTAAAATCAAAAACGGCGAGGAATGGGTGAAAGTAAAGACCTATTCCAATGATGTTGGCTGGTGTAAGGCTGAACAACTCTGCCCATTAGAAGAAAAATTGCATACCATTAACAATTCGTCCGGTGACGGCTATAAGCTTAACTTGAATGTAGGGGCTATTCCACGTTCGATGATTCCCAGTGATCTTAATGTAGATGCAGATGGTAACATTGAGTGTAAAATAAGTGCAGCTTATCTAAAAAATTCTGTAAATGCTCATGTATTTTATGATGAAAGTGGGATCGCACATGGTACTAGAGGTGCAGAAGCTTTTGATTTGTCAGAATTGGATAAAACAGATATAGTTGGAACGGCTGGTTTTACTCCGGATGGTTGGGTTAACTTTAAGTTATCTGACGGGCGAACTATCACTATCAATATGGCAGATTTGGATACGAACATTGAAACTGGAAAAACAAATAATGAAAACAATATAAAGGATTTGATTATTAATAATCGTCCTGACTTATTTGGCCCCAATTGGACAATTCTCGGCCCAACAGAAAAAGGTTCTTTATTAGATGTAAATGAATATTCGACAACCAAGGCTGATTTTTCCGGGAATGTATCACCTGCGGAAAACGGCTTAGATATACTTGTGCCTGTTAAAGATAACAATGGAAAAGAGTATAACGTGCCTATTAAATTGAAAGTTGATGAATATGATGATGGGTACATATTGAGCTTAAACGTACCAAAAGAAGAGATAGTTGATGAGGATGGTAATAAATTCAGAGTTGATTTTGATAGAGGCATCAGAAATTACACGTTAGTATCTTTCGATAAGGATGGAAATTTTGATAATAGAGCAATTAGTATGTCTATTAATGTAAGATATGGAGATAGCAATGACTATCAGAAAATTGGGTTGGATTTTTCTGGATTAAATATAATTAAAAACTCGAACAATATTAGTGTGAATACAAATGGATTCATAAAAGAAAGTATACAAAAAAACATTCCATCAAGAGAATCAATAATTGAAGATATTGTTGATGAAAAAATAGAAAATGCACAAACACAAATAAATAAAATAAAGGTAGAGAGTGAGGCATCAGATAGTATTTATGAAAAGGATACAACATTTAAGTATATAGGTAATGGTGTAAAAACGGTTAAGGGGAATTACTATTTTAATCAATGCTCTATATATAATACTCGTAAAGGAGATGATATATATGCAAATGAAACAAATGCTGGAGATCAAAGACATATAGTAGTAGAGATGAATGAAGATTTTTATTCATATTTACATATTCCTCGTGGAAGTGAGTATATTGTATTGGATGACAATAGTGAGGTCAGAGTAGCAAATCGTGCATATGGCGAAATAAACATAAAAAATAGTGCATACGTTAATATAAACATAGGGAATGAAAGAACAAGAACCAATGCAGAAATTTACGCTTTGAACGATGTTGGCTTAGATATAAAGATAAAAAATCAAGATAATGATATTTCTATTTACGGTAGCGACTATAATGATAAAATTGTATTTGAGGATGGTGCGGAAAATATTATATACTACGCCGGAATTGGTGAGAATACGGTGGATTATAATAAATGTTCTGAAGGAAATAGAATTTATGCAAATCAAGGAATAAACACTATAAATTTAAATATGACAGGAATAGCTTCTTTTTCACCAAAAATAAAAGGTGGTGGCATAAATACATATAATATTCTTAGTTACTATAGTATATTTGAGTATGGACCGGTGGAAATAGAAGACTTTTCTTCAGATGATACCATTGTGTTAGGAAAGGCTGTTAACCAATATGATTTAAAAATAACAAAAGGTTTAAATGGTGAAGTTAATATATGTACAGGTCAAAATAATAATATCATTGCCTCCTTGAGTGGCGATGTAGATTTTAATGGAAAAATTAAAGGCATAAATTTATCTGGGAAGAGTTTTGAGGTAACCATTGCAGATTTGATTGCTCCGATTGGTAGAAATGAGGTTATTGAGCGAATACATTATGATGGAGAATATTACAACGAGAATACAAATACAAGAATTGAATTGATAAGCAATGAAAAATCGAAGGATAGTTATTATAGTTATGTCGAAATGAGTGGATATAAGCTAAATAACGAAATGAATTTATCTGAAGTAAATATGATGGATGAATACGGAGATTTAAAAATAACTGATGCAAAAAATCTTAAAATAAAAACCAATAAAACAGATAGTATCATTCTTGATGGATCTGCGATAATCAGTGTGACAGACTACAAAAAGATTATTGATAGTGCAAAGTCCATCAGTGTGACAGATGGCAAGTTGCTTGTGAAAACAGAGGACAATGTATCTGTAACAATAATTGATAACAACGCTACAGTTATGACAAAAGGAGGAGATAATAAAATAAAATTGGAAGGAAAAAACAACATCCTATATATGGGGAATGGAAATAATGAATTAGAAATCACTAACGAAAAAGCAAAAGTAACAACTTCTGGAGGCATGAATAAAATTGATATACGTGGCAAGGAAGCACAAATTGTATTGAGTGGAGGATCAAATGATATAAAGGTTTTTGATAAATCGGCACATATTCACTGCGGGAATGGTGAAGATAGTATTACAATTAAATCAACAGGAACAACTATATCTAATTTCGATTTTGATAAGGACAAACTAAATTTTGGTAGCTATTCAGAGTTAGAAGCGGATATTCAGGGAAGATCTATCGTTGTACGAGGAAAGGATAGCAACTCCGAGGATTTCGTTGTGTCGTTGCTGGGAACAACAGATATAGATAAAATCCAAAAACTAATTGAAGAACACAACGAAAATGTTCAAAAAGATGAAATGTCTCGAAAACTAACCGAAAGCTACGCATCGTTAGAAAATTCTTTGGCCGAAAAAATTGGAACTGCCATCAAGAATGATGTGGAACCAGTCTTCAAGGCGAAGGACGCATTAAAGCAAATAGACAAAATTGGCAAAATCGAAGGAAATACCCATCTGCCACAAAACGTAATTGATAGGTATAAAGAGTACATAGCAGAATCTATGGCGAATTCGGCGATAACAGCCGATGATTTAACTAATACAGAGCGCATCGTGAATTCATGGGCGAGTATTTTTGGTGACAATAAGGAAATACCTATAGGTGAGTATACGATTGTTCCCACTGCTTTCAGTTACAATGGTATTGGTGCTTTTAAGGCTGATGTAAAAAAAGACGGAAAATATGTCACAACACTATATATGGCAAATTTAGATAATAAAGCTTTATCTGAAGCGGTTACTGACTTTATAGCTGCTGGGCAAAAAGTTTATAAATCAAAACTAAATGAAGCGATAAAGTCTTATGTTGATGAGGTTGGAGATGCCTTTGGCGTAAATCTAGGAGAAGCTTATGACGTAGGAGTGGGTGTTATAAATTTGTTATCAGGTGGTGATGCAGGGAAAAGTAAGTTTTCCGATATGTTAAACAGCTTTGGACAGAAAAATGTTGAAAAATTAATTGAACGAACTTTTGGCAAGGAAGGGAAAAATATGGTTAAAGCTGTCAAGTCGCTAAAAGAGGCAAAAGACAACATCGATACTGCCATAAATACAGCTAATTTAACAGATTATGAGAAAATAACAGGGCTGTTAAATGCTACAGCAAAATTGATAGGGAAATTGTAAACTGAGACAAATGTGCAACATCTGTTGAGGAAATCTTTATCAGTAGATGTTGCACAGTAAGAATGAAGGATGAATGCTATGAAAAATTCACTTGTATACCTTTGCTGTGGTTTAGCTCTTTTACTCACTACTCCATCGTTTTGCGAAGCAGTTGATCATCATTACTATAGCAGTACCATAAGCGAGGTACAGATACAACAAAGTGAAGCAGTTGCCAAGAGGATTGCCGACAGTGTCCTTGCTAATTCATCGTATCGTACCGACAGTGATAAAATCCGTGCTGCGATGGCTTATGTGATTTCTTACGGCATGAAGGGAAAATACGGCAACGATGAAAACAAATACTATCGCAGCCCTTATGGCGTTTTTATTTCGGGAAACTTTACCTGTGCCGGATTGGTCAGAGCATTGGGTAGAGTATTGGATTATATGGGATATGAATGGCAACACATCAATGAAAACCAGTGGAAACATCAGTGGATAGAAATGGACATTGATGGAAAACATGGTTATGTGGATCCATCGGTGTGGCCAAACGGAAATATGGGATTGGGGAAATATGAGACCGGAGAGAGTATGGCATCAGGTGACTCAGAACGAAAACTGTTTGAAATCTTCATTCCCGTTGATCCAACCGAATACACTGGACAATTAAGTGAAGTAGTCGTTGGCAGTAAAGCATACATATGGGGAACGGTAAACACTTGTGTGATTGATAAGCCGGATTTGGTAAGTATAAAATCATATTTTGATGTTAAAGATAATGTAGAAAAAGTAGAGGTAGGCTTTGTAAGTCCCGGAGATGTTACATTAACCACAAAATATTTTAAGGACGGTAAAGAACGAATATTACATAGTCCTTTTCGTATTTACGCCAAAGATGATACTCGTTATTCTGCCGAGAAGAAATTTCGGGAGTACATTTTTAATAGCATGAATTTTTATCGGGAAAAAGTGTATAAAGTCAATGTCTTTCGAGAATCAGACGATTTGGATACAATGGCAGAAAAGTGCATTATGAGGAAAAGGGACGGCGAGGATATTATCCTTGATAAAAGTTATGCTAAAATATTTTTTGACGATATTTCTAAAAAGCACATCACTAAAATATTGAATGAGCAATATCGTGATATTATCTCTAATCCGCAGTATTCGTCTATTGGGATTGGGAGATATGCGGATAAGGATACAAGAAAAATTATGATGTGCATAATCCTTAAATAAAAGTTGTCAATCTTGTTACTGAACAATCGTTATGTTTTTTGAATACGTATTCGTTGTGGCGTGGTGAGGGTTATTGATTACAACAATAGCCACGAATTTCTATTTGTACAGGGGATGCTAATTATGAAAAGAACAATAACATTATTATTGATTATTGTTTTTATACTTTTAAACATAGCTGACTGTCATGCAACAGATTGGGATTATGTAGTAAGTGATAATGAAAAAGTCATTCATATTGATATAGACTCAGTATCAGTAGCCAATTATAAAGATACCGGTAAAAATATGGTATTTAAATATAAAGTTAGAGTGTATAAACATGCAGAATACCATTATCACGCAGCTTGTAAGACAGATATTAATCGTAATCATTGGATGAATGTGTTTGAGTATGATGTATATGATTTAAAAGGGAACTTTGTAGAACACATCGGAAATCCTGAACCTCTGCCAAATAATTACGAGCAAATTGAGAATAATAGCTATGGATACTTTTTATTTATTAGTGCACTACACTATTTGACAAAACATGGAGTAAATTTATAATTTAGTATTCTGCATATTGGATATTAGAAGTGTTCAATAATTAGTATTTGGCAAGGGAGAACTTTGATTATGTGTAAGAAAATTCTGGGATTGTTTATGTTAGGGGCAATTCTTATGCCACAGGCTTCAGCCGATATCCCCAGCGGTGCAATTGAGTATAACGGACACTACTACTATGTCTATTCCAACAAATGTAGCACATGGGAGCAAGCAAAACGCTATTGCGAATCGCTAGGCGGACACCTAGCCATCATTGATGATTCGGAAGAAAATAAACACGTCTATCAAATCATGATACGGCTTGGGTATGGGAGTGCATACTTTGGCCTATCAGATGCAGAACGTGAGGGGGACTGGAGATGGGTTGACGGGAGGAAAATCTCTTGGTCAAATTGGAATCCCGGTGAGCCGAATAATATTGCTGGCAGAGAGCATTATGCCATGTTTTGGGATGGCTCGGCTCCTTATAAATGGAATGATGGAACTTTCGGTCCCAATCCGGCAGATACGACATTTATCTGTGAATGGGATTATGATAGTGGCCATGAATCTACGTCTAGTAGTCAGGGAATGAATGTTCCGCATGAACCAACAGCTGTTCAGGATAACTCAACAGATGCAGTAAATGCAAGTCAAGACGCACAAGAAGTTTTGGCGTTGGTTAATTCAGAGCGTGTCAGTCGTGGATTAACGCCTCTCCGTCTGTCCAAGGAATTGATGGATGCCTCCGAAATCAGGGCGAATGAACTTACTGTGCTGTTTTCTCACACAAGACCTAATGGCGAACCGTGCCATTCGCTGATTTCCAAAGGAGCGTACACTGTGGGAGAAAATATCGCAGGCGGCTCGCCTACACCGTCACAAGTCGTAGACCTCTGGATGAACAGTCCCGGTCATCGCGCTAATATTCTAAATCCTGATTATGAGGAGCTGGGAGTTGGTCATGTTTATAAAGCTGGCACCCAATATGGTCATTACTGGGTACAAATGTTTAAGCGTCCAATGTCTAAAGCAATTAGGGGATAGTGATGCTGTTCAATTTAGACGTATAGGAAAGTCAATGGCTTGATGTTGCACTTTAGGGGGTGCAAAATCCCCGCCGAGGGGGTCCAAATGCACCCCCTTATTTTTTTCTCAAAGCCTTGTCCCGTGCGGTTTCCAAAGCATACTCACTTAACGATAGACAAGGGGGTGCAAGGGGGTTCATCGTTAATAGAGTATAGGGGGTGCATCGTTATTTTGTATCAAAATTAGCGGTAAAGGGGAAATTTTACTCACAATCCTCTTGTCTTTTAGTCAAGAGGAGGCGCGGAGCATTTCGGAGAACGTCACATGGGGACTGAGAAAAAAGTTTCAAGACGGCAAATTCTCCGTGGGCTACTCCCGTTTTCTCGGCTACGACAAAGGGGAGGACGGCAACCTTGCCATCAACGAGGAGCAAGCCAAGACCGTGCGGCTCATCTTCGGGTTGTTCATTGAGGGGCTGACTCCCTGCGCCATCGCCAAGGAACTTACAAGACGGGGAATCCTGACGGTCACGGGCAAGAGCAAGTGGAATGCCGCCACCATCAACGGAGTCCTCGCCAACGAGAAGTACACGGGCTGCGCCCGCATCCAAAAGACCTTCACACCGGACTTCCTCACGAAGAAGGTGGTGAAGAACACCGGGCAAGTCCCCAGCTACTTCGTGGAGCAGAGCCACCCTGCCATTATCGCCCCGGAAACCTTCGAGATGGTGCAGGCAGAGGTGGCGCGGCGCAAGCGGGAGGGCGGCAGATACAGCGGCGTGAGCATTTTCTCCGGCAAAATTAAGTGCGGCGAGTGCGGAGGCTCCTTCGGAGCCAAGGTCTGGCACTCCACGGACAAGTACCGCAGGGTCATCTATCGTTGCAACAAGAAGTACGATGGGCATAAGTGCCAAACGCCCCATGGGTAATATGCCGCTGGCATATTACCGAGGAGGAAATCAAAGTAGCCTTTGTCACGGTCTTCAACAAGATGGTGACGGAGCGGGCTGGCGCATCCTGCGCGTCGGAGGAGATTGCCGCCAATGCCCGCCTCGTCCGGCAGACTTTCTGCGACACATCGGAGTTGGAGCAGGAGAAAGCCGCCTTGGGGCAGGAATCCCTAAAGGGACTAGCTAAAGCGTCGCTGGCGGTTCTGGTGGAGATGACGCAGAACTGCATCGCCGAGAATGCGAGGATTGCCCAAGACCAAGGGGAGTACCAGATAAGCAGCGAACCGCAGGATTTTCCTGCGTGTGAGTCGCTTATGCACAGCAAACGCTACAACGGGCTGGTGGAGCGGTACGAGAAGGCCAAGGCACGGTTCGACGAGGTGACGGAGGCCATCGCCCAGCGGTCTGCCAAGGGCGAGAGGCTGCGACGCGAAGCTAGTCCCTTTAGAGTGCTGACGGATTTTCACTGGTACAGCCTGTGGGGTGAGGGTGTCGGCATAACACTGGCCAATCTTTTTTCGCTCATCGTTGGGATGATTTGCACCCAGACGTATATTCAGGCAATTTTCTCCGCCCAAGACCCGCAGACGGCCTCCATCGGAGCATTGGTTGCGGCGCTTATCGTCATTCCGGTGGGGCTTCCCTGCGTCACCATTGGTATGTATATGCACGCAGCACACCCGGAGGTCAGCCCGCTTCTCGCCCTGCCGGTTTTCTTGCTGAAATATCAGCCGTTGATTGTGGGGAGTGTGGCTATGGGTGGGATGCTGCTTTCTTTGATAAGTTCCATCGCCGGGTTGTCGCTGGGCATTGGCACGATGATTTCCCAGGACATCCTGCCCCATGTTCTACCCCATGCCAAGGAAAGCGGAACCCTTCTTCGCACTCGCATAAAAAATCATTGACATATCGCGAAAATAAGATATAATATAGGCATGAACACATTAGAAATTTACAAAGCCTTGGCGAACGAAATACGTTTGAATATCATGGAATGGCTGAAAGAGCCGGAAAAGCATTTCCCACCGCAAGGACTGCATCTGCCGGATGGCAGCACATGGACGGGAGGCGTGTGCGTAGGCAGCATTCAGGAGAAAGCGGGGATTTCCCAGTCCACGGTGTCCCATTATCTTGACATTCTTCAGCGTGCCGGGCTATTGAAAGTCGAGCGCATAGGCAAGTGGACATACTACCAACGCAATGAAGAAACAATCCGTGAATTTGGCGAGTATGTCAAGAGCAATCTGTGAAAGGGCAGAATCAACTGCCCTTTTCTAAGACATATTTATATCTAAAAAAAGCGATATATAGATTTATTAAGGAGTGTTGTATCATGCATTTTGCCAGTACCGTTGTACGTCCGCCTTATGAGGCGAACAGTGTTTTCCTGCAAATAACGTCCGGCTGTTCCCATAATGCCTGCCGGTTCTGCACCTACTACAAGGATGCGCCCTTTGGCGTATCGCCATTGGATGAGGTCAAAGAGGATTTGCAGGAACTCAAGGAGTATGGCATATCTTTCCCACGCATCTGGCTGCAGGGCGCCGACCCCTTCCTGCTGACTTTCGATAAGCTGAAAACCGTTGCTGAGCTTATCCACGAATACCTGCCTTTTGTCCGGTCCATCGGAGGCTATGGGCGTGTGGACAGCGTAAAGAACAAGTCGGTTGAGCAAATAAAAGAACTTCACCGGATGGGGTATGACCGTCTCGTATTTGGCATTGAATCCGGCGATGATGCTGTGTTAAAACGCATGAACAAAGGTTATGAAGCAAAGGATATCGTGGAGCAGCTGGGAAAACTGACGGAGGCAGGCATGGATTATGCCGTCATTTTCCTGAGTGGTCTTGGCGGGCACGGCTACGGTCTTTCCCATGCGGAAAAAACAGCAGATGTTATCAACCAGCTCACGCCGTTCCGGGTCATGGCGGCAGGGCTTACTCTTTTTCCCGATACTCCACTCATGGAAGACGTGAAAAACGGTACTTTTGTTGAAGCCACGGAAGCCGAACGAATTGAAGAACTTCAGACGTTTTTGCGTAAATTGACGATAGAAACGACCATAGATGCGACCAATGCTTCCATCATCACGCCTATCTATGGGCAATTGCCGAATGACAAGCAAAAGATGCTCAATACTCTGGAAACTATCTTTCGACGTTTCGGAGAAGAAGGCTTGCGTTCTCGGCGGGAAAATCTCCGCATGATTTAATTCGCTGTATAAATTTTTACCAACAAAACAAAAACAGTCAGTTCTTTCGGATACTGACTGTTTTTGTTATTCACATACAGACAAAGATTCTATCTGTTTGAGCTTCTATTTTATTTACTTTGCCTTACAAATGCTGTCCATCCAATTAAAGAGTTCCGGCAGGTCGTAGTCACCGGCATGGCCGCGATTCCAAGGGGAATAGAAGTTCACATAACAGGCGTTAAGGTCAGAAAAGAGGTCATCATATACGGCGAACGGTATAAAACAATAGTAATAGTTTATCCTTCGCGAATGTAGGTACATAAGAGAATCACCCTCTAAATGGCTGAATGCCGTAAATCGCATACACTAATCAAATCATTTCCGCGCATAACTCCCGTATCATGCGGGCAAATTCCTGCGCCACGGGAGTCAGATCGGCTAAATCATAAGCAAGGAGGCCAATCTGTGTGTCAAGCGGCGGCTGTATTGGACAAATACGCAGGTTATGCGAAATCGAGGAAAGAGTGAACTTGGAGATAAGCCCCACTCCGTTTCCTTCTTCCACCATGCGCACCACGGTTTGGGCAGTCTGAACGAGCAGACTGCGGCTAAAATCAATCCCATGTCCGGCAGGCAAACGCTCTGTCACAGTTTCCATTCCGGCACGACACAGAATCATATGGTCTGCAGCTTTGCTTATCTCTATGATTCCTGTCTCGGAATCCAGCGGCAATATGCCCACCATTTCATCCCTAATGAGAATTTCGGCATCCAAGTTGCCGAAAGGAGCGTAAGTAACGGCAAAGTCAACGGCGTGTTCCTCTACCATCTTTTGCACGGCAAGGGGATTGTCCTCCTTGATTTCCACCGTTACATAGGGATAAGTCTCCCGATATTGCCGCAGCACTTTGGACAGCAGCGCCGTGGTGGTCACGGGGACGGAAGCAATGCGAAGTTTGCCGCCGATGAAATTGTTTTCCCGAAAAGCCGTCTGGCGGATGCGGTTCTCCAAGTCCTCCATTTGCCGTGCCAAAAGGAGGATTTTTTTTCCCGCTTCCGTGGGTATCATGCCGTTTTTCTTGTCACGATGAAAAAGTTTCAGGCTCAACTCCTTTTCCAGCGACTGAATGGCCTTGCTGACAGCGGGCTGGGAAATGTAACGGGCGTTCGCTGTTTCGGTGATGCTTCGGCGGTTGGCCACTTCCAAGAAGATTCGCAGATTGTGTGTCAACATAACTTTCTGGTTATCCTCCCATAAATAAAAATGTATTTGTCTTTATTTTGATTCTACCATACAATAGATACAGATACAATCGGGACAGAAAATTGAGAGGAGAATTTCATCATGGAAAAGAAGTTGGCCGTTGTGGTAGGCGCAGGCAAGGGAATGGGCGTAAACATTGCCAAGGTATTCGGTATGCACGATTTCAAGGTGGCAATGCTGGCAAGAAACCTTGACAAACTTGCGCCTTTGGCAGAGGAATTGAATACCCAAGGCATTGAAGCCTATACCTATGCGGCAGATGCCGCCAGCACCGATTCCCTGTCAACGGCTTTTCAGAAGATACGGCAGGAGCATGGAAGCGTAGATGTGCTGATTTACAATGCCGCAATTCTGACGGCAGGTTTTCCTAGCAAGCTCACAAGTGCCGATCTCATGGAGCATTACCAAGTGGATGTGGCAAGCGCCCTTCACACGGCCAAGCTCGTATTGCCGGATCAGATAGCCAGGGGCAGCGGTGCGATTATTTTCACAGGCGGCGGCCTTGCCCTCTATCCCATGGCCGAGTACACTTGCATCTCCATGGACAAAGCGGCGCTTCGGGCGCTTGCCTTTGCCTTGTCACAGGAGGTGAAGGAGCAAGGCGTTTATGTGGGTGTCGTCACCATCATGGGCAGCATCGCCCCCAATACCCACTATGACCCCGCTGACATTGCGGAAAAATATTGGGAACTTTACGAAAAGCAGGAGGATGTAGAGTATGTTTTCAAATAAGACACAGGAAAATCTGCTGTTTGAATTGGCGCGTCAGCGCCGTTCCGTTCGTCGCTACACGGGGGAGAAAGTTTCCGATGATGTGGTGCGGGAAATTTTGAAGATTGCGCTCTTGGCACCGTCTTCTTGGGGGCGGCATCCCGTGGAATTCGTGGTGATTCGTGACCGGGCGACCATCGAGGCGGTTGCCCGCTGCAAGCGCATGGGCGCGGGGCCGCTTCCCACGGCAGACGTTGCCATCGTGGTCATGGCCGATATGGCAGACTGCGAACTTTGGATAGAGGATGCGGCGGTGGCATCCACATACATTTTGCTGGCCGCCGAGCAGTTTGGTGTGGGAGCCTGTTGGATTCACATGAGAAATCGGCAGGGGCAAAGAAAAAGCGCCGATGAGGAAATCCGGCAAATCCTCGGCGTGCCGGACAAGTTTTCCGTGCTGAACGTGGTTGCTCTGGGGCAGAAGGGCGAGAAGAAATCCCCTCGTACGGAAAAAGATTTGGTTTGGCAAAATGTTCATTACGAGAAGTATGGGCAAAAATAAAATTGCCGAAGACACTGCTGCCATGTATGGCGGCTTTTAGAAGGGCGGCATTATGATGATAAGGCATATTTTTATTGCAGCGGTGAAGAAGGGTGTTTCAGAGGAGGTTATCCGTGAAATCGCTAAAAAACTTCGGGGGCTGAAGGAAAAATACCCAACCGTGCGTGCGGGCGAAAATCTCGGCTGGTATGCGAATAATACTCACGTAGCGCTGACGGCAGACTTTGCTGACAAGAAAATTTGGGAAGCTTTCGTCAATTCGCCGGAACACGCCGCAATTGCCAAAGACTCGATGAAGTATTATGACCCCGACCTCATTTTTGCCAGTCAGTTTGAGCTGGAGGAATGATGTAGTATCGTTTTTGAACAGGAGAGATGCGAGATGTCAAAAATTCTTTTAATCAACGGCAGTCCCAATGAAAAAGGCTGCACTTTTACCGCGCTGAAGGAAGTTGCTGACAAGCTGGGCGAGCTTAATGTGGAGTCCGAAATCCTCTGGCTTGGCAAGAAGCCAATGCAGGACTGCATTGCCTGCTACAAATGTCGGGAAACGGGAAAATGCGTGTTCAATGACCTGGTAAATGAAACCACTGCCAGATGGGACGAATTTGACGGCATGGTTGTTGGCTCGCCGGTTTACTACGGCGGCCCGAACGGTCGGCTCACGAGCTTTCTCGATTGCTTCATGTTCAGTGCAAGCGGACGGTTCGCGGGAAAGATTGCCGCAGCCGTGGTGTCCTGCCGTCGCGGGGGCGCATCTGTGGCATTTACGCGGCTCAATATGTATTTTCAGATGACCAATATGGTAGTAGCTACCTCCCAATACTGGAATCAGGTACACGGCTTCACGCCGGAGGATGTGGCCAAAGATGCCGAGGGACTTCAAACCATGCGGACACTGGCACAGAATATAGCGTGGCTCCTGAATGGAATCAAAGCCGGAGGCGCATCCCCGGAATATGAGAAGATTACGCTCACCCACTTCATACGCTGAAAAAGAATGAAATATTCAACGGTTCGTTCGATAGGAGAAAATCATGCTGTCACTTGTCTCATTGCTACGATACGTATCATTTGATGATTGTGGGTATCGTATATGCAGTACAAGCACGGCTATCCGAATCTTGTCCAAAAGAAGATTCTCACAGCCTGCATTTACACGATGAATGTGAAGGAGGAAGAAATGCTCCGGGATAACTACCGTGAGTATATGGGACTATTTGAGATGCTTCTCGAAAATTATTTCCAAAAGCCCATGCTTCTCTGCTCCTTCAATACCTATCAGTTTGACGATTATGATAAATATGTATGCGAAGTTTTCTCCAAGGACGAAAAAGCGGATGGCGATGGCTTCCGTTCGGATGAGCAAGTTTTGGCTGAATGGATTGCCGAGGAAACGAAAGGTGATTTGTTTGCCATTCGGACTGCAAGGAAATATCCCACAGGCTATGATGACATACTGGAAGCCGGAAAACAGGAGAAAATGGAGGATGCACGACCAATATTGATTTCACGTTTAGAAAACTTGCCTGACTACCGGACAATATATTTTGTATATCCAAATTGGTGGGGTGACTTGCCGGTTATTTTGCCTTGCAAATGCTGTCCAGCCAATTAAAGAGTTCTGGCAGGTCGTAGTCACCGGCATGACCGCGGTTCCATGGCGAGTAGAAATTTACATCTACGCCGCTCTTTTGCAGTTTCAGTGCCAGAATGGCGGGAATTGCCAGTGCCGTATCACGGTCAATGGCGCCATGGCGGATGCGGAAGTGTTTGGCTGTCACAGCCTTGCCGTTGCCGATAAAATTCATGGGGTTCATGAGTTTTATCGTTTCGCTGTCAGCCATTTCTCCTGTTTTGCTTTCGTACTGCTTGGAGATAGCCGAAAAATGCTTTGGTGTATTGTTTTCGGTGCCGAACTCGTCATTTTCCGCTGAACTTAAATTCAGCTTGTCAAAGGCCGGGGCAGCTTTCATGCGGGTAGCTGCGGCAGGGTAGGCGTCCAAATCCACATCTACGACTTTGCCGTTTTTCACCTTTACCCAGCTGGCAGAGGAAACATCAAGGCCGCGGCTCAGTGCATCCTGCGCCGACTGCATATATTTGCCTTTGATGTAATCGCGGAAAGAGCCGTTGCCATCTTTATCCAAAGTCAGCAGATTTCCCTGTTCATCTTTTAGCTGCAGGCTGTTGACGTAGGCGGGGAAAGCATCTTTGAGCACCTTGGAAATGGCGATTTCCTCTTTGGTCATCTGTACTTCCTGCTTACTGGCTGTAGGATTATTGGCGGCATCAGCATCCGGTGCTTTGGGCGGCAGGGCAGGTTTGCCCGCTTGGCCGCCGGGGACGGTCATGCCGCGGTTCGCTAAATCCTGCAGCTGCCACATGGCCATATAATAGGAATTGACGCCATTGAACATCCACTCGTAGGCCATATCGGCATGTTCCAGATTGGTGATGGGGCAGTAATCGCTGGAGGCAAAAATATCGTCCCGTTCTTCGGCGGCGCCGATTTCCTTAAGGTATGGCTCATATTCTTTGGCATTGCCCGTTGCGCCCAAAAGTGCAGACAAAGCGCCGCCTGCGCTGGTTCCATTGGAAATGATTTTTTCCGTGTCGCCGGCGGGCAGGCGTTTTTTGTTATGCCGCAAGTAGCGCACAGCCGCCTTGTAATCTACAATGAGGGCTGGGGCTTTGCCAACATAGGTCTGCCCATCTGCACCGAGGGTTGTCCGCCCGCGGATAGCCGGAGCTGCTACCACATATCCTTTGGACAGTGCTGTTAAAATTGCATTGGCACCATCGCCGTGGAAATCTTTTTCCTGTGGTTCACCGGCTTCGCCCGGCATATAACCACCTACACCATTGGGCATGAAGATGGGGGCGGTTTCCTTCGTATAATCATTTATCTTGCCGTTGTCAAAATAAGCTGCCGGGATAAAGATATTCATGGACTGGGCATCTTTGTTTTGGGGATGGGCTACATAAATTACATTCCGGTAAGCACGATACTTGACCACCTGACCATTGACCGTGTTACTTTCCTCGGTGTAGTTTTTGCCGGCATCGAAGTCGAGGCTGTAGGTTGTTTGGTTTTCACTGTCGGTGCTGATTGCTGCTGCGGAAACGGCTTCTGCCATATAGGCATTACCGGTAAAGGATACGGACAGCGCGCCCGTCAGCAGACTGCATAGTACAAATTTTTTCAAGTTCATGAAATGACCTCCTCTGAATCTGCTGACATTGTATAACGGGCAGAAGGGCAAAGCAATTCCAATGTGGAAAGCAAGTATTCCCAAGTGGAATATGATATACTGGCTGTAATGAAATTATGGAAAGCAGGGCTTTATCATGGAAATTGAACAACTTAAATATTTCCTCGCGGTCTGTGACTGCAAACAAATGACGCAGGCGGCAGAACGTCTGTTTATATCCCAGTCGTCTCTTTCCAAGCATATCAGTCAGCTGGAAAAAGAAGTGGGGGTACCGCTTTTTGACCGCACCGGGCGGACGCTGCATATTACCACGGCGGGGATGGATTTTGCTGAATTTGCCAGGGAAACCGTAAGTAACGCAGACGCTGTCCTGCGGCGTCTGCACGATAAAACACCTTATACGGCGACCTTGAATTTGGGCACGATTCCTGTGCTTTCACAGTATGGGCTGCATACAAAGCTCTTGGCTTTTCAAGAAAAAAATCCCCATATCCAGCTCAACCTTGTTGAGGATAGGGGCGAGGAAATCCTGCGTATGCTCGATGGTGAATTGGTGGAATTAGCGGTGTTGCGCAGTAGCAGTCTGCCGGATGACAGTTATAAAGCATTAACACTGGGCACCGATAAGCTGGTGCTTGTTTGCAGTAATACCCATCCCTTGGCTGTAGCAGAAGAAGTCGGCCTGAAGGATTTTCAGCAGGAGGACTTTTTCCTGCTGGACATGGGGCAAAACTTCGCGGATTCGGTCTATCATGCTTGCGCGCGTGAAGGTTTTTCACCGCATATCCGGCAAAGATTTA
>DFHU01000030.1:0-6784 GCA_002373045.1 Pseudoselenomonas ruminantium | reverse complement strand
TGGAAAAGGAACTGACGGCGTTTAACCTGCAAAAAGTTGCGGTCAAGAAATTATCGCCGGCCATTTCCAGCAGCATTGCGCTGGTATTTCCGCATGGGCGTCATTTGTCACCAGCGGCAGCTGCTTTGCGGAACTTTTTGGAAAATTTTACAGGGAAAAACAGGTAATAGAGCGAATAGCAATATGGTTAGAAAATTATCCGTGAGGAAGGAATGATTTTATGAACAGAATGATTCGTATTTTTCTTTGCTGGGCTATGCTGATGCTATTGACCGTCGGTACGGTTTTTGCGGGGCATTTGGAAGATATTGCCGCCAGAGGTACTATTCGTTTTTTCATTTACATCTTGTGCTGAGCAGACACAACAACTACAGAGTAATGCAAGCAACAGGAAAAGAAACTTTTTTAACACCATGTTTACCACACCTCTCAAAATTAATCTAAAATATCACATAGTCACCACCTCTTATATCGTGTACTGAAATGAAAAACTTAAGTTCGTAATAATTAACATTGAAAATATTGCATTTCCTTGAAGAAAATATTTTTCTTAATAACAACTTAAATAAGAATATTCTCTTCAAAAATATGTATAGAATTTGTATATCATATTTGTATAAGCATAATGAAAAAAGTGTTTGTATTATTTACCTGTAATAGTGAAAATCTGAAAATACTGTTTTTAATTTTTCCTTAAGATATTTCTAAAAATATACGATACCATTAGTAATGTAGGGTATGTGGAAGATTGATAGAAAAATGGATGAAATATCTGTTTGTTGACGGTGGAACTATGGATATGTGAAAGGAGATAGAATTATGGGAAGCATGGCATTACATAATCTGAATGTGCAGTCTGATGGTAATCGCATTGATAGGCATATTGCCAGTACTACGGGAATAGCAGGGTCAGCTTCGGGGGCCGCTTCCTATAAAGATATGCTGTCTTCTTTTATGAATGATAACGGTGATAGGCAATCCAATAATAAGGGCAGGAGTAATAATTCTGGTGCTGAAAGCAGTGCTAAAGCGAATACCAATGTCAATAATAATGCTATGTCTATGTTAAATAATTTAAGCTTGAGGACACTAGCTTCGCCTGTTATGAATTATAATTTGGGAGCACAGGCAGAGAAAAATACAAATGAAAGTGAGAATTCTAGTGAGAAGTATGACCATTATGTGTCTATGGATGTTGAACATGATGAAACAGGGAATATTAAAATCGTTGAAAAATGGCATTATGGTCCGGGATGGAGAGCGTGCAGAGGGGAAATATCTACTAAAAATCAAGTAGAAGATGTGATTATTAGCAAGGACAAGACACTCTCTGCCTCAGCTTCTGATATGGCTAAGTATTCAGGTAATTTAGATGCTGAGCAAACAATTAATATGCCTATAACGAGCACTGTTACTGTTTACGGCGGAGATGGTCAGAAATACAACGTACCTGTTTATTTTACTAGAACAGATAACGGAGAGTGGGTAGTGTCTCTTGATACAGATATAACAAAGTCACAGGCAACATTATATGCGGAAGATGGAACGCCTACTTTCTTTAATATGCAACCTACAAGGGTGACTTTTGATGAGAACGGAAAAGCCAATAAAATAATGAACGGTGGTCCGTTCATTTCCTATAGAGATAATATCGGAGCGCATGGTTTGTCATTAGATTTATCAGAAGTGACACAAAAGGCAGATTATACTACTATGTATAGTACATCAAATGGATACCCAGAAGGGAAATTATTAGAGCTTAATGTTAATGAGAACGGAGAAATAATTGGGAAATATTCTAATGGAACTTTGCAATTAGAGGGTAAGATTGAGCTGGGGAAAAATAAAAAGGAAGTACTAATGGGTGATGTAAACGAAGATGGAAGAGTAGATGAGGTAGACCAAAACTTGCTAGATTTATATTTTTTAAAAGAAGAAAAGAATATTAGATGGCAGAATGCAGATTTTAATGGTGATGGAAAGATAACATTGTTGGATATTTCAAGGATGGATTTTTTGGTTAAGGAGGAGAAAAATAAGGCAAGTAACGTTGTTTATACTGAAAATAATGTTGTTGAGAAATTAGATGAAAAAAGTAATATAGTTAATAAAGATTATGCTACTGACTATGACAATTATAGCTATATTTCACCTATTAAATATCGTTCGGGTGGAAGTATTTATGTGGATGTAAGTATATATGGAAATAATCTATTATGGATTAGAGATATTAGTAATTATAATCTTGATTTAGACGCTGTCGAAATAAATAGAATGGCAAATGGGGATGTTAAATTAATATATCGAGGTGGTGAATATATTTTTGATAAATCTGTAAACACTATCACGTACCAGCAAGGCGAACCCCAATTGATGTATATAAACGATTTTATTGAAATGATAAACGCAAGAAAAAAGCAAATAGATAATCCAGAAGAAACGCAAATAGATAATCCAGAAGAAAAAGAATCTAATGGACTTGAAAATTTTGATAAATACATGGAAGCAAGGGAACTATTTGAAGATCCTGATTCAGGCAAGTTTATAATCAATCGAGGCGAGAGTAACACAGTAAGCTTACATGGTTATAGTGTGGATGGAAATTACCATGTAAGTGAAGTTAATATGGATAATATTAAAAGTGAGATATATTTAGATGGAGATAGCACAAAAGTTAAATCACTTAATAATGAATTTGCAGAAGTGGATGGAGAAGCAGTAATAAAATTTAGCAGTGGGGTTATGTCGATATTGTCTAACAAATCTGTGAATATTGAGACTAAAGAAAAAAATATAGTATTAGAGTTGAGTGGGCCAAAGAATAAAATTAAAATTGAAGGAGAAAGTAATACTGCTATCTTACGAGATGGAAGGAACGAGGTAGATATTTGTGAAAAGAATGCAAAAATTGAAGCGATGCATGGAAATAACAAAATTATAGTGAATGCATCTGACGCATTGATTGCGTGCGGTAATGGAAAGGAAACTATAAATGTAAATGCACCAAGAACAATAATATACGGGTTTGATTCCTCACGTGATGAACTTGCCATTGGTTCATTTCAATATGAGTTAGAAGTTAAGCAAGTTGGAAAACATTTGATGATAAAAAAGGTTAATGGTGATGTGAATAATTTTGTTGTCTCTCTCTTGGGCTATTCTGACATAGATAAGATTCAACAAATTGTTACAGAACATAACGAAAAGTTGAAAATGATTGAGATAGATAACAGATTATCTTCTTTGGAAAATGAGGTATCTCGTACATTTACATCTATAGTTGAAGAAGAAATTAAATCCTTTGTAAGTCCAGATTTGAATTTGAATGTAAATAATACAAGCAATCTACCAGATGAGGTTGTGCAAGCATATACACACATGATAACAGATGCTATTTCAAAATCAAAAACTGAAGATGGTAATGAATTTACAGACGTAGAAACACTTGCCAAAATGGTTAAAAATGGATTTGCAGATATGAGACCTTTGACTGTTGATGACTATAAGATAGCTCCTGTTCTTACATTCTCCTTTGGAGGTATAGGTGCTTTTGCTGCTGAAATTACAAAGAAAGGCTCAAATATTAAAAGTTTTTTAACAGTACAAAGTAATGGTGATGCAGTAAAAGAAGCAGTCAAAAAATATTTGGAAAAAGCTAAGGAATTAGAAAAGAACGCATTGTATAATGCAATAAGAGAATATGTTAAAGAGCTTAGTGAAGCATTGGAAGTAGGCAAAGATGTTAAGAAATTGGCGAATAAATTCGCCAGAGGTGTGCTAAAAAAGATGCTAGGAGAAGAAGGGAACGTGGATGAAGAAAAAATGGTTAGTCCTTTGTTTGAACTAGGTGAAACTAAAATAGAAAATACTATTAGAGATACGTTAAAAAATGGGAATGAGATACTAAATGCAATAAAAGGACTGCGTGAAGCAAAAAAACAATGGCATAAAGTCCAAAACAACCTATCTGAGAATGAATTAAAAAAACTAACGGCGACTTTTGACACTATTTCAAATCTACTACAAATAGTATAATAGTAAGCACCTCACGAAACAGTGTATATGAATAATAAAAGTGGCATCTTCACAATTTAGGAAGATGCCACTTTTCGAATTATAAATCCGGGTGCTTATTTTCTTTTTCCTTGCAAACTTTTTGTACCTGATGTGTCCACGGCAGATAATTATCCAAGGTTTCAGGTGAACTGTAACATTTTTTATTTGGCAG
Source organism: Pseudoselenomonas ruminantium (assembly GCA_002373045.1). Classification (GTDB taxonomy): domain Bacteria; phylum Bacillota; class Negativicutes; order Selenomonadales; family Selenomonadaceae; genus Selenomonas_A; species Selenomonas_A ruminantium_J. Next base: position 2,556 of record DFHU01000030.1, on the reverse strand, counting down.
GTGATTTAAGATAAAGGCAAAATATTTGAATACATTCAGTCCGTTTGCTTTGGCTGTTTCTGCGAGACTGTATATACTCGCGCTGGCATCTGCACCTTTGGGCGATCCTGCAAAAAGCCAGGCTCTGCGGCCAATGCAGAATGCACGAACACTTCGTTCGCAGGCATTGTTATGGATTGGAACATTTCCATCCTCTAAAAATGCGGTGAGCTCCGATCTCTGATTTATAGCATAGCTAATAGCCTTGCCAAGGTTCCCTTTGGGCAAGACAATATCCCGATTGGACTCAATATACGTGAAAAAATCCTCAACTACTGGTTTTGACTGAAGCATTCGCTGTTTCTGTCGTTCAGCAGGGCTGCAATCCCGAAGATTATCCTCAATCTCAAACAATTTATTTATCTTGAGGACGCATTGACCGGCAATGGTATCGGCAGCTCCTTCCTTTTTCTGCGGAAGTGAATCGACAAACTTACGGCGCGCATGAGACCAGCATCCAAAGCGTTTGACGTTGTCTACGCTATTATAGCCCTGATATCCATCTGAGAGCAGGGCTCCACTAAATCCTGACAGAAAGGTTTGTGCATTGGCACCTTTCCGTGTTTCCTGATACTGATAAATGCGGATGGAATTTTTTGCCGTAAATTCACCGCCCATGAATACCCACATATAGGATTTAGATGTATTCTTTCGCCCAGCCTCTTTCAGCACCTGAACCGTAGTTTCATCTGCCTGAATAACATCTTCCTGCAACAGATAGGCATGAAGTCTGTCAACGATTGGCTTGAACCATGTTGCAGCAGAACGTATAATCCAGCTGCCCATGGTATTCTGATCCAGATGAATGCCTATCTGCGTCCACTCTCGTTCCTGTCGGTAGAGCGGTACGCCGAATACATATTTCTGTTCCATGATATGTGCAATGGTTGAAGCCGATGCCTTGCAGTGTGGCAATACAGGCTGCGGTACAAATGACTTCTGTATGGAAAAATGACCATTTTTGCGGCATTCCCGGCATTCATAGGTTTCCCGGTAATGTACTCGGACTTTGATTTGTGCAGGGATATAAATGAGTTCTTCACGAATCTTTTCTTTGCCCATAGACACCATCTTTGTCCCACATTTTGAACAGATACGCTGCTCCTCAGGAATAGGCTGCAGGATTTCCTCATGTGGCAGCACATCCAGTTCTTCCTGGCTAAGCCCCCTGGTTTTCTTCTTTTTCCGTTTATGTGCAGCAATCTCAACCGTTTCATCTTCGATACGGTGACCGCCGGCAGCCAGTTCTGCTTCATTAAAGAGCAGCGTCTGATCCGGATTAAAGATCGTCTTGGTCTTCTCGGAATGCACGCCAAAAGCCATTTTACGAAGGGTCTCGTAACGCTCGGAAAGCGCCTGATAGTCTTTTTCCAACGAATGGTAAGCACGTTCCCAATCTTTATTTTGTTCATGCGATTCCGTAATTTTTTCGACCAAGAATTTCACCGCTTTTCATTAAAAATCTATACTGATATTATACCACAAAAAGTGCCGTAAAGCCAGTAAATATAAGGCTTCTTGGCACTTTTGCCTAGAATGACAAATTTAATTGACTCGTGTTGGATGAACTTCCCTGACCGCTTTTGGCTGGTCGATGGCCAGCCCTTCCAAAAGCCATCTGAGCTGCTGTTCTGAGATACTCCGAACCTCATTGGCTGTCTTAGGCCATTGATACTGACCATTTTCCAGCCGTTTGTATAACAGCAAAAATCCATTACCATCCCAATACAAGCATTTCATTCTGTCAGCCTTACGGCCACAGAACAGAAATGCTGCGGATTCGTAAGGATTTAGATTATATTGATTCTGTACAATCTCAGCCAGTCCGTTGATTGCCTTGCGCATGTCTGTTTTGCCACAGATGATGAATACCCGGTCGGCCAAAACCTGATTTACGAGCATGGGAAGACCTCCTGTAGCGATTGCAGCGTTTCACGCAGTAACTTTTGAGGAGTATCCGGATATACCTCCAGCGTTACCGAAGCCCATTTAAGTGTAAGCTTATTCTGTTCAATTGGCGGTGCTTCTTCGAGAGGAGTCTCCGATACAGTGAGAGGTACTTCAACAATAGCAGGTTTAGAAACCTGTGTGTCCATTTGAGCAATTAACTCCTGCCTGATTGTCCTTTTCCAGTAAAAGAATGTGGATATTGGCAAATCTTCTTGACGGCAGTATTCCGCAACAGTTAGGCCGCTGGCCATTTGATTGGTAATGATAGCCTTCCATTTTTCTAGCTTATATTTACGGGTGATAACTTTCATGATAATAGCGAACCTCCTACAAAGCAACTCTTGGAGTTTTTGTATTACAATACAAAAACTCCAAAAACTACAATTCTACTTGGTTCTCTACATTATCCCATATGAATAGAGTCGATTACATACACCTTTTCATAGGGTGCTTACATTTTAAGATACATCCTGAAGTGCTGAAAGATTTTCTTCCTTGGAGCAAAGAAGTTCAGCAGAAATGCAAATAAAGATGAGCCTGACCATCTATACCGTGGTCAGGCTCGTT
>DFHU01000068.1 GCA_002373045.1 Pseudoselenomonas ruminantium | reverse complement strand
AAAGCGCGCACTATCAAACTGCAATTTACAAAAAGCCCGTTGACCTTTTACGTCAACGGACTTTCCGGCAATTAATGAAACAGCTCCCGAATCTCTTCATCCGTAAGTTTGGACAGGAAGTTTTCGCCCGGCTGTATCATCTGGTCAATCAGGGATTTTTTCTTCTGCTGCAACTCGTAGATTTTTTCTTCTACGGTGCCTTTGGCCAAGAGCCTTATCACCTGCACGTTATTTTTCTGCCCCAAACGATAGGCGCGGTCGGTAGCCTGGTCTTCCACAGCGGGATTCCACCACGGGTCGAAGTGGATAACCATATCGGCGCCGGTGAGGTTGAGTCCTGTGCCGCCCGCTTTGAGGGAAATCAAAAACACTGGGGTTGTCCCTTCATTAAACGCCTTCACCAGACGAATGCGCTCCAAAGACGGTGTGGAGCCATCCAAGTAGTAATAGGCAATGCCCTGCTGTTTGAGCCGCTCACCAATATGGGAAAGCATGGTGGTAAACTGGGAGAAAATCAGAATGCGATGGCCGCCTTCCACAGCATCGCTGACCACTTCTTCGAGCTGGTCGAGCTTGCCCGAACCGCCCGTATACCCTTCGAGGAACATTGCCGGGTCGCAGGCAATCTGCCGCAGGCGAGTGAGGATGGCGAGTATCTTGATGCGGCTGTCATCTCCTGCCGCCATCTGCTGGGCAAATTCCTTTTGACTTTTGAGGAACCAGCCCTGATAGACTTTTTCCTGCTTGGGCGTCATGGAACTTACCAGCTTGCGCTCCACCTTGTCGGGCAGTTCCGTAAGCACATCCTTTTTCATGCGTCGCAGGATAAAGGGCATGACATGGCGCTTGAGGTCTTTTAAGCTGCGCTCGTCCTGTTCCCGCACGATGGGCGTTTCATAGCGGTCTTTGAATTTTTTATGGGAAAGCAGATAACCTGGCATCAAAAAGTCAAAAATCGACCAGAGTTCCGTCAGCGTATTTTCAATCGGCGTCCCCGTCAGGGCGAAATAACCGCTGGTCTTGAGTTTTTTCACCGCCCGCGCATTCTGCGTGGTGGGATTTTTGATATGCTGTGCCTCATCGAGGAACGCATAGCGGAAACGCCGTTTTTCATACATGGCGATATCGCGCTTTAACATATTATAGGTCGTAATCAGCACATCGAAGCTCGCATCGGCTTCCGCGAGAATCTTTTCCCGCTCGGCCTTCGTGCCCGCTACAGCGGCAGCTTTTAACTCCGGTGCAAAGCGGCTTATCTCCTCCAACCAGTTGTACATCAGCGAAGTAGGCGCGATAACGAGCGACGGCGGCTCCTGATAATTCTGCTTGGAAAGCAGGAAAGCAATGACCTGCAAGGTTTTGCCCAAGCCCATATCATCTGCCAGTATCCCGCCCAAATGATAGGCAGAGAGATTGGACAGCCAGTTAAAGCCCGTCACCTGATAGTCACGCAGCACGCCTTTAAGGCTCTCCGGCACTTCCGCCGCACTTTCCTCGGGATGGCGGATATCCCGCACAAGGGCACGAAACGCCCGGCTGCGCTCTAACCGCAAAGCCTCGTCCTCCCGCGCCAGTTCGTCCAGATACATGGCCTGACTCATGGGCAGTTCCACCTTCATGCCATCAGCCCTGGCTTTGGCAATCCCCGTATTGTCCACGAAATCGGCAATAGCCTGCATCTGCTGGTCGCCCAGGGTGATAAACGTCTTATCCTTCAAGCGGTGATAGCGCCGTTTCTGCCGATAGGAGTCGAGGATTTCCATGAGTTCATTGAAGTCCAAATCCTTGGCATTGAAACTGACTTCAAGCAGGTTCGAATCGTTGACACTGACCCCTGCCGTCACCTTGGGCATGGAGCGCACCGGGCGGTTGGCAAAGGCATCGGAGTAGAACACATCCACCCAATCGGGCAGGTTCGGCAATTCCTCGGTCAAAAATTCGTAGCTGCGTTCTTCATCCCGCTGTACCAGCTGGTCACGCTTTTTGCCAAAACCATAATGCATCAGCCGCATGATGATTTCCTGCTCTTTATTCTCGTCCCGCACCAACTTGCGACCATCCCGCAGGGGCGGCTCCGTTTCCACCAAGGGATTGAACACGGCATCCCCATAAGCGAATTTGGGGCGCACCGCAATGCCATCCCCTTCATAGTCAATGTAGAGTTCTGCCGACAGCGGCTGTACCACATATTCTTCCATAAACTTCGGTGCAATCTTTACCTCTGCCGCCTTTTCCATCTGCGGCAGCACCTTGCCAAAGAACGCCGCCATATCCTGTGAGCGGATTTTTACTGTATCTGCCGCCTCAAACGTGCGCAGCAAGGGTTTTAACCCTTGGGAAAATTTTTTCTCGGTCTGATAAATAATCCCTTCCTGATAGATAAAACGGCAGTTGTCATCCAAAGGAACCATATCCGTATCCTGCACCACGAGTTCCCCGCCGCCCTTGTTCTCTCTAAGTTCCAGCTCAATGCGCGGATTGCCCGGCACCGCCCGCACCGTTTCCAGTTCCGCACCATTCAGGCGCAGTTCAAAGGGGCTGTCGCCCATAATTGCCAAAAACTCGGCAAAGGCATCTTCAGACAGGCGAAACTGCTTTTGGTCAAAGAGATAGGAATGATAACTCATATAATAGTAGCGATTGGTCGAACCTGCCGCAAACATGCCCTGCTCGGCACGGAAGTATTTTTTGAGCAGCGCATAGATTTGGGCCGACTGTTCATCGCCCCAATGCATCTGCGCAAGGTTTACCACATTCCTCGTGCCCAGCTGCCAATCCTTGCCGTTTTCCATGGACTCGACAAAGGAACTGGCATTTTTCACCACATAGAGTTTATCCAGACCAAAGCGGAATTCCAGCCACCTTTTGTAGCTGCCATAGTATTCATCAATGAACAGACGCGGCTCCAAATGACCGAACTGCGCCGCGCCAATGTTGTACGCTGCCTTGTCTGCCTGCGCCGCTTCCTGGAAAAAAGAAAACATACGCTGACTGGCCAGGCTTTGTTCCTGCTCTTTTTTCCTTTGCGTATGTTCCAGCAGGTCGCGGGCAGTAGTGATGCCCAGGCGGGCAAAATTATCCTTTACCTTGCCCCCCGTGTCTTTATTCAGCTCCTGCTCATCCTGAATGGCCATAAGCGTTGCCACCACATGCTTGCAGGCACCCAAATACTGCGCTGCCGCCGGGCAGTCACAGCTATAGCCCTCCACATTGTTGCCGCTTTTGTCGAGCCGCACTTCTACTTCATACGGTTCCGTTCCCATGACCACGGCACTCCAGCGCGTCTGCGCTTCATTCAAGGCTGCAAGGTCTTCCACTTCGCCCGCTCGATAGTAATTGCGCCCCCGCTTATAAACCGTATCGCTGGCCAGCGATTTTATCGTAATATCCTTTAACATTTTGGACAATCTCCCGTTACTATGCTAATATAAACCTATCATTTTATTGTACTATGAACGAAAGGCAAAACCAAGATTTATGGAAAATAAACTTCCGCAAAAAATTCTTATTCTGCGGCTCTCTGCCATTGGGGATGTACTCCATGCCACCCCTGTGGCCCGGGAATTGAAAAAACTTCAGCCCAACGCGCATATCACCTGGCTGGTCAGTCCGCCGGCAGATAAACTATTGGCAGAAAATCCTCATATTGACGAAGTACTCGTCTGGGACAGACGCCCGCTGGACAAAGCCTTTGCCAGCTGGAACCTCCCCGCAGCTTTCCGCGAACTAAAAAAAGCCCGCGCTCTCCTGAAGGCGCGGCACTTTGATTTGGTACTGGATATTCAGGGCTTATTCCTGACCGGAATTTTGGCACGGCTCTCCGGTGCCAAGCGCCGTATCGGCATTCACGAACGCCACGAAGGCAATCCCCTCTTTATGAGCGAAATGGCCCCGAATATCGAAAGTTCCCACAAGGTACACCGCTATTTGAGCGCTCTTATGCCGTTAGGCTTTGACCTGACCACCTTCAAACCGGGACTAACGCTGAATCTGCCCGAAAGCCTGCAGGGCTTTGCCCAAGACTTTTGGCAGGCACATGGCATTGACCAGCAGCAGCCGATATTAATGGTCACGATTCGCACCACCTGGCCGGACAAAAACTGGGAACCGGAAAACTTCGGCAAGGCCCTAAGCAGCCTGCCGCCCCATGTGCAGGTCGTCTTCTGCGGCTCTCCAGGCGATGAGGTATTTATAAAAGAAGCACAGGCCAAGATGAACCGCCCCGGCCTGTCCATCGCCGGGCAGACGAGTCTTTTGGAACTGGCCGCCCTCTTAAAAACGGCTGACCTGCTGCTCTCCTGTGACACCGGCCCTCTCCATATCGCCGATGCCATCGGCTGCAGGACGCTATCTCTTTGGGGGCCAACCCAACCGGATGTTTACGGCCCGCTGACAACAGGACACGAATTCGTCATCAGTCCGCACGACTGCAGACGCTGTCTCAAAACAAAATGTCAGTATAAAACCAATGCCTGCATGAAGGCGATCACACCGGAAATGGTTGCCGTCAAATTAAAGGATATTTTGGATAAAGGATGATTTTTCGTGAAACAATATGATAACCCGCCCAAGGCGCGGGCGGCGGCCCTGCTGCCCATTCTCGTCTTCCTGGTATTGTATCTGGGAGCAGGCATATGGTATGAATACATCGCCCCAATAGAGGGACAGATGGGCTTCTATGTGATGTCGGTAGTCGTAGCCTTTGGGCTGGCACTAATTGTCGCCTTCTTTCAGAACCGCAAGCGTGATTTTCTCGGCAATATTGAGCTTTGTGCCAAAAACATCGGTGATGTGAACATCACCATTATGCTATTCATCTTCCTGATGGCCGGTGCTTTTGGCGGCATTGCCAAAGCGGCGGGCGGCGTTGAAAGCACCGCTCACCTGCTCCTGAATTTCGTACCCGGCACCTTTGCCATCCCCGGACTTTTCCTGATTGCCTGCCTGATTTCCATGTCCATGGGCACCAGCGTCGGCACCATTACCGTACTGGTGCCGATTGCCGCTTCGGTTGCCGCCAGCGCAGGCCTTAGCCTGCCACTCACCGTTGGCACCGTGGTCGGTGGCGCCATGTTCGGCGATAACCTTTCTTTTATTTCCGACACCACCATCGCCGCCACCCGCACACAGGGAACGCGCATGCAGGATAAATTCTATGCCAACCTCAAAATCGCCCTGCCTGCGGCCCTGGCCACTCTGGCCATGCTCTTTGTCTTGGCCTTCCAATCCGCAGCAATTGATTTGGGCACCTTTGATTATTCCCTGCTGCTGGCCCTGCCTTATTTCATCGTCCTAATTATGGCCCTTATCGGCATCAACGTATTCTGCGTGCTCGGAACAGGCATTGTGTTATTTTTCACCTTTGGTATCGCCACTGGCACCACGACATTATCCACAGCCTTCTCCGCCATGGGTGCGGGAACAAACGGCATGTTTGAAACCATGATTGTCACGATTCTCGCCGCCTCCATCAGTGCCATTATGCGGGACGGCGGCGGCTTTGAGGCCCTGCTGAACTTCGTTCGCCGTTACTTCAAAGGCGCTCGCGGCGGCCGCCTCGGCATCGGCCTGCTGACCGTCCTCATGGACATCGCCACCGCCAACAATACCGTAGCCATCGTCGTGGCCGGCCCCATTGCTAAAACCATCAGCGAAGAATACGGCATCGAACCGCGGGACAGCGCTTCGCTTTTGGATACCTTCTCCTGCATCGCCCAGGGCATCATCCCCTACGGCGCGCAGCTACTCATCGCCTCCGCACTGGCCGGCATCACCAGCCTGAGCATTATCCCCTGCCTGTTCTATCCCTTCTTTTTAGCCTGTGCCGTCCTGCTGTCCATCATGCTGACCGGCAGACAAGCTCACTAATCAAAAATCGCTTTTCCTCTGTTTGTATCATAAACAGGAAAAGCGATTTTTTTACATTTTTTTACGTTATACACTTTGTACACAGAAAACTGTGGATTATTGTGGATAACTTGCTTATTTTGACACAGGTTATCCACAGAATCCACAGGATTATCTACAAGTAATCTGTGGATAACCCTGTCAAGTCACAATTTATTCCTAAGCCTGCCGCCCGCACTCTCCAGTCTCTCCCCGCAGGATATCAATCCCGTGTTTGAGCGGCGGCAGGATAAAGCCCAGACATTCTTCCACGGCTTTTTTGCTTCCGGGCAGGTTCACAATCAGGCTGCGGCGGCAAATGCCCGCCTGGGCGCGACTCAGCATAGCTCTGTTGGTAATTTTCAGCGACAGAGCCCGCATGGCTTCGGGAATGCCAGGCGCCAAGCGCTCACAAACCGCCAGCGTGGCTTCGGGTGTAATATCGCGCGGGGAAAAGCCTGTACCACCAGTGGTGGCGATAAGCGCTATGCCGCGTTCAGCCAATTCCAGCATCTTATCTTCCAGTTGTTCCTGCTCATCGGGCAGGATTATTTTTTTGACTACAGTGTAGCCGTTTGCCGTAAGGATTTCCGCTGCCTTCGCGCCGCTCTCGTCCACGCGCTCACCGCGGCTGCCTTTATCACTGGCCGTAATTACTGCCGCCTCAAGCGGCAGTTTTTCTCCGTTCGGGACAATTTCCAATTCATCCCCCACCTGAACTTCGCCGCCATGCAGCACCCGGCCAAAGATGCCTTCGCGGGGCATAATGCAATCGCCTACCTGCTGGCGGATGGCACAGTCTTTGTGGCATTCCTTGCCAATCTGGGTGATTTCAAACCAGACTTCGCCAGTTCTCAACCTTGTGCCCACCGGCAAATCCTTGAATCGAATGCCCTCTGCCACGATATTTTCGCCAAAGGCGCCAAACTCCACCTGTGCACCTGACTTCCGAAACTCCTCTATCTCCTGCAGACCTAAAAAGCTCACCTGCCGATGCCATTTGCCCGCATGAGCATCGCCTTTGATGCCCCATTCTGTGGCAAAAGACACCTTATCCCGTGTTTTTTTCAATGTGCCTTTTTGCTCACTCGTACACAGCGCATGAATTTTGCCCATCTAAACATTAACCTCCTACCTGATACATGGCCCGGCTGTCTTTGGCCGTATTTTTACTGTCTCGAAATAAATGCTCTGCCGGCTTGCGGTAAACAGCCTGCTGTAATGCCCTTTTCAAATTATCATCGCTGATGCCGTTCCGCAGCAAATCCCGCAGATTCAGCCCGTTTTTCTGATTCAGGCAGAGCTTCAAAAAACCATCCGCCGTGAGCCGCACGCGGTTGCACGCGGCACAAAATGAATGTTCCAGCGCATCAATAAAACCCACCCGACCGGCAAAACCGGCTAACTGATAATATTCAGCCGGCCCCTGCAAAGGGTCGCTCTTTTTTCCCACCGGACACAGACTACCATAAGCTTTTTCCAACCGCGCCCGCACCTCTGTCATCGGCACCCCCCGATAGCCCGCGGCATAGGCACAGCCGATGGGCATAAGCTCGATAAAGCGCACCTGCACAGGATAATCCTTGGCCAACGCTGCCAGTTCAGGAATTTCGTCATCATTGACTTCATAAATCGGCACACAGTTAAACTTGACCTGTTCCATGCCCATTGCCAGCACCTTTTCCAGCCCCGCCTGCACTTGCGCAAACAGCGGACGACGGGTAAGCTCGGCAAAGGTTCCGGCCCGCAGGGTATCCAGACTGATGTTCAGCCCCGTAAGCCCTGCCTGCAGCAAATCCTCAGCCATTCGCGGAAGCAGTACACCATTCGTCGTGAGCGCCACCTGTTCAATGCCGGGAATCTTCCGCAGCGCATAAATTAATTCCGTAAGATTGCGTCTGACCAAGGGTTCCCCCCCGGTCAGACGCACTTTTTTTATACCCAATGCTGCCAAGGCCCGCACGACACGCAGGATTTCCGCAAAGGTCAACATATCTGCATGCGGCATTTTCACAATGCCGTTTTCCGGCATACAGTAACGGCACCGCAGATTGCAGCGGTCCGTCAGCGATATCCGCACATATTCGATTTTTCGTGCATATTGGTCTTGCATACAATCCAATCCTTCACTTCACGCGGTACAGGCGCACGATATCCACTTCCGTTTCTTTCGCCAGTTTCCCCGTACCTGCGGGAATGTCCACAAATGCATTACAGCCCACTATCGAGAAAAGGCTCCCCGATGAATGCTGCTCCGGCAGGCGCACCTTGCCATTTTCATAGTAGCCGCGAATAAAACGCCGGCCCCAGCTTTCCTTGGGAAAAGCATCCGTCAGCACAGCCTGCGCACGCTGGGGCAAAATCTTATCATTGCCGCTGATATGCGCCAGCACCGGCACAGCGATAAGTTCAAAGGTTGCACAGGCAGCAAAAGGATTACCAGACAGCGCAAGTCCCAAGGTTTCCCCCATCGTGTAGGCCAGTACCGGAGCCCCCGGCTTCATCGCGACCTGCCAGAACAGGCGCTGACCGACTTTTTCCACCACGCCATGCATGATATCCTTCTTCCCTACAGACACGCCGCCCGTGGTCAGGAACACATCTACCCGGTCACGATAACCTTGTATAATCCTGGCGGCCCCTTCTACATCATCAGGCAGCGTCCCCACAATCTCCGGCGCAAAGCCCAATTCCTGCAGACGACTGGCTAAAAGGTAAAGATTGCTGTTGTAAATCTTGCCAGGCGAAAGCGGCTGCCCGGGCGAAACCAATTCATCTCCCGTGCTGGCAAGGGCAATGCGCACATTGCCCAAAACCTTGACCATAGCAAAGCCCATGCTCGCCAGCACACCGATATGCGCAGCCGTAAGTTTCGTGCCTTTTTTCGCCAGTTTAGTCCCCTTTTGAATATCCTCACCGGCAAAGCAAAAATTCGTATACGGTTCAATGCCAAAAGGCACCCTAATGGTATCGCCATCCACAGCCACATCTTCCTGCCGCACGACACAGTTGCAGCCCTGTGGAATGGCGCCGCCCGTCATAATGCGCAGGGCACAGCCCTTTGGCACATCTTCAGCAAAGAAATCGCCCGCACATTCCTCACCGATAATCTTAAACCGGGCCGGATTATCCTCATCATGCCCGGCCGTTTCCTCGGCCGCAAAGGTATAACCATCCAAAGGCGAACGGTCAAAAGGTGGATTAGCAAAAGCAGCTACATAATCTTCAGCCAAAATTCGTCCCAAGGCCGAAAGCAAGGGTACTTCCTCCACCGCCGTTACCCGCTGACAATGTGCCTGCAAAAAGTCTACCGCCTTTTCCAAAGATAAATTTTGCATAGTTCTCCCCTCCTCAGTGCTGGAATCCACAAGCCGGATAATGACAAACCTTGCAGTTCATACAAAGCCCACCAATGCCAAAATGGCGAATTTCCTTGCGTGTCAGTTTTTCCCCCGTAATTATGCGGGGCAGAACCAAATCAAATATCGTGCGTCCCGCATACATCACGCAGCCGGGCAGGCCCATAACGGGAATTTCCTTATCGCCTTTTGCCACATAGCCAAGCAGGAACATTGCCCCAGGCAGAGTCGGCGCTCCATAGGTGACAATCTGCGCCCCGGCCGCCCGAATAGCCGCCGGTGTCCGGTCATCCGGGTCAACGCTCATACCCCCGGTACAAATGACCATATCCATGCCCAGTTCGATCAGTTCCTCAATATGCTTTTGCGTGTGCTCTATCGCATCATCGGACAGGCGATGCTCATTAATGGTCAGGCCAAAGGCGTTTAACTTGCTTTCAATAACCGGCGTAAAGGTATCTTCAATACGCCCCAAAAACACCTCATTGCCTGTTGTCACCACACCGACCTTGAGATTTTGCCGATAAGGACGCAGGCTTAAAAGCGGCTTATCTCCTGCTTTTTTCTTCACCTGCTCCATTTTTTCCTTCGCTATGACCAACGGAATCACCCGCATGCCGGCCAATTTCTGACCAGCCTTGACCGGCATATTCTGCGGCAGGGTGGCAATGGTCACATCATCCAGCTCATTTACCGCATCAAAACGGCTCTCATCCACCTGAAAAACACCGTCGACGGTCGCCGTCAGTTCAATTTTCCCTTCCTTGGGTTCAGAAGCCGTCATGTATTCATTCTGACAAAGCTGCCGCAGGATTTCTGCTGCCTCATTTTCATGGAGCATAGAATCATCATTTTCCCAAACAAAAATATGGTCCTTGCCCATAGACAAGAGCACAGGAATATCTTCCGCCTGAATCACATGACCTTTACGGAAGCGGGCATCCTTGGTCACGCCCCTTATAATCTGCGTCAAATCATGGCAGAGAATCTGCCCCACTGCATCTTCAGTGCGCATTTCCTTCATTGGTAACTCTCCCTTAATACAAAAAGACTATCCCCTCCATGCGAAAAGGATAGTCTTCACCTGATGACCGGCCACAATCAAAATAGATACCCCTTTTCAACATGGAAGGTTCTGCCGTTTCCAGCAGAGCCCCGGCGCAATATCATAGCCACGAATAATCATAAACCTTAGATATTTTTGCTCGGAGTTATGCGTTTGCTCGTTATAAATATTATATACGATTTTGCTTGCGCTTGTCTGTGACTTATAGCATTTTATTCTTTTTTCAAGGGCTGTCGCTGGTCATAACCATCAATCAGGTAATCGCCTAACAGACCGACCTGAAATTTGCCGGGATGACCTGCCGGCAGCTTGTCATTGGCGGTGAGGAGGATATCCAATGCCTCTGGCGTACGCTGGGCTGTGGAGCTCATGTGCATGATGAGAATTGCCCCTTGGCGAACATTGCCCTTTTCATCATGTACGATATGATTCATAATCCCCACCAAGGACTGCATGGAAACCGCCCCATAATCTTCCGTACTGCCTGAACCATTGACAATATAGGTAAAGCCTGCATTGAGTATCGTCTTTACACCCATGCGGCTGACGGCCAGCGTCGGCGGACGAAGCAGTCTGGTAAGCGCCGGACGTCCATTAGCCAGCCGCATATCCCCCACCACCGAAAGCAATTTGGGATAGGAAGACGTCACATCTTCACGGTATTCTTCTTCCGATTCCACGGGTATCTGCCGGCCGCGCTTATCCTGCACCGTCATGGCAACATGATTATTGGTATGACTGCCGATTTCATTGCCGTCCGCAGCAATAGCGCGCAACAGGTTCGGGTTATTCAGCATATTGCGCGTGATGATAAAAAATGTCCCATGAACATTATGCTTGCGCAATACATACAATATCTTATTGATGGAATCATCATTGCCCCAGTCATCAAAAGTCAGAAACACCGTTTGCGGCGGGGCTGTTTTAACCAATCCCGTCTTATCCGCACGGGTCATCTCTTCGCGGGAAAAGCCCAACATTCTATCGTTGGCACTGACTTCCGGTGCCCCGATATAACGGCTGTAAAAAGCGCTGGAGAAATTTTCATCGGTCACCCAATTATTGCCATATTCCGGCTGCATTTCTATCGGCAAATCATCTTGGTTCACCGGATAGCTGTAATGAAAATCGCTGTTTCCAGCCACATCTGCCAGCGACGCCGTATGGTAGACCGAATCATTACACTTCTTCGGCTCTCCCTTATCATCCGTTTTATAACCGATATTATCTATTTTCTTCTGCTTGATTTCTTTAAGCATTTCCGCAGCCAGAACATCACTGGTATAAAAATCCGTGCGCATGTAGACGATTTCGCCCATATTCAGCGAGGTCGTCCATTTGCCAAAAATCTGTGGCATTACCTCCTGCGGAGTCTGCGCATTTTTATGCTTGGACTGAACGACATTCAGCCCCTGTCCGACCAAGGTACAGCCCATAGCCGAAACAGCTTCTTCCATAGCCGCTCTGTCCCCACCGCTGGTCATAATGCGGACAAATTTGCTCTTTGTACCATAGCGTTCCTGCAACGCTTTATCGAGCCTTTGGATTTGCGCACAATAATCGGCAAAGGTCCCCGTTTTTGTCGGCGTTAATCCCATAGCAAAGTCCTGCCCATAAGCTTTTATCAGCTGCAGATTATCACCATTGCGCTGTAATTCCCGCTCCGTTACAAAAAACGTTCCCCGCAAATGTTCCTGAGCCATATAGCTCAGGATATTTTGCAGAGGCGCCTTCTTGGACAGACCGCCAAAAGTCAGGATAACGGCTTTTTCGGTAGTAGGCAAATAACGCTTTGCATCAGCCAAATGCCCGGCATTTTGCACCCTTAACTGTTCAAAATCCGTCGCTGCACAGTACGTTGGATAAGCAAGCAGTGCTGTGCTGAAAAAAACGGCTGCTGCCCCCTTACGCAGGTAACTGCTCAACTTTTGCAATCCCATCATATCGTCAGATTCCTTTCATTCCTTACCGGTTTTTAACCGCCTTGATGTCAGTATTGCCTCCCAGGCGCCACAAACTGATTCGTTCAATACCATTGTCGGCAGCAAGTTTTATCCAGGCATTTATGGTTTTGCTGTCAGCATACCATAACTCATAATGATGCCCATTTTCCTCATATTGACAATGCAGCGCAGCACTTTCGGCATCACGTTCAGGCGTGAGACTATGCTTTTGCACCAAAGCAGCTGCCTCATCTTCATCGACAAAACGAACAGGGCCTTTCTTAAGTCCCAAAAGACCATAATCTTCCCACAAACAGCCACCAGTAGCAAAGGCTGCACTTTTCCGTCCGGGAATAGCCGCCATTTTCCCGATAGTCTTTTGAATAAACGCTGCATCCGCCTTAGCTCCCGGCCCACTATGCTTGCCATGAAGATTATAAAACATGACCACATACTCAGGCCCCTTACAAAAACCTGCGTCCATAGGCATCCCTGGTTCCAAGACAATACGCAAATCCAAGTTTTCTTTTATACAGGCCCTGGACAATTTATAAGTAAACGACAAATAATCCTGCAAGAGTTCCTTATCCTTAAAAAAGGCTTCGTAGTCCAATTCTATGCCGGTACATTCGAGCTCTTTGGCTGCAGCCAACATTTCCTGAACACATTCCTCTTTGCGTTCATCATTGATGAACAGCCTTTTGAGTAAATCCCTATCCTTGGGATTTTGCCGTCCTTTTTTGTCCTGCCAGTCATTAGTTATCGTGAGATAGCGCTGCTTATGCCCTTCCTTGCGGGCAAAGTCCGCGATTTCCTTAGTTTCTGCTGGTATGAACAACTTATCTTCGCTATCGTAATAAGCCATAAAACAGCCAATACTGGATAAATGATTTTTGAACTGACGGTACTCGGCAAGGCCCTTATCCTTGTCCCATGATGCGACCCATGAGGATAACTCCACCGGAGCATGACTGCCGCTTTGCAATACAGCTCCTTGAGCACAGCCTGTTAAGAAAAACACCGACAGCCCCCATGCGACTAAAGAAAGATATCGCTTCATCTCAACCACTCCCTTTATTTACCCATTGCGCAAGAACCAGCAAAGAATACTTTCCCAGGTTTCCTTTGCCTGGAATACAAACTTATCCCAGCCGGAAAGTTCTGTCGTAAACAATACTTTTTCCTCATCTTTTCCTGTATTGGTCGTAATGGTAAACTTTTCAAAAACCGCATCATAGACATCATCAGCAAGATTTCGCTGGCTCCAGGCCTCGCCCTGCCAGGAAGCCCCCAGCAAAACACCACCCTGCCCATTTTCCGCTACGGTAATATCCTGCGGTATATTCTTATCATCCAGTTTCAAGGACAAGCGGTTTCCCTTTAAATCAATCTCCAGCTTATGGACGCTGCGCCGATGAAAGCTTTGCACATGTTCATATGCCTCTGCCCCATCTTCAACAGTTGCTGCCGGCATAGCTTCTCTTTGTTTTGCCCGGCCATAATATTCTTCTGCCTGTTCAGCTGTTGGCGCATAACGGGCAAACGCGATATTTTCCTGCGTTTCTGCCTCGCGCTTATTTTCTTCAACAGAAGGTATTTTTTCCCCCAGGATAACCGGTATTTTTTCCCGATATAATTCCTTTTTACTGTAATTTGTCTTTTCGATTACCAGCAATTCATTATTGACCAATTCTACACAAAGATAATTTTGGCGGGCATTGTCGCTGCGCAGAAAAATCTGCTGTGCGCCAAAGGAATTGCCTAATAAATTGGTCGATATTTTTACATCCGGCAAATTGCTGCTTTCCCGCACTTCGGACAACGCTTCGCCCTCCGGCAAGGTGGTCAATGTATACGTTTCATTTTCCAGTTCTGCCGCCCCGGATAACAAATTCCACTTATCCGCACGAGAACGATCACCGGTCACAAACTCAATAGGCGTATTGATGTCGTATTTTATCCGCATAAGCAGGTGATTAACAGGCCAATACGGCTGAGGCTGCATACGGGTAAGGTCATACATGCTGCTGTTTCGCTGATTGAAGCAATAGCCTTCCCGATTAAAAGCCATTGTAAATAACTCACGTATCCACTTTTCATTTACGGCACTAACCGCATTATTGTTCGCGAATTTACCGGTGTTCGCATGCATATGAACATAAGCACCAGGCACTTTACCAAAATGCTCCGTATAAATATCCCGCAAGCGTTTGTAATCATAGCTTATACGGCGCTGCATATGATCGTAACTCTCCTTGGGCACGCCATCCTTATCGCGAATATAATCCATAAGATAATGATTATAGTGCCGCTCCAAATAGGGCGAAATCATAGCATAACGCAAAGGATCAATCTCACCAATATAATTATTATAGCGGTCAAAAACATTGATATATTCCAAACGATAACCATTGGTTCCCTGTTCCCAAAACGAGGACTTCTCCAGTTCCTCTAACTCTGATGGTTTCAAAAATTTCAAATCCAGAGACTCAATATTTTCTCCGTAACTCATCATCGTTGCCTTGAAGTTCAAATCCTCAAGAACCGGCTGAGCAAAGATAGCCGTATCCCGTCGTCCATCTTCAAACATAAGATACAATGATTTCGGTGGCAAGGGTTTATTCAGCTGATAATAATCTTTTATATCCTGCTGGGTAATGGTTACAAATCCCTGTCGCTTTAACTCCTGCAAATGCTTATACAATTGTTTTTGTCCAATCAGCGTGGAGGTATCACCAATATGATCCACACCGAAATAAGACAGTGCGACAAATCCAGTATCCTTATCTCCGGCAGCAACAGCTGCATGATCATAAGGCTGATAGGTTCTCAAGTTGAAAAAAAGCGTGCATATACCAAAGGCTATAATAGCCAAAACCACCAGTTCCACAACAACCCGCAATTTTTTCCTGCGATTTTTGCGTTGCGTGAAGCCGCTGTCCTGTAGCGCAAGAACCCGTTCATCTATATTATCTTTTGGATGCATGCTTTTTCTTTTCCTCCTTCCGTTCCTTTTTGAGCCGTTCTTTTTCCATCTCGGCCAAATCTGCCGGAGTCAG
This sequence comes from Pseudoselenomonas ruminantium, assembly GCA_002373045.1. Taxonomy (GTDB): domain Bacteria; phylum Bacillota; class Negativicutes; order Selenomonadales; family Selenomonadaceae; genus Selenomonas_A; species Selenomonas_A ruminantium_J. The sequence goes on along the minus strand of DFHU01000068.1, from coordinate 13,476 downwards.
ACGTGTCCCCCAGGTAGATTTCCAAAAAGTGAACCAGGCCACCGGCATCTGCCACAAAAGTACAGCTTCATAGTACAAACAAAACCACATGCCAAAAATCCAGGTGCTGCTGCGGCGCAGGAAAAGCTGTGCCATACTCATCAACAAGGCCATAAGAATCATACCTACTACAAACGTAACCGGGAAAACCCGATGCATAACCGGTACATAAATAAGGTTATACAATACGATAATCGGAGCAGCAATCGGTACCATAAGTCCCATATAAAAACTCAAGGACATAAAGGGTTCTTTCTTCCAAATATATCTGGCTGCAATCAAGGATTCCCGCAACCAGGAACGTTTCCAACGCATCTGCTGTTTCAAAAAAACCGTATAGCTATTCGGTACAATCGTAGCGCAAACCGCCGAATCCTGATAAGCGGTACGATTATGGCGCAAAATGAAATTGGTCATACTGCGGTCATCACCAAAAGTGGCTCTTTGTCCCAAAAATTTTTGGTTGAGCCAAGCATCCGCATACTTCAGTACCAAATCCCGACGATAACAGGAAAGTGGGCCGGACAAACAGGTAACCGCATCAAAATAGCTTTCTGCCGCTTTCATAATCCTAAAAGCAATATAATAACGCACAGACTGCATGCGGGTAAGCGCATTAGTATAGGTATTGGCTACATCCGTACGGCCGGAAACGCCACCCATTTCCTTATCCTTGAACGGCTGAACGATATTGCGTACCGCAAACGGATCAAGAAAACTGTCCGAATCCACAAACACCAAAAGTTCATGCTTTGCTTCCACAGCCCCTAAAGCCATCGCTTCCCGTTTTCCTTTGTTAACGGGCTGAACAATATAGCGGATACGCGTATCCGTATGATAACTGCCCTTTTCCGTATCTGCCGCTTTGATTTCAGCAATAGCTTCTTTTATGCGCTCCACCGAATGATCATTGGAGTGGTCATCTACAACAATAACTTCCAAATTATCCGCCGGATAATCCTGATTAATACAGCTGTGAATCGTCCTCTTAATCCAATTTTCTTCATTGAAGCAAGGAATAATCACCGTAACCCCGGGCGTGTACTTCGAATCAATCGGTACCGGCCTGTAAAACACAGCAAAAAAATAGCGGGATAAGAGAAAAGTTGCCGCAATAATACTGTACAAATACAACCAGCGATTAAAGCGAAAATATACTACGGATTCCGCCCGCATCATAATGATTACCAAAGTGATAATGCCCAGACAAAAAGCAGATGCTCCCAACAGATAATTTTGCCGTTTATGTGCAGCATACTGCGCCAAGGTATCAATAAATTCCAGGCCGCAAAGCATCGTCCCGTCTTCTTTTTTTACCAAACGTATACAACGTGCCCTTAACTTTTTGATTTTCATTTCATAGCCTTCAGGCATAGAGCCCGGCGTAATGACAAAATTCAGCTTGACCTGGTCAGCCTTATGAATGTTTTCCGTTTCCTCATGGGACAATTTCAAAAGCATACCTGTCGTGCTGATATCCACCGCTTTCCCCACTAGTTCTCTTTTCCCTATCTGATGAGGCAATTCCACAGTGACTTCGTAGTCGACCAGATAGCGCTGTCCTCGTTTATCCTCCTGCTGATACAGCTTATAATCAATGATTCCATGTTCATCTTCTCTAAAAGCTCCACGACGATCATGATTATTTCGCAAACCATCCTCATCCGGAACATAGGACAGCAAACGGCGATCAGGCTTTTCCTCCAGAAGAACATCCTGTGGCTCTGCATCGGTATTCATATTTTTCACGGGATTGTCCTTTACGGTTATCATTTAGCGCCTCCTTGCTCATCCTTATTGAATAACGGCAGGTTTGCTGGAATATAATGTATTTTGCGGAACTGATTCACAAATACTGCCTGCACGCCTTTTGCCTCCAATGCTGTGAGCAGCAAATCCAGTTCCGTGGCCAGGTCAGCAGCTGGCGGAACTGCCGCTGAGTTATCATCCCTTATCGTTGGCTTCATATCCACAGCCGGTTTTTCTTCCCGAACAACACGATCATCTGCCTTTTGTTCTACCGGATGATTCACCGGTATGGCAATAATACTGCCATTTACGATGGACGCGGCATAGCTGTCTGCTTCCATCTGATTATGAATATTTCCGGGCTGAAAACGCACGTTTTCCTTAACCGCATATTCCAAACCTGCCGCACGAACACTTTTTAACAAATCGTCACTGTAAATAGTCCGCGGGGCTCTGAATAATGTCGGCTTCAGCGGATCATGCATGGTAACCGCCTTTTGCGTACGGCATAACTCCCGGAGTTGTTCCTCAACAGGGCGTTTTTCCATGGCAGCCAAGCCAACATAAGTGTAATTACCCACTTCCTGTCCTGCATTGCGAATCAGCTTCATGGTTTCCGGTTCATCAGCCACATTCTCTCCCTCAACGAAGAAAACGGCATCCGCTTTATGTTTTGCCAAGACATCCAACAGCCGCGCTGCCAAAGGCCTGTCCGGCATACCATCAAATACCAGCGCCACATGCGGTGTTCCATCCTGCAGAGTTGTAATCACCTCAGCAGGTTTTATATCCGCCGCCTGCCTTTTTTCCGTGGCTTCACGAATTTCATCCTCTGCCAGATAATTATGCGTCAAATCCGTTATATCGGGAATGAATTCTGTTTTTTCGATGACATGATCCCGAATTGCAATAAGCGTCCCTACTATCATTGCCAAACAGAGCGCTACAATGAGTCCAAGTTTCTTAAAATTCACGCTGAATATACCCCTCCCATTTATAAGCTCCAATATATATATCCCGCCTGTTCAGCAGCTTTACGCCCATATATGCTTTTAATATCAATGAGCACCAACGGATTTTTATTATCGGTTCGATAAAAATGACGCAATTCCGCCAACGATTTTTTTGCATAACAACCATGTGCCACTAAAAGCACAAGACAGTCCGCATTGTTTATCGATTCTTCCGGAATCAAATCAATCCCATATTCCCGCCGAAAATCATCTTTATCGGCCAGCGGGTCGGTGGCAAATACCTGCAGACCATATTCCTGTAAATGATGATAGACATCCACGGAACGGGAATTCCTGGTATCCGGACAATTCTCTTTAAACGTCATCCCCAACAAGTAAATTTTAGCATGAGCCGCATCTAAACCTGCCTTTAACATAACCTTCACGATTTCATTAGCTACAAATTTACTCATATCATTATTTATACGCCGTCCGGCAGAAATCAGCTGGGAGTATTGATCAAGATTTTCAGCTTGGTAGATGAAATAATAGGGATCTACACCTATACAATGCCCGCCCACCAGTCCGGGACGAAATTTTAAGGCGTTCCACTTGGTGTCCATAGCCGCAATCACTTCCGCTGTATCAATCCCCATCTGATGAAAGACTATCGCCAATTCATTCATAAAAGCAATATTGATATCCCGCTGCGTATTTTCTACCAATTTAGCAGCCTCGGCCACCTTAATGGAAGAAACCTCATATATCGTATCAATTATCGCCCCATATACAGCTGCAATTTCCTTAAGTGTTTCGGCATCCTCACCGGAAACAATCTTAGTAATGCTCTTAAGACGATGCTTTTTATCTCCCGGATTAATCCGTTCCGGCGAATAACCGATTTTAAAATCGCATCCGCTTTTTAAACCGGAAACTTTTTCCAGCAGCGGTCGACAGATATTTTCTGTAACACCAGGATAAACTGTGGATTCATATACCACAATCGTTTCCTTTTTTATATACTTTGCTACGATTTTCGTAGCCCCCTTAACAGGTTCAAGGTTGGGTGTCTTGTCACCATTTATCGGTGTCGGCACCGCGATTACCATAAAAGAAGCCTCGGCTAATCGCCTTGGGTCAGCAGTAAAATCGATACTGGCTGCCTGTAACGCCTCGTCTCCCAGTTCTGCGGTAATATCACGTCCTTGTTTATAGGCAGCAATTTTTTCCGTATTAAGGTCAAAACCAATAACCGAAAACTTTTCTGCAAAAGCTGCCGCTAAAGGCAAGCCCACATACCCTAAGCCAACTACGGCCAATTTTGTTTTTTTATTGCTTAACTCGCAAAATACCCCCATAATATGCTAATATCATCCTTTCCCAAACTGTTGTTTCCCCATTTTTAGCAGCAAAATTATTCATGATAATTTTGGAAAGACTTCGTCACAGCAAACCAAATGGTATTGCTGCGTCTCCCCCATTCAAGATCTTGTAAGCGATAAAATTCCAAACCTAATGTCCAAGCTGCAGGCAGATTATAATTTATACCAATTCCCCAACCCTTAAATCCACCATTCCTGTTAAATGAATCATTCTTATCGTAACGCATATTATCAACCATGGCATTCATGGTGTGGCTGACATATGTAGAGGATGGCTGATAATAATATTTTAGCCAGCTGCTAAACGTATATGGCTGCCAACTGTTTTGCGGCGTATATCCTAATGTAAAGACATAACCAGTCTTACCGCTGTCCCCCTTATTCCTGCCATACAAAAGCATAGCTCCTGCATCCAACAGACCTATGTTATGATGATAATTAGCCATATAAATATCCTGGCTATTTTCATCCCTCCTCTTGAAGTGATAAAAACCTCCTTCTACACGATAAACAGCACCCTGATAGGAAATCGTAAAGTCATATGATTGCTCAATTTTATCCTTAGCCGCTTTGCCATATTCTAATGTGTACTTAACCGGCTCACCAGCTTGGACGCGCACTCCCATAAATTTGCTGTCATAGATATTGCCTTCTGCCATCGTGCTGCCAAAAGCGCCCAAGTCCATGTGTGCGATACCAACATTGCCACTCAGATAATAACGATCCAGCTTCAACTTGCCATCTTTATCATCTCCGCTGCCGGTAAATGCTTTTTCCCACTCCAACATACCAATAGCATGCCAGTTGTTGTCGATGTTGTAATCCGGGTACAAGCGGGCACGAGCACGTTGTCTGTTCTCTCCACTATCCGCACCACTGGAATAGCGCACATCATAACGCACTTCCGCATCTACCTTCAATCGCTGATCCGGTACATCTTCCACAGGCATATTGGATTCCAATTGCTGACGGGCATTCATACTGTCCAGACTGCCATTCTCATCCAGCTCGGGCAGGAACTCCGCCCTGAGGCGGCCAACCGTATCCAATACCGAAGCGGGTACCACAGAAGTCGCCCCGCCGGCTGAGACGCTATTTCCGTAAATTCCGGCATTACCTGCTGAAACAGCTGAACCATTTTCAGAACCATTCAGACCAGCCAGTAAATCCTGCTTCCTTTTGCGGACATAATCCAACATCCTGGATCGCTGCTCGACCCGGCTTTTCGCCTGGGCATAATCCCTGGATGCCTGCTCCAGTCTGTTCAGCGAAGCATTGCTTTTTTCTTTTAACGGCTGCATGACTTCCAGGCGATTTTTTCCCTGCATAGAGCGACGCACATACATTTCGGTATCTTTTGCCGCCTTGCTGCGTGCACTTTTAATCCGTGATTCAGCTGCCCGTTCCTGTTCTTCGGCCAGTTTCAGCTGTACTTCATCAACTACCAATAAACGTGATATACGACCATATTCATCAGCCAGTGAGCCTGTACGATTCTTTTCAAACTCCAATAATGCCTGTGCGACCATCTGTCCAAGTTCTTTTTTGGAATATGCAGACAGCGGCTTTTCCGGCATATCCATATATCCTTCCTTAGCCAGCAGCGTAATGGAATCGTATATCCATGTATCACTTGCAGCTGCCTGAACCGTAGATGCAGATAAGCCAATCCCCAAAAAAACAGCCCCCAGCAAGCATTTTTTGACCGATGCTTCCAGGGGGGAACGTTTTTTCCCGTTAAAACCATTCAACAATTTTTACAATCCTTTCCCCAGCAGATAAAATATATCCAATATTCCTATAAGTAATATATTATAGTTTTACATCAGGCTAATGTAAAACTATAAATCTTCTCAATTTTATCTTTATATCGATTTCTATGTAAAAATCGAAGCACCATCCACATAAATCACCGTTTTTCGCTCCATATATCGGTATTTCTCTATGCCATGTGATTTTTTCCTGCCTCCATCATCAGATAAAGTTTCATTAAAGATATTTTATAGGATGATATTATAAATTAATCAAATCGTGGTTTCAATAGGCTTTAAGTCCTCTTATTTACGAAAAAGACATTCTTTTTAATCCCTTCTTAATTTATATTTAAATTTTATATAATCTTTAGTGGACAGAACTCATAGCCCCCTGTTAAAGAATATTTTGTATACACACATCAAACGTCTTGACAACAATGTTCTCCATGGCTATAATGACCTCATAAGCAAACAGGACAACGTTGTCCCCCATCACCAGGTACCGGGTGATGGGGGATTTGTGCGTTCATAGCGTTTTGGACAAAGGCGTCCGTAGTGCAGGAGATTCTGCGCTATGGGCGCCTTTCCTGTTTGCAGGACTTATTCTTGTTGTTAGGGAAAGGATTGATTATGATGATTGATACTGGCGATACCGCATGGGTACTCATCAGCGCCGCTTTGGTCTTTATCATGACACCTGGTCTTGCCTTCTTCTATGGCGGCATGGTGCGGAGCAAGAATGTACTCACCACCATTATGCAGAGTTTCTTTGTCCTCGCGCTTATCTCGGTTGAATTTATCCTTATCGGCTACACGATGGCCTTTGGCCCGGATGTAAACGGCTTTATCGGCAGTCTCGACAAAATCGGTCTGACAGGCATTGGGTTAAAAGTTCTGGAGGGCAGTACCATCCCCGAACTGGCGTTTGTCGCTTTCCAGTGCATGTTTGCCGCGCTGACGCCGGCGCTCATCACCGGTGCGTTTGCTGAACGCATGAAATTTGCCGCATTTACCGTATTTATCCTCTTGTGGGCCATCTTCATCTACAATCCCATGGCCCATTGGGTATGGGGCGGCGGCTTCCTCGCCGAATTCGGTGCCCTCGACTTTGCCGGCGGTCTTGTTATCCATATCCTCTCCGGCGTCTCAGGGCTGACCATCTGTCTGCTCTTGGGCAAGCGTCATGGCTATCAGCATACGGCCATGCTGCCGCATAATCTGCCCATGACGGTCTTAGGTGCCACGCTTCTTTGGTTTGGCTGGTTCGGTTTTAATGCGGGCAGTGCCTTGGGCGCCAACGCCCTTGCTGCCAATGCCTTTATCGTAAGTCAGGCGGCAGCTGCTGCCGCCGCCGTTTCCTGGGTACTCGTGGAATGGAAGTTCAATGGCAAACCCACCATTTTAGGTGCAGTATCCGGCTGTGTGGCTGGTCTTGTGGCCATCACTCCTGCCGCAGGGTTCGTAACGCCCATGCCCGCTGTGCTCATCGGTCTGATCGGCGGCGTAATCTGCTACTTTGCCGTAGCCGTTCTCAAGGAAAAACTCGGCTATGATGATTCCCTTGACGCTTTCGGCGTGCATGGCATTGGCGGCACCTGGGGCGCGATTGCCACGGGGCTTTGGGCCACCACGGAAGTCAATCCAGCTGGCGCTAACGGCCTGTTCTATGGCGACACGCACCTCTTCACCGCACAGCTCATTTCCATTGTCGTGGCTTATGCGCTGGCTATCGGCGGTTCCTTTGTCCTCTACCAGCTGGTACACAGCTTTATGGAAACCCGCGCCGACGAAGCCGAAGAACTCACGGGGCTCGACATCATCGAACACGGCGAGCGCGGCTATACCCGCGGTGTGCTGACCTCCAGCCCGCTCTTAGGCTCCTTTGAAACTTCCAGCGAAATGCTGGCCAATACCGTCATGCAGATGAATATGGCTGAGAAAGGATGATTGCCATGTTGACCAAAATCGAAATCATCACCCGTTCCACGAAACTCGATGACCTCTTGCGCGCCCTCAACCGCATCGGCGTCATGGGCATTACCGTAAGTCAGGTCTTCGGCTGCGGCCTGTCCAAAGGCCATCAGGAAATTTACCGCGGCAAGAAATACGATGTAAAACTCGTGCCCAAGATAAAAGTAGAAACCGTGGTTTCCGAAATCCCCGTGCCCACGGTACTCTCTACCTGTGAAAGCGTCCTGCGCACCGGCAAATTCGGTGACGGCAAGATTTTCGTCACTGAGCTAAAGGATGCCGTCCGTATCCGCACCGGCCAGCACGGTGACGAGGCAATAAGGGATATTCCGGGGGAGAAAAAAGAACATATCAGCGCATAAAAAGAAAGCTGACAGGTCAAAATTGACCCGTCAGCTTTCTTTTTATGAACCATTTAACGGGATATGGCATTATCGTATAGCTCATGCGGAGCAATGTCCCGCCCATTAGCCCACTCCACGGTAAAATCACCAATATAAACCTGTTGGAATGCTTGCTTGTCTTGTAATGGTTCATAAAATTTCTTGGAAAAATACGGCTTAACATCAAAAAGCTTACGTTCCCCCGTGGAAAATACTACATCAAGCATATAGTTTTCTAATGGTTTTACAGATACAGGTTTAATCATACTGCACACCCCCATTATTTCAACGGCTCAATGCGGAAAGGAAGCTGTCCATCCAACATCAAATCATAATTAGCCTTCAATTCTTCCTCATGAAGCATCGTCCAAGCAATCAGTAAAGCCTGCTTTTTGCGTGGCAAACTGCCCTCCATCACATTTCCCTCTAAGTCCAGCACTATCTCATCATCTGCGTAATAGGCATGTAAGTGCGGCTTATTGTGTTTACCATCTCTTTCATCATAGATATATACCTTGATACCATAGAACATTGATATGATGGGCATTTTCACACCTCCCAGCCGTTTTTCTCTCTATCAATATTATAATCCATCATACAGCAGGAAACAATGGAAATACAACTATGACTTTAGGACTTAAAATATTTTTGAATTGCGGCTTCCTTTTCCTGATTTAGCTTGGAAATCTGTGATTGAGCAGTATTTTTCGATTTGTCGGCAATGGCTACGAAGTCAGCAAATTGTTTTTGAAGGTTGATAGGCGGCAAAGCAATAAGAAATCGCTTCGCATCTGCCACATTAACATGCGCAACAGTGGCACCCATGCTTTTACTATCCGCTTGACGTTTTACGTCATCAGAAATTAGCGCTTGCAGCAAATACCTTGGAAGACATTTCTTAGAATCAGCTCTAAACAACATAACACGCTGCCCCAAGCAGAAATCATAGCCATCTGGCAATATTGCAGCATTACCATAAGTTCCCTCACGCCCGTAAACTATATCACCAGCAATAGGTTTGAGTCGGCTTATCCGATTATCATATTCGTCTTTAGCAACATATTTCATTGTTGACCAATCTATTGAAACCTGCTTTGATTTCAGTAGTCCTTATTGCTGGATATAAAAGCTCACCTTGATATTTAGGGGTTGTATGCGGACAATCCACAATATTAGAGCACACATCTTCTATATGAACTATTGGAAACTTATCATTGCCAAACATCTCAATAAACCGTGCTTTTATATCCTCATCATATTGCCTTATCTCCTGCTCCAGCTTCGTCACCTGCGAATCAACGGCTTCGATTTCCTTTACCACTTTTCTCTGCACATCCACGCTAGGGATTTGTACGGTCAAGTTCTTAATTCTTGCCGTGGATGCCCGGTTACTACGCGAGAATCTTTCATACTCCCCCTCAACCTGCAAGGCCAAAGCTAAATATTTCGGCAATATTTTATCCGTATTCACCCGGATTACACCGCAATGGTCAGTGGGGTAGAACGGATAATTTTCCGGCAGATAGTTGACCATCCAATCTCCATCAATGCCCCAAATAACCGAGGGCTTGCTGAAATCGGTTAAGTTTTGCTTATTAATGCGGCCAAATTCCTCAAAGACATTAGCACTATATACAGGGTACTCCCCATCTTCCTCAATCTCTGCCGCCACCACACGGTTGCCGATGCTGACGGAAAATTCCCGGCCATCCAGCTTATAAGCAGTCATGCCTTCTTTTACCACCTGATGACGTACTTTGTTGGTCTTTATCGCCTTGTTGAAATTCACACCGCTAAAATCCAGCATATCCGTTACGGGCATATAATGATAGTATTCCCCTAAATCGCCTGTCAGTTCTTCTTCCACGCCAAAGGAAGCTCGCACCAGAGCCGCCAAGGTGTCCGTTGCCTGTCTGTCCTGCGGATTATACAAAAGCCCACCTTGTTTTTTGATTTGTATACCTTCCTGACCCTTGCGATTGCTCCAGCCGTAGCCCAAGAACTTTTCCTGCCCCTTATTGTCATTTGGGGCAGTAACGATAAGAGCAGTCTGACCATAGGCCAGCGAATAATACAAGAGTTTTTCCGCCTCTTTCGCAATGGCAAATTCATAAAAGCTGACATTGCACCATTCCAGCTTTTCCTCCTCGCTCTTGGCCTGATAGCCCTTTTGCTTAACCTTGGTACTATATTCTGCCGATGATAAGAATGCTTTGGTATAAGCATCTATATACGGAACGTCATCCCAGGCGTTGAAATTACGCTGACGTGTCACAAATTCGCCGTAAATCTGCCGGTCAACCTGTATTTTTTCCAAATACGCCGTCAAAATGTCCTTGCAATCCACTTTAAGAGAATCATCATAATTCGGAAAATATTTTTCATAAAAACCATCACGTTCAATAAACTGCATATATTTTAGTACAGCCGCAAAATTTTTTACTGTTATCATTGTGCCTCCAACGCCTTCGCAAACTATTTCCTTAATTATATCGCAAACACAAAAAATAACCAAACAAAAAAGGACCAGCTCAACACCAGTCCTTATCCAACATTATTCCTTTATACCACTATATTCAATATCCTTAGCCCCTGCAGGCATTTTTACCTGCTTGTTGTAAGCAATGCTCTTGACCGTAGCATCAGCCACTTCCTCTGGCGTAGATTCGGGATTTCTGCGGATTTCATATACGCCATGAGATGCCTGTTTAATCGCATAGGATTGCGGCGTATGGAACTGCAATTCCGTCTTGACGCCAGTAGGGCTTAACAGCTGCACGTTGATACCCTGATAGAATTTACCGCCCCAGGCATTGTGGAACTTCAGGACTTCATACCCGCTGTCCGTGAGTTTCTTCATCGCCTGCGGCACTCGGCGGCTGTAGTCCTCGTCCTTGATGACGAGGGTATAGCGCAGAACATCGCTGATACCGTCAGCGGCCTGTCCCAGATTCACATTATCCTTCACCGCATCGGCCAAAATCTTCTGCATCAGGCTGTCCTCAGCCTTGATGCGATGTTTTAAGCCGGTAAGGTAAACGCCATTTTGCTCCAGCGCCCGCATATCCCGTGTTATATCCGGCTCTGCCTCCTGTGCTTCGGCAATCAGGCTCTGCGCGAGCACCGTCATAGTCACCACCATTACGGCAGTGATTTTGGACAGCGAAGCTTTAACCTGCTGCAGACGCATTTTGTTCATCATATTGCTAGTAATGTTCTTGCTAATCTTCTTCATCTGATTCATTATCTTGTTTCCTCCAGTCTTGCAAACTTGCAAACCTTTGAACAAGACAAAGTATAACAAAGTTAAATGAAAATATGATGATTGACTATGAAAACAAAATGAAGATTAGCGATAGGATACCAATTCTTCCATCGGTTTTGTTTTTTCATGATTCGGCAAGGGACGTACACCCTCTGCACCATAGCCCACATCCAAAAGCATCACAAGCGTTTCCTCTGCAGGCAATTCCAAGGCCTCTGCTGCCTTATCGGGGTCAAAATAATTCAGCCAGCAGCTGTCCAAGCCCGTCTCTGCGGCCGCCAGCATCATATGCGTGGCCACAATAGTGGCATCTTCCGCGCCGGAATCGTATTTATCGCCAGGATAATTGAAGCACTGCGTTTTGTTATAGGTTACAGCCAGCACCACCGGCGCACCATAACGGCAAGGCGTCAGCCCGTCCACAAGCTGCAGGGCTGCTTCAGACTTCAACACATAGACATGCTGCGGCTGGCTGTTCTTAGCGGTAGGCGCCAGCTGGCCGGCCAGCAAAATCCTATCCAATTTCTCCTGCTCCACGGCCTTGTCCGGCTGGAATTTCTTGCAGGAATAACGCTTTTTCGCCAATTCAATAAAATCCATTCGTATACCCTCCTTGTAGTTGTAAACAATATGAACAAACATTATTTCGCGAATCAAGCAACAAAATCCTGCCGACATTACAGTTTTTTCCAATTATAATTTGTAATATTAAAAAGCACGCAGATTAGCCACCGCTCCAAGCAGGTTGGCATCATTGCCATGCTGGCAGGGCAGCAGCTTGGGCTTTACATGAGCCACGCCTACGCTCATGAGGATTTTCTGCAAGTGCTCATTTATGGTCGGGATGAAGTCCGGTCGAGAGCTGATGGCACCGCCAAAGAGAATGGCTTCGGGATCAAAGGTATACTGGATGATATAGGCAGCCCTAGCCAGATATTCATACATCTGATCAATCAAGCGGGCTGCATCGGCATCGCCCTGCTCTTTGAGCGCAAAAACCTTGCGGCCATCATAGGTATCCACCGGCACGTTACGGATTTTGGCCAACTGGCGGCAAAGACCGCCCGTAGAGCCCACCTCACTCAGAATATCGTAATCATCGTTCATGACCATATAGCCAAATTCACCACCATGCTGATGCGGGCCATGGATGATTTTCCCATCATGCACCAAAGCGCCACCAACGCCCGTACCAATCACGAAATACGCCAGGTTCCGATACGCACGACCAGCGCCTGTCCATGCTTCGCCCAAAGCCGCACAGTTGGCATCATTTTCAATCGTGACCATCATGCCCAGCCGCTCCGACAACGCCTGCCGGATGGGGAATTCATGGATGTAGTCCAAGGCGCTGCTGCCGCCGATAATCCCCGTCTGATTATTGACCGCTCCCGGCATGCTGAAACCAGCCCCACAGATTTCCCTGCCCTTGCTCAGCTGCTGCCGTACCTGCACAACTTCCTGATAGAACTGTTCCAAAGTTGCCGGCGTCGCAAAGCTTCCCTTTTCCTGCAAATTTCCACTTGCATCGACCAAAGCATACTTCACACTACTGCCGCCCACATCATAAGCCAGATAATTCAATTTCGTCACACTCCTTCTTGATTCTTATTGTATCAAACTCTGTCCAGGCAGGCAGTAGATTGTCAGAACTCTGATACATTGTTACAAAATTGGGCATGAATTCCAACTCAATTTGAAACCATGCCACAGAAAAAGAATGCAAAAACGCTATTCTACTTTATCCACAAAGATAAATTGCAGTTTATCGGGCAGTTTGTGCTGAAGGTATCCCGTCCATGCGTTGTTCGGGGTGAACGGGGAGTAATTTTTCTGTTTTCCGCTAAACGACCCCCTCGTAAAGACGAGCTGTCCAGTTACCTGCGCCGGGCAGGCCAACGGCGCTTCTTTCAGCGTGTTTTCTTAGCATTTTCTTACCGGGGCCGGCCTTCACTTCGTTCAGGCAGTCGCTCCCTACAG